>JBCCNB010000008.1:0-98420 GCA_039026055.1 Pseudomonadota bacterium | reverse complement strand
CATCCGCGGTTTCTGGAAAACTCCGATAGCACGTTCATTCGCAATGGGGTGGGCACCTCCGCTGATGGGCGCACCGTCTGGTTTGTCATCTCGGAAACCGCGGTGAATTTCCATGCATTCGCATCGCTCTTTCGCGATCACCTTGGCACACCTCAGGCGCTGTATTTCGACGGAAACATTTCCAAGCTTTATGCACCGGAACTGGGCCGCAACGATGCGGGCTTTCCGATGGGGCCGATTGTGGGCGTTGTGACAGGCGATTGACGCCTGCGGCTGGGCTTGATAGCCCGCGCACTCACTCAGATGCAGGACAGCACATGGCACGCAAGCGCAAGGGCCGCGATATCTCCGGTTGGTTGGTGGTGGACAAGCCCGAGGGCATCACATCAACCGCCGTGGTGAACAAGGTGCGTTGGGCGCTGCAGGCACGAAAAGCAGGGCATGCGGGTACGTTGGACCCCGCTGCAACGGGGGTGTTGGCCGTGGCGCTGGGGGAGGCGACAAAAACCGTGCCTTACGTGACTGATGCTTTGAAAGCTTATGAATTTTCCGTTCGTTTCGGCGCGCGCACCAATACCGATGACGCCGAGGGCGAAGTGACTCACTGCTCTGATCTGCGCCCTTCCGAGGAGGAAGTGAAAGCCGCTCTACCGGCGTTTCTAGGCGATATCGAACAGGTCCCGCCGCAGTTTTCCGCCGTGAAGATCGACGGTGAACGCGCCTATAAACGCGCCCGCGATGGCGAAGAGATGGATTTGGCCGCAAGGCCTTTGTGGGTGGAGGAATTGCTGCTCACCGACCATCCGGATGACGACCATGTCACACTGGAGATGGTCTGCGGCAAAGGCGGTTATGTACGGGCCATCGCGCGAGATCTGGGGGATGCACTTGGGTGTCACGGGCATGTGGCCTGGCTGCGCAGGGCCTGGTCCGGGCCATTCAAAGCCGAAGACGGGCTGAGCATGGAACAGATTGAAGCGATGGCGCAAAAACCGGATCTGGATCAGCATGTGCTGCCCCTAGAGCTCGGCCTCGCTGATTTGCCCCGTGTCACGTGTTCCGACGAAGCGGCCACCCGCCTGCGAAACGGAAATGCAGCACCGGTCGTGGCCCATGATCTGGAATTCGGGGCAGAATGTTGGGCTGCATGCGGTGACCAACCCGTGGCGATTGGACGCTTCCGTGCGGGCATGCTTGACCCAGCGCGCGTGTTCAATTTCGGAGATGGCTCGTGACCACACCCGATGATCTGCACAACCCCGGCGGCAAAGTTCGGATCAAGTTGCCGGACGGGGTCATCGGCGGCGCACGGTTTTCAGAATGCGGGCGGTATCGGCAGGCACTCACACGGGAGTGGACCCAAGCTGGTACCGCCCCACGTGCGGTGCTTTTTGTCGGCATGAACCCGTCGGTGGCGGCGGCGGATGTTTCCGACCCGACCTGCCACAGGGAACTCATGTTTGCGCAAGACTGGGGCTTTACCCGTTATCTTAAAGGCAATGTTCTGGATTGGCGGGCGACATCGCCAAAGGACATCCCCCACGACCCGGATGAGGCCTGCAGCGCGGAAAATATACCTGTCTT
This sequence comes from Pseudomonadota bacterium, assembly GCA_039026055.1. Classification (GTDB taxonomy): domain Bacteria; phylum Pseudomonadota; class Alphaproteobacteria; order Rhodobacterales; family Rhodobacteraceae; genus Roseovarius. The sequence continues at coordinate 96,836 of JBCCNB010000008.1, read as the reverse complement.
GCAGGATATGGCCGGCGAGGCAGAGCTGATCATCATGGCGTATGGCAAGCTGCACAAACGGCACCATGGGGTGTTGGAAAGAGTGATCAACGCGATGGTGGAAAGCGGTAAGCCCTTGCAATGCCTCGGGCTCAATAAGGACGGATCGGCAAAGCATCCACTTTATCTGCGCAAGGACACAAGACCCATCCACTACCCGGTGCCGCGAAATCTTTAAAAGATTTCGGACGCATTCTTTGAAAGAATGCGATACGCGCGCGGACCCAAAAAAAGGGCGCCCCAATCGGAGCGCCCAATGGGTGTTTATTGCAGTTGGTTATTCGTCTGTATCCAGCGACAGCGCAACGAAGCGCGGATCACCGGCACGGCGCACCAGAAGGAGGAGGGATTTGCGCCCAGCCTCAGTCGCCTCCGTGATGCGCTCTTCCAGATCAGTGACTGTGCGCAGGCTTTGCTGACCGGCCTCGGTGATCAGATCACCGGCGCGCATACCCTTTTCATAAGCCTCCGACAGCGTGTCGACATCGGTCACAACCAGCCCTTCGGCGTCATCTGCCAGTTCCAGCTGTTCGCGAAGTTCGTCATTGACCGGGCTCAGGGTCAGGCCAAGGAACACTTCCTCCACCTGCTCTTCCGTCTCACCGCCACCGGGCTGGGCGGCGGGGATCACGCCCTCTGCCACCTCACGACGACCCAGCGTGACCTTCAGGGTCTGCGTCTGCCCTTCACGGAACACGACGACGCGTACGGTCTTGCCGACTTCCGTATTACCCACCCGGCGCACAAGGCCGCGTGTGTCGGCCACATCGGCGCCATCAAAACTCAGGATCACGTCACCGGCCAGCATGCCTGCCTCTTCTGCAGGGCCTTCGGGGACATCTGTCACCAAGGCACCAGCCACCTCGTCAAGTCCGATGGCCTCGGCCACATCATCGGTCACATCCTGAATACGCACACCCAGCCAGCCGCGACGGGTTTCGCCGAATTCCCGCAATTGATCGACCACGCGGGTCACGACATTCGACGCCATAGAGAAACCGATACCGATGGACCCGCCCGTAGGACTGAGGATCGCTGTGTTCACGCCCACGACCTCACCATCGAGATTAAAAAGCGGACCGCCCGAGTTGCCCCGGTTGATCGCGGCATCGGTCTGAATGTAATCGTCATAGGTGCCCGAAAGGGCCCGATTGCGCGCGGACACAATGCCTGCGCTGACAGAAAAACCCTGGCCCAGCGGGTTGCCCACTGCGACCACCCAATCGCCCACGCGCGCGTTGTCGCTGTCACCAAAGCTGACGAAGGGCAGCGGTTCATCGGTATCGACCTTCAAAAGCGCGATATCGGTCTTGGGGTCGGTTCCAATCAGTGTCGCTTCCAGCTCTTCGCCAGAAAAGAATTCGATGATGATCTCGTCGGCGGATTCGATGACGTGGTTGTTGGTGACCACAAAGCCATCCTCGGAAATCACAAAGCCGGAGCCCAGCGCGGAACTGCGACGGGGGCGTTCGCCATTGTTGCGATCCTGGAATTCGCGGAAGAAATCCTCAAAGGGAGATCCTTCGGGGACAATCGGGGACTGGTTCGTGCTTTGGGACACGACGGTAGAGGTTGTGATGTTGACAACAGCCGGGCTGACACCTTCGGCCAGATCGGCAAAGCTTTCGGGCCGCGCCTGTGCGGCGATGGCTTGCGCCAATATCAGAACGCTTGCCAGCAGTGTGAGCCATACGGCGCGCACGGACGCAGCATTTCCAGGCATGCGTTGATTAATTGAGAGAGAGCGAGTGTTTGCGTTCAATGGAATTTCCTCCGGTTTCTCCGGCCTTGTGGGTCGGGGGATTTTTGCCTCTGCCCTAGAATTTAGGAACGCATGGCCCGATCGCAAAGTCCAGTCATGATTGTCACGGCTATGTGAAACGGATGTTAACACAACGATACCACACGCATGCTCATACCCCTAGATATCGGGCGGTCAGCACAAAGATCAAACCCATCACAATGCAGAAAAAGCCGATGAGGCGGCGGGCCTCAATGCTCATTCCGCGCAGGGCGGCAAGCATCTGTTCAATCAAAGAAGGGGCCAGTGCGTACACCAGCCCCTCCAAAATCAGCACCAGCCCAAGGGCCAGAAGCACATATTCCATTCAGCCGCAGCCCTTTACTGGCTTGCCCTGGCTGTACCAGCCCCGCTTGTACCAGATGGTGTTCTGGCCCGTTCAATGGCGGCAGCCCCCTGGTCGGAACGCAGATAATTGAAGAACTCGCTATCGGGCGAAAGAACCATTGATGAATTGGACCCCGGAAGCGCGCGACGGTAAGCGTTGAGCGACCGATAAAATTCAAAGAATTCCGCATCGGCACCGAAAGCTTCAGCAAAGATTGCATTGCGGCGGGCATCGGCCTCACCTCGGACGATCTCAGCCTCACGTGTGGCGTCTGACGTGATCTCAATGTTGGTACGATCGGCCTGCGCGCGAACACGCTGGGCGGCTTCGTTACCACGGGCAATCTCGTCCGCTGCCTCACGCTCACGTTCCGCCCGCATCCGGGCGAAGGTGGCATCAAGGTTCTGACTTGGCAGGTCGGTGCGCTTCAGACGCACGTCAATGATCTCAATCCCAAGCTCATTTGCGTTCGTCACAGCACCATTCCGAATGCGCAGCATCAGGGCTGCACGGTCAGAACTCAGGATGTCGTTGGACGCCACGGAACCCAGAATTTCCCGTGTCTGGGATCGCAGAATGGAATCGAGACGATCCTCGGCAGAGGCGATCCCGCCCACACCCACGGCCTGACGGAAGCGTTCCACATCGGTGATCCGGTAGCGCGCGAAGGCGTCGACCACGAGACGACGATCATCCAGCGGCGTGACTTCAAGCGGATCAATATCACGGCTCAGGATGCGGTCATCATAGCGTACGACCTCTTGGATCAGCGGAATTTTAAACGCCAAACCGGGTTCTTCTTTCACGCGTTTGATCTGACCAAACTGCAGCACCAAAGCCTTTTCACGTTCATCAACGATGAAGATCGAAGACAGCGCGGCAGCAATGATAACCGCAATGATAGGAAGCAGAAATGTTGACTTTTTCATATCACTGACCTCCCGCCGGACGGCGCAATTCATTAAGCGGCAGGTACGGCACAATCCCTTGTGCACCACCGGCTGCATCATCGAGGATGATCTTGTCCATATCGCCAAGCACCTCTTCCATCGCTTCCAGGTAAAGACGCTTACGGGTCACTTCCGGGGCCTTTTGGTATTCACCCAAAACGGCGGTGAAGCGGCTCGCCTCACCTTCGGCTTCATTCACGACCTGCGCGCGATAGCCTTCCGCTTCTTCCAAAGACTGCGCAGCCTGACCACGGGCTTCGGCGAGAACGCGTGCGGCATACGCATCCGCTTCTTTTTCAAGACGGTCACGTTCCTGTTCGGCTGCCTGCACGTCACGGAAGGCATCGATCACCTGCTGAGGCGGGTCAGCCTTGTCGAAGTTCACACGGATGATGTTGACGCCACTGTCATAGCTGTCGAGCGTCAGCTGAATCAGATCCTCAAGGCGGGATGCAATCACACCACGATCCCGGTTGAGGATCGGCGCGAGGTTGGATTGCGCGATAATCTCCCGCATGGCCGATTCAGACACAGCACGGATCGATTGGCGCGGGTCACGCAGGTTGAAGAGGAACTTGGCCGGATCATTGATGTTCCAGACCACCTGGAAATCGATGTCGACGATGTTTTCGTCACCCGTCAGCATCAAACCAGCCTCAGAACCGCGCCCACCGACGCCAATATCTTCGTTCTGTTCCCGCGTCACGGCGAGCTTTTCGTATTTCATCACCGGCCAAGGTGCGAAGTTCAGACCCGGGTTTTTGGTAGAATGGTATTCACCAAGGAACAGTTGTACGGCCTGTTCTTCAGGCTTCACGGTGTAGAAGCTGGCCGCGGCCCAAAGCACGACTGCAATGAGACCCCCAATGATGAAGGTGCCACGCCCAAAGGTCGGACCACCATCGCCACCGGTGCCGCCTGTGCGGCCCGAGCCGCCACGGCCGCCCATCAGGACGCGCAGCTGATCCTGGCCTTTGCGAACCAGTTCATCGATTTCAGGCATTTGTTGTGGGCGCTCGGGCGGGCGTCTGCCGCCGTTGTTGCCGCGACGATCATCATCATCGCCGCCGCCCGAATTTCCGCCGCCCCATGGGCCGCCAGAATTTCCAGCCATTTGTGTTTATCCTTTGTTGACCTGCCGTGATCGGCTTTGTTCTTAAATTGTGTGGTTTTCTGCGATTTTCAAGCGCTTCTGACCGGCTCTTTCAGTGTCACGATCTCTTCCGACATAGTGGGGTGGACCGCAACCGTACGATCGAAATCTTCCTTGGTCGCGCCCATTTTGACAGCAATCCCCGCCAATTGGATCATTTCCCCCGCCGCTGGCGCGACGATATGACAGCCCAGAACCTTGCGCGTGGCCTGACTGACAATCAGTTTCATCAAAACCCTGTCAGGACGGCCAGCAAAGCTTTGTTGCATCGGTTTGAACGAGGTCGCGTAGACATGGATGGGTTCGATATCCCGTGCTTCTTCCTCCGACAGACCCACCGTGCCCATTTCAGGCTGGGTGAAAATGGCGGTCGGGATCAGATCGTGATCCACGGGTGTGGGGTTACCTTTGAAAACGGTTTCCACAAACGCCATGCCTTCGCGGATCGCAACAGGCGTTAGGTTGACCCGATCGGTCACGTCACCGATGGCATAGATTGAAGGCACTTTGGTCTGGCTATATTCATCAACGATGATCTGCCCATGACGGCCCAATTCAATCCCGACCTCTTCAAGTCCCATATCAGCCGTGTTGGGGTCACGCCCTGTGGCGAACATGACCTGATCAAATACCATCTCTGACCCGTTTGTGGCCTTCACCCGGATGCCACTGTCGATCTTTTCCATTTCAATGATGTTCGTGCCCAGCCGCAGATCAATACCGTTCTGGATCATCTCTTCGGCAACCAGGCCACGCGCCTCTTCGTCGAAGCCGCGCAGGATTTGCGCGCCGCGATAATACTGGCACACTTTCACACCCAGCCCGTTCATGATGCAGGCGAATTCACAGGCAATGTATCCGCCGCCAATGATCAAAAGGTGTTTGGGCAGTTTATTGAGATGGAACATGTCATCGCTGACCAGACCATGTTCGGCGCCAGGCATATCAGGCCGCACCGGATGCCCGCCCGTGGCGATCAAGATATGCTTAGCTGTCACGGTTTCCCCGGTCGACAGAGCGACACTGTGAGGATCCGCAATCTTGCCGCGTGCGTCATGAACTGTCACACCACTGTTGGTCAGAAGGTTACGGTAAATCTGTTCCAGCCGATCCAGTTCACTTTCTAGCTTGCCCTTGAAGTGATCCCAATCGAACCCGCCATTTTCAACCTTCCAGCCATAGGCGCGCGCATCTTCCATTGCCCCAGGATATTCACTGGCAAACACCATCAGCTTTTTGGGCACGCAACCCCGGATCACGCAGGTTCCACCATAGCGGTCATCCTCTGCAATCCCCACTTTGGCGCCGGTCGCCGCCGCCACGCGGGCCGCGCGCACCCCACCCGAACCACCGCCGATCACAAACAGATCGTAGTCAAATGCCATAGTGTCTTCGCCTTAATCCTGCATGTCGGAAAAGAGGTTGTCAGATTCCACGAAATCTAGACGATCCTCTTCCACCGTGCCTTCGTTGATATCGCGCGTCTCCACCCGGCCATCGCCGTGGCCCAAAACGACAATGTCGCAGATATCCATGAAGAGCCCGTTTTCAACCACACCCGGGATCTGGTTCAGCACGCTAGCCAGCTGTCGCGCGTTGCCGATCCGGCCCAGATGCAGATCAAGGATATAGTTGCCCTCATCCGTTACAAAGGGCTGCGATCCATTCATCCGCAGCGTGGTGTCACGGCGTAGAACGTCCATGGAGATGAGGAACTCCTCAATGAGGCTCTTGGTGGTCTGCCAGCCGAAGGGGATCAACTCCACCGGCAGCGGGAAGGCCCCCAACGTGCCCACTTCCTTGCCCACGTCGGCGATCACGATCATCTGGTCGCTGGCGGTCGCCACGATCTTTTCCTGCAACAATGCCCCGCCGCCGCCTTTGATCAGGTTGAGATCAGGGTCAAATTCATCCGCCCCGTCGATCGTGATGTCGAGCCACTTGGCCTCATCTAGGCTAATGACCTCAATCCCCACATCCCGCGCCAATTCGGCTGTGCGGGTCGATGTGGGCACCCCTTTGATATTCAACCCGTCGTCGCGCACCATTTCCCCAAGACAGCGCACCATCCAGGCCGCCGTACTTCCGGTGCCCAGCCCCACACGCATCCCGTCTTCGACGTAATCGACGGATCGCTTGGCCGCGACAAATTTGGCTTTGTCGATCGGTGACAATTCTCCGGACATGGCAGCGTCTCCCCAGAAGATGTAGGCGGCGTTATAGAGCCTTTGGTACAGGGGCGCGAGGGGCAATCTTCGGACAAAAGAGAACTGCGCGAATCCACGTCTCCACACCCGTTGTTTCATCGGGTAGGGTCCGGCTCAAGTTCGGCCAAAAATGAGGAGGCCATCAAGATGGTCCGCATCGAAACCCGCTATGGCAAAGATGGTCGCATCCAAGATATCAAGGCAGACCCGCGCAGCTACACGCTGGGGGTGACATTGAACGAACGGCGGTGGTTTGACCTGAACGATCATCCCGCCGACACAGCGGATGACGTGGAAACCTGGTTGCTGACCCAGGCCAACCGCGAAAACTGCCTTGGCGCACTGGTAGAGGCTTTCTTCAGCCGTATGCACAATGCGGGTCTGGGCGTTGATCGGGGCACGGTTCACATCGGCACCTTGCATCCGCAACTATTCGGTTACGCCTGGGCCTGGAGCGTGCGGGATATGCTGAGTGACGAATTGCAGGTCGAGGCGCGTTCGCGTGAGACGACGGCCTACACCACAAACCCGCTCTCCCGCGTGATTGATCACGGGGAAAGTTTCAGCGTTGATCTGACCGATGATAATGCTCGCGGGAAAAGCTCGATCCTGAATGAACTGTTCGAAGATGGGTTCACCGAATATGCGACAGAACCGCTTTCGACCGGTGGCACCTACCATAATGCCGTATCCCTCGCCACGCGTCGCGAAGGCGGATTTGACCCCGAACGCGTTAGCCGCATCCGGCATCTGTTGAAAGTCTTCGCCCTACATGTGGAACGCCATATCGTGATGCTGATCACGAAGAACATCGCGACCACGTATCTGGGAGAACAGGCGGGCCACCTTGTGGCGAACGGAACCATTGGGCGGGGTGCAGGCGCACCGATTGACGCGATCATCTGGGTGTCGGACCTGCGCGGGTTTACCTCCCTGTCGGATCGGCTGAGCAATGAAGATGTCACCACGCTTCTGAATGACTATTTTGCCATCATGGCCGACGCGGCAATGTCCCATGGTGGTGAGGTCCTGAAATTCATCGGCGACGGGTTGCTGGTGGTGTTTGAGCTGTCTCATTTCGCCACACCGGCAGCAGCAGCAGAGGCCGCGCTGAATGCCGCCCGGACAGCATTGGCCGGTATCGAGAAATTGAACAACGATGAAAGCGCCCTGCCGGGTATCGAAGACTGGCGACCGCTGGGCACGGGCATAGCGTTGCACAAGGGTCGTGTGTTCTTTGGCAATGTCGGCGCGCTACAGCGGCTTGATTTTACGGTGATCGGATCGGCTGTGAATGCCGCCAGTCGTATTGAGGGTCTCTGCAAAGAACTGGGCCAACCGCTCCTTTTGTCAGGTGACGTCAGGGATTTGCTTCAGGACGACTTCACCGATCACGGCGAATTTGGATTGCGTGGACAGGCCGCGCCAATCAGGGCGTTTTCGCCAAATTAGGTTTTTCAGTACTCGCCGTTTTTCCGGAGGCCCGGGCGCAAACGACCCTACGCGTAGGATGAACGCGCGTTGGCAAAGTTCAGCAAAGAGCAAACACCCATGGCTTCCAGAAAGCCTTTCTCAGCGCGTTCCGTGAGGCACGCATCACCGGTGTCACGGTTCGTATTCTGACCAATCACCAATCTGTCGCCATCGTCCATCGACTTCGCGCATTCCTTGTCCAGAGCACGTGCTGCAGCGACCAATTTTTCGCGCTTTCTGCGTGACCGTTCCCGCAGCATCTGTGCATCACGACGATCGCGCTCCGCTTGCTGGGCACGATCTTCAATCTCTACCCGCAGCTTTTCCAACGCCCCAGATTCAGCCGCACAGACGGCCTCAAAGGCAGTGTTGATGTCGGCAAGTTTCTTACTCGCAAGAAGGGGATCGCGACGCGCTGTGTCCGGGCGATAGGTACGCACAAGCGCCCGCCATGCTTTGCGGATCGTTTCGGCGTCATCGTTTAGCGAAACGCCCAGAATGCGAAGTGCTTTAGGAAGATCGTTCATTGCGGACACTCGATACTCAGCTACGAAGGAATTTTCTAAAAATTTACATAGCTTTTAGAAAATCTTGCGTCGATCTTTACGTGACCCGCTGGTTAATTGGTAAATGGACGCTCGTGGCGACATTCGCAGCATTCGCAAATTCTGTCGCTTTCAGGCAGATCAAGGAAGCTGAAATACCCTATTTGCAGCTGCATGACCGATCGCTACCGCCTCCATTGGGTGCCTGACAACGCCTCCCTCGTCATCCGGCTCGCGCTGGAGGAGATGGGTTTGGCCTATGAGGCGCAGCTGGTAGATCGGGTTTCCGGCGCGCACAAATCGGCAGCGTACCTGAAGATCAATCCCGCGGGGCTGATCCCGGCGCTAGAGACACCCGACGGCCCCATTTTTGAGACTGCCGCGATCCTTTTGTGGTTGGCTGATCGACACGGGAAGATGGCCCCCGTGGCCGATCACCCAGACCGGGGCGCGTTCCTGAAGTACCTCTTTTTTGCCTCCAACACGCTGCACGTCGCTGCGCGAATGCGGTTTTACCCCCAGCAGTATCTGGGCGCGGATACAGCGTCACACGCCACGTTGCGCATGCACCTGAAGGGGGAATTGCGTCGGCACCTTGATCTGCTTGAGGCGGCATATGCGGCGGGCGATGGCGGCCTTGGGTCCGGCCTGTCCATCGTAGATGTCTATGTTGCCTGCATTTGTCGGTGGTGCATGCTATACCCCAAAGATGAAGCGAAGGATTGGTGTCAGATATCCCAGTGGCCGCATCTGCAGGCCATGGCAGAACGGCTTGAGGCTTGTGACTGCACCCAAGCGGCTATATCTGCAGAAGGGTTGGGGCAGACCCCTTTCACAAACCCTATACATCCTACACCGCCCGAAGGCCGCGTAATGTAATGTTCCTGTCCGTATTTGATATGTTCAAGGTGGGGATCGGCCCGTCCTCGTCCCATACAATGGGTCCTATGGTGGCGGCTGGCCGGTTCCTTGATTTGATGCGCGCGTCTCCGTTCGAATTTCATGGGGTGAAGGCATCGCTGCATGGCTCTTTGGCGTTCACGGGAGTAGGTCACGCCACGGACCGGGCGACCATTCTGGGCCTGACTGGTATGATGCCCGACACCTATGACCATGAGAAAGCCGAGGCCCTCATGGAACAGATCCGCGAGACGGACACGATCCACCCGCCGGACCTGGGGGAGCTGAAGTTCAACCCGCGCGAAGACCTCAGCTTTGATTTCGGGCCCCGCCTTGAAGGCCACGCCAACGGGATGATCCTGTCGGCTACCGACGCCCAGGGCGATGTGACCCTGCAAGAGACCTATTATTCCATCGGCGGCGGTTTCGTGATGACCGCAGATGAACTGGCCTCCGGTCAGAACACCGATCCCGGCGCACCGGTGCCCTACCCGTTCCAGAACGCGGAAGAGATGTTGGAGATGTCGCAGACCTCCGGCAAATCCATCGCAGATATGAAACGCGCCAATGAGATCAGCCGCAGCGATATCGACCGCTTGCACACGGGTGTCACCCGGATCTGGGAGGTGATGAACGATTGCATTGAACGCGGCCTGCACACCGATGGGATCCTGCCGGGCGGCCTGAACGTGCGCCGCAGGGCGAAAGGTATCTATGACGCGCTGATAGCCGAACGCGGTGCGAACTTGGCCGCGCCGCATCTGATCAATGACTACATCGCCGTCTATGCCATGGCCGTGAACGAAGAAAACGCAGCCGGCGGACAGGTGGTGACTGCCCCGACCAATGGGGCAGCCGGCGTCGTGCCGGCAGTGATCAAATACTGGCTGGAACATGTGCCCGGCGCATCCTTGCGCGATATCGACACTTTCCTGCTCACAGCGGCGGCCATCGGGGGGCTGGTGAAACACAACGCTTCCATTTCCGGGGCCGAAGCGGGCTGTCAGGCAGAAGTGGGCAGCGCTGCCGCCATGGGTGCGGCGGGTCTGGCGGCAGTGTTGGGCGGCACGCCAGAACAGATCGAAAATGCCGCTGAGATTGCGCTGGAACATCACCTCGGCATGACCTGCGACCCCGTAAAAGGTCTGGTTCAGGTGCCTTGCATCGAACGCAACGGGCTGGGTGCCATGAAAGCGGTTACCGCCGCCAGCCTCGCATTGCGCGGCGATGGCTCTCACATCGTGTCACTGGATGTGTGCATCGAAACAATGCGCCAGACCGGTGAGGACATGATGGAAAAATACAAAGAAACATCGCTGGGCGGGCTAGCCGTCAACGTGCCTAACTGCTGATGGACACGAACGCCCGGACCAGTCTGGGCCTGGGCCTCATGGTCGCGTTCGCGCTGTTTGCACCGATTATGGATGCGTTGGCCAAACTGATCGGCGATAGCGCTGCGGTGGGTCAGATCGCCGCCATGCGGTTCGTAGCGCAAAGCATTCTCCTTTTCCCTCTAACGCTGGTCTTCGGCTGGCTGCACCGCCCGGACATGCGCGAAATGGGCCTGCATCTGGCGCGCGCTGCCCTTTTGCTGATTGCCACGGGCTTTTTCTTCACCGCGCTCCGTTTCATGCCAATGGCCGATACGATCTCTATCTTCTTCGTCGGCCCGTTCTTCGTGCTACTGCTCGGGCGGCTTTTCCTGGGCGAAGAGGTCAGCCCTAAGGGCTACGCCGCCTGCGCGGTGGGGTTCATCGGCGCGCTTTTCATCATCCAGCCCAGCTTCGCCAATGTGGGGCTGACGGCGCTCTTCCCGATGGTCACGGCCGTGACATTCGCCATCTACCTCGTTCTAACCCGCCAGATGGCCACCCGGATGCACCCCATTACCATGCAGGTCTATACGGGCTTCGCCGCCCTGATCCTCGCCCTACCGATCCTCTGGGTCTTTGACGGATCAGGCTTTCACCCGCTCGATCCCATCTGGCCCGACACCAACACGCTGATCCTGCTGCTTGCCTTGGGCATCGTTGCAACGATCAGCCACGTGATGATCAGCTTTTCGCTTTCCATGGCCCCTGCCTCTCTGGTGGCGCCTGTCCAATACCTCGAAATCGTCAGCGCCACGGCGCTCGGCTTTTTCATCTTCGGCGACCTGCCTGGGCCATACACCTATCTGGGCGTCGCCCTGATCGTTGGAGCCGGTCTCTATGTCGTTGCGGGCGAAACCCGCCCCTGGCCGAGACGCACTCCAGGTCGTTGATTTGACACATCGCCTACCAATGGGATGACGTGTTCTGCATCGTCTCAACAGCGGCTGGGAACACATCGCGCGGCAGCATCAGCAGCATCTTCGGAGAGGTGACAGTAATATCAATCGGGCCCGTCGCCATATTGGATGTGCCAATCCGACCATCAGGGGCAAAATGCAATCCACCAATTTGCCACTTCAACCCGTCAGACACCCCTTCAACCGCCCCCATTGGAAAGAGCGATACAGGCGCACCTTCCGCCATATCTAGGCGAAAAGAAGGCGGGCATAAGAACACGACCTCATGCGCACCCAGCAGGATGCAGCGTTTCTCAGGGAGCCGAACCAGCGTGTTCATCGCGGCCATCTGATGATCAAGCCGCGCGCCCAAAAACCCCACACCAATCACCAAAGGGGCGGAAATTGCGCCCAAAGCCTTGTCGAAATCGGTGCTGTCCTGATCCGGATCATAATGCAACGCGGCACCCGGCAGCGCGCTACGGGCCTTGTCTGTAAGGCTATCGAAGTCCCCAATCACCGCCTCAGGGGCATGACCCAGCGCCAGCGCCCGATCCGCACCCCCGTCTGCGGCAATGAGAGTTGGCGCAATGTCCGTGGCAAGAGCTAGGTCGCTCGGCTGAACCTCGCCCCCGCCGATCAGCGTTACGGGACAATCCTTCGCAATTCTCAACTTTTCTCTTGCCCCAATTGTCGTGATTTTAAGAATAGGAACACAATCTGACCATCAAATGATACGCTAAAATTCCCAGAATCGGGCGGCTTTGGTCCTTTCCATCGTGGTAAACACATCATTGCACAGGCATAAATGCGAGCAATAAAATGGTTAGTAACAGTAAAATCCTGACTGTCTCCTACGGGACCTTTTCGTGTACTTTGGAAGGGTTCGACGACAGCTTCGACACGATGAAGGCGATTGCGGAATACTTCCGCGATCTGGCCGCAGACGATCGTTATTTTGGTGCCGAACCACCCACACCCGATGCAGACATGCTCGCGCGCATTGCCGAAAAGGAGATCGCCCGCCGCGTGGAAGCCCATGAGGATGCCGGCAAAATCCATCTTCGCGCCGATGCGCTGGCCGCCCCGACCATCGAGGAGGTTGAGCAGACCCCAGTTGAGGAAGAGGCGCCGGTTGAAGCCGAAGCCCCCTCTGCTGAAGAGGTCGCCGCGGAGGAAATTGCCGCCGAAGACATGACTGCTGAGGCTGAGACATCTATCCAAGAGATTGAAGCCACCGTCGCAGAAGACGCTTTGGAAGACATCGAAGACACCACGATCGAACCAGAGACCAGCGCCGATGACGCCATTACGGCCTCAATCGAAAGCGCCATGGCTGAAGAGGTTGTAGAGACAGCCGAAGAAGGTGCGGCTGAAGATGCCCAGATCCCTCAGGATATCGAGGAAAACCTCGATGACGCCATTCTGGCTAACATGGGAGAGGTCTCGCAAACCGAAGACCCTGCCCCTGCTGAGGATGACGCCGGGGACACTGCGGAAGACGATGATGACAGCGTCGCCGCCCGTCTGCGCCGGATCCGGTCTGTCGTGGCTGGTGGGCCGTCCGATTTTGAATCTGATGCATTCTCGGAAGACGAACATGCGCAGGATTTTCTGAACGACACGGTATCTGATCTTGACGCTGCATTGATGGCCGATGCGCCGGACGCAGCAGAAATGCCCGAACGCGTCATCTCTGACATTTTGGAAGACGGCGCCCATGACGACGCGCTTGACGCCGTTGCCGAAGAGCTGGGCATGTCGCAGGACACAGCCTTTGAGGACTCAGATGAGGACATCGAGGATCTGGCTGAAGACACGCTTTCACAGCTTTTGGCCGATGCGATCCCGGAGGATTCACCCCAAGAAGATACCGCTGCGTTCGACGCCGAAGACGACGCAGACGATCTGACCGCCGAGGCCGAAGACGACCCGGCTGAGGACCTCGAAGTTATCCAGACACGGCCGCTGCGGGCCCGCGTCATCAAGATGAAGCGCAGCGATTTCGAGGCTGCTGTTGCCGATGGCGGGCTGGAAGAAAGCTTTGATGTTCTTGAAGAAACCGACGATGATGGCGAACCCGCAGAGGCGATCCTGAGCCCCGAAGACGAGGCCGATCTGCAAAGCGAGCTGGATGCCGTCACCGCGGAATTGGAAGCCGAAACCGGGGACATTACGGCCGACGAGAACGCCGCTGAAGAATATGCCGCCGAAGAACCTGCAGCCGATGATGATTATGACGAGGCGTATGGAGATGAAGCCGACTATCTGGACGATCACGAGGATGAAGAGGCGGCCAATGTCAGCAAACCCAAGGGCCAAATGCTCGACGCGACGGATCGCCCGGTCTCTCGCCTGTTCAATGAGGCCCAGAGCCACCTGAGTACGCCTGAGGCCACGCGCCGCCGCAATGCCATTCAGCACCTGCGCGCCGCAGTCGAGGCCAATCAGGCCGAAACCAATGCGGGTAGCGCATTGCGCACGGAAACGGATGAAGATGCCTACCGGTCCGATATCGCAGATGCGATGCGCGGCACGGACACGGCTGATCAGGACGACGCACAGTTAGCAGAACCGCGCTTGCCGACACGCCCACGCTCACGCCGCCCCGCAGATCAGCCCACGGAACGGCCGGCCGGTCAACGCCCCGCGCCTCTGCAACTGGTGGCCGAACAGCGCGTGGATGTGCCCCAGGACCCAGTGCGCCCACGCCGCGTGTCCGCCGCGCAAATGGCCGAACCCGTAAACCTGGACTCCGACGCCGAAAGCTTCCGCGATTTCGCTGAAGACATCGGCGCAACGGACCTGCCCGATCTGCTGGAGGCGGCAGCCGCCTATGTCTCCGACGTGGAAGGCATGCCGCAGTTTTCCCGCCGCATGCTGATGGGCAAGCTGGATGAGTATTCCGGCGATGATTTCTCTCGCGAGGATCGGTTGAAAAGCTTTGGTCTTCTGCTGCGCCACGGCAAATTGCAGAAGCTGAAGGGCGGGCAGTTCACCGTGACGGATGAAACCGAATACAGAACCGAAGCCCGCAACGCAGGCTAAAAAACAAAGGGCGTCCCAATCGGGCGCCCTTCCCTTTTCGATCAAGCGCGAGGCAGCACATCAGGGCTAAAGACCCGCGCTTTAGATCACATTCCTGATCGACGTCTCCAGCATGTGCAGGAAAGACCCAGCCGACGAACTGGCCGACAGCAGCAGATATCGGTCTTCCCCCGTCCGGATAATCAGAACGCCCAGATGCTCCATCACCGTGCGGGCCGCATCGCCCATCGCAAACGCGCCTGGGTTCAGATCAATTGGACAAACCCGCTCCAACGCCGCAAGCGCGCCCGGGCCGTTGATTTCCAAACCAGTCCAGACATCCGTCTGATCGGTCAAATACATCGCCTTCTTCACGCGTTTGGTCACAACGTCTTCCGCGTCCGGTGCTGGATGCGTGAAAATCACGAAGGCCTGATCAGGCGACAGCCGAACCAGCCGCGCCGCGCCCTTTTTCGTCTCCACCGATTTGCCTAGTTCCGGCAGATCAACGCCATAACCCGTATTCACGGCTTTCAACGCGCGGGCATCGCCACCCAACGGAACCGCCATGTTCACAATCGCCAAGTCCTCGGGCGCGTGCAGCGTCACACCCCCGAATGCCTGATGATAACCTGCCAGCGGGGGCGCAGAGACCAGATTGAACTTAACCACGAAGCCGCTTCCCTTCCGGATCAATGAAATGCGCGGAGACGATCTCCACATCCATTTCCGTGCCATGTACCGGGCTCACAGCGCGGATCACCTCGCCTTTGCGCTGGTCGCCGGATTTCACAAAGCCGAGCCCCACTGAATGCCCCAGATTGGGTGACCACGCCACGGATGTCATCCAACCCTGATCATTTGCCATGTTCGCCTGATCCCCCTTGGTTATAAAATGCGATCCGGCAATCAGGCCCTTGCTGCGATCCACCGGCCGCAGGCCCACCAGCTTCACGTCATCCTCGCGAATGAGTTCTTCACGCTGCGACAAGACGTTGCCGATGCACTCCTTTTTCTGGCTCACCATCTTGCCCAACCCGATATTGTGGGCTGTGGTCTGGCCGGTCAGCTCATTGGCGGTGCAGTGGCCCTTTTCAATCCGCATAACGCCCAGCGCCTCAGTGCCGTAGGGGACCGCGCCAAACCGCTTGCCTGCTTTCATCAGTCCCTCGATCATGGAATTGCCAAACCGCGCAGGCACCGCGATCTCATAGGCCAGCTCCCCCGAAAACGATATCCGGAACAGCCGCGCCGGTGCGTCGCCAAAGACAGTGACCTTGCCGCAGGCCATGAAGGGGAAGGCATCGTTGGACAGGTCAAATTCCTTGTCCACAACCTTGCGCAGCAACTGCCGCGATTTGGGGCCAGCCACGGCGAACTGCGCCCAGCCGTCGGTGGTGGAGATCAAATGCACATCCATTCCGGGCCACAGACACTGTCGCGCGAATTCCAATCGGCGATAAACCAGCACAGCGTTGGCCGTCGTGGTCGTCATCACATAGTGGTTGTCCTCCAACCGCGCGGTGGTGCCATCGTCATAACAAATCCCATCCTCGCGCAGCATCAGGCCGTATCGCACGCGCCCCACCTTCAGCGTAGAGAACGTATTGGAATACACTTTGTCGAGGAACGCGCCCGCGTCCTTGCCCTTGATGTCGATCTTGCCTAGCGTGGTTACATCGCAAATGCCCACAGCGGTCCGGGTCGTCAGCGCTTCCCGATCCACAGAGTCGCGCCAACCTTTTTCGCCGGGCTGCGTATACCATTCCGCCCGCATCCAGTTGCCCACATTGACGAAACTGGCGCCGTTCTCTTCTGCCCATTTGTGGCTGGGCGTCAGGCGATAGGGGCGGAAATCCTTACCACGCGACCGCCCTCCAAACGCACCGATGGGTACGGGGGTATAGGGAGGGCGGAAAATTGTCGTGCCGGTGTCCTGAATGGGTTTGCCCGTGAGCTCTGACATGATCGCCAGCGCCGGGATGTTGGCCGTCTTGCCCTGATCTGTGGCCATGCCAAGGGTCGTGTAGCGCTTCAGATGTTCAACCGAGCGGAACCCTTCCTGATAGGACTGCTTCACATCCTTCACTGTCACATCGTTCTGTTGATCCAGCCATGCCCGGTTCCTGCTTTCCTTCACATGCCAGAAAGCCGCGCCATTGACTGACTCATCAGATGCCACAGGCACCTCTGCAGCGACTGGGGTAAAGCCAAGATCGGTGATTTGCGTGTCTGCCACCGCCTGACCTTCGGCCAAACAAGCCGAAAGCGTCATTGATCCGTTGGCCGCACCGGCCACGGCCATACCCACTGGCAGTACACCGCCCGGCACGAAAGCGTTGATATCCTCGCGCCATTCCGGGCGCCCGCGTTGGTGACAGGTCAGATGCACATTGGGGTTCCACCCGCCCGACACGGCCACTGCATCGACCGGCAACGTCACCCCGCCCGTTGTTTGCACGGCTTTCACACCTTTGCGCCCGATCGTGTTCATGATCCCCTGCCCGCGGATATGTCGCACACCGGGCAAAACCATCGGCGCATCAACATCGCGGCTGTCGATCACCGCCGCCACGTTCATGCCCGCATCATGTAAATCCGCCGCCGTTTGCCAGCCGTCATCATTGTTGGTGAAGACCGCCATCTGCTTGCCCGGCACCACGCCGAACCGGTTGAGATAGGTCCGCACCGCGCCCGCCATCATGATCCCCGGCCGGTCATTGTTACCAAAGGCAATTGGCCGCTCGGTCGAGCCCGCCGCGAGCACCGCACGCTTGGAATAAACCCGCCATAGGATTTGCCGCGGCTTGCCTTGGCTGGTGGCAAGGTGATCGGTGCACCGTTCCAACGCGCCATAGATGCCGTGATCATAAGCGCCGTAAACCGTCGTGCGGGTCATCATCCGGACATTATCCATCGATGCCAGTTCCGCCACTGTTTTCGCAGCCCATGTGCTGCCCGCCATACCGCCCACTTCCAGCACCTCGGAATTGAGCCGCCCACCGGGCAGGAAATCTTCATCCGCGAGGATCACCCGAGCGCCCGCACGCGCCGCCGAAAGCGCCGCCATCAGCCCCGACGGCCCCGCGCCGATCACCAGCAGATCGCAGTGCAGGAAGCCTTTGTCGTAGCTATCCGGATCGTCCTGCATCGACAGGCTGCCGAGGCCCGCGGCCTTGCGAATGATCGGCTCATAAACCTTTTCCCAAAACGCCTTGGGCCACATGAATGTCTTGTAATAAAAGCCTGCCGTCAGGAAGGGAGAGGCGAAATCGGTCATCGCCATCAGATCGAAATTCAGCGACCCACGATGGTTCTGGCTTTTGGCCTCCAGCCCGTCGAACAACTCTGTCACTGTGGCACGGGTGTTGGGCTCCTTGGCGGCCCCACTACGCAATTCAACCAGCGCGTTGGGTTCTTCTGACCCGGCGGTCAGAATACCGCGCGGGCGATGATACTTGAACGAACGCCCCACGAGCATCTGGCCATTGGCCAAAAGGGCAGAAGCCAGCGTATCGCCCTGAAACCCTGTCATTTCTTTGCCGTTGAACGAAAACGTCAACCGCTGCGCCCGGTTGACCAGCCCCGCACTGACGCGATTGTCCTGCCCAAAGACGGAGATCCGTTGCGTGCCTCGCTCATCATCCTCAAAGAATTTGAAGGCCTGCCCGATATGTTCAACTTGCGTCATTTACCGCGCCCCCGCGCTTTCGCCACATCGCGGGCCATCTCCACTTTGGTGATCTCATGGCTCAGCGTATCTCGGGTCACCACCAGCCAGGACCGGTCGCCTTGTTCGTGATACCAAAGCTCCTGGTGTTCGCCCGCCGGGTTGTCGCGCAGGTAGCCATATTCGTGGAATTGCTCAGCCGCGTCATCGGCCTGCCAATCGGGGCGGTCGATCAGGCAGGCATCGCCCAGATAGACGAACTCAGCGGCATCCCGCGGCCCGAGGAGAGGGTGTTCAATGATCATATACGCGTCTCCCTAGTGCAGGTTGGGCTGATTGCCCTGAC
Organism: Pseudomonadota bacterium; assembly: GCA_039026055.1. Classification (GTDB taxonomy): domain Bacteria; phylum Pseudomonadota; class Alphaproteobacteria; order Rhodobacterales; family Rhodobacteraceae; genus Roseovarius. The sequence goes on along the minus strand of JBCCNB010000008.1, from coordinate 78,128 downwards.
CTTTTTCGTCGATGATGTTGCCGCGCCGGAATCTATCGAGCCGCATCTCGGTGGCAACCTCGTGGGGTTCATCGGTGGCCAGTAAATGGGCGTAGCAGTAGCCCGATGCAGGCGTCGCTTTGAACCCGCCATAGCACCAGCCGCCATTGAAATAGAGCCCGTCGATATGGGTCTTGTCGATAAACGGTGAGCCATCCATCGACATATCCATCACCCCGCCCCAGGACCGCAGTAGACGCGCGCGACCAATCATCGGCATGATCGCCATGCCACCTTCGCAGACGTCTTCCACCACCGGCAAATTGCCCCGCTGGGCGTAGGTGTTGTAGCCGTCAATGTCGCCGCCAAATACCAGGCCGCCCTTATCTGACTGACTGACGTAGAAGTGCCCGGCGCCAAACGTGATCACCCCGGGAAGAACCGGCTTCAAACCCTCGCTCACGAACGCTTGCAACACATGGCTTTCAATCGGCAGGCGCATACCCGCCATGGCCATCACGCGGCTGGAAGACCCCGCCACACAGACGGCCACTTTCTTCGCCTTGATCGCCCCGCGCGTGGTCTGCACACCGGTGCAAACCCCGTCTTCAATGTCGATGCCCGTCACCTCACAGTTCTGGATGATATCAACGCCCTGCTGGTCCGCCCCGCGTGCATAGCCCCAAGCCACCGCATCGTGGCGCGCCGTGCCCCCGCGCCGCTGGTAAAGCCCACCCTTGATGGGAAAACGCGCATTGTCGAAATCAAGAAACGGCAGTTCACGCCGCAACTGCGCTTCATCGGCCAGTTCTGCATCGGCACCGGCAAGGAACATCGCATTGGCGCGACGCACGAAGGCGTCTCGCTGTCCGTCGCTGTGGAAGAGATTCAAAATGGAACGCTGCGACACCATGGAATTGTAGTTGGTGTCCTGCTCCAACCCCTCCCACAGCTTCATGGAAAACTCATAGAACGGCTCATTGCCGGGCAGCATGTAATTAGAGCGAATGATCGTTGTATTCCGCCCGATATTGCCACCGCCGAGCCACCCTTTCTCCACCACCGCCACATTGCGGATGCCGTATTTGTTGGACAGGTAATACGCGGTCGAAAGGCCGTGCCCACCGCCGCCAACAATCACGATGTCATATGCCTCTTTCGGGGCGGGTTCGCGCCATGCGGGCGACCAGCCTTTGTTGCCGGTCAAACCTTCCTTCAGGATGCGGAATGCAGAATAGGTCATGATGTCCTCGGGGTTGGGTGGTTCAAAAATCGCAGAGTACGCGCCGCTAGACTTTCCCAAAACAGTCACGTAGATGCCGCTAATGGACAAATCGGCACAAATCGGCGGGCAAAAACGCCGGATCGGCATCCTGCCCATCGACGGGTTTGCCGCCATGTCACTCGCCGCACTGACCGAACCCATGCGCGCCGCCAACCTGCTGGCGCGGGGCACGCTTTACGACACGGTGATTTATTCCGTCACCGGCCATCCGGTGCAAAGTTCGGGCGCCATGCTGGTGATGCCCAACGCGCGGGTTGGGGAGGATGACCGGCTTGATTACCTCTTTGTCATCGCGGGCGGTGATCCGAGTGAATTCAATGATGCAAGCGTATCGGCATGGCTCACGCGACTTGGCCGGGCGGGTGTGCCGCTGGGTGGCGTATCTGGCGGCCCGGTTATTTTGGCGCGCGCGGGCCTGATGCAGAAGCGGCGCATGACCGTGCATTGGGAACATGCCGCGGCACTGGCGGAGGTATCTCCGCATCTTGTCATCGAACGGTCGCTCTATGTCATTGACCGCGACCGGGTCACCTGTGCGGGCGGCTCTGCCCCTATGGATCTGATGCATGCACTGATCACACAGCACCATGGAGCGGAATTTGCCCGTCAGGTCAGCGATTGGTTCATGCACACCGACATTCGCCCCTCTGGCGGGCCTCAGCGAGCGGGGCTGCTGGACCGTGTCGGCAGTACCAATGCCGCGATTCTAGATGCGGTTTCGGCGATGGAAGCGCATGTGGCTGAACCCGTGACACTGGAAAGCCTCGCCGAAACGGCCGGCGTCTCGCCTCGGCAGCTTAACAGGCTTTTCACTGAAAAACTGGGGCGGCCGACGATGCGGTATTACCGTGAGTTTCGCCTCGACAAGGCACAAAGCCTGCTGCGAAATTCGCCTCTCAGTCTGACGGAAATCGCGCTGGCCACCGGCTTTGCCAATTCATCGCATTTCTCCCGCGCTTATGCGACAAGGTTTGGGCATCCACCGTCATCCTATCGCTAACACCAAGAGGTCCCCCATGCACATCCTTGTCCTGCAACACGCAAGCGTCGAACATCCCGGCGTCTTCCGGGATTTCCTGAAGCGCGATGGTCACACCTGGGATGCTATTGAGCTGGATGAAGGGGAAAGCCTGCCGGGCCTCGATGGCTATGACGCGCTTTGGGTGTTGGGCGGGCCGATGGATGTTTGGCAGGAGGATCAGCATCCGTGGCTAAAGGGTGAGAAGGCGATCATTCGAGAGGCTGTTTTGGAACGCGAATTGCCGTTCCTTGGGCTGTGCCTTGGACATCAATTGCTGGCTGAGGCGCTGGGCGGAAAGGTCGGGCCATCCAAGATACCCGAGATCGGGGTGATGGAAGTGAATGTCACCGAACAGGAACCGCTTTTTTCCGGGATGCCCAAGACGCTGGAATGCCTGCAATGGCATTCGGCCGAGGTAACCGACATGCCCGAGGGCGCGCGCGTGCTTGCCGCGTCGCCCGCCTGTGCGGTGCAGGCCATGGCGTGGAAGGACCATGCTTATGCCCTGCAGTTTCACATGGAGGTTGAGGGCGACACCGTGGCGAACTGGGCCGATATCCCGGAATACGCGGGGGCACTTGAGAAAGCGATGGGAGACGGGGCCGTGGGGCGGTTGGAAGCGGAGTGTGCCCAGCGGATGGAGATGTTCAACGCGATGGCGGAACAGCTTTATGGTAATTGGGTCAAAGCGACGTCGCGCTAAGTGGGACGGGCGGGATTTTGAGTATTTTTGGCAAGATGAAACAGGGGGCCGCGCGTTAATCTTGCGCCCAGTCCTCTGACTGCATTTCACGAAGCCGGCTGGCGGTGCGTTCAAACTCGAAACTGCCGCGACCGGTTTCGTAAAGAGCTTCGGGCTCGGCGGCGGCGGAGCAAATGAGCCGCACGCGAGCCTCATAGAGCGCGTCAATCAGTGTGACGAAGCGTTTGGCCTCATTGAAGTTGGTGACACTGAGTTGTGGGATGTCATCGAGCACCAGCAAGCGCGCGGCCTTGGAGAGGGCGAGGTAGTCGGCAGGACCCAAGGGTTGGCCGCAGAGATCGTGGAATGACGCGCGGGCGACGCCGTTGTGATAGGCGGGGATCAGGACCTCTCGTTTGTTGACGATCAGGGTGTGGGGGGCGTCTTCGCCATCCGACATATCGTGCCAGATGGCATTCATCTGGGCCTTTGCTGCGTCATCATTTGGGGTGAAATAGCTTTGCGCCCCGGCGAGACGGTTTTGGCGGTAATCGGTCTCAGAGACCATTTCATGCACGACCATCTGATCCTTCAGAAGCTGGATAAACGGCAGGAAGAGCGCGCGGTTGAGGCCGTCTTTGTAAAGGTCATCGGGAATGCGGTTGGAGGTGGTGACAATAACGACACCGGCGGCAAATAGCGCCTCAAAGAGCCGCCCGACGATCATCGCGTCGGTGATGTCGGTGATCTGCATTTCATCAAACGCGAGCAGGCGCACACTGTCGGCCACTTCCTTCGCCACGGGGGCCAGCGCGTCAACCTCATTGCGTTTGCGCGCGGCATGCATGCCCGCGTGCATGTCCTGCATGAAAGCGTGGAAATGGACGCGGCGGTTTGGGATGTCGAGCGTGTCGACGAAGAGATCCATCAGCATGGATTTCCCGCGCCCCACACCGCCCCAAAGATAGAGCCCCCGGGGTACGGCGGGCTCAGTGGTTTTGCGAAACCAGCCCGATTTTGCCGGTTGGGTCAGGGCCTTGGCGATGCGGTCAAATTCCGGCAAGACGCTGTCCTGCGCGGCGTCACGGGTCAGCGTGCCGTCGGCCACGAGGGCGTTGTATCTCTCGCTGGGTAAGGTCATCCGCCCGCAATAGCCGGAGTTTCAAGCAGAGGGAAGGCACGCTCGCATAAGCAGGGTTGAAGCGACAGATCACAAAATCCTGTTTGACGGATTCCTGCGCGCGAGTAGGCTGCGAGCACGTTTCAAGGAATACGGCTTGCAGAAATCCCAATCCATCTTCACGCCAGTTTTGATCGCGGGTTGCGTGATCCTGATCGTCTCTTTCGGCATCCGCTCTGCCTTCGGCCTGTTCCAGATCCCTATCGCGGAAGAATTCGGCTGGCTGCGGGTGGAGTTTTCCATGGCCATCGCCATCCAGAACCTCGCTTGGGGTATCGGGCAGCCGATCTTTGGGGCAATTGCAGAAAAGATAGGGGACAGGAAGGCGATTGTGATGGGCGCGCTGCTTTATGCGCTTGGACTTGTGTTGTCGTCTTACGCCGTCACGCCAGGTGGACATCAGGCGCTTTCGCTATTGGTTGGGTTTGGCATCGCGGGCACCGGGTTTGGGGTGATCCTTGCCATCGTGGGCCGGGCGAGTTCGGATGAAAACCGCTCCATGAGCCTGGCCATCGCATCGGCGTCGGGTTCGGGCGGGCAGATCCTTGGGCCACCCATCGCAGAGGCGCTGTTGGCGGCTATGCCGTGGCAGAGCGTGTTCCTGATCTTCGCCGTGGCGATCCTAGCTGTACTGTTTCTGATGCCCTTCATGCGCACCCCCGCACCGGCGAGTGCCGCAGAACTGGAGGAAAGCATGGGCGCGATCCTCACAAAGGCATTCCGCGATCCGACATACACGCTGATCTTTCTGGGCTTCTTCGCTTGCGGCTATCAGGTGGCCTTCATCAGCGCCCATTTCCCAGCCTTCATTACGGAGGTTTGCGGGCCGATTGCGCCGGGTGGGTTCCTCGACGGGATGGGTGTGTCGACAACCTCTGCCCTTGGGGCGCTGTCGCTGGCTCTCATTGGTTTTGCCAATATCGGCGGTACGCTTTACGCGGGCTATCTGGGCAAGCGCTATTCCAAGAAATACCTGCTGGCGGGGGTCTACGCGGCGCGCACGGTGGTGGCATCGATCTTCATTCTGCTGCCAATGACACCCACCAGCGTGATCATCTTCTCTATCGCCATGGGGTCGCTTTGGCTGGCGACGATCCCGCTCACATCCGGCCTCATCGCGCATATCTACGGGATACGCTACATGGGCACGCTTTATGGGATCGTGTTCCTCAGCCACCAACTAGGCAGTTTTTTGGGCGTGTGGCTGGGTGGGCGGCTTTACGATCTTTACGGCAGTTACACCGCCGTGTGGTGGATCGGAGTAGCAATTGGCGCGTTCTCGGCGCTCATTCATTTGCCCATTCGGGAACGGCCTTTGACAGCGCAGGCGGCTTAACCTGCCACCTGCGTATCCAACCCTTCCTCGGAAAGCCCTTCGAGCCGCGGCATGAGGCCCAGCAATTCCTGCGTGTAAGGATGCTGTGGGTTTGCGAAGAGTTCCTCAGTTTCCTGTACCTCCACCAACTGGCCCTGCTTCATCACGCCCACGCGGTTGCACATCTGGCGTACCACCGGCAGGTCGTGAGAGATGAAGAGCATCGTAAGGCCAAGATGCTCTTGCAGGTCTTTGAGGATGTTGAGAATCTGCGCCTGAATGGACACGTCCAGCGCCGAAGTCGGTTCATCGCAAATCAGGAAACGCGGCTGCGTGGCGAGCGCACGGGCGATGGAAATACGTTGGCGTTGGCCCCCTGAGAATTCGTGCGGGAACTTGGTGGCGGCATCAGAAGCAAGCCCCACGCGATCCAGGAGTTCACGCACACGGGGGGCCACCTCGCCCGGAGGGAGAAGGTTGTGATGGCGCAAAGGCTCGGCCACGATATCGCCCACCTTCATGCGCGGGTTAAGCGACGAAAACGGATCCTGAAAGATCATCTGGATCTGGCGGCGATAGCGATCAATATCGGCGGCGTCCATCTTGGTGATGTCTTCGCCATCAAACAGGATCGAGCCGCCATCAACCTTGTAGAGCGTACCGATCATCCGGGCGACGGTGGACTTGCCTGACCCGCTTTCACCGACGAGACCGAATACCTCGCCATCTTTGATGTCGATCGACAGGTTATCAACTGCCGTGAAGTAGCCACGACGCGATGGAATGAGAGAAGGCTTTTCAAGGAACTTCTTGGTCACGCCTTTCACCTCAAGAAGCGTACCTTCCTTTGACGGCGCGGGTTTCTCCCAAGACCGCGCCAGATCGGCGATCTTGAATTCGGTCACCCGCCCGCCATAGCCAATCAGCGGAAAGCGCTTCAGCTTCAGCGTGGGGCGCGGCACGGCCGCAATAAGAGACCGGGTGTATTCATGGGTCGGCGTGCCAAGGATTTTATCCGTCGGCCCGCTTTCCACGACGCGGCCATTATACATGACCGTTACCTGATCTGTGGTGTCAGCAATGACGCCCATGTCATGGGTGATCAGGATCACACCCACCTGCCGCTCATCAGCCAGTTCCTTAATCAGGTCGAGCACCTGCGCCTGAACGGATACGTCAAGCGCGGTTGTTGGTTCATCCGCGACGATCACCGAAGGTTCGGAACATAAGGCAAGGGCGATCACCACCCGCTGCCTCATGCCGCCGGAAAACTGATGCGGGTATTGGTCAAACCGCACGGACGGGTTGGGAATGGCCACCCGATCCAGCAGGGCGATGGCGCGGTCTTTGGCATCCGCGGCAGACAATCCCAGATGCAACTGGATCGTCTCCACCAACTGCTCGCCCACCGTGAACAGCGGGTTGAGCGAGGTGAGGGGATCCTGAAAGATCATCCCGATCTCTTTGCCCCGAATGCGGCGCTTTTCTTCGTCACTCAACTGATCAATGCGACGGCCATTCAGATGCACTTCACCTGTGTGAATGCGCGCGGGCGGGTCAAGAAGGCCTATCACGGCATTGCCGGTCATGGACTTGCCCGCGCCGCTTTCGCCCACCACGCCGCGGATTTCGCCTGGGCGGATGTCATAGCTGACCTCTTCCACGGGCCGGAAAACACCGCGCCGCGTGGGTATTTCCACGGTCAGATTGCGGATGGACAGAACGGCTTCAGTCATAGGGCGCGTGTCTCCTAACGTGACTCGACGACTATTTTCGATTGTGAGTGGACTTACAAGGCAGACGTCCGGGCAACCTTTAAAAGATTGAGATCAAACGACCCGGATCACATCCTTGTCGATGGCCAGCATATAACCCCGCCGCGCGATGTTCTTGACCAGCAACTCTGAGATCATCTGATTGCCCAAGGTATCGCGCAACCGTTTGATGCGCGTGGCACCCGCCGCCTCTTCGCAGGCTTCCTTGGACCGCCCTGAAATCACCGCCTCAATCTCCGCGCCCGTGAGCACTTCATCATCCATGCGCGCCTCGGCCAGCACCGCCAGCGTCTCCATCGCCGCATCGGTCAGCTTGAAACCCATATCGTTGAGGTAGACCGTCTTTTCATCGCGGCTGATCAGAAGGGAACTCACTTGAATGCCGGAGCGTTCAATCTGCGCCATACGGCGGTTGAGAACCACCAACATGGTCAGGAATACCAGTGAGGCAATCAGCAGCGCCGTGGCAAAAACCAACAGCACAAAAATAGCAATCCGGTAACTCACCAGTGTCTCCGAAAACGCGGTGCCGGACAGTGCCAGTATCTCCAGCAACTTGATCTCGGCATCCGAGGTCAGCGCATCATTTTCAATAAAGATTCGCTCCACCCGCATGTTGAATGCGTTGGCGTCGGGCAGTTTGAGAAACAGAAATATCGCCGTGATGGTCAGGATTGCCACGATCCCTACCACGCCGAGGATCACCACCCGGCCGCCGGACTTTCGGGCATCTGCGGCGCTGCCTTCAATCATAACGCCCGCCCCCTTTCACTTACTTTCACCCACTAATCGACAAAACCTTCAACAACGTCAGACCCTGTTGCGCCAACTTCGCACGCAGCTGACGTTGCACCGTACCACGATCACACGGACCTGGAACCGTCGTCACATTATGGAACAAAGTCAGCGGATTATCGCGCTTGGCCTTGTACTCAACCGTGCAGGCCGCATGGGCCGTACCGGCCATGAGCGCAAACGTGACCGCTAGGGCCATTATGGGAAATATCCGTTTCATGGGCTCAAGATGCTCTGACGGGGCGCGCTATTCAATATCTCTATCGTGCGAAACCGCTGCGATAACCTTGTTATCAGATAACAGTTCGCCGTTATTGCCTGTCATTTAAAGATGCCCCACGTCTTCCAACACGACCCGACGGCAGCCTGCCTGTCTTGAAAATTCAGCACCCAGCCGGTGCTCAACCCCGAAAGGACACGATTATGTTGTTCAAAGGCATCACAACCTCCATGGCCGCGATTGCCATCGCATTCGCCGGTCTGTCCGCCACTCCGGCCAAGGCCGACAATGACACCGCAAAGATCATCGCGGGCGTCGCGGCACTGGCCATAATCGGCGCAGCAATTTCTGAAAACCGCAAGGATCGCCGCCAGGTGACGCGGTACTACAACCGCCCGGCCTACAACCCCTATTACAACCATCATCAGCGCAAGGCCTATCGCAAGCATTACTATCGCCACCACTATGGGCACGGCCACCGCTACAAGCACGGATACCGCCACTACGGTCACGGCATCCCGCATTCCCACCGCCGCTGATCGCAGGCATTCCCCCTCGAGCAGTCAAAGAGGAGGGGCCCCGCCCTTCCTTTTTGCCTTTCGGGTCCGTTCATGGTTTGACCCCAGTATGAACGGACCCGATTTTTCATTGGAACAGGCGGCACAGGCGCGTGGCTTTGTACGGATCGCTGGCATAGATGAGGTGGGGCGTGGCCCGCTGGCGGGGCCAGTGACAGCGGCCGCCGTGATCCTGGATCCCGCGCACATTCCCAATGGCCTCAACGATTCCAAGAAACTGACAGCGCGCAAACGTCAAGCACTCCATGATCTGATCATCGACGTGGCAGAGGTCTCCGTCGCCCATGCCAGCGTCGAAGAGATCGATGAGATCAACATCCTGCGCGCCGCCCATCTTGCCATGACCCGCGCCATCCACGGTCTAGGTCACCCGCCCGACTACGCCCTGATCGATGGAAACATGATCCCGCAAGGTTTACGCATACCATCCGAAGCCTTGATCAAGGGAGACGCCCGGTCCGCCTCCATCGCGGCGGCCTCAATTGTGGCGAAAATCAGGCGCGATCGCATCATGATGGATTTGGCGCAACAGTTCCCCGGCTACGGTTGGGACACCAACGCCGGATATGGATCGAAAAAGCACATGGACGCGCTGGCAAATCTGGGCGTGACCCCACACCATAGACGATCCTTCAAGCCCGTCCACAATATCTTGTATCAAGAAAAATCTGTAAGTCGCTGATTCAAAAAAGAATTTGACGGCGAATCAGGTTTGACTCATCTTGGGATGCAACAACGCCAAGAGCGCACAAGCGCCGGGACAGAGGCAGAATTGATGACCAAGACCAAGGCAGGGGGTGCGAAGGCACTGCCGCTCAACCAGATTATTTCCGGTGATTGCATCGAGGTGATGCAGACCTTGCCGGAGCGTTCCGTCGATCTGATTTTCGCGGATCCGCCGTATAACCTGCAGCTTCGTGGGGACCTGCATCGCCCTGATATGAGCCAGGTAGACGCGGTTGACGACGCATGGGATCAGTTTGCATCCTTTGAGGCTTATGACCGTTTTACCCGCGATTGGCTGACCGCTGCGCGGCGTTTGCTGAAGCCCAACGGGGCGATCTGGGTGATCGGATCTTATCACAACATTTTCCGCGTCGGTGCCGCCCTTCAGAACCAGGGGTTTTGGATCCTCAACGACGTGATCTGGCGCAAATCCAACCCGATGCCCAATTTCCGCGGCAAACGCCTGACCAACGCCCATGAAACGATGATTTGGGCCAGCAAGGAAGAAGGCGCGAAATACACATTTAATTATGAGGCGCTGAAGGCGCTGAACGAAGGAATACAAATGCGGTCTGACTGGGTTTTGCCGCTCTGCACCGGGCATGAACGGCTCAAGGATGAAAACGGCGATAAGGCCCATCCGACGCAAAAACCCGAAAGCCTGCTGCACCGGATCATTCTGGGCACATCCAAACCCGGCGACGTGGTGCTAGATCCGTTCTTTGGCACGGGCACGACGGGTGCCGTGGCCAAGATGCTGGGCCGCGATTACATCGGGATTGAGCGCGAAGAAACCTATCGCGCGGTCGCCGAAAAACGCCTCAAGAAAGTCCGCAAATTCGACAACGAAGCGCTGGAGGTCACCGCCTCTAAACGCGCCGCCCCCCGCGTGCCTTTCGGTCAACTGATCGAACGCGGCATGCTGCGCCCGGGCGAAGAGCTTTATTCCATCAACAACCGTCACAAAGCCAAAGTGCGCGCCGATGGCACGCTGGCTGGCCATGACGTAACAGGGTCGATCCACCAAGTCGGCGCCGCCCTCGAAGGCGCGCCCAGCTGCAATGGCTGGACCTACTGGTGCATCAAGAAAGACGGCAAACACGTGCCCATCGATTTTTTCCGCCAGCAGATCCGCGCGGAGATGGGTCGCGCTAACTGAACAGAATTACCGCCGGTGCCTGTGACCTGACAGTGCACCAACTTTCGCACCCCGGCCTCAGTGCCGGGGTCTTTTTTTGTACAGCGTGGCTTTCTGTGCCGATTTCGTGTCCTATCGCGCTGCGTCTGGGGAAAAGGTATGCCCATGATCAACTATCTCGCCATCACCGGGTTTCTTCTGGCCTTCTGCATGATTGCCAAACGTTTGGAGAGAACGATTCTGACCGCGCCGATGCTGTTTCTGGGCTTCGGCGTGGTAGTGGCGCAATTCGGTATGTTGCCCTTCGATGATGCGGAGGCGATGCTTCACCTCGTGGCAGAGGTGGCTTTGATAATCCTGCTGTTTCTGGACGCCGCGCAAATCGATCAAAACGCGCTTTTGAAACGCAGCGTGTGGCCTGCCCGCATGCTCTTTGTCGGGTTGCCGCTCGCGTTTCTGATCGGCACCGGCGCGGCATGGCTGGCCTTGCCAGGTTGGCCCTTGGCCGCCGTTGCGCTGGTCGCCGCGATCATGGTTCCTACCGATGCCGCCCTTGGTCAGCCGGTCGTGGCCAACAAAGCCGTGCCAGAACGCCCGCGCCGCGCGTTGACGGTGGAAAGTGGTCTCAATGATGGCCTGGCACTGCCGCTGGTGCTCCTGATGGCCTATCTCGCAGCACCCGCCGCCATGGCCCCGCCTGAGGGTTGGCTGGTGTTTGGGCTCAAGCAAATCACGCTGGGGCCGCTGGTGGGTATCGCGATGGGGACCATGGGCGGCGTCATGCTGCTATGGGCCAAACGCCATGCCACCACCTCCGACGTCTACGAAGGGATCGGGGCGCTTGGGCTTGCCGCCTCGGCGTATCTGGCGGCCACAACGGTCGGTGGCAACGGCTTCATTGCGGCCTTTGCAGCTGGGTTGGGGTTTGGCGCCATCGTGAAGGATCAATGCAAATTCGTGTTCGAATTCACCGAAAGCGAAGGGCAGCTATTATCCTGGGCTGCGTTCTTTCTTTTGGGCTGTGCCCTTGTGCCAGAGGCCATCACACACCTGACACCATCTGTCTTGGCTCTGATACTGGGCAGCCTGTTCATCGTCCGTCCCCTCGCCATCTGGCTGTCCCTGCTGGGCGCGGATGCGAACACGCCCACGCGGCTCTTTTTCGGCTGGTTCGGCCCACGCGGTTTAGCCACAGCCCTGTTTGCGCTGCTTGCGGTAGAAGAACTGGATCACGACCTGGGAGAACAGGTTTTGTTTCTCGCGGTGAACGCCGTCTGGATCAGCGCGCTCTTGCACGGTTTGACAGCCGCGCCCGGCGCAAGTCTCTATGCCCGGATCATGGGCAAGAACGACCCCCCTTAATGTTTCGTGTCGCGTTCCAATCTCGCCTCCTCTAGGATCATGACATGACGGATTTGCGCGACGTACTGGTGATCACCGACCTTGACGGCACGCTACTTGATCACGCCACCTATGCTTGGGCCGCCGCCACCCCGGCGCTTGATCTTCTGCGGATGTCGGGTGCGGGGCTCATCCTCGCCAGTTCCAAGACAGCGGCAGAAATCGCACCGCTTCGCGATGAAATCGGCTTTACCGATTGGCCCAGCATCGTCGAAAACGGCAGCGGCCTTCTGGGCGCCGAAGCAGGCAACGAAACCTACATGCGCCTCCGACGCGCGATCAAGGACCTGCCCCAAGGCTTTCACGGCTTCGGCGATATGGACGCGCAAGAGGTTTCTGAACGGACCGGCCTTTCCCTAGAAGCCGCAGAGCGCGCAAAAACAAGGCAATATAGCGAACCGGGCCTTTGGACAGGTGCGCCCGACGACCTGCGAGGCTTTATTGAAGCCGCAACCACGGCAGAGCTCACCGCCCAACAGGGCGGCCGCTTCGTTTCACTTTCATTTGGCGGCACCAAGGCCCAGCGGGCCAAAGAATTGATCCGGCGGCTTGCCCCGGCCCACACCATCATCCTGGGCGACGCACCCAATGATGCAGGTATGCTGGACCTAGCTGATAGCGGCGTCATCGTCGCAAATCCGGCCTCGGGTGAGATGCCTCGCCTGCCCGTTGAAGACACAGGCCGTATCCGACGCACCCAAAAGCCGGGGCCTGCAGGCTGGTCGGACGCCGTGCTCGACATAGTTCAAGAACTGGAAGACAGGAAAGACAAACGCGCCAATGGCTGATTTTCACCAAAACGGCAACATCGCGACGCTACACAATCTGCGCACGCGGGGTATCGACGACCTGACCTATGAGCTCGTCGCGTTTGCCGAAACCCGCAGGATCACACTTGTCTTGCCCTGCCTGTTTTCGGAACTGGAAGGCCCCGCGTTGGGCCGCATTGTCGATGAATTGACCAAGGTGCCATACCTGCACCGGATCGTTATTGGCCTCGATCAGGCGGATGAGGCGCAGTACCGCATTGCGAAAGACTTTTTCGCCCGCCTGCCCCAGCAGCACATCGTTTTGTGGAATGACAGCCCCCGTATGAAGGCCCTTGGTGGCCGGCTAGACCGCATCGGTCTTGCCCCGATGGAGCCGGGCAAAGGCAAGAATGTCTGGACCTGCATGGGCTATCTGATCGCCTGCGCCGACAGCGCGGTGATGGCGCTGCATGATTGTGACATCCTGAATTATGACCGCGAGATGTTGGCACGGTTGGTCTATCCGGTTGCCAATCCCGGGTTCGGCTACCAGATGGCCAAGGGTTATTATCCCCGGGTCGACGACAAAAAACTCAATGGTCGCGTCACCCGTCTTCTGGTCAGCCCGCTGTTGATTGCGCTCAAGAAGGTCGTGGGCGATCGGGACTACCTCGATTACCTGCGCAGCTTCCGCTACCCTCTGTCCGGTGAGTTCGCCATGCGCATGATGACCCTGCCCGATCTGCGCATTCCCTCTGATTGGGGGCTAGAGATTGGCGTGCTGTCCGAGGCATGGCGCAACCTTGCCCCACAATCCGTCTGTCAGGTCGAGATTGCGGATGCCTATGATCACAAACATCAAGTCCTATCGCCCGATGATGCGAATAAGGGCCTAAGCCGCATGTCTACCGATATCTGCAAAGCAATCTTCCGCAAATTGGCGTCAGACGGGACTGTGTTCACCCCCAACCTCTTTAGGTCACTGAAGGCCACCTATTACCGCGCAGCGCTTGACCTACTGGACAGCTACTACAATGACGCGAAGATGAACGGTCTGACGGTCGACCGTCATCAGGAAGAAAAATCGGTTGAGCTTTTCGCCGACAACATCATCCGCGCCGGTCAGCTGTTTCTCGAAAACCCCAATGAGACCCCGTTCATCGCCACCTGGAACCGCATCCACGCCGCCGATCCGGATTTCTTGACGGATTTCAAAAAGGCCGCCGCCGAGGATGAGGCAGAGTTCTGACCAACGCATTCTGCAAAGTAATGCGACCGAAGTCTTTTAAAGACTTCGCGCACCTCAGAACCGATTGGTGATCCACCGACACTGATAAGGCGCAAACGGAATCTCCGGCCCGGTTAGAAGAATCTCCTCACCCGAAAGCAAGTCGCGCCAGGCATCATCCATGATCAGGTTGATCTCTGATGGGCTGACAAGCACCGTTTCATCGCTGACGTTATGGATAGCAAAGATCGACTGATTGCGATCCAGGCTCTGCCGCCACACCCCGAAAAGCCGTTCGTCCAGCCGCAGCGTGAACTGCGTGGCATTGGGATGAAACGCAGGTTGTTTGCTGCGGATCTTGAAACGTTCCGACAGCGCCGCCACCACCTGCGCCTGATCTGTGGACGTATCCGCCAAACGCTCCAACAGATCGGGGTAATGCCACCGGTGCCGATTAATCGCCCGGTTCATGCCGCGCCGCTCTACCGCATCATGGTCAGCAGGCGTTGCCAGCAGAGAATGAACGTAAATTGCCGGGATACCTTCCAGCGACATTGGGATTGTCTGAGAACACAGGAAGCGCTCTAGGTGATGATCATCGACCCCCTTGAACGTCCGGCGCATCACGTCAAACAACGAACAGTTCAGCTCATAGGCGCTTTGCGTCCCATCCGGCAACGCCCGCATGGACACCAGCGCACCGGCCTCACGCGCTGTGTCTATCATCTGATCGCGGGCCTCGGGCGGCAGCACGCCTTCTGCCGGGCGCATGCCGATTCCGTCATGACTGGCCGTGAAATTGAGATAGGCACAGCCCAGCTGCGCAGGCGGCATCGAGGCCTGCCAATCATGCAAGTGCCGCGCCGATCCGGACTGCATCGCGTGCAGAATGAGCGGCGGCAGCGGGAAATTATAGACCGCATGCGCCTCATTGCGATTGCCGAAGTAGCTGAGATTTTCTGTCCGGGGCACATTGGTTTCAGTCAGCAAAACGACCGTTTCAGATGTATAATCGGCCAGAAGACGCAAAAGCTGCACAATCGCGTGGGTCTGCGGCAGATGAATGGAGGGCGTGCCTGGCTCCTTCCAGAGGAACGCCACCGCATCCAGCCGCAGAATGCGCACCCCCTTGTCGATATGCATACGGATGATGCGCAGCATCTCAAGCAGCACCTCGGGGTTTTCAAAATTCAGGTCAATCTGATCATGGCTGAAGGTGCACCAGACATGCTTTTCCCCATCCCGCGTTTCAACTTTCTGTAAAAGCGGCGTGGTCCGGGGCCGCACCACTTCCGAGAGGTCATTTTCTGGGTTCCCCTCATAGAAAAACTTGTCGTAGGGCGCATTGCCTTGACGATACTCATTGAACCATTTCCCCTGGCTGGACACATGGTTCAACACCAGATCCGACATCAAGTGAAACCGCTCCGCGATCCGCGCAATATCGCTCCATTCCCCCAATTGCGGATTGACGGCCTCATAATCCGTCACAGCGAAGCCGTCATCGGAACTGAACGGAAAAAACGGCAGGATGTGCACACCGTTCACCACACCTTCGACATGGCGGGTCAGAAAATCCTGCAACAGATCAAGCGGCTTGTGCTGCCCATCCAGCAGCGTATCTCCATAGGTGATCAGAACCGCGTCCCGTTCCGACCACAGCCGGTTGCCAGGCGCGCGGGGTCGTTTGCGGGGCGATGCCCCCTCTGGCCAGAAAATCCGGAAAACGGAGCGCGCCAATTCGCCAATGTCCTCATCGGGGTAAACCTTGACCAACAGCTCCGTCAGCCGCGCGTTGAGAAGACGATTGGCAGGCTCCATGGGCTTAATTGCTCACTTTCACACACTCTTCCCGCCTGATACTTCAGCCGGCGCCTTTGTTCCATGACAATAAAATGAAAGACTTCAACCTCCACATCGCCAGACAACCACGTCCCCGATTAGAAAAGGTACTTTGCGCGATAATTTCAGGCATGAAATTTAGCAAAGGACCTTCAAAAAATATGTCGTGCTGCTCATGAACCCGGCTCCATCAAGGCCATGAGCCTTGCCTCGTGCAAAAGGGTTTCATTCAATTGGGCATCGGACTCAAGGGTGCTCAGAAACATCAGTAGGGATTTGAGCCGCATGTAACGCTTTAACCAAAAGGAACTGATCCACGCGAAAAGTGAGAGCAGCAAGGGCGCAATAAGCAGCTTCGCCAATTCGATCAAAGACAAACGCTGAGTTTCTAAAGATACGAAATAGGGGCTGTCACGACCATAGCTTTCAACGGGCTTGCCATTGGGATTGTAGGTAACGCCAAACAAGGCAAGCTCTGTAAGCTTCGTTTCCAAAGCGATTTGCTTCTTCCTGAAATCCTCCAGCGTGTTTTGAAGAAACTCTTCCTCTTCTTCCATTGTCAGACCGACCGGAACAATTGCATTGGTTCTAACGGATTTTTCCGTTTTGCCATCAAGTAGCGCACTCAGGCGATTGACCTCGATTTTGAGCTGTCCGATCTGTGCAGCGACGCTTGGCGGTTCTTTCAGAAGATGAGCGCTGTAAAAATATACGCCCACCGAGACGGCGACTAAAGTAAGCATGATGATCAACCTCATCTGCCACACGTCTCTAAGGGCTGACGCCCGAAGTGTTTTGAGTTTCTTATTCATGCGCGCGCAACTCATCCAAAATGCTTTGATCCATGAGAGCGAGGATGTTTTGGCATCGGTCTGATGGATCCTTTAGAATATGAGTCTTCAGGATGGCGTTTGAATTGCGGCTGCCCGGGGTGAACCCGTAAATTTCAATCGACAAGATGCGGGGGTTTCGATCATCGACGTCTGGCTCATCGACTGTGTGAACGTTTGAAAGATGGACATGGACGACGGCAAATTGTTGACCCCCACCATTATACGCCACCAGAAAAGACCGAGAGACATTTACATCACCCAACTGCTCACGTGTGAACATGCAACCAGCATGTGTGGCTGGGAAGGCCTTGAACAGCTCAGGAACGGCGGCACGTCGATTTGGGCTATCGTCTGGAATACTGTTCATCGCGCGGATCTTGACATGGAAACCGAAATCGATCGGCATGGATTCGATGATTTCTTTTTCTGAGTTTTTTATGTTAGCCCGATAGTCATTATCCGAAGAGAACAGGGCACGATCGAATTTGAACAACCTGATAAGGTGGTTCATCGGGTCTCGATCCAAACCACGCATCGTTTTCAGACGACAGGGCAGTGAAAGCGCGACCGGCTGCGATGACTTACAATCAAAAGACTTACTGGCTTGAGCATGTGCTGAGCCAGTGCCGAAAGCGACGCTGTTGAAAAGCCAACAGGTCGCAAGTAGTGCGATGTGTTTGTCCGTTCGTCTGATCATGAGGCGCCCCCGGGCCGCGTTTCTTTTGGCTCTTACGGCCTGAGGACATCATAGCGCTGCGGCGCGGCAAATCTAGTCACAAATTCTCATTAAAGACTATTTTTATTATATTCTAATTTTTTTATAAATTTCGTTTGCTTCACTTTTTCTAGTTTTGGTCGAGACGTTACCTGTGCTTCAGGGCTTCGCTCATAAACAGATTAAGCGGAACACGGGCCTGCCTCAGCAGCCCACGAAGCGTTTCTTTGCCTGCTATAAACCGATCGATCACATCCAATGACCAATCGAAACTATGTTTTTCGTGCCTCATCAAAGCATCAATTCCCAACCGTAACTCGTCTCGTGTAGGTAAGATCAAAGAAGATACTTCGTCCAGCTGCAACCACAGGGCAGACTTCTCATCCTCTTGCCCAATCTTGTTAGCAATGAAATTCATGGCGTTCGCAAGCGCTTTATCTTTGGTTCCGCTTTCACAGATATCAATATGAGCTTCATTCCATTCAATGTTGGAAGCCCCATCGCGAAGAGGAGTGTATTTCAAACGGCGCAAAACTTCTTCTTGTACACGTTTAAAAATCAACGGCGTTTCATCTTCCTTTGCATACCCTTCCCTCGGAGGAACAGGCAGGCGAAATACCTCAATGCTCAGGATAACTTGACGTTGGAAAAGTTGAACCTTGCGGCCTGAAAAATTCACAATGGACGCGTCCAGGCACCCGGAAAAACCGGGGTCGATTTGCAGACCGGTGTTCACTACAACGCCCATCTTTGCAAGCTCTGCCGTAGGACCAACACGCGCCATGTATTCTTTGGAAAATGCGACCTCTTCAAAGGTTGAAACTGCAATGCTTTCCATGTGATCAATTTCGTAATCCATGTCACTGAGATCATGCGTTCGTCTGCTTTTATTAGACAAAAGACGGATCTTGGGTGCCAAGGTCAAATCGTAAGATGCAGACTTGAGGTAGGTGCTGTTGAAACCCGATATGGACAATTTGTCTTCCCTGATAGCCCAAGCCAGCATCTCATCCGTCAACAATTCCGGGGCATTACCCTCTGAAACACCAGCCGGAATTGGCAACTCACCTTGTCGCAGCGGTACAACGTTGGAATCCGCGCCAATCAAAACCTCACTGCGCATCCAAAAATCATGCGAATGACCCAACACTTCCGCAATACGTGGCGCATTTTTTCGACTGATCTTCGTAGAACCAGACAGGATATTGTAAACCGTCGCACGAGACACACCAATTTCACGCGCAAAGTCTTCTTTGTCCCAGCCTTCTCTTTCCAATTCTGACCGAAGGAACTCTGAAATCGGGATCGATCCGCCCGTCTCTTCGCCTAATGATTGCGCCATGAAATACCTCATCCATATGACGGTATCGGGCTATTTTGGACAAACGAAACGATTCTGTCCAATTTTTTTGGACATATCATTTTCTTCGACGTTCGACCTTTTAGACATTCGGGCACTGATTTGGCGACCCCGGCAGGATTCGAACCTGCAACCTGCCCCTTAGGAGGGGGCTGCTCTATCCAGTTGAGCCACGGGGCCGCTGCCACCGTATTCGCATCGCGCCTGTGTCGCGGCAACCGTAATCTGCACCAGCATTTTGTTGCGCGACCCCCGATGATTGCGGTAACACTGACCCGCAGACGGAACAGGATCACGAATTTGAACACCCAACGCAACCGCACCCTCACCTTGCGCGATGTCTCTGAAGCCTCCGGCGTGTCCGAGATGACGGTGAGCCGGGTTTTGCGCAATCGCGGGGATGTGTCAGATGCCACGCGCGCCCGGGTGCTGGAGGCGGCAAAAGCGCTTGGCTACGTGCCCAACAAGATCGCAGGTGCGCTGGCAAGCCAGCGGGTCAACCTGGTGGCCGTGGTCATCCCGTCGATGTCCAACATGGTATTCCCGGAGGTGATGTCAGGCATTTCGGACGTGTTGGAGGAAACCGGCCTACAACCCGTTGTGGGCGTCACTGGCTACAGCCGCGACAAGGAAGAACGGGTGCTGTATGAAATGCTGTCCTGGCGTCCATCCGGCGTGATCATAGCAGGGATTGAGCATTCTGAGGCCAGCCGCGCCATGCTGTCCGCCTCGGGCATACCGGTGGTGGAAATCATGGACACAGACGGCACGCCGGTCGATTCAGTTGTTGGCATTTCACACCGTCGCGCGGGTGAAGCGATGGCGCAGGCGATCCTTAAGGACGGCTATGAACATATCGCGTTCCTTGGCACCAAGATGTCCACTGATCACCGCGCTCGCAAACGGCTCGAAGGCTTCACCGAAGTGCTCGCCAAAGCAGGCGTTGAGATAGAAGACCGGGAGTTTTACTCCGGCGGGTCTGCACTGGTCAAAGGGCGGGAGATGACGAAAGAAGTGCTCGACCGCTCCCCCGATCTGGATTTCATATACTACTCCAATGACCTCATTGGGGCGGGCGGGCTGCTCTACATGCTGGAGCAAGGCTACGACATCCCGGCGCAAATGGGGCTTGCAGGGTTCAATGGGCTGAACCTTCTCAAGGGATTGCCGCGCGAACTCGCCTCGATGGACAGCTGCCGGTATGAGATCGGAAAAACCGCAGCGGAAATCATCTCACGCCGGGTTGCCTCGGATGGTGAGGGCGCAGCAGAACGCATCGTGCTGGAACCGACCATCAGCTACGGGGACACGCTGCGGCGTCACTGACCGCTGTTTGGAAAAAGAGCAGCCAAGAAAAATCTCCATTTACAAATCGACACACTCTGCCGAAATGGACCAAACGGCAAGGAGTGTGCCATGAAAGTCGGATTTATCGGTCTGGGCAATGTGGGCGGCAAGTTGAGCGGGTCTCTCTTGCGCAATGGGATTGATCTGAGCGTCCATGATCTGGATGGCGCGTTGGTCGATGCATTCGTCGCCAAAGGCGCCAAAGCAGGGGGCGGCCCGGCCGCGCTGATGCAAAGCTGTGACGCCGTTATCACGTGCCTGCCCTCACCCGCAGCATCGGACGCCGTGATGCAGGACATGCTGCCTCATGTGGGTCCCGGTAAAATCTGGATGGAGATGTCCACCACCGACGAAGCCGAGGTGAAGCGCCTGGGCGGACGTGTCATAGAACAAGGCGGCGCGGCAGTCGATTGTCCGGTCTCAGGTGGCTGTCACCGGGCAGATACCGGCAATATCTCCATCTTTGCAGGCTGTGACCGAGCAACGTTTGAAATGATCCTGCCACTCCTGACGAAAATGGGCCGCCGCATCCTGCATACGGGCGATCTTGGCTCTGCCTCCGTTCTCAAGGTCGTCACCAATTTTCTGGCAACTGCGAACCTGATCACCTGTGCTGAGGCGCTTGTCACGTGCAAGGCCGCCGGGATGGACATGGGCACCGCCTATGAAGCGATCAAGATTTCCTCCGGAACGTCCTTTGTGCATGAAACCGAAAGTCAGGTCATCTTGAACGGCAGCCGCGATATCTCTTTCACAATGGATTTGGTGCGCAAAGACATTGGCCTGTTCCAAGACGTGGCGGACCGTGCGGGTGTGCCGCTGGAAATGAACCCGCTGATGATCAAGATCTTCGAAGATGGCATCACCCGCTTCGGCGAACGGGAACTGTCACCGAACATCATCAAACGGCTGGAGGAGGCGACCGGGCTTGATGTCCGCGCGCCCGGGTTCCCGCCGGAAATTACAGACGACGAACCCGAAGAGCCTGGCTATGAGGTGGTTCCGCAGGGGCACTGAGCAAACCCTGACACAACCCTAGCGCGTTAACCTTGATGACCTGAAACGTTTGACCAGACGTCCGGTGCCTGGGCATAACACGCTGGGGGTGTGTGGGATAACACAATGCTGTTTATGATGGGTTTGATGGGCCTGATGGCTGTCGGCACGACAGTTCTGTTGGGCGATGATGAAGAAGACATGATGATGCCGGCAGAAGACGGCATCGACGAAACAGACGCGTCTTCGGAAGAAATCACCGATCTTGGCAGTCTCATCCCAGACGACGAAAGCGACGCCACAGGCGCAAGTGGCGCTGGCGCAGGTGGCACGGAAGCCGGTGCCCTGGATGTTCCTGACCCGTCGACCGACGACGTGGTTGATCTTGGGGGGCAGGCCGATGGCGTGGTCGAACCCGCCGACGAGATCATGGAAGACGTCACAGACATTGTAGAAGAAACGCTGGAAGAAATCGGGCCGGTTTCGGAAGACTTTGAGACCCAGATCGGCGGTGACGTGGAAGACGCGATCGAAGGCGAGGACAGCAATGAATTCCTGCTGGGGTATGGCGGCGATGACATCATCAACGGAAATGGCGGTATCGATCTGATCGAAGGCGGTGGCGGCGATGACATCTTGTCAGGCGGCGCAGGTGACGACGAATTGGAAGGCCAAGACGGCGATGACACGCTCTCCGGCGATGAAGGCGAAGACACGCTGCTGGGCGGCTTTGGCAATGACCTGATGGACGGTGGCGAAGGCGACGATAGCCTGCAAGGTGGTCAGGGACAGGATACGCTTGAAGGCGGCGCAGGAGACGATGCACTGCATGGGTATCACGGGGATGACGTGCTGCATGGCGGTGACGGCGAAGATTCGCTCTTTGGCAGTTTGGGCAATGACGTCCTGCTCGGATTGTCTGAAACCGGCGAAGATGATGGTGAAACGGATTACCTCAATGGCGGCGAAGGCGATGACACCATCACGGCGGGTGCCAACGACATTGTCACGGCAGGTGATGGAGCCGATGTGATTCAGTTTGGTGACTGGAACGCCGAGGGCGGTCCGGCCGAAGTACTGGACTTCCAATCGGCTGAGGATACGCTCGTTGTCCTTTACGAAGAGGGCACGGAAGAACCAGACCTCACTTTCGAACAGGACAGCGAGAACAGCGATGTCTACAGTGTGATGGCCGATGGGGAGCTGATCGCACAGGTCCATAGCGCGACACCAGTCACGGCCGCTGATGTAACGCTGGTGGAGCAGAGTGCGGCTTAACCTATAGAAACCGCTTCCCATTTAAAAAAATAGCGCCTATACGCAGCGTCTCTGTCCATTGGGGCAGAATCTCCCATAGGACCCTGCTGGACGACATCCCGGCTTGCGCCCTTCACTCTTGATAAAAGGAGACCCCGATGTCGATCACTGCTGAAGACAAAGCACGCCTGATGAAGGATTACGCCACCAAAGACGGCGACACCGGTTCGCCCGAAGTGCAGGTGGCCATCCTGACATCCCGCATCTCTACCCTGACGGAACACTTCAAAACCCACAAGAAGGACAACCACGGTCGCCGTGGCCTTCTGAAGATGGTGGCGCAGCGCCGTAAGCTGCTGGACTACCTGAAGGGCAAGGAAGAGGCCCGCTATCAGGACCTGATCAAGCGTTTGGGCATTCGTCGCTAAGACCCGTCCTCACGCTCAAATTGAAAACGCCCGCTCACATCAGAGCGGGCGTTTTCTTTTGTTTTGCGATGTGACTTACATCTTGGCGCGCTCAGACTTAAGCGCGATGTAGACGCAGTACATCATCCCCAGCAGCACCAGGGTGAATGGGATACCGGTCGAAACCGCAGCACCTTGCAAGGCAGCAAGACCACCACCCAGCAGAAGCGCAATCGCCACCAGACCTTCCAGCGTGCACCAGAAAATCCGCTGAGCCACCGGCGCGTCCATCTTGCCGCCTGCCGTGATCGTGTCGATCACAAGCGAACCGGAATCTGAGGACGTGACAAAGAAGATCACGATCAGCACCAGCGCAATGGGCGAGATGATGGAATAGAGCGGCAGCTCCTTCAGGAACCCAAACAGGGCGCCCTCAGGCTTGTAGCTGTCGATCACCGTGGCCTTCACACCTTCCGCGCCACCTGCGTTCAGCATATCGATGGCGGCACCGCCAAAGGTCGACATCCAGAGCGCGCAAACCAGCGTCGGGGCGATCAGGGCGCAGAGCACGAATTCACGCACAGTCCGTCCCTTGGAAATGCGAGCGATGAACATGCCCACAAACGGCGACCATGCGATCCACCAGGCCCAGTAGAAGGTTGTCCAACCGTGGAAGTAACTGGTGTCTTCCCGCCCGAACGGGTTCGACAGCGCAGGCAACATCACCACGTAATCCACCATGACGGAGAAGTAGCGCGTCACCGCATCCACCGCGCCCGTCACGAAGAATACAAACAGGAAGAGGCCAACAGCCATGATCATGTTGATCTCGGAAAGCCGCTTTACGCCTGCATCCATACCAAGGCAAACGGAGACCAGCGCGACCGCCGTGATACCCACGATCAGCAGGACAACCACCGTGTTGGTGGTTTCAATGCCGAACACTTCGTTCAGACCAAACGCAACCTGCTGCGCGCCAAGTCCCAGTGACGTGGTCAGACCAAAGAGCGTGGCAAACACGGCCAGCGTATCAATCGCGTGACCCCACCAGCCCCAGATCCGGTCGCCCAGGATGGGGTAGAACGCGGAGCGCAGCGTCATTGGCATGCCCTTGTTATAGGCAAAGATCGCCAGCGTCAGACCAACCAGCGCATAAACGCACCAGCCTTCCAGACCCCAGTGGTGAATGGTGCCGACGATACCGACATATTCATTGCCGGGTTGCGTGGCATCAATCCCCAGCGGGCTAGCATTGCCGCCTTCGGAGAAGTTGTAATAGGTGGGTTCCAGCACGCCGAAGAAGAGCAGGCCAATGCCGATACCGGCCGCGAACATCATCGCGATCCATCCGGCGTAGGAATAATCCGGCTTGGCGTCCTTGCCGCCGATCCGGACCGATCCCACCGGCAGAACAATCAACGCAAGGCAGAAGATCAGCATCGCATTCACTGAGAGCACGAGGAACCAGTCAAACGTGCTGGTCAGCCAAGGCCGCAGCCAACCAAAGAAGTTTGCGGCTGCCTCCTGATTGGCCAGCGCCAAGATCACGAAAGCGGAGATCAGCACGGCCGAAATCACGAAGACCGGGTTGTGAATATCAAGGCCAAATGGACGGATATTGTCCTGGCCCAGTTCAAAATCGGTTTTGAAATCCGGATCCGAATGGACGGACTCCACCTCCGATTGGTTTGTTGTATCTGTCATATCTGTGTCCCGTTTAATGCCAGTTTTCAGGCTTTTTACCGCGCTCTTTGTGCGGCATGATTCAACTTTGGTGTGCAAACAGGAGTTGTGGCAAGCGAATTATCCGCTGCATCGCAGCAATGGCGGTTCGCCGACCAAGACGTATTGCACTTTTAAGACGCGCCCAAACCGCCTATGTCAGGCGCTCACCACGTAGCCGGATACGCACCATGGCAAAGCCAAAGGACAACCCAAATTACAAGGTTATCGCCGAAAACCGTAAGGCGCGGTTCGACTATGCCATCGAGGATGACATCGAATGCGGAATCATCCTTGAAGGGTCAGAGGTGAAAAGCTTGCGGGTGAACTCCGCCAATATCGCCGAAAGCTACGCGGCGGTGGAGGAGGGTGAACTGTGGCTCGTGAATTCCTACATCGCGCCCTACGAACAGGCGAAAACCTTTGGGCATGAAGAACGGCGACGGCGCAAATTGCTTGTGTCGAAAAAGGAACTCTCCAGCCTTTGGAACGATACGCAACGCAAGGGCATGACGCTGGTGCCATTGGTGCTTTACTTCAATCACCGCGGCATCGCGAAAATGAAGATCGGGATCGCGAAGGGCAAGAAATCCCATGACAAACGCGAAACCCAGGCCAAACGCGATTGGAACAGGCAAAAACAGCGCCTGCTCAAAGAGCATAGCTAAGCCGCTTCAAACAACGCCGCCAAAAGCGCCATACGTTTTGCCAATGCCCCGCCCGTGGGCGCAATCAACACCAACCTGCGTTTGCGCGTCGTCGGCGCCTCGATCATCCGCACATCACTGGACAGCAGCCGCGCCACATCCGGCACCGGAAGCAGCGTAAACCCCAAGCCTTCGGCGACGCATTCCATGATCGCCTCAAGGCTATCCAGGACAACTGTTTTCCCGTCTTCAGGCCGGGCAAAACCCTCCATCTCCTGCGCGATCAGTTTGCCGATTCCGGTATCGGGCATGAAATGAAAGAACCTGTGCTGCGCGATGAGACCCGCGAGGCCACCGGACATCAGCCTCTCACTGGCGGCAAAGACAAACGGCTCCTGCCGCAGTTCCACACTCGCAACGGCATCAGGCAATCCATCCGCATCGGTCACTACCGCCGCATCCAGTTGGCCGCTGACCACCTTGTCCTGCAGAACCTTCGACAGCCCTGTTTCAAACTCAAACTCCGCCCGTGGGGCAGCCTCTTGCGCGGTTTTCACGAAACCCGGCAACAATCGCACGGCCGCCGTGGTGACAAATCCCATGCGAAACCGTCCGACAATCTCGTCGCGCGGGCGGCACAGATCAACGATCCTCTCCTCCCGCTGCAGCAACGCAGCGGCCTCATTCACAACCGTCCGCGCCACCGGGGTCAGCTTTGGGGGCCGCACGCTGCGATCAAAAAGGGCCACGTCCAACTCCGCCTCCAGCGCCTTCATCTGCATCGAAAGGGCAGACAACGTCATGTTCAACTCCTCCGCCGTCCTCGTGAAGGACCCGATTTTTGACAGTTGAACGAGGGTGTGAAGGGCACGTGTCTGCATAAATTCATATTAACTGAACTTGATATACAATCAAATTCGTTTGTTATGAATATTATCGCCAGTTATCTTTCACGAAACCGTGAGAAGGCACCAAATGGACAACCCACTCCTGAACCGCGCCAAGCTTCTTGTCCCCACATTCGCACAGCGTGCTGCTCATTGGGACAAAACCCGCAGCTACCCCTGGCCCAATGTCAAGGAAATGACCGAGGCGGGGCTGATGGGCATGACCATTCCGGAAGAGTTTGGCGGCAAAGGCGCGAGTTATCTTCAAATGGTGGAAATCATCGAAGAAATCGCAAAGGCCTGTACGCTGAGCGCGCGCATTCTGGTTGAGGCCAATATGGGCGGGATCAGCGCCGTGATGGCTTATGGAACAGACGCGCAGAAACGCTTTTGCGCAAAGCATGTACTCAAAGGTGACAAACCCGCCATCTGCATCACCGAACCTGACGCGGGGAGTGCGGCCACCCATATGCAGACCACCGCACAGAAACGAGGCGATACTTATGTCATAAACGGCTGCAAACACTGGATCACCGGTGGTGGCGTGT
This sequence comes from Pseudomonadota bacterium, assembly GCA_039026055.1. GTDB lineage: Bacteria > Pseudomonadota > Alphaproteobacteria > Rhodobacterales > Rhodobacteraceae > Roseovarius. The sequence continues at coordinate 51,495 of JBCCNB010000008.1, read as the reverse complement.
CAAAGCTGCACCTCGTCTTCGCACGTGTCCTATCAGAGGATGGCCGGGATAAGGGGATTGGCGGTTTCATTGTCTTTGCGGACCCCGCCAATCAGCCAGATGGTTTCAATATCACCCGCCGCGAACGCACGATGGGCCTTTGCGGTATGCCGGAAGCGGAGCTGCATTTCAAAAATCTTGAAGTCCATGAAAAGTGGCGCGTGATGCCTGCGTCAGGCCCAGCGCGGGGTTTTGCCGATCTCATGACCGCCTACAATTCCCAGCGGGTGGGCGCTGGAACGGTGGCTTTGGGCGTCGCGTCGGGTGCGCTTGACCGGGCCAAGGCCTACCTGAAAAAGCGCGAACAATTCGGTCGCCCTCTGGCGGAATTCCAGGGTCTGCAATGGATGGTCGCCGACATGGACACACAGGTGAACGCCGCGCGCCTGATGCTGCGCGATGCGGCTGGATCGGGTGACCTCTTCCCTGACATCACAAAAGCGGCTCAGGCGAAACTCTTCGCCTCCGAGATGGCGATCAAAGTCGTGAATGACGCACTGCAGATGTTCGGCGCGCGCGGTTACGGCGACCAGGAACCTCTGGAACGTATGTATCGTGACGTGCGCATGTTCACCATCGGCGGCGGCACCGCCCAGATCCTGCGCAACCAGATCGCTGGCAGCGTGCTGGGGATCAAGACGCCCCAGACGCGCGATGGCTACGTGCCCGCTAACGTTCTGCCGTTTGCAGCGGAATAAGGCCACGAAACCCTGCGACTTGCCCGGATCAGATGTTGCGCTTAGGCTTGGATTAATTCGCCCAGAGGGGAATGATCCGTGCCCAAACTCAACCATGCCGCGCTGGCCATCGCCGCCAGCATTACTGTCGCAATGCCTTCGCTGGCTTGGGCGGAAGACAATCACACCCTCACACTGACCTATGAAGGCCGTTCTATCGACACCGGCCCTTACTTTTACGCCTTCCCGTACCGGATGGAGCGGGTTTCGATCGAGCACGGCAAACTCTACTTCAGCCGCCACGTGGAGGGAGAAGGCAAACGCCTGTTCGTCACGGATTGGAACCCCGATACCTCGGTCACGCTCAACAGTGATCGAGCGACCAAGGTCACTGATATTGACCTCAACGCGATCAATTTCTGGGGTCGTCAGGTGAACACAAAACTGAACGGCCTGATCGCCAAGGCGGATGAAGACAAAGCCGAACGCATCAACCTCTGGCTCTTTGCCGATGGGGCCGACGCACCCACACAACTGACCGATGTCGATTACGTCTACGATTTTGTCCAATCCGAAGATCACAGCACCGTCTACTACACTGCCCGCTATGGTTCCTCAGATAATGCCAAAGGATGTCTTGAGGAGTTGGTCATCCAAGACGATGGCGGCACCCAGACCCGCCAACTGATCTGCGATGACAACCCGACCATGCCCGCGCGCATCAACTGGTGGAATGGCCTGCGCGTCGATAGCGAACGCGTCCTTTTTCCAGCCCTCGAAGACGGCGACCGCAACAAGCAGGAATACTACGCCTATAGGCTGTCCGACGGATCGATATCTCTGATCTTTGAAGGCCATGGGCGTGCCTATCTCGATGTCTGGAACGGCTGGGGCGACGAAACCCAGGCGCTTTTCGCTGCCGACCGTGATCTCTACCGGTACGATTTCGAGGCCGGTGAGAGGGTGCTGGTCAAAACCTTCGACAAAGCCATCTCAGGCGCCGAGATCGCTGGCCCGGGCGACACGCCCAACCTCCTGATAACCAACGAGACCCCGTTCGAAACCAAGCTCGAACTCATCTCCATCGGGGATTCCGGCTCTACGACGCTGTCAGAGACCAGCTTCACAGAAGACATCTGGCTCGCCGATGGTCATGACGGTACCGTGCTGATGGGCCGTTTTTCCCCTGATGTTTTTGCGGCCTTCGATGTGCTGACTGTTGCCCCCGACGGATCCTTTGAATCCAAAGAGGCCGTTGCGGGCCTCTCGGACATCAACGACCAGCTCAGCCACTGCAATGTGGACCGCGTACAGATCGTCCATGAAGACAAGAGCGCTCAAACGCCCGGCACGGTGCAGCTGGATGTCTTCATCTATCGCCCCAAGAACCTGCCCCCGATTGAGGAGCAGAAATTTGTGATCACTGCCTATTACGGCGGTAAAAACGAATTCTCTTTCTACCACCAACAATGGTGCGCCTTGGGCATCACCACGGTCAGCCCGGCTGTGCGCGGCGATTGGCGCTATGGGCCTGAGTTCGCCAACAGCAATGACCGCGCCGGTGCCGACGCGCCCGTACGTGATACGCTGGCTGTGGCGCGTGACCTGATGGAGCGATTCAACATCCCCAGCCCGCGCCAGATCGGCACCACCGGGTACAGCCACGGGGGTTGGGCCGCTGTCCGAACGCTCGGCTATCCAGGGCAGGAAAAAATGGATCTGGGCTTTGCCATTGCAGGGGGCGGGTTCTACGATCTGCCGTCTGTCGTCGACCCTACCAACAACACTGAAACCAACATTCACGGCTGGTTCGACAAGGAATTCGGCACCGCAGATCAGCAGGATTTGCTTCGCTTTCTCTCACCCAGCAATTTCATCGATAACATCAATAGCCCTATCTTCCTCTATCACGGCGCGCGTGACACCCGTGTGTCCCCAAACCAAGCGCAGGCGTTTTCCTCTGCGTTGACTGAAACCGGCAAACCCCATGAATTGCTGATCATCGAAGATCAGGGTCATAGCATACGCGGCCCACACATTTGGGCACGGATCAACCAGGATATTCTGAACATGATCACGGAAGCTGACTAAGGCCCCTCCGGCCTTGCCCACCCCCACGTCTGGTAGTACCTAGGCCCGGACTCACCTCGGGGGCTTCCCATGGCACATGACGATCCCAAAACCCTTGTTTCTACCACCTGGCTGGCCGCGCATCTGAAGGACCCAGATCTGCGCCTTCTGGACGCCACGTGGTTTCTGCCTGGCAACGACCGTGACGGGCGCGCGGAATATGAGGCCACCCACATCCCCGGCGCGCGGTATTTCGACATCGATGATGTCTCCGACAACCGCTCTGACCTGCCTCACATGGTGCCGCCGGTGGAGAAATTCATGTCCCGCATGCGCGCGCTTGGCGTGGGCGACGGGCATCAGGTGGTGGTTTATGACGCGCAAGGATTGTTTTCAGCGGCCCGCATTTGGTGGCTGTTCAAGCTGATGGGACAAGACAACATCGCGGTGCTCGATGGCGGGCTGCCCAAATGGATCGCCGAGGGCCACCCGACCGAGGACATGCCCCCCATCATCCGCGACCGCCACATGACCGTTCGGCGGCAAGCCCACATGGTGAAGGACGTGACGCAAGTGTCGTCCGCCTCCAAACTGGGCGACTACGAAATCCTCGACGCCCGGGCGCCGGGGCGGTTCCGAGGCGACGCGCCAGAGCCCCGCGAAGGCCTGCGCGCCGGTCACATACCCGGCTCCAAGAATGTGCACTATGAGACGCTGCTCAACGACGATCACACGATGAAATCGCCTGATGAATTGCGCGCTGTTTTCGACGCCGCCGGGGCCGACCTGTCAAAGCCCATCATCACCTCCTGCGGGTCCGGCGTCACGGCGGCTGTCATCAACCTCGCCCTCACCCGGATCGGCAAAACCGACCACGCCCTTTATGACGGATCATGGACCGAATGGGGCGCCTTCCCCACTGTACCCGTCGCCACCGGAGACGCCTGATGTTTGCAAATCTCAAAACCCAACCCGCCGATAAGATCCTCGCCCTCATGGCGATGTACCGCGAAGACACGCGGCCCGAGAAGATCGACCTCGGCGTGGGCGTTTACAAGAATGCCGAAGGCCTGACCCCCATCATGGGCGCGGTCAAGAAGGCCGAGCAGATGTGGTGGGAAGAGGAGGCGACGAAAGCCTACACCGGTCTCGCGGGCGACCCTGCTTTCGCCGATGCCATGATCGGCCTGGTGCTGGGCGAGGCCGTCCCCCGCAGCGCCGTGGCCGCCGTGGCAACGCCCGGGGGCACAGGCGCAGTGCGCCAGGCGTTCGAGCTGATCCAAATGGCCAACCCCGACGCGCGCATGTTCGTCTCAGATCCCACATGGCCCAACCACCTCTCCATCCTGCGTCATCTGGAGATCGAAACCGTACTCTACCGCTATTTCGACGAGGACACCCGCGCCGTCGACTTCCCCGCGATGATGGAAGACCTTCAAAACGTGAAAGCAGGCGACGTAGTGCTGCTGCATGGCTGCTGCCACAACCCGACCGGTGCCAACCTGAACCTCACCCAGTTCGGTGAGGTGATCGACTTGATGAACGCCAAAGGCGCGATCCCAATGATCGACATCGCCTACCAGGGTTTCGGCGACGGTCTGGAAGCCGACGCCACCGCCACCCGCGCGGTGGCCTCCGGTTGTCCTGAAACCCTGATCGCCGCCAGTTGTTCCAAAAACTTCGGCATCTACCGCGAACGCACCGGCCTCCTGCTGGCCGTCAGCCAAGAGAGCGCCCGCACGAAGCTCAACCAAGCCACGCTGCAACACCTCAACCGCCAAAACTACTCCTTCCCCCCCGACCACGGCGCACGGATGGTGACGATGGTGCTGAACGATCCCGACCTACGCGCAGACTGGCAAAACGAACTCGAATCTGTTCGCCTCTCCATGCTCGACATCCGCCAAGGCCTTGCCGACGAACTCCAACGCCTCACAGGCTCCGACCGCTTCGGCTTCATCGCCCAACACCGCGGCATGTTCTCCCGTCTCGGATTGTCCTCCGACGTGGTAGAGGTCCTGCGCAAAGAGCACGCCATCTACATGGTCGGCGACAGCCGCATCAACGTGGCCGGCCTCAACGCCCAAACTGTCCCAATCCTCGCCAAAGCCATCGTAGACGCCGGCGGCTAACCCACCCCTCAGCACCCTAGCTGCGGAATCAAGGGCGCCAGCCCGCAGCGCCTTCGTCAGGCCCCAACCAGGGCTCGGCGAATGTGATCAGTTGGCGCGGCGCTCGAATAGAGTCCGGGACCCAACAATAAACCGCTGCTGTTCGAAATTCAGGATCGCCAGCCCGGGGCCTGCCAAAGCCGCTCCGTTCCATATCGCATTCCAACAAATTTATCCGCGGTACGTAGACACCGATAGAAACCAACTGAGCCTAATGTACCAAAAGTCTGCTCCTTTAGCTTTCCTGAAACTTTTGGAAACGTTGAAGTAAAACCAGTGTTAGGTTGAACCCATGGATATTTGGCCTCTAGAAAAAAAGTTGGAAAGCGCGGACGGGACACGCAATTTACAAATACGAGTCAGCCCCGATGGAAAGCTCTTTCGATACTACGAAAACGTATGGATCACTGTTGGAGAAGACGAGTTGCTCTATCATCCAGAAGGCGGGTACTGGTCATGTCCAGAAATGTCGGGTTACTTTGCAAGTGTTGAAGAATGCGAACTTGGGGCGCGTTCCGCCATTAATTGGCTCAAGGCGATACCATAGTTTAAAACCTGTTGATCAACACCTTCTTCAAAAGTCAACCAACTGGGCGTTTTGAAGCAACCGTCAGTTAGTGCCAGAGAACCCAAAATCTGTTCTGCAAGCCAGACTTTCTAAGCACCAACTCCACATCCAATTGGACACCCCCAAATCCCATGCTACACCGATTCCATGGTCGATGTATTCCTGCAGACACTTCCCTTCTTCCTGATCATCGGCCTGGGATACGGTGCCGGGCGCAGCGGGTTTTTCACCGAAGCCGCCACCGCTTGGCTCACCAAATTCGTGTTCTACTTCGCGCTTTCGGCGATGCTTTTCAAATTCTCTGCGAACCTGTCGTTCGCAGAGGTGTTCGATGTCACCTTCATCGCTGCCTACCTATGGGCCACGGGCTTCGTCTATGGCCTTTGCATGATGGTCGCCTTCCTGCGCGGCTCCTCCATTGAAAACGCGGCGATGGAGGCGCAATGCGGGGTGATCGGCAATGTGGGCTTCCTCGGCGTTCCCATGCTGACGCTTCTGATGGGGGAGGCCGCGATTGGGCCGGTGATGCTGGTCCTGTCCATTGACCTCATCGTCTTCGGCTCCCTCATCGTGATCCTGATCACCAGTTCACAAGGTAACGACGCAGGGCTTCGCGTCTTTCGCACTGTCGGGCTGGGGCTGCTCAAGAATCCCATGATCGTGTCTATCACGCTGGGCCTTCTATGGTCCGCCTCAGGGGCGGCCATCCCGCTGGTGATGAACGATTTCCTCGATATCCTCGGGGGTGCGGCCACGCCCGGCGCGCTTTTCGCTATCGGCGCGTCCCTCGCCACGAAAACCGCCGAACGCCCGCTGGTGGCCGGGTGGCTTTCTGTCTCTAAACTGGGCTTGCATCCGCTTTTCGCGGCCTTCGCCTGCCTCGTCCTCTTCCCGGTGGAACCTTATGCCGCCGCCGTCATGATCGCCGCCGCCTCGCTCCCCGTGGCGGGCAATGTCTACATCCTCGCCGAACACTACGGCGTGGCACCACAGCGCGTCTCTGCCTCCATCCTCATCTCCACCGTCATCGCCGTGATCACCGTATCACTGGTCATCGGCTGGGTCTCGGGCATTTACTGATGGCCTACGAACCCATCCCCCTACCGCATCGTGAGGCACTCTCGGACGAAGAGGCCCTCACCCGCGTCACCACCTTCCGCGATGACATGGCCACACGCCGCACCGTGCGCCACTACGATCCCTGCCCGGTGCCAGAGGCGATCATCCGCACCGCCATCGAGGCTGCCGGCTCCGCCCCCAGTGGAGCCAACCAACAACCCTGGCACTTCGCTGCGATCGCCGATCCGGCCATGAAAACCCAAATCCGCGCGGCCGCCGAAGCGGAAGAAGAAAAGTTCTACGACGGTGGCGCCCCCGACGCATGGATCGCCGCCCTGGAACCCATCGGCACCGGCGCCTCCAAACCACACCTCACCGACGCGCCATGGCTCATCGCCATCTTCGCCCAGCGCCATGGCGTGAACGAGGACGGCACGCGACGCAAACACTACTACGTACCGGAAAGCGTCGGCATCGCCACAGGCCTCTTGATCACGGCCCTGCACAAGGCAGGCCTGTCGACACTCACCCACACGCCCAACCCCATGGCCTTTCTAAATGAGCTCCTCACCCGGCCAGAGAACGAAAAACCCGTGATGATCCTGACAGTAGGTCATGCGTCAAAGGACGCGACCGTGCCCAAAGCAGCGACAATCAAGAAACCTCTTTCGGACATCATGAGTCGTTTTTGATCCGACCCTCTGGTTCAAAATCAGACGGCTTCATCAAGATGGGTTTGAAAAACAGCTCACGAATTGGGGTGGTCCGTTCCCACGTACAAATGTTTTCCTGCTCAGACTGAACCATCGCCAGTTCATAGAAAGCCTCAAACTCTGCATTTTGCTTGCAGGCATCACCATTCATGCTCTGGCAAACGTGTTCGCGCAAACGATAGGCCCGCACAGTCGGACAGAAGATATCGTTGGTCCAATCTTTGCGGGCCAACACCTCGTCCCAGTCAGGAAGTCCAGCAGTTTTTGCCATCCCGAGAAACTTATGGGCCTGCGCCTTGTTGCCCAAAAGATAGGCCAGACTGTCAGGCGAATGATTGGAATAGACGACGACATTGGTAAAGAACGGGTCATAGGCTTGGAATGTCTCCGGCCGCAAACCCCGCCCGACTTTTCCTAGGAAGTTTTTCCAATTGTCTGGGTCGTAAGGCGCAGAAATCAAAAGGCGCTGCGCCAGGTCGATCTGTTCGCCTTTCGGCACCCTCTTTATAAACCTGGATGTGACGCCACCGTCAGCACTGCGCGACCTTTGGGCCACATCTGTGGCAAGCGTTTTGATCAGGCCCGGGTCGTATGGATCATGTTCCAACAACGCCCGCGCGGCCTCTTGTTCTCGCAACAAATGATCGTGGGCTATGAACTCAAAGCCGTAACGCATGGCAATGTACTCATCGTGTTGCTGCGCGAAACGATAGTTGGTGACATCGGGTCGCGTAAGATAAGCATGCGCAAATTCTGCCTCTTTCCGAGTAGCGGTGTGCCACGTCGCAGCGTTGAGGCGATAAAAGTCAAGGCTGGGCGCAAGCCCTTGAACGAGCATGTCATAACCCCAGTCCCTGTGGGTCCTCTCATGAATGGTCATCGCGGCATCGATCAAGCAATGCATAAGGGGGTCTTCGTTACGGGCCCATTCGATCCTAGGGGCATATGTCTCGCACAGCCATTCCGCCCGGTCCCAAGTGTGGCGTGTCCATCCCGGATGAGTCATCCCAACGGCGCGGTACAAGCTGCCCATATTGGGACGGTCCTCCATGATCTCCTCAATCAAATCCATACCTTCACTGGTCCGCCCGAGCTGCACAGCGGTTCGTAAAAGCGCGTCGGTCGCTGGAATAAAATCGGGTGATTGCACGTAAGCAGCCCACGCATGATGCCAAGTGGCTTCTTGAAACCTGCGGAACTCTCGCAACGCTGGCGGGTAGGTTTGCCGCGCAAACTTGTCTCCCCGAGCATTCCAGCTTTTGGTGAAATAAATCCACGCCTGAGCCGTGTGCGCATAAACAGAGTTTGGCGACTGCTTGAGCCAGTTTTCAGTGAAATCGATGACCTTGGGATTGGTCGTGGTGAACAACTGAAAAATGACGCGCATGTCATCAGGATCTGCATCACCGGACAGATACATGTCATGCGCGTCGCCAATCATGGCTTCGACCAATGGCAGGTCACCATCATAGATCGCTTGCTGCAACGCGCCTTTATCCAGGATTTCAGAAGGGTCTTCACCCTGTGCATGCGCCGCAGTGATGACGAAAGCCATTGAAAGGCAAAAGCCGAAAATCCGAAACACGATAGACACTCCAAACCAATTTCAATTTATGAGTGTATGCAGACTGAGGCGAAAATCGGGCTAGGCCGTGGGATTTTTGCGAAGAGCGTTTTGCCTTCCGGCGCGCCAATGGCTACACCGGCATGACAAGACCAAAAAAGGGAGGACAGCTTATGCAAACCCAATCAGAAAACGCCTGCTTCGGCGGTGTGCAGGGGGTTTATACCCACGCCTCCAAAGCCTGTTCCTGCGATATGACCTTCGGGCTGTTCCTTCCGGAAGAAGCCAAGGACGGCCCCGTTCCCGTTCTGTGGTATCTCAGCGGGCTCACCTGCACCCATGAAAACGCCATGGTCAAAGCGGGGGCGCAAGAATGGGCCGCCGAGCAGGGCATCGCGCTGGTCTTCCCCGACACCTCCCCCCGCGGCGAGGGCGTGGCCGATGATGACGCCTACGATCTGGGCCAGGGCGCGGGGTTTTATGTGAACGCCACGCAAGACCCTTGGGCACCGCATTTCCAGATGTGGGATTACGTATCCGAGGAACTGACGACGCTGATCACCTCTGAGTTCGCCATCGACCCAGATCGCCAGGCCATCACCGGCCACTCCATGGGCGGGCACGGGGCGCTAACCTTGGCAATGGGGCTGCCGGGGCGGTTCCGGTCGGTCTCGGCTTTCGCGCCCATTTGCCACCCCACAGCCAGCGACTGGGGCCGCAAACAGCTGAGCGCCTATTTGGGCGAAGATGAAAGCACATGGACCGCCCATGATGCGACCCTACTCATGCGCGACAAGGGATTCGAGGGCCCGATCCTCACCGACACAGGCACCAACGACCAGTTCATCGACCTGCTCAAACCTGAAAGCTTCGCAGAAGCCGCCAACGCTCGCCGCGCCCAGGCCACGCTGCGCCTGCAACCGGGCTACGATCACAGCTATTTCTTCGTTTCCACCTTTATGGAAGACCACATCAGCTTCCATGCAGAGGCACTCTACGCGGGATGATCTACGTCGACGCCGATGCCTGCCCGGTGAAGGAGGAGGTGGAACGTGTGGCAACGCGCCACAAACTCGGCGTGGCGATGGTGTCGAACGGCGGCATCCGTCCTTCGCGCAATCCTCTCATCGAAATGGTGATCGTCCCCGACGGCCCGGATGAAGCCGACATGTGGATCGCCGACCGTGCAGGTCCGGGCGATGTGGTGGTGACCGGGGACATCCCGCTCGCGGCCAAATGCGTGGCCGCCGGCGCGCAGGTTCTCAAACACAATGGAGAGCCGCTGACCGAGCGCAATGTCGGTCAAGCCCTTGCCACACGCGACCTCATGACCGATTTGCGCGCTGCCGATCCATTTCGCCAAGGCGGCGGTAAGGGTTTCACCAAAGCCGACCGTTCTCGTTTCCTGAACGCGCTGGAACAAGCTGTCCGGCAGGCGCAGAAACAAACCTAAGCCACGCTCCAGATTTCATGCCTTCATACCAAATCGGGCCGGGGATACTTTCAGCCAGAAAAAACAAAAAAGTGCTTGCTTGTTCTGGCCACAAATATCCCGGGGGTTTGGGGGCTGGCCCCCAAGGCTACGCTTTCAATCACGTGATCCCCGTGCCATGGTCCAAGCAATACCCAAAGGCACCGCTTTATGAAAAACCCAAGCTGGCGAACCAACATCCTCGGCGCGTCCTGTGCCTTTGGGGCGGCGATGGGGTTTTCGGTGCTGGAGTTGATGGTGAAGTTCCTGTCCGACAGCTATGCACTCCATCAAACTGTGTTTTTTCGCGCCATTGTCGGAATGACCGCCTTCGCCATTTTCGTGATGCCATTTCAGGGAGGCTTCCGTGTATTCCGAACCAAGCGCCTCGGCGTCCATGTCTTCCGTGGGTTCTGCGTTGTGGCGGCCAATACATGCCTCTTTCTTGGCCTCGCTTCCCTCCCCCTCGCCGACGCGGTCGCGATCTATTTTGTCGCCCCGCTCATAACAGCCCTGCTATCGGTCATCTTTTTGCGCGAAACCGTGGGGATGCGCCGCTGGACGGCGATCCTGATCGGTCTTTTCGGTGTCATGCTCATCGTCAAGCCCGGCACCTCGGCGTTCCAGCTGGCCTCCATATTCCCTATGTGCGCAGCCACGTTGTATTCCACCATGCACATCACGGCGCGGCGTGTCTCTGGCACCGAAAGTGCCTTCACCATGACGGCCTATTCCAATCTCAGCTTCCTGATCGTCGGCGCGCTGGTGGGCCTCAGCATCGGCTGGGGTCAATTTCAGGGCATGGGCCCCGAAGAGCTCGATTTTTTGCTCCGCCCTTGGGCCACGTTCAACCCGGCCGACGCAATCTACTTCATTTTGCTGGGCACCTGCGGTCTAGCTGCCGTACTTCTGATCACCCAAGCCTATCGCATCGCAGAGGCCTCATTCGCAGCCCCCTTCGAATACGTGTCCATCCCGCTCGCCATCGTCTGGGGCGCGATCTTCTTTGGCACTTGGCCGGACAACTGGTCTTGGGCGGGTATGTTGCTGATCCTGGGATCCGGGCTTTACCTTCTGTGGCGCGAGGCTCAGATTGGCCGGGCAAGCACAGGACCAAGAGGGGTCGAAGATGCAGGTTGATGCGGTGGTTTTCGACATCGGGAATGTCCTGATCGGTTGGCAGCCGGAACAGTATTTCGACGCACAAATCGGCGAATCCCGGCGCCGCGCGCTGTTTGACGCAGTCGACCTGCACGGGATGATGACACGCATCGACGAAGGCGGCGTGTTCGGTGATGTGGTGGAGGCAACCGCGCTGGCGCATCCCGATTGGGGGGATGAAATCCGCTGGTTCCGTGACCGATGGAACGATCTGGCAGGGCCAGAGATCACCCGCTCGGTTCGACTACTGCGCGCGCTTAGGGCCAAAGGTATGCCCTGTTTTGCGCTCAGCAATTTCGGGCGCGAGAACTTCCCGTTGAGCGAAGCAGCCTACCCGTTCCTCACCGAATTCGACCGTCGCTATATCTCCGGCGTTATGAAGCTCGCCAAGCCCAATCCGGCGATTTACGCCGAAGTAGAGACGGATTGCGGGCTCCAACCCGGCGCGCTTCTTTTTGCTGACGACCGCGCCGACAACATCGAAGCCGCCGCTGCCCGAGGATGGCAAACCCACCTTTTCACTACGCCCGATCGCTTCGCCGCCGACCTCATCGCGCGCGGATTGCTGACGCAGCAAGAGGCCCAATGACCACCTTCATCTCTTTCGAGGAAGGTGAGGCCAACATCACATGGCTGGGCCTTTGCAAAGCTTTTGAGGCAGGCCACCGGTTCCCCCGTGCTGAGATCAAAGACACGTTCCTCCATCGTGGTGAGGACACGTTGCTCACCCGTTCAGCCTGGGTCGATGGGCTGGGTGTAGCAGTCAAATCCACCACCGTCTATCCTGGCAATCCTGCCAAAGGTCGCCCCATGATTGACGGTACCTTCAGCCTTTATGCAGATGAAGACGGACGGCTTGAAGCGGTGATTGATTTCTTCCTTGTCACCAAATGGAAAACCGCCGGGGATAGTCTTTATGCAGCGACGCGACTGGCCCGCCCGGAAAGCGAGGCTATTCTGATCATCGGCGCGGGCGTTGTTGCTCATTCCCTGTTTGAGGCCTATTCCGCCGCCTTTCCCAAAGCCCGGCTGAAGGTCTGGAACCGGAATCGCGCAAAAGCGGAGGAGATGGTGAAGACCTGCCCCGGCCTCAACATCGCGGACGATCTAGAAGACGCTGTGCGGACTGCTGATGTCATCACGTCTGCCACTCCTTCTACGGAACCCATCATAAAAGGCGCATGGCTGCGCCCGGGCCAGCATATCGACCTGATTGGTGCGTTCACCCCTCCCATGCGGGAAGCCGATGACGAAGTGCTGCAACGCGGGGACATTTTCGCGGATACCTATGACACCATCCTGGGCCATATCGGCGAAATTCAGATCCCCCTCGACAGTGGCGCGATCAGCCGCGATGATCTTGGGCCAACCTTCTACGAACCGGGTGCGTTCCGCCGCGAAAGTGAGGATCAGATCACGGTGTTCAAAAACGGTGGCGGCGCACATTTGGATTTGATGACCGGTCGCTACATCCTTGATCAATGGAGGGCGAATCCGTGATCCTTTATACCTTTGCAGCCCTTGTTGCCGCCGCTTTAGCCTTCCCCTTCGTTGCAGAAGCTTTGCGCCCTCGCATGACGGCCACGCGCCGCAAGCTTGCTCCGGGCCAATTCGCTCAGCTTTCCCAAGGCACCACCCACTACCAATGGACAGGCCCTGAAGATGGACCCATCGCCGTTTGCGTCCATGGCCTGACCACACCCTCTTTCGTATATGGCCCAGTGGCCGAGGGGCTGGCCGAAAAGGGCTACCGCGTCCTGACCTACGATCTTTACGGTCGCGGCTTTTCAGACCGACCGAAAGGCGATCAGGACAGCGTGTTTTTCAACCGTCAACTGGACGACCTTTTGGATGATCAAGGCATAACAGAGCCGTTTTTGCTCATCGGTTATTACATGGGCGGAGCCATAGGCGCGGCTTACACAGCGGCGAACCTGACCCGTGTAAAACAGTTGATCCTGTTGGCGCCTGCGGGCATGGCGCTTGACCTGGGGCCACTGGTGGAAATGGCACAGCGCGGCACGTTCATGGGCACATGGATGACGCTGGGCTTCTACCCCAAATCTCTGCGCCGGGCGACTGAAGGCGAACGCGGGCTTGAAAGCCCCATCCCCCACATGGTCGACCGACAGATCGAAGAAACGCGACTCAAGGGCTTTGCGCCCGCTGTGCTGGCCTCTTTGCGCGGTGTACTGGATGAAGATCTCGAACCGGCCCATCGGGCGATTGCCAAGGCAGGCATACCCGTGACGGCCGTCTGGGGTCAAACCGATGAGGTGATCCCATTGGACTGCAAGGACCGCCTGTCAGAATGGAACCCACAGGCGCGCAATCATGTGGTGGAAGGGGCCGGCCACACTGTCACCTACACGCACACACCTGAGATACTAGAATACCTCAATGAGCTGATTTAGAGCCTGTTTTCAGGCCCCATGCTCATCCCGCCAGAACCCGGAAATCCGCAGATTTTCAGCTTCATACCCCGCGGCCTTTGTGGTCTCCCTCAATTGCCGCGCCTGATCCTTTTCCCCGGCAAACCAGATCGGGTCAGACGCGTAATCGCCATGCCGTTCCATCGCCGCATCCAAAAGCCGCTCGCCCTTTGCGCGGGACAGCCATGTCACGGCAATCCCCTTCGGCACATCAAAAGGATAGTCACAAGCCGCCCCTTGCTCCGCCTCCAAAAAGATCTCACCCGTCGCATTCTCCGACAGACCCTCCAAAATGCGTGCGGCGGCGGGAAAGCCCGTCTCATCACTGCACATCAGGCACCGATCCGCCTTCATCAGGCCCCCGCCCATTGGGCCTACCAGCCCAACCACCTGCCGCGCGCGACCACCCTTTTGCACCTCTTGCGCCCACTCACTGGTTTTGCCACCGTCATGCAGAAAAATATCCGTCACGATCTGCCCCTTATCGAAATCCACCGACCGTGCGGTGTAGACGGGTTTATGTGGGGCATTGCCCGTGTCAAAGTACTTGATCGACCCGTTGGGCGATACAGTCGGCCAATCCGTCACCCCGCCCACGGCAGGCTGCAACAGCCGGAAATGGATCGACGCCTCGCCATAGGCAGTGACATCTTCCCCTTCCAACGTCGCACGCAGAAAGACGGGCCCGACCTGTTCCACACGTGTCGTGCGCATGAACTGAAAATTCGGGGGCAGTTCATTCACATTGTCCCCATCCGACCAGCGCATCGCCTCTGCAACGCCGGGCATGAGATGCCGCATCTGTCCCACCACTGCGTTTTTCATCACAAAAAGCCACCGTGCGTCTTGCGCGGCAACCATGCCCGCCGTCTCGGCTTGCGCGCCGGGGCGCAGACCGATCAGCCCATGCGCCGTTTCCACAGTCAGTCGCCCATCGTCATCTTCAAGCACCGAAAGATTGCCAGATCTCGCCTGCGCCAGAATGATCTGCCGCATCGCCACGAAGGCCACGCCGGGCAAATCGGCTTGCGACGCGAAAGGATAATCCGGGTGCGTGTCCGGTTGGGACATGGGGCAATCTCCTAGACTGAAATGAATTCTGCTGACGCGTCAGGCGCGCTGGCACAGCCTGAGCGTACACGTGGTTTTGCAGAAGTGTAAATGGTTGGAAGGAAGATGAGCACAGACGTATTGCAGCGATCTGGGCGCATCAAAATCGTTCAGCGACAAGGGCGCAGAAAACCTGCTCCATGAAACCATGTTTAACGAGGTATCCTGACCGAGGGGCACGGGTCAGAACGCCTTTGGACTATAGGATGCCCCGCAGTGAGAGGCGCGACTTCGGCCAGATTTCAATCCCGTTTTCTCCAGTAAATGCCTGGATGCGCGGAAGGATTGAAGCCCGGCGGCAATTCATATTGGGATCCGTGCACGTACCAATTTTCAGAATTTTGCCAGAACGGGATCATCAGCGCATTCCAACGCAGATATCTATCGAAAGCTTGCGCCGAGGCCACGATCTTTTCGTCGTCCAGGGACTGGTTCATCGTGTCGATCAACGTGTCTGCCACATCGCTCTCAAGCCCGGCATATCCGATACCTGTCTTTGCAAACTTGCTATGCCACAAGAAATTCTCCGCTCGACCAGGCAGGGCGGAGCCCCCCCAATCCAGGGTGGTCATGTCAAAGTCCTTGCTTTTGAAAAGCGACTCCATTGCCGCCGCCGGATCAAGAAGCTTCACATTCAGCGTCACCCCTATCTGGGACAGCCATTTCACATAGGGACCCAGCAGCTTCACGTATTGCGGGTTCGCCGTCACGAGGTCCAGGCGCAACTCATCGCCGGTGTCGGGATTACGTTGTTTACCATCGACAAGCTCATATCCGGCCTCATTCAAAAGCTCCAAAGCGCGGCGGCGTCTTTCTCGTTGGGGCATCTCGATCGGAGTGACGGCTGGTGCCTCTTGGGACAGAAAGCCCTCTGGCAACACCTCTGCGAAGGGCGACAACAAGGCCAATTCCTGCGGCGTCGGTTTGCCTTCGGCTGCGATCCTGAGAGAGCCGTAAATGCTCTTGGTTGTTGGGAACACGCCTCCGTTGAAATCGTAAAACCAGGTCGGGTCCAGCACCATGGCCAGCGCCTGCCGCACTTTGAGGTCTGCGGTCACAGGCCGACGCAAATTGAATATCAACGTGGGCACGGCCACAGAAGACCGATCGCGGAAAGTCGTCTGTACGATCTCGCCACTGCGCAGCGCAGGCCCATCAAAGGCCGCGCGCCACCGCGTTGGTTCTGTTTCCCGCCAGACATCGACACCGCCTCGGCGCACAAGTTCCGTAACGGGGGTGATATCAAAGAAGTACTCGGTTTTGATCTCATCGAAGTTCCAGCGATGCGCATTCACAGGATGATCTTTCGCCCAATAATCCTGTGCTCGAACAAGGTTGAACCGCCGACCCGGCTCGATGTCAGAAACTTTGTATGGACCGCTGCCCAGAGGCGGCACCAACGTGCGTTCAGTTGGGTCGAGCCTATCCCAATGTGCCTTTGATTGAACAGCAAGGCCGCCCACAAGAGTGACCCATTGCCAATCCCCTTTGGTCCGTATGGAAAAGCGCAGTGTTGTGTCATCGATTATCTCAATACTGACATCCCCCAAAGCGCGACGCAGATCAGGCCCCGCATTTTCGAGTGCTGCCGAGAACGTGAATTCCACATCCCGCGCGGTGACCGCCGTGCCGTCATGCCAACGCGCTTCAGGATCCAGTTCGACCCGCACCTCTGAGAAATCATCGGAAACGTCGAACCTCTTTGCGAGAAGGCCGTAAAACGTAGCGATTTCCACGCTGTCAGAAACGAGCAAGCTGTCTTGTGTAAAACGAAGTGTAGCAGGTACCGAACTTGGAAAAACCATCGTGTTCAGCGTATCAAAACTGCCAACGGCCGCCTGTCTGAGCACGCCTCCGGAGGGCAGTTTACGGTTGTGTAGTGAAAGGTCCGCCTCTGTCGCGACGGTTCGGTCGTCCAAAGGCGAAAATCGCACCACGTCTGCGACAGCTTCACCGCTGACAAACGCGACAATTGAAGCCAGACAGATCGGGAGTATCTTGACGAATTTCATATGCTAACTCCAAAATGCCGACCCGGCGTCCATTCGCACGTTGGTTGCATTTTGGCTGCCTACCTGCACCATCTACCCCTACATAAACGGAACCGAAATGGGAACTTCCAGTATGCACTTGGGCTTCCTTTGCGTTCACCGCGTTTCTAAATGTTTCTCAAAATTGGTTGGCCCAACCATTCATGTCGTCTTCCGGCTCAAAGCTGCTGTCTGCTGACCGGTCAACTTGCCCCTATGTGGTCACTTGGCTCTGCTATTCGCCGGTAGGCGAAGCAATAGAATGTCGCAGCTTTCTCTTGGCAAGGAGAGGCAAAACGAGACAACGTTCAACCCAGCTTGATCTCAAGTTTTGATTTTATTGGTCGGAGTGAGAGGATTCGAACCTCCGGCCCCTGCCTCCCGAAGACAGTGCTCTACCAGGCTGAGCTACACTCCGACTGACGACGGGGGATACGCCCACGGGCGCGCCTTGGCAAGGGTTGAATGCGCGGGCGATCAGCCCTCAAGCCGGGACAGAAAGGCCTGATATTCCTCTGCATGAACGCGATACGACACCTTGTCAAAAACCGGCGCTTCCAGCTGGGCATAAAACGCCTGCGATTCCGGATTGTCTTTGTCCGTTTGCCAATCAACGCGGCAACACCCCTCGGCCTCCGCGATGCGCACCAGCGCGGCCATCAAAGCACGGCCAACACCGCGCCCCCTGGCGCCTTCGCTGACAAACAGCTCTTTCATGTAAAGCGCAACGTCAGAGCCCGCCGGAACGGTCAAAACCCATGTGGCAAAGCCCAGTGCGATATTGCCTTCGACCGCTATCAGACAGGACATATGTCGCTCATCCTCAAGCATTTTGAGGATGCGGCTCTCTTGTGCTTCAGTGGCGGCGCGGACCCGGTAATAGCCAAGGCATTCGCGATAAAGATCAATGAACGCCTCGGCGTCGTCTGCGTGGTAGGGCCGCGCCTCGATCACAGGCTTGCGTCGAGGGCAGCGAGGATCGCATCACCCATTTGGGAGGTGGAAAGCGGTGTCACGCCCTCTTCCCCGATCAGGTCTGCCGTGCGGGCGCCACCCTCCAGAACAGACTCTATTGCTGCCTCAAGCCGGGTTGCTTCTTCACCTTGATCGAAGGAATAGCGCAGCGCCATGGCAAAGCTAAGAACGCAAGCAATGGGGTTCGCCTTCCCCTCCCCCGCGATATCGGGGGCGCTGCCATGCACAGGTTCATAAAGCGCTTTAGGTCGGCCGTCTGCCATGGGCGCGCCAAGGCTGGCCGACGGCAACATGCCAAGCGACCCTGTCAGCATTGCTGCGGTGTCGGACAGGATGTCGCCGAAGAGGTTATCCGTCAGGATCACATCGAACTGTTTGGGCCAACGGCACAGCTGCATCGCACCCGCATCGGCATACATATGTGAAAGCTCCACATCCGGGTAATCCTCATCATGGACCTTTTGGACCACCTCGCGCCAAAGGATGCCGGATTCCATCACATTGGCCTTTTCCATGGAGCAGACTTTATTGTTCCTGCGTCGTGCCAGTTCAAAGGCCGAGCGCGCCACCCGGTCGATCTCGCTTTCGGTGTAACGCTGGGTGTTGATGCCCACGCGCTCATTGCCTTCCTCGAAGATTCCGCGCGGTTCACCAAAGTAGACGCCTGACGTCAGTTCTCGCACGATCATGATGTCGAGGCCCGCAACCACTTCCTTTTTCAAAGAAGAAAAATCTGCCAGTGCATCAAAACACTGTGCAGGCCGCAGGTTGGCGAAAAGATCCATCTCCTTGCGCAGCCGCAACAGCCCGCGTTCGGGCTTCACAGAGAAATCAAGCTCGTCGTATTTCGGCCCTCCTACAGCACCCAGCAGCACCGCATCCGCCTCCAAAGCGCGGGCCATTGTGTCGTCATGCAGCGGCGTGCCGTGGGCGTCATAGGCCGCGCCGCCCACCAGATCTTCGCTCACGTCAAAGACCAGATCGCGCTTGGCGCCAAACCAGTCAATGATCTTGCGCACCTCGGCCATCACCTCAGGGCCAATCCCGTCACCGGGCAGAATGAGAAGCGAAGGGGTGGTCATGCGCGCCGTCCTTGAGAAAAACATCTATCGCCCTTCGCCTAGACTGTAGGCTCCAAGGCGTCAAGAAACTGGGGGTCAAGAAAACGCGCTCAGTCTATCATGACATCCACCCAGACCAGCCGGTGGCGGCTGGCGGTTTCAACCTGTTGCGCGGCTTCCCCCTTAAGCGGCCAATGCACGCCCGACCCTGTAACCACCAGATCAGAGGATGGCAGAACGTAACTGACGCGCAAATTCCCCACTGAAGGCCATGATACAGTATCCAGCCTGGGATCGCCTGTATGCCCCGGCGTGTTCCCTTTGTCAGGGCCTTGCGGGCGTGGATCCTGCAGACGGGCATCGCTCAGCAGATTGCGGATCACGGCCTTACGCCCTTCGCCATCGACAGGGTCCAGATTGGCGTTGCCTGCAATTACAAACGCGCCCTCCGGCCTGTCGCCAATCGTGCCATCCAGCACATGCCGCCAGAACAGGATTTCATCATGATTGCGGCGTCCGTTGCGATCTTCGGGGCCATCAAACACCGGCGTCGTGGCATGAAAGCTCATGAGAGTGAGACGCGTTTCGCCCACATCGATCGGCAAGATCCAGTGCCCGGATTTCGACAGGCGCTGCACCTCCTGCCCAGGCATCGGTTTGGCAGGCCACAGCGGCTCGGGCATCTCCGACCATAGCATATCCCCGAAATCCTGCGCCTTGCCGTCATCAATCTTGAGACGCGACAGCACGGCCTGCCCACCCTCGCCGGTGAACCATCCGTAGCTATGGGCATCTTCAGGTTCCCCCAGCCGACCGTCACCATCCAAATCTGCGCCGCTGGGCCGTCCGGCATTTGGCGCTCGGGCAAAAATGTAGGGGTAAAGCACACCGGCCTCTTCGATGCGATTGCGAAGCGTAGTCAGGGTGGCCAGATCATGATCATAGTCGATACCCTGAAGAACAAGGATATCAGGTGCTGTCTCGGCGATGATCGCCGCCACGGCGGCCACCTGCGCGTCCTCACCTTTCAGAATATCGCGCAGCAAAAGGCCAGGCCCCTTGCGGCTAAGCTCCGTATGGAAGGTGGCAATTCGGATCGTATCGGCCGCCGTAAAGCCCGCCCAGAAAACCCAAAGGAGGACTATCAGGCCTGCGCGGGCTTTTCCTTGCGATTGCCATCGCCGCGCGCATGCACGCGCTTTCGCTTGGCCTCGATCAGGTCGGCCACCCGAGCGAGCGCGAGCCCGCGAATAAACATGCTTGCAGGAAGGAAGGCCCATGCCGTCATCGTCCAGATCATCGTTTGCGCATTCTCAAAGGACACGACACCCACGACATCAGATGCGGCCTTGATCATCGTCGGAATGATGAATGGCAGCAAAATCCCTAACACAAGGTTAAAACCCGCATCGCGGCGCAGGCGTTCAACCACATCACCACCGCGCGTGGGGTCAAAAAGTGGCAGGTTCACCCAGACGTTGAACTTGCCCCGGCCCATGGGCCAGTTGAAAACCCAAGTGACCGTCATGAAGGCGACGATCATGATCAGCGACACCATGTAAGACACGCCGGCCGCTGTCCGCACATCCATGATCAGCTGCGAAGATGCATCATAAGGCAGCATCAAAACCACCAAACGGACGGGCGAGAAGGGAAAATCGGCCATCTCGCCTATGCTTTCCCCGGCGCCGGTCAGGAAAATCGACATGCCCGTCGGATCTGATTGACCGCGCATGATCAAAGACAGGATCAGAACAGACACCGCCAAACCAATAAATTTCAGCCGATTGAACGGCGCGGCAAAGCGGAATTCGACGATAGACGGGTATTTGCCGAAGTATTCCATGAAGGTCAAAAGCGCGGCCAGGAAGGCTATCACAACCACGATCTGGGCCGTATCCGCAGCAACAGAGGGCAGCAAAAGCGCTGGCGTAATCACCAAACCCGCCATCAGGCAGGCGCGCATCAGCGCACTGACCAACTGTGAAACCACTGCTCTTTTTTCCTCAAACCGGCCGAACATGGTGCGATGCCACGCTCTTATTCCAACTTGATCCCGGCTTTGCGACCGGGTCGCCTCAATTTTGTCCAATTTTTGCCCCTTTTCCCGTACGGGCTCAAGTCATTGATCCGTTTGAGCAATTTTTTGGGGTGGTTTGATGATCAGAGTGGTGCGGGATTGCATCAATTTGGGAGCAGAATTGAGGCAGAGCCAATCCGGCCACAATATGTAGGGGTAGGGGCCAGGTCCGGCCCTATTCGCGTTTTTCAGATTTTAGTCTTATTTGAACCGCTCGTCGCTCCCTTGCGGGCGTGCTTCGCTCACATCAAATCCCGCACATCGGTCAGTCGACCGGTCACCGCCGCCGCGGCTGCCATGGCCGGGCTCATCAGATGCGTGCGCCCACCGCGGCCCTGACGGCCCTCAAAATTGCGGTTTGACGTCGCCGCGCAGCGTTCGCCCGGTTTCAGCTGATCGGCATTCATCGCAAGGCACATGGAACAGCCTGCCATGCGCCATTCAAAGCCCGCGTCCTTGAACACATCCGCGATGCCCTCCTGCTCCGCCTGCAGTCGGACAAGACCGGAGCCAGGCACAACCATACCCCGCACGCCATCCTTGATCTTCTTGCCGCGCAAGATCTCGGCCGCCGCGCGCAGATCTTCGATCCGGCCATTGGTGCAAGACCCGATGAAGACTGCATCAATCTCAATCTCATTCAGCGGAGTGCCAGGCGTCAGCGCCATGTAATCGAGCGACCGAGCCGCCGCATCCACCTTGGGCCCGGCGAAATCTTCCGGCTGAGGGACATGCGCGGTGATGGGCAACACGTCTTCAGGACTGGTGCCCCAGGTTACCACCGGCGCGATATCTTCACCGCGAATGGTAACCACCTTGTCCCAATGGGCATCATCGTCAGAAAACAGCGTCTTCCACCACGCCACGGCCGCGTCCCACTGCGCCCCCTTGGGTGCGTTGGGTCGGCCTTTGACATATGCGAATGTCTTCTCATCCGGCGCGATCAATCCCGCACGCGCGCCACCTTCAATGGCCATGTTGCAAACGGTCATGCGCCCTTCCATGGAAAGCGAACGGATCGCCTCACCACAGTATTCGATCACATGCCCCGTGCCGCCCGCCGTGCCGGTTTCACCTATGATCGAGAGCGTGATGTCCTTTGCCGTCACACCAGGTTTCAATCGCCCGGTGATCTCCACCTTCATGTTTTTCGATTTCTTCTGGATCAGGGTCTGGGTGGCCAGAACATGTTCCACCTCCGACGTACCGATCCCGTGGGCCAACGCCCCAAATGCGCCATGGGTTGCCGTATGACTATCGCCGCAGACCATCGTCAGGCCCGGCACTGTCCAGCCCTGTTCGGGTCCGACAATATGAACAATGCCCTGCCGCCGGTCCGTGATCGGGTAGTAATGCACCCCGAAATCCCGCGCGTTCTTGTCCAAGGCCAACACCTGAACGCGACTTTCCTTGGTCATCTTGTTGGGGTCTTCACGCCCGGCTGTGGTTGGCACGTTATGATCGGGCACCGCGATCGTCTTCTCCGGCGCGCGCACCGGACGGCCCGCCATGCGCAACCCCTCAAAGGCCTGGGGGCTGGTCACCTCATGGACCATGTGGCGGTCGATATAGAGAACGCAGGTGCCATCGTCGGCTTCATGCACAACATGGGCGTCCCAGATCTTATCGTAGAGGGTCTTTGCTTGGTGGTTTTTGGATGGTCTTCTGGACATCGGTCCACTCCAACTCAGGAGGGCAAAAAGGCATGGGTGACGGGCGCACTGATTATAGTCGTGCGAGCTCCGATAGCTCTTGCCCATGGAACCTCCAAGGAACCCGGGCGCGATCATCCATAATTACAAACCGTGTCATGGTGGCAAAATAGACTGCGAGCCCCTTCACATCAAGGGTGGGCAGATATCACGCGACCGCGCGATGCAATTCTGCCGCGTCCGGTGGATGGGTCGGATTTGAGTATTTTTGGAAAGATGAAGGATCAGGACCCGGTGTGCGACCAGCAGGGGACTGTATCATGCGGGGCAGATGTGGCGGCAAAAACGGCGCGCGCAATGGCGCGGGAAACACAGATGGCGACGGCATGGCCCAGTTGGGTGGTATCGTCGAGGCCGGGTTTCCTGCCCGTAGCGGCGGCAAAGATCAGATCGCCGTCAAAGGGTGTATGGGCAGGCATCAAAGCGCGGGCAATGCCGTCATGGGCGGCGGTGGCCAGACGCGTACATTCCGCCTGGGTGAGCGCGGCATCGGTTGCGACAATGCCGATGGTTGTGTTTTCGCCTGCGCCGCCTTTGACGGGCGCAGGGCCGGGCGGAGGGAACTTTGACGCCGTGCCAAGACCGCCAAATTCGTTATTCACCTCAAAAGGTGCGGCCCAGAAGTGCCTTGTCTCGCCCACGGTGGCCGATCCCAAAGCGTTCACCGCCATCAGCGCACCGACCGTATGTCCCGATGGCAGAACGAAAGACGCCGATCCAAGCCCGCCTTTGAAGGTGACGGTCGTCGCGCCCGTTCCAGCGCCCACGCTGCCAAGGTCAAAATCCTCCGCAGCACTCTCCAAAGCGGCGCGGCCCATCGCTTTGTAAGGGTTGTCTGCCCAATTTTTCTCCCCGCCATTGAGCAAATCAAAAAGGATCGCGCCCGGCACAATCGGCACTCTGGCCGGGCCTACCTCAAACCCGCGCCCCATGGCCCGAAGTGCATCCGCCGCGCCAGACCCGGCATCGAGCCCAAAGGCCGACCCCCCCGACAGCGCCAGCGCATCCACCTGTTGCACTGTCTTGTCCGGGGCGAGCATATCCGTCTCACGTGTCCCGGGCGCGCCGCCTAGAACGCAATACCCTGCCGTGAACGGCGCATCCCCGGTCAGCACGGTCACTCCGGTTTTGACACCCGCATCCTGCGCATTGCCGACGCGCAAACCTGCGACATCCGTGATCAGGTTGCGGGGGCCGGTCGGGTAAATCAAAGGCGCGGCGCCTCTCTTACATCAATGCAAAGATGCGCGCCGGGCCACCTGTGCCACCGCGATGCTTCGGCGCGCCGATCATGATCGTGGCGCCGCTGGCGGGAACTTGATCGAGATTGGCGATGTTTTCGATCCCAAATCGCCCCGTCGGCAGCCAGGCATAATGCGTGGCGAAATCCCCCGATGGCCCATGATCAAGCGACAATGTGTCGGAGGCCATGGACTGCGCACCGGTTTCTTCCATGAGCATCTCAGCCGTTTCCACATGGAAGCCGGGGAAATGCATCACGCCAGCCTCATCGGCATTGCGGAACCCATCACCGCCAGTCTTGCCACCCCAACCGGAATGCATCGCGACGCATGCGTTGTCGGGTATGTCCCCATGCGTGGCCATCCACGCCTTCAGATCCTCCGGCGTGACCTGCGCATCGGCGTCCTCTTGGGCCTTGGCGGCAATATCGATGACGCAGAGCGGCGCGATCAGGCTGTTCACCGGGATCTCATCCACCGACGCCCCATCGGCCGAGAAATGCAGCGGCGCGTCGATATGCGTGCCCGTGTGCTCATTCAGCGTCATGGTGATCAGGTTGAAGCCATTATCGGCGAAATTAAACGGCTGCTCCATCTCGATGCCCGGTGCTCCGAAATAAGTGGGGAACGCCGCATCATAGGTATGCGTCAGATCGGCAACTTCACTGTGCCCATCGGCCATTGCAGGCGGTGCAGACATTGTAGCACCCACGACAGCCGCAGCCCCGGTCGCGGCACTGGCGGAGAAAAACTGCCGCCGGGACAGCATCTTTTCCTTCACCTTGTTCATCACGCAAATATCGCACATCGCGCACCTCCTCTGTCGCTGTGTTTGACCGTATGAGAAGCATGGTACTGCAGCGGGCTGACATTGCAATCACGCGCGCTTACATGTCACTGTATCAACCGAAGAGATTGGGAACCGGCCGGAATGAGATACGTCAAATGGGTGTTCACCGTCGTCATTTGGGCGCTGGTTCTGGCCTTTCTGCATTACACCCTGCCGCAATATGACACTGTCCGGGTGACTGATACCTACACCAAGCGCATTGATTTCGGCGAAAACGCGCTCTTTTGGGCGCAACCTGATGTGGGCAATGACGGGACTTTGGCCAATCGCGACGTGTTCTTCATTCAGACGGTGAAGGCGAATGGCCGGGTGATGATCTACCGAAATGAAGATACGGGCTGGGGCTGGCCGCCCTATTTCAAGTTCGATACGTCCAATCTGCAGGCCGAAGCCTCAGATCAGACATCCACAGTTGACGCGCCCAAATGGATCGCTGTGCGCCACTATGGTTGGCGCAATGAGCTCTATTCGATCTTCCCAAACGCTGTCAGCGTGAAGCCCGTGGCAGGCCCGGATGTGAGGATCATTCCGTGGATGAGCATCGTCATACTCATCTTTCTATTCGCCGCCTACTGGGCCATCCGCGTCCGTTGGAAACGATTCCGCGCAAACCGGATTGATCCACTTTACGATGAAATGACAGACGGCTGGGGATGAGCGAGACTGCGCAATGTGCGGACGAGCGACCCCCTAGCGCTTGCCGTAATACAGCCCGACGACATGCTCAGCCTGCGCAAAGAACAACCAGCGCGACGCGGCAATTCCTGCCAGATGGCAAAGCACCGCAAACAGCACCAAAACATGGCTGAACGGTAACCAAAGCAGACCAAACGGCACCACGAATCCCAGCAATACGCCGATCACGCGCAGCTTTTCCACATGCTTGCGCCCGACCTCGAAGGCAAATTCGCGCAGCAGATAGTTCGTCCCGGTATGAGGCGGCTCAAAAGGCCGGACAGCCCCACGGCTCCCAAGCCCGGTCGCCGTCTCCACAGTCGATCCGGCCAACTTGAACGCCCCATCACCCCGCAACCACCATACCACCTGCGCAATCCCTGCCAGCGGCAATAACATCATGGCGGCGATCACTTGACCCGATAACAGCGCGCCACCTGCAACCGAAATGGAAAGAAACAACACTGGTGTCAGCGGTGTCTTCCAACGTGGCACCGTGTCCAGCTGCGCATAGATCATCGCGGTGCAGAAAACCGCGAGCAGAGCCAAACCCGCCCCGATCCAGCCCAAAACCGTCCAATGCGCTTCGAAAAAAACGGCACCCGCCGCATAGACCGCCATCACTGATAATGTCGCCACAGCCACAACCCCTTCTCGGCTCAACCAAGAAGACCGCCACTGCGAAAAGGCTTTGATGGCACGCTCCGGATGGCCGAGGTGAAAGGTCGACGCAACGAGTCCGCCAACGGCCAGCCCATAAGCCACGGCAAACATGAAAAATGCCACCCAACCGGTGGCAGCGGGCAGGCCAAGCCCCAGCCAAAACAGCATGCCAAAGCCAAGACCAGACAGCGTAGTGAAGATGATAACAGACGGTGCGGGATGCATTAGACGTTGTCCGCCTTTTCGGTCTCTTCGACCGGCTCACACGCCCGCATCTCAATGCGCCCGGGGATAGCCTCCAACGCCTTGTCGAGCCACCCCATGAATCCCTTGGGTTCTTCCGCCACGGGCTGCAGATAGGGGGCCAGCACGTCGATCTGTTCCATCTCATCCTTGGGCCGGGGCGGCAGGTATTTGTTGACGGGTTTCGTGCCCAATTCCGGCATCAAATCCATGCCTTCGCGGTCTGCGGTCAGTTTGGACACATTGCTGTCGGGATCCGCAAAATCACCGAAATGCCTCGCGCCCGCCGGGCAGGTGCGCACGCAAGCTGGCACCCTGTCCACCTCCGGCAGATTGTCGTTGTAAATCCGGTCCACGCAGAGCGTACATTTCTTCATCACACCTTCGGCCGCGTCCAATTCCCGCGCGCCATAGGGACAGGCCCAGGCGCACAGCCCGCACCCGATGCAGTCACTCTCATTGACCAGAACAATCCCGTCCTCGACCCGCTTGTAGCTCGCCCCGGTCGGGCACACCGTGACACAGGGCGCATCTTCACAATGCAGGCAGGATTTCGGGAAGTGGATCAGCTGCGCCGGGCCTTCCTCCGGCTGCACCTCATAGGAATGCACGCGGTTCAGAAACGTCCCCGACGGGTTCGCGCCATAGGCATCCTGATCGCTCAAGGGCGCGCCATAATTCTCGGTGTTCCAACCTTTGCAACTCACCACGCAGGCATGACAGCCCACGCAGGTATCAAGGTCGATCACAAGGCCCAGCTTCTTCTGGGTCTCTGTCGGCAGGGTGGTCATAGCTGGCGATCCTCTGAATTGGTTTGAGGGGCTTGCGTCACGGAGTCTTCTTTGGCGGGGTCCCAGGTCACGATGAACCACAGGAACGATCCCAGTGTCAGGGTTACAAAGGCGAGAATGGCCAGAAGTGTGATGGCTTTCCCGTTCATTTGCCGATCTTCCACGTCAAGTTCTCGGGTCCCTTGCCGACGGGTGATTTGATCGGCGGGAAATCAGGCTTTGTCTGATCATCCGGCGCGGCCCTTTCGATCTTGACCCGCAAGTCAAACCACGCGGCTTGCCCTGTAATAGGGTCTGAATTGGACCACCGCAGCCCATCACCCTTGGGCGGTAGAAGCTCATGAATAAGGTGGTTGAGCAAGAACCCCTTCGTGGCCTCCGGCGCATCATTGTCTAGCGCCCAAGCTCCCTTCCGCTTCCCAATCGCATTCCACGTCCAAACGGTGTTTTCATTCAGCGCCGCCATATGCGCCACCGGCACCACGATCGCCCCATGGGCGCTGCTGACCTTGGCCCAATCCCCCTCTTCAAACCCGTGTTCTTCCCAGATCTTTGTGGGCACATAGAGCGGGTTCCGCCCATGGATCTGGCGCAACCACGCATTCTGCGTGCCCCAGCTGTGATACATCGCCATGGGCCGCTGCGTCAGGGCGTGTATGGGGTATTCTTCGGGGTCGACATGGTTGTCCTCAAAGGGCGCGTACCAGATGGGCAGCGGGTCCATCGTTTCCTTGATCCGTTCGCGCAGATGATCCGGCGGCTGTTGATCACCATGGCCCTCGGCGGCGCGCTGAAACTTCCGCATCGTTTCGGAATAAAGCTCAAACAGGTAAGGCTGCGGGCTGTCATAAAGCCCCATCTCCACCGCCCAATCCTGATAGGCGGCGTTCCACGGTTTGTAATACGCCGCCTCATCCGGAATATGGCTGACGAAGAAACCACCGTTGTCGATGTAATCCTGAATCTGATCGGGGTTCGGATCACCTCTCCCATGGCTCACCTGATTGCCGTTCTTGCGGAACCCCGCCAACGGCCCGATCCCCGGCTTCCTCTGATGGTTGGTGATGTAGTCGGCGTAATCTTCGTACTTGGCCGAGCCATCCTCATTCACGAACCCTTCCATCCCCAGCCGGTTGGCCAGCTGCACCAACACCGTCTGGAACCCACGCACATCGCGATCAGGCTCTATCACAGGCCAACGAATGGCATCCGCCGCCGCATCTGCCTCACAAATCGGCCGGTCGAGGAGCGAGATACAATCATGCCGCTCCAGATAAGTGGTATCGGGCAGCACGAGGTCCGCATAGGCCACCATTTCCGAGCTATAGGCATCCGAATAAATCAGCTTCGGAATGACGTATTCCCCTGTATCAGGGTCTATATCCGTCAGCATTTTCATGACGCCCGAGGTGTTCATCGACGAATTCCATGACATGTTCGCCATGTACATGAAGAGCGCATCAACCTTGTACGGGTCCCCCGCATAGGCGTTCGAAATCACCATATGCATCAGCCCGTGCGCCGACATCGGGTTTTCCCAGGTATAGGCCTTATCAATCCGCGCCGGGCTTCCATCCTCCTTCAGGCACAGATCCTCCGGCCCCTGCACATAGCCCAGATGTGGCCCATCCAGCGGCTTGCCTGGCGTGACGCCACAATGGGGCTTGGGATGCGCGCTAACAGGCTTGGGGTAGGGCGGTTTGAACCGGAACCCACCCGGCACCTCCACCGTGCCCAGCAAAATCTGCAAAATATGCAGCGCGCGACAGGTCTGAAACCCGTTCGAATGCGCCGAAATCCCCCGCATGGAATGGAAGCTGACCGGTCGACCCACCATCACCTCGTGCTTTTCGCCGCGGAAATCCGTCCAGGGCCGCTCCAGCACGAATTCCTCGTCAAACGCCACCCGCGCGATCTCATTTGCAATCGTGCGGATCTTCTCAGCTTTGATGCCCGTCTTTTCCGCAACCGCCTCCGGCGCGTATTCATCCGACATGTAGCGTTCAACAAGCCGATGCATCACCGGCACATAGGTGATCCCGGCCTGCCGATGCGTCGCCGACAAGCCCGGCCGCACGCCCTTTTTATCGAACGCCGCCAGCTTGCCCGTGCGCCGATCAATCACCTGCTGCTTGCCATCCTCATCACGCAGGAACAGGCCATAATCAGGTGATTTAGGGTCGTCATTGATCAAACACGGCGCGTTCGTGAACTGCGCCAGATAATCCAGATCGATCTTGCCCGCCTTCAGCAGACAATGGGCCAGCGACAGAATGAAGAGCCCATCTGTGCCCGGCGTAATCCCCACCCAATCGTCGGCCACGGCGTTGTAGCCCGACCGGATCGGATTGACCCCAATCACCCGCGCCCCGCGCCCCTTGATCCGACCCAAACCCATCTTGATCGGGTTGCTGTCATGATCCTCAGCCACGCCAAAGAGCATGAACAGCTTGGTATGCTCCCAATCCGGCTGACCAAACTCCCAGAACGCGCCGCCCATCGTGTAGATGCCGCCAGCGGCCATGTTGACCGAACAGAACCCGCCATGGGCCGCGAAGTTCGGCGTGCCATAGTTTTGCGCCCAGAAACCGGTGAACGACTGGCTCTGATCCCGCCCCGTGAAGAACGCCAGCTTCGATGGATCTTTCTCACGGATCGGTTTCAGCCACGAAACGGCCAAATCCAGCGCCTCATCCCAGGTAATCTCTTCAAACTCACCGGAACCGCGCGGCCCCACCCGCTTCAACGGCGCGCGCAGGCGTGACGGCGCGTTGACCTGCATGATCCCCGCACTGCCTTTGGCGCAAAGCACGCCCTGGTTCACCGGATGATCACGATTGCCCTCGATATAGGCGACACGCTTCTCGCCGTCCTCGCCCTCTTTCATATGCACATTGATGCCGCAGCGGCAGGCACACATGTAACAAGTCGTCTTCCGAACTTCGTCGGAGACTTTGGGCGAGGTATCGATTTTTGGCTGGATTGTCATCTGGCGCGTTTTTCCAATTTCCCTGTTACGTTAAGAACATTATTCCCGCCAACATGATTACGGCAATAAAAATAGTCTCCACCACGATCAGCGCTATTGCCGCAGGGCCGACGGAAAGGACCTGTTTGAGGTTTGTTTTCATCCCCACAGCAGCGATCGCGATGAGCAGGAACCAACGCGATGCGGCAGAGATCACCTCAGTGATCACAGGCGGCACCGGCAGGGTCGAACTGATCGCAGCCAGCACCAGAAAACCAACAACAAAGGTCGGCAGGATTGGCGGACGATCGCCCGAAACATCAGACTGTGCAAAGGACCGGATCAGAACCGCCGCGACCACGACGATCGGCGCCAGCATCGCGACACGGATCAGTTTGACCAACGTAGCCGTGTCGCCCGTCGCCTCGGAAATGGAAAAACCGGCGCCGACCACCTGCGCCACATCATGGATCGTGCCGCCAAGAAACACCCCACCTTCCAGATCAGACAAGTTAAGCGTTTTCACCAGGATCGGATAGGCGATCATCGCGATGGTCGACAGCAGCGTGACACCCACAACCGTGAAAATCAGTCGCTCTTCCGAGCGTTTGTCCTGCGGCAGGATCGCCGAGATCGCCATCGCCGCCGACGCCCCGCAGATCGCCACGGAGCCCGAGGTCAGAAAGGCAAACCGCCAGGCGCTGCCGAAAAAGCGCGACACGGCAAAACCGAACGCGATGGTCAAAAGCACGGACCCAATCACCAGCACCAACAATTCCCACCCCAGCCCCACCATCAGGGAGACCGAGATGCGAATACCCAAAAGCGCCACACCCAGCCGCAGGATGGTTCTGGCAGCAAAGGAAATGCCCTCAACCGCGCGGCCCTCTTCGCTCAGGAAACTGACGGCAATACCCAGAAGCAGGGCCATCAACATGGCGGGCGTGGCATAATGTTCGGCCAGAAACTGCGCCGACACTGCGACCAAAACAGCCACTAACACGCCTGGAAACAGGACCTGTGCCCGGGTTTTAAGATGAGTAGGATCAAGGGATGCCATAGCCATATGTCGTCTCTAACGCTCAGCTGTCATATGGGTCGCATCGGCCATGTCAGGGCGTGCTGCCGGTTTCAGAATTCGCCATCGCTTGCAACACCGTGACAGCAATCATCTGCGTCACATCCGCGGCGCTACAACCACGGGACAGGTCATTTGCGGGCTGGGCAAGGCCTTGCAGGATCGGGCCAATGGCGGCGTAACCGCCGACCCGTTGTGTGATCTTATAGCCGATATTCCCGGCATCGAGATCAGGAAAAATCATCACATTGGCATGGCCTGCCACGTTTGATCCCGGCGCCTTGCTCTCCCCGACGGCTGGCACGAAAGCGGCATCAAACTGCAATTCTCCATCAGCTGGCAGATCAGGATGCGCCGCCTGCAAGATTTCCAATGCATCCGTCACCTTGCTTACCCGAGCATGCCGCGCACTGCCTTTGGTAGAAAACGACAGCATTGCAACGCAGGGCTCTTGTCGCAAAAGCGCCCGACAGGACGCCGCCGATTGCGCGGCAATCGCGGCCAGCTCCTCAGCAGTGGGATCAATCACCAGCCCACTGTCGGAATAAATCATCGCGCGGCCACTATCATTCGACGGATACATGGCAAAAAAGCTCGACACCATGGGCGCATCCGCCGCCTTGCCGATCACTTGGATGGCCGTGCGCACCACATCCGATGTGGTCGCAACCGCGCCGCCGACCGTGCCTGTCGCATGACCTTCCCGGACAAGCATCGCAGCATAAACCAATGGCGTTCGGACGGCCTCAAGGGCCTTGGCTTCATCAACACCCTTATGCTGGCGCAATTCAAAATAGGCCTGCGCGAAACCTTCGGTCAGATCGGACGTCGCCGGATCATGTACCTTCTCAGCCGGCGCATCTCCATGCCCAGCGCGACCCACGAAAATCACATCCGCCAGCCCCGCCGCCTCCGCCGCCAAACCACCGGCGACCACACGTGGGTCTTCCCCCTCGCTCAACGCGATGACGGGGCGTTCTGCTGGCGGGTTGCCCGCCAGCAGCTCTGTTGGGATCAGTGTCACAAGCTGGCCTTTTAGACGACCTGCTCAACCATGTCGTCAGCGCTGATGCCCGCAACCGCGACAGGCTTCTTCATCGCGTCACGGCGGAAGGGCTCACCCAGCTCCTGGTTCAGCATCACTTCGATCAGCGTCGTTACACCGTTTTCCATCTGATCTTTGATCGCTTGGTTCAGCACGTCCGTCAGCTCGTCCATGGTCCGCGCCGCAACACCTTTCAGGCCACAGGCCTGCGCGATGCCAGCATAGGACACTTCGGTATCAAGTTCCGTACCGACAAAGTTGTCATCAAACCACAGGGTCGAGTTCCGCTTTTCCGCACCCCACTGGTAGTTGCGGAAGACGATCTGCGTGATCGCGGGCCATTCACCCCGGCCAATCGCCGTCAGCTCGTTCACGGCAATCCCGAAGGCACCGTCACCAGCAAAGCCCACAACCGGCACATCCGGCTGACCGATCTTCGCACCCACGATGGAGGGCAGACCGTAGCCACAAGGCCCAAAGAGACCCGGCGCCAGATACTTCCGGCCTTCCTCAAACGAAGGATAAGCATTCCCGATGGCGCAGTTGTTGCCGATGTCGGACGAAATGATCGCCTCTTTCGGCAGAGCGGCCTGAATGGCACGCCATGCCATGCGGGGGGACATCCAATCCGGCTTATCCGCACGAGCACGCTGGTTCCAGGTTGTGCCCGGATCATCATCTTCGTGGTCCATGGAACTGAGCTGCTGCGCCCAGCGGGATTTCGTCTCTGCGATCTTGTTTTTGCGCTCCACACGGCCTTCATCGCCTGCGGTGTCGCTCAATTGACCAAGAATGCCACGCGCCACTTTGCCCGCGTCACCCACGATACCAACGCTGACCTTCTTGGTCAGACCAATGCGGTCAGGGTTAATGTCCACCTGAATGATTTTGGCGTCTTTGGGCCAGTAATCGATGCCGTAGCCCGGCAGCGTGGAGAACGGGTTGAGGCGTGTACCAAGGCACAGGACGACATCCGCTTCGTTAATCAATTCCATACCGGCCTTGGAGCCGTTGTAGCCCAGAGGACCAGCGAACAGCGGATGCGACCCAGGGAACGCATCGTTGTGCTGGTAGCCCACACAAACCGGCGCGTCGAGACGCTCAGCCAGGGCCATAGAGGCTGCGATGCCGCCCTGAGCCAGAACAACGCCAGCACCGTTCAGGATCACAGGGTTCTTGGCGTTCGACATCATCTCAGCCGCTTGCGCGACGGAATTTTCACCACCCGGCGACACTTCGAAGTCGATCGGATCAGGGATTTCGATGTCGACAACCTGCGTCCAGAAATCACGGGGGATGTTGATCTGTGTGGGGCCGGACAGTCGCTTGGCCTGAGAAATCACGCGGGTCAGAACTTCGGCCACGCGGGTCGGGTCACGCACTTCTTCCTGATACGCCACCATGTCTTCAAAGAGCTTCATCTGCTCCACTTCCTGAAAACCACCCTGACCAATGGTCTTGTTGGCCGCCTGCGGCGTCACCAGCAGAAGCGGCGTGTGGTTCCAATAGGCGGTCTTCACGGCAGTCACGAAGTTGGTGATGCCCGGGCCGTTCTGCGCGATCATCATCGACATCTTGCCGGTCGCACGGGTGTATCCATCCGCCATCATGCCGGCGCTGCCTTCATGCGCACAGTCCCAGAAGGTGATGCCCGCGTCCGGGAAAATGTCGGAAATCGGCATCATAGCTGAGCCGATAATCCCAAAAGCGTGTTGAATCCCGTGCTTCTGCAGCGTCTTCACAAAGGCTTCTTCGGTGGTCATTTTCATGAGGCATCTCCACAATTAATTCAGGGACCGGAGAATCCGGCTTTGGCGCGAAATTACGAAAGCAAAGCAGAGGTCAGTAGGGCCAGATGCGGAATTCGCGTATATCCAGTGTGTGAAATTAATGAAACCGTGCGTCTCATTAATCGAATATATGGTTTATCTCTCCGCTGTAAGTCCTTGTAATTCCGAGGCCAGTGTCGCGATTCCCATCGGGATTCTCTCCGATGGAATCGAAGAGTAAGCGAGGCGATAAAAATTCTTCGGCGGGTCTGGATCGTGGAAAAAGGAATGTCCGGGCTCAATAACCACACTTTTCGCGCGCAACCTCCGGTCCAATTCCTCGGTATCGACCCCTTCGGGCGCACGCATCCAGAAAGAACTTCCCCCAAACACGCCACGCCCTTCTACCGCCAGATCATGACTGGCCAGCGCATCCTCCATCACCGATCGCCGGCGCTTGTAAATCTGCCCCATCCGCCGGATCAGGCTGTCATAATGCCCGAGGCTCAGGAAATAGGCCGTGGTGCGCTGGATGTTCCCCGGAGGATGGCGCAAGACGGATGTGCGCAGCGCGCGGGCCTCTCGAATAAATGGCTCCGGCCCCACCAGGTACCCCAGCCGCAACCCCGGAAAGATCGATTTCGAAAAACTGCCGATATAGATCACGCGCCCATCGGCATCGAGCGACTTGAGCGCGGGCAGGGGCGCGTTGAGAAACGACATCTCAAACTCATAATCATCCTCGACAATCAGCGCGCCCATGTCGGCGGCCTTTTCCAACAACGCCTGCCTACGGGTCAGCGGCATCGTCACATTGGTGGGCGATTGATGGCTAGGCGTGGTGAAAATCACATCCGCGCTGTCCGGGAACTGATCTGGCGGCAACCCGTCCCGATCCACGCCCACCGGCACCAGATGGCACCGCGCATGATTCAAAATATCGCGCAGCCCATGATAGCAGGGCTCCTCCGCCACCGCCGTCCGCCTCTGGGTCAGCAGTACCTGCGCGGTCAGCCACAACGCATTCTGCGCGCCCATGGTGATCAGGATCTCATCAGGTTTGGCAAGGATTCCACGACGGGGAAGGGTATGACGGGTCACAAACTCAATCAGCTGCGGATCGTCGCGATCATAATAATCCGCCGTGAGCGCCTCAAAATCCTTCTGTCCCAGCGCCCTAAGCGCGCAATGCCGCCAATTGGCATGATCAAACATCGCAGGATCGGTTTGGCCATAGATGAACGGATAGCGATAGCTTGACCAATCTCGCGGCTTCTCCGGCATTGCGCCATCGGCAAACCGCCGACCCAGCGCACGGGTCCAATCAATCACGTCCTGCCTTGGCTCATTCACAGGAAATCGCGGCGGCTCGGGCGCGTTTTTGGACACGTAGTAGCCTGATCGATCCCGTGCCTCGAGGTAATCGGAGGCCTGCAATTCCGTATAGGCCAGTGTGACCGTGATCCGGCTTACCCCCAAGTGCTGTGCAAGCTTACGGGACGAGGGCAGCTTCTCTCCCTTCTCAAAATACCCCGACAAGATACCTTGCGCGATCATCTGCTGAATGCGCGCTTGCAGGGTGCCTGTGCTGTCGGGATTCAAAAAGAAGGTTTCAACAGGAATCGCCATGACGTCGAGCCTATACTGGCCCTAAACAGCAATCAATCTGGCACTAAACCATGCGGTCTGACATTGCGTTCAAAGCAAAGAAAAGAACAATCCGATCAGACCGCCCAACACCATAAACAAACCTGATCCCACCAACGCAGTCGCAGCTATTTCTGGAATGAACTTTGCGACCGACTGCAATCCAAATGTCGAACGAGCATCGTTTTGCATTGTTTGATCTTCCGGCGATTTAAGAGGGTTGGTATTCCGCTGTTCGAGAACCAAAGATCTCTTGGTAAACGCTCCTGCAAAAAAGGCGATTAGTCCCAAAACAATGCAAAATATGCTTAAAATCATGACGTCATCATCCGTTTCCTTGCAGGTTAACCTGGGTAATCCTGATAAGCGCTGACCTTCAAATCGGTCGAGGGAAAGTTCAGCGGTTTCTAGAATGTCACGAGCCCAGACATGAGTGCTGTTTAGCAAGCTGAAGCCACCACAGCCCGTTCCAAAGCCGCCGCCAGATCGGGCACATAGGCATCATTGACCGGTCGCGTCGGTGTCACACGGCGTAGGCGCACACCTTCTCCTATCAAATAAGCCGCCGTCAAACGCCCATACTCATAAGCCAAAGACTTCGCCCTCGGCCCCAGGTAATCCGGCGGCTCCCCCAACCGATAGCTTTCATACCCCATCCGCCACGCACGGGATCGGATCATATCCTCGGGTCGAACCCAATATGAATAAAGCTGTGCCACCGGGCTCCCCTCTAACGCGCATAACACATCACACTCGCCCATCACCTGAAACGCAACCTGTATTGTTGCGTTTTGCAGCGGTCGGTTTACCTTTCGGAATGTTGATCAAATGAACAAACCTCTGAATGATCCCATCACAACAATCTCATGCCAGACGCACCCCAAACAGAAACACGACCTTGTATTGACGCAGACATTTCGGGCAAGGAATTCGAGCGATGGTACTGGCCAGTCGAAGATCTCAAGAAGTTCTGCGAAATCCTCAACCTTTCGAAATCTGGCACGAAGGCAGAACTACGCACACGCGTTGCATTTGAGCTGACACACCCCGGACAAATGCCAACGCGCGAACCGCGAATTCCAAAGCCCGGGTCTTTCAAATGGTCCACGGCAAACCTCTCTAAAGACACCGTTATCACCGAAGATGTGTCATTCGGGCCTAATCTACGCGGCTTTTTCAAAGCTGAAATTGGAAAGGCTTTTGTCTGTCATTCTGACTTCATGGATTGGGTTCGGAATAACGTGGGTGCCTCCCTGGGTGATGCAATTGAGGCTTGGAAAGTTCTAGAGGACCGCAAGCAAGACCCGGAATTTCGCCGCGAAATCGCCAGTTGTAACAATTACCTCCAATACTTGCGTGACGCGCGCGATCGTCATCCAGACTTGTCGCTCGACGCGGCAAAGGCTTGCTGGGATTACAAGAAGATCCGGCCAGCCCAGAACGGAAGAGTTGTTTTTGAAGACGCCGATATTCAACGGGCAAACGCGCATCCATAACCTGGCAAGCAGAAGCCCAAGGCAAGCACATCTCACCTGTTTACCTTGCGCGTACCCAATCCCCCTGATTATATGAGCAACCGCGTCCACAGACCGAAGTAAAGGCTTCCCATGGTCGATATCGCCACCCGTGTCTGGAACCACAAATGGAAGATCGATCCGATTGTGCGGTCGCTCATCGACACGGATTTCTACAAGCTGCTGATGTGCCAATCGGTCTTTCGCAACAAGCCCGACACGCAGGTCACATTTTCGCTGATCAACCGCACCAAGGATGTGCGTCTCGCCGAATTGGTCGATGAGGGTGAACTGCGCGAACAGCTGGATCACATCCGATCCCTGTCACTTTCCAGAGGCGAAAGCACATGGATGCGCGGCAACACATTCTACGGCAAACGCCAGATGTTTACCCCTGAATTCATGGATTGGTTCGAGGCCCTGCGCCTGCCGCCCTACGACCTCGAAAAACGCGACGGGCAATATGAATTGACCTTTGAGGGAAGCTGGCCCGAAGTCATGCTCTGGGAAATTCCCGCGCTCGCCGTCCTGATGGAACTGCGTGGCCGCGCCGTCACCAACACGATGGACAAGTTTGAGCTGCAAGTTCTTTACGCCCGCGCCATGACCAAGCTGTGGGAAAAAACCCAGCGCCTGCGCGGCGTCGAGGACCTGCGCATCGCCGATTTCGGCACCCGTCGGCGGCATTCCTTCCTTTGGCAGGATTGGTGCGTGCAGGCCATGACCGAACGGCTGGGCGCGAACTTCGTCGGCACCTCCAACTGCCTGATCGCCAAGAACCGCGATCTGGAAGCGATTGGCACAAACGCCCATGAACTGCCCATGGTCTATGCCGCCCTGGCAGATAACGACGCGGAACTGGCCCATGCGCCCTATGACGTGCTGTCGGATTGGCACGAAGAACATGACGGCAATCTGCGCATGATCCTGCCCGATACCTACGGCACCAAAGGCTTTCTGGATCGCGCGCCCGACTGGCTGGCGGGCTGGACGGGCATTCGCATCGACAGCGGTGACCCGGCTGAGGGGGCCGAGATTGCGATCAACTGGTGGAAAACACGCGGCGAGGACCCAACCCAAAAGCTGATCATTTTCTCTGACGGCCTGGATGAAGAAAAGATCCTAACGCTGCACAACCAATTCTCCGGCCGCGCAAGAGTGTCATTCGGCTGGGGCACGCTGCTGACCAACGATTTCCGTGGCCTGACTGAAGGGGACCGCCTCGCGCCCTTTAGCCTGGTATGCAAGGCCGTCGCCGCCAATGGCCGCCCCACCGTGAAACTCTCTGACAACCCGCGCAAGGCGATGGGCCCCGACGATCAGATCACCCGCTACAAACGCGTCTTCGACGTGGGCCAACAAGCCGAACAAGAGGTGGTGGTGTGACCGGTCATGTCTGCCTTACCTATGATGATCTCTTCGTCGGAAAATGGATGAACGCGCGGCCGATTTTTGACGAATTCGGAGCAAAAGCCACCTTCTGCGTGACCAAGATTCATCAGGCCGCACCCGGGCAAATCGACGGGTTACACCAACTGCAAGAAGACGGGCACGAAATCGGCTTTCACACCCGCACCCATGTGAACTTGGGCGACTACCTCGCGACCAATCGCCTGCGCCGCTGGCTGCGGCTGGAAATTGATCAAGGTATCGAAGAACACCGCGCCCTCGGCTTCCCGGCCAACAGCTTCGCCTTTCCGTTCCACGCCTCCACCCCTCGCGCCCGCGCAGAGCTTGCCATGCGGTTCAAGGCCGTTCGCACCAACGGCCCCCGATCCGCAAAGAAGGCCCCACTGGAACATCGCATCTACGACCATGTTGGTGATCACAATGGCGTCGATTGCATCGGGTTTCTGGATTTCGAACATGAACAGTTCCCGGGGTGGGACGAAAACGATACCATTCTTGATACAATCGCACAAACCGGCGGCACGGGCGTTTTCGTGGGTCACATCATCAATGGCAGGCAAACCGGCCCGGGCTTCAAATCCACCCACGATCAGCTGCGTCGCTTCCTGAAGGCGGTGACGGATCGGGGCCTAGGGTTCAAAACCATGTCCGAACTGGCCGCGTAAGAAACAGGAGCTCTCATGTCGCATCCCGCATATCAATCGGACTCCGTTGCGGTGATCACCGGCGCGGCTTCCGGCATCGGCCTTGCCGCCGCCGAACACTTTGCGCGGCTAGGCATGCGCATCGTGATGGTCGACCGGGACGCGGAAAAACTGTCTGCTGCGGCCGATCTGGTCCGTAAGGCAGGCGCGGGCGCGGTGATGACGGCGGAGGTGGATGTTGCCGACCCCGCCCAACTTCAAAGCCTTGAGGCCGATGTCGCCAACAGGTTCGGTGGCGCTGACATTTTGATGAATAACGCGGGCGTCGGCGGCAAATCCTCGACCCTTGAAGCATCAGATGCATGGGCCAGCATGCTGGGCGTGAACCTTTGGGGTGCAATCCATGGCACACAAGCCTTCGCCCCTCGAATGATCGACCGAGGTCAACCGGGGGCAATTGTAAATACTGGCTCTAAACAAGGGATAACGACCCCTCCCGGCAATCCGGCCTACAACGTCTCCAAGGCCGGGCTGAAGGCCTTTACCGAGGCGCTGGCCCACGAACTGCGCGGGAAAACAGACTGCCGCATCACTGCTCATCTGCTCATACCCGGCTTCGTTCATACCGGCATGATCGGCACCCCAGAAAAACCGCCGGCGGCCTGGACCGCAGACCAAACCGTCGAATTTTTCGTTGAAAGCTTGAACCGGGGCGATTTCTACATCCTTTGCCCCGACAATGATGTCACCCGCGCCCTGGATGAAAAACGCATCGCCTGGAACACGGGCGACATCATCGAAAATCGCCCCGCCCTCAGCCGCTGGCACCCCGATTATGAGGATGCCTTTGCGGCCTTTTTGAAGGCGGATTAGGGGCTATCATTCCATCCAGAAGGGCAGGCGCGCCTCCCGATCAGCGGCTGTGCGCGTCAGGCCCACATCCTGCAATTGATGATCGTCCAGTTTGCTGAGCGCAATGCGCGTGCGGCGGCGTTCGGACCATGCGACACAAAGTACGACGAACTGCAGAAGGGTGGAGGCAAAAGGCGTCAGAGGGCGCGTTTGCAGATAGGCCAAGGCGGTTGCATTTCTCGTCTGTGTCATGGCGTGTCCTTTCAATTGTATTGACACAATGTGTGTTTTAGTCGTAATGTAGTGATACAATAATAAAATGTATCAATCTAGGATTACATTGTAATGGATACAAAGTGGCAGCCGACCCTCTCCGATCACCCGGGCCCCAAATACAAAGCCCTGGCTGACGCGCTCAAAGACGGCATTCGCGTTGGGGCGCTGCCCGCCGGATCCCGCTTGCCGCCAGTGCGCGATCTGGCCTGGAAGCTCTCCATCACTCCCGGCACTGTGGCGCGCGCCTACACGATCCTGACCGATGCGGGGATATGCGAAGCCACAGTGGGGCGCGGCACCTTCGTGGCCGAAGGGCGCATTTCTTCAATTCATGAACCCATCTTTGACGACAGCGTGCCCCATGGCAGCCGCGGGATCACCGGCGATGTCAAATTCCTCTCGCCTGCTTTGCCCAATATGGGGCAGGCCGAACTGATCCGCGAATTGATGCAACAGGTGGCGCGCGAACCGATCTCCGGCCTGATGCACTATCCCAGTCGCGAAAGCTTCCGCCCCGCGCGGGAGGCAGTGGTGGGTTGGCTTGCGGGCTCCCCCATTGGCACGTTGAAGGAAGAGGATGTCGTGCTCTGCCATGGTGGGCAGAACGGTATTTCACTGGCCCTGCAAACCATTCTGACCGGGCCGCGCCCGGTGGTTCTGGTAGAGGAATTGGCCTATCCCGGCTTCCGCCGCGCGGCAGAACTGTTGCGCGCCGAAGTGATCCCCGTGCCGATGGATGACCGTGGCATCATTCCCGACGCGCTTGAGGAACTGGCCAAACTGCATGAAGCACAAGCCCTCTGCACCAGTTGCGAGGTTCACAATCCCACGGCCATATTCACCCCGGAAGAGCGCAGGCATCAAATCGCTGCAGTGGCCGAAAGATATGATTTTCAGATTATCGAAGATGATTGCTACCGCATGGGGCCCTTCCGCGCGCCGTCCTATCGCAAGATCGCGCCGGACCACGGATGGTATATCTCTTCGATTTCCAAAACCCTGACACCCTCGCTGCGGATCGGTTTCGCCATCGCACCCCATGCAAAAGGTGCGAGCCTTCGCATGGCCGCCGAGAACGGATTCTTCGGGTTGGCCGCGCCGTTGGGCGATCTGGCCACACTTCTGCTGCGGGATCCTCGTACCGTTCGGATGGCTGAACGGGTGCGCGCCGATGTGGGGCGTCATGTGAAGTCCATGGTCAATCACCTGGGGGCCCATGATCTGACCTGGCTTGAGGATGTTCCGATCGCGTGGCTGCGTCTGCCGCAAGGTTGGCGCGCCGCAGCCTTTTGTCAGGCAGCTGCGGAACAGGGGATCAAACTGCGCTCAGCCGAAGATTTTGCCTGCCGCAACGCCCGCGCGCCCCACGCCGTCCGAATCGCCATAAATGCGCAACTGCCCTTTGATAGATTTGAAAATGCCATGGCCACCCTGTGCACCCTTCTGGACAATCCACCAGAGCGCATCGGCGTATAACGCCGAGGCGGCTCATCAGGGCTGAAGAGCCATCTCAACCATCCGCGACCGCGCCGCATCCGCCTCTTTGTGCATCAACTCAAACGCGACCGTCGCCCCATGCAACACCGCGTCGGATTTGCCCGGATCGGTCGCTTCCATGGCCTGCAGAAACGTCCGCCAGCCTTTAGCGTCCGTTGGCATGTCGAAATAGGCCCTCGGCTCATTTGGCAGATTGGTCTGCAGGGCCCGGCGGATCACCGCGCGACCAAATTGCGAACCATGGGCCACATAAAGCGCGCCCAGAACTTCGTCTGGCGTGGTGAAGGGTAATTCCTCTTGTGGCGCAGTTGGATGATCAAGATCCTCCGACAGCGCCGAAATCTGCGGCATCAGCGTAAAATCGCCATAGGCGTCCAAGCGTTGACGCGCCGCTTCAATCCCCTGAAAGGCGCGAAACTGTGCATCAATGCAAGCCGCGTATTCCTCAGCGGTTAACTCCTCGGACACGAGTTTTGAAAAAAGCGGGTGGTCATGTAGCGCCTGATGCTCCGCCCCGGTTTTGGTCGCAAGAAACGACCGCACGGTTTCAAAACCTGCCATAGTGTTCATTTTGGCACTCACTTCCCGTTAGTGTTTGCTTAAGTTTACAGTTACAATGTCAACTAATCAAATTCAACGCTCGAAAGACATATCTGTGAACGGGTCCACGCCATACACTGAAGATGAATTGCACGTTGCGGTTGCAAACTGTTCAGCCGCACCCGTCCATATTCCCGAATCCATTCAGGGATTCGGCGCACTTCTGGTCTGCGATATTGGACTGAAAAAGATCCTCCGCGCGAGCGCCAACACGCAAGAGTTTCTGGATATTGCCCCAAACGATCTAATTGGTGCAAACCCGGCAATACTGCTCACGCGCGAAGAACTGCACGGTCTGCGCAATCGCATGGGCCACCCGACCATCAGCACGCAAAGGGAGGTTCTCACCTCCCGCCTGTTAGGTGCGGTTGAAACACAGATCACCGTTCACGTCCGGGATGGAATGGCCATTCTTGAATTCATTCCCGAAATGCGTCGGCGCGAGGATCGCGTCGATCTCTTCGAACAGGCCCGGACCTTTCTGACCATGCCGCTGGATGAGAAAAACCTCATCGGATTTCTGGAAGATGCCACGAAACGCATGCGCGCTATCAACGGCTATGACCGGGTCAAATTCTACCGCTTCCTGCCCGACAACAGCGGAGAGGTGGTGGCCGAATCCACCACGCTGGATATGACCAGCTATCTTGGCCAGCGCTTCCCCGAAAGCGATATCCCCACCGTTGCGCGGGACCTCTACGTCAAAACGCCCTTCCGCGCCCTGCACAACATTCAAGCCGACGACATCCCCATTCTGGGCGGCGAAGGTGAGGCCGCGTTGGATATGTCGCTGGCCGCACTGCGTGGGGTCGACAGAGTGCACCGGCAGTTCCTCAAGAACATGAATGTGGGCGGCACACTCTCCGTCTCCGTGGTGGTGGATGGCGCTCTATGGGGCCTCTTTGCCAGCCACAATCGCAAGGCAAAACCCGTCGATCCCTCCATGCTGCTGGCGGCCGAACTGGCGGGCAAACTGATCTCTTTGCGCATTCAGCATGCCATCGACACACGCCGCCAATTTGCCAAACGCGACTGCATGGAGATTGCGAACAAATTCCTTGCGGTCGATGACAACGCTCTGGCCATGAAAACCTACTGGCAGCGGACACAGGATGATCTGATGGGACTTTTCCCATGCGACGGCATTGCCATCATGGTCGGCAGGGAGATCAGCTGTTTTGGCGACAGTCCTTCTACATCAGCGCTAAACGCCCTGTTTTCAATGGCGCCACAAAGCCACGAAACCCCATTCATGACCGACAATCTGCGCGCCATCACGCCCGGCATAAACTGGGGCAAAACCGCGGGCGCCCTCGTCCTGTCCTTCCTGGAGGGCACGACAACCAAAGTGGCCTTCCTGCGCAACCTGGCAGAAACCCAGATCGAATGGGCGGGTAGCCCGAAAAAGGACGTCGCGAAAGATGCGAACGGCCTCCGCCTCGACCCTCGC
Organism: Pseudomonadota bacterium; assembly: GCA_039026055.1. Taxonomy (GTDB): domain Bacteria; phylum Pseudomonadota; class Alphaproteobacteria; order Rhodobacterales; family Rhodobacteraceae; genus Roseovarius. The sequence goes on along the minus strand of JBCCNB010000008.1, from coordinate 7,389 downwards.
AATTCCTTTGAGACCTATATCGAACGCGTCCAGGGCCGAAGTCTTGAATGGACGGCCGACGACATCGAAACCGGCCAGGCGCTGCACACCGCCTTGAAGGAGGCATTCGCCACGCAAAATAGACTTTCGGGCAACCGCCACCGTCTTGGTGTGAAGGTACGCGAACTCAACCACCGGGTCCGCAACATCCTGGCCTTGGTGCAATCCATCTCTGTCTATTCCCGCGAGAACGCCACCTCATTCGCCGCATATACCGAAAGCCTGGAACAGCGCATCGTGGCACTGGCCGGGGCGCATAACCTGCTGACCCGCGCCGATATGGAAGGTGCTTTGCTGCAGGACATCCTGCACTTCGAGCTGAAACCCTTCACCGGATCAGGCCGGATCAAAACCCGAGGTCCCAATATCGCTTTCCGGCCAGAAGCGGTATCGGTCATCGCTCTTTTGATCCACGAACTCGCGACCAACGCGGTAAAACACGGGGCGCTTTCAGTGAGCGAGGGCCAGGTTTGCGTGTCTTGGGCCAAGAAGAGCAACGGTCTTGAACTCATCTGGCAAGAGCGAGGTGGACCAACCGTAAAAACGCCAGAGACCCCCGGCTTCGGGCTTTCGATGATCGAAGATGCTATCTCTTACGAGTTCACAGGCGAAGCCCATCTGGACTTTGATCCGGCTGGCATAAAGGCGCGTTTCTGGCTCCCTCGCTGTACGATGGCAGATGCTGCCTTCATCATGGAAAACCAACAGGAGGCAGAGAAACTGCCGATCCCCGCGACCAAACGGTCCGGCTTGAAGGGGCTTGTCGTTGAAGACAATTTCATCGTGTCCAAGATCACCGAACAGATGCTCATGGCAGAGGGTTTCGACCATGTGGATCGTGCCGCTTCTGTTGAGGAATCTCTAAAACTTCAGGAAAACGGCCGATATGACCTTTGCCTGCTCGACCTCGATCTGCGTGGACAAATCAGCATATCTGTCGCGCAAAGCCTTGAACAAAAGGGCATCCCGTTCATCCTGACCACCGGCTACGACAGCGAAGGTCATGACGCCATAGAAAGCTTCAATGCACCTACATTGACCAAACCGTTTGACCCCGAAACCCTCAGAAAGACAATCGCCCAAATGGAATTGAGCGCCTAATATGAACGATATCCTGATCCTAGATGATGATTATGACCTCGCCAAATCCTGGGAAGAGGTGCTGACTGCCGCCGGTGGTGATGTTGTCATCACCCATTCATCCAAAGACGCGATTGAGCACATAAAGCAGCGTAAATTTCGGGCCGTAATCCTGGACCTTATGATTGGGGCCCCGCTCGACGGCGAACCGGACAGCGGCATCCATTTTCTGCGCGCTCTGCGGGAGGAAGATTGCGCCATACCAAAGCTTATTGGCGTGTCAGGCTATTACGGGCAAGACGACGGAGAAATGGCGAAAAACCTGTTCAATGTTTACGGAGTGAAACACGTTTTGCTCAAACCTTTCGACCCGCAGGAACTGGTCAAGCTCGTGTAAGCTCAAAGGACGAGGTGTAAGCTCCGGCCTGAATACGCCCCTCTGTCACCAATTCCGCCCCAAGCCTGCCGATTTCATCGGAACATTTCGCCCCCGCCCCGCATCCACCGGTGAGGGCAAAAATGCGGTCGGTTTGCTGTTGCACCAAGGGTTTTCTGTTGGGCGTAAACGACGTAACGCAGCTGCCGGTTGATGTGGGTGCATCGCGTAGAACCGGTATCAACTGCAAAAGCGCGTCAGTCAGAAATGCGGCAACCTCCTTGTCCCCGTCCGTACGAAACCACGCCTTGATCGCATCCACATCCTGAAGCTCCACATCCTCAGGATCGCCACCGATCTTTATGTGATTCTTGCCATCGGAATACCGCACCGGTGGCAGGATGTACGGGATGCAAGGCACGCCCGGCGGCCCGTATATCACCGAAGGCATAGACGACAATTGCTCTGCCTGTGCCTCTGTCAGCTCGAAATAAACGACGGTGCGGGCATACACGCGCAAGTCCGGGGCCTCAGGCAACAAACCTTCCGCCTTGGAAAACGCCCCACAGGCGATCATCACCTTATCGGCAGAGATCCGGGTACCGTCGGAACAGGTGGCAATAACTCCGGTGTCGTTTTCTTCTACCTCCGCAACCTCCGCCACATGATGCGTCACCCCGGCCTTGACCGCCGCGCGGGTCTGCGCCGCCACGTGAAGACGTGGGTTGATCCATCCGCCTGTCCCTGTCTCAAAGAGACCCAAAGTGCCGTCCGAGAATGCAAGATAGGGGAAAAGCTCACGTAGGCGCGCGCCACGGGCCTCTTCAAAATCGATCCCCTCAGACCGGCCAAGGCGCGCGCATTTCTGAATGTACTCCGATCCCGGCCCCTCCTCCGGACCTGCGATGAGCGAACCGACAGGATGAAAAAACGTCGTCTCACCGCGCGCTTCGACCTCCGCGTAGCGCGCGATTGAGGCCGTCGACAGACGCGACCAATCCATATCCTGATCCATCCGCCGCGTGATCCGCGCCTGATCATAATGGCTGGCAAAAACGCCCTGGTGGGTCTTGGTGTCTTCGGGTTCCCGGGGTCCGATCAAAACCACCCGCAACCCCGCATCCACCAAATGCCTTGCAGCCGCACTGCCCATCATACCGGCACCCACGACCATGACGTCGAATTGGTTGTCCAAGCTCTCAGTCCTCCGGATCCACACGCCCGCGAAGCGCCTTGACCTCACCGCGTGTTTTCTTCGCTTTGAGACGCCGCTTCTTTGACCCCAATGTGGGTCGCGTGGCTATGCGTGCCTTTGGTTTTTCCAACGCTTTGCGGATAAGTTCAACCAGTCTTTCCCGCGCCAACGCCCGATTGCGCACCTGACTGCGCGTGGTATCCACCTGAAGGATCAACGCGCCCTCATTGGTCCACCGCCGCCCCGCCAACCGCTTCAACCGCCGCTTCACCGGCTCCGGCAAATTGGGCGACCGCGCCGCCTCAAACCGCAGCTCCACCGCCGTCGACACTTTGTTCACATTCTGCCCGCCGGGTCCGGAGGCACGGACAAACTGTTCGGTAAGCTCCCAGTCTTCGATGGTGATGTGTTCGTTGATCTCAAGCATGGTGTTTCCGGGTGGGGCACCGACGTAATACCGACACGATACCGACGTAATACCGACGTTCAAAATCGGGGCAAATCAAAAGGGCCGCTCCGTTGCGGAAGCGGCCCTCTAGAGTTCTGAGGAGGTGGCCGGTTAGGCGCACCAATCAGGGGCTTTTACGCCCAGGGTCTGCCCTAGACGAGGCCCTCCCTGACTGTTCCGACACCTCTCTCCAATACCTCTATAGACACTGGACCACCTCCTTTCAGTTGTTAACGTTACCTGAAGGTTGGCACAGATTTTTCGTTTGTCAAAACAAAATCATGTGGTTTTGGCCGTAAGGGACCCCACGATGATGCGGAATGGCACCAAAGCGAGCAAAGCCAGCCCCATCTTCACCATCCAGTCGGCCACTGCCAGCGACACCCAAAGCGGTGCCTCAGGCCCCAGACCGAGCACAGGCAGGATGTCCCCGGCCCAGCTTACGTCATTGCCGGGTTCCAAAAACATAAGCGCACCAGAGAAAGCGATCGTAAAGAAAAGCGCTGTATCCACGCTGCTCCCGACTACAGATGACACCACCGGCGCCTTCCACCAATTGCTCTCCCGCAACCGATTAAAGATAGCAATATCAAGCAGTTGCGCCGTCAGGAAAGCAAGCCCGGAGCCGATAGCGATGCGCAGGGTAACCAGGGGGCCGAACTCGCACATGATCTGCGTGCCGATGAAGGAACAGATGACGCCCACGCCAAAACCCGCCAGCACCACGCGCCGCGCCGCATCGCGCCCGTAAACGCGGTTCATGATGTCGGTGACAAGAAAAGCCAACGGATAGGTAAATGCGCCCCAGGTCAGCCACTGACCATACAGAAACTGCACCAGAATGTTGGAGGCCACGACGATGGCCGCCATGACCAGAATGCCGATCAGATGGGCTTTTTGCATGTCTTTCACCAAGCTGTAAGTTTGGCGCGCATGTAATGGGTTTGGCGCAGACAGGAAAGCCCTAAACAGCCATCACTGCGATTGCAGCACCGCGAGGCACTGCGCCGGAAGGTCGGTCAGCGTGATCTCACCACGCGGTTTGGGCGGCGGTGGTGCATTGGGATCCGGCGGTCTTGGTGGCGGCGGTTTGATGATGTTATTCACCCATTCCTGCGCATCGGCGCAGCCATCACCCTCCGGCGGCGGATCCTGATTGACGCAAGCACTGTCCCCACGCGGACAGGTCAGGCGCACATGGAAATGATAGTGATGCCCATGCCATGGCCGCACTTTCCGCAACCAGGCCCGGTCGCCCGTCTCCTCCTTGCACATGCGAACCTTGGCACCTGGAAAGACGAAGATGCGCGCTGTTCGCGGGTCCTGCGCGGCGGCCTTAATGATCTCATGATGCTGGCGCGTGTAGTTCTGGTTCGTGAAGGCCCCGTTCTGACGGCGCAGCGAAATGGAAGACAGGCTTTCCCGCTCCGCGCGGCTCAGATCCAGACGCTTGGGCGGCAACATCCAGATATCCACATCAAGTCCGATCTGATGGCTGCGATGCCCGGTCAACATAGGCCCACCGCGCGGCTGGCTTATGTCACCCACATAAAGCCCTTCCCAACCGGGCTGGTTCGCCGCAAACTTGGAAAGCTTCTGAATAAAATCAATAACCTCCGGATGGCCCCAATTTCGATTGCGGGAAAGCCGCATTGCCTGCCATGTGGGCCCGGTTTCGGCCAGTTGCATCCCGCCTGCCATGCAGCCTTTGGAATAAGACCCAAGCGGCGCAGGGGCCTGAAAAGAAGCAGCGGGCTTCGCACCGAAAAGCTGCTTGGCCGGCACACCACGCATCGCAGCGGGCACGCTTTGCGCAGACACGACCGGCACCGCAGGGGCGGACACCGGCGTCGGCCCGGCGCCACCGCACCCGGCCAGCAGACATATCATCGCCGCGCGCGTCAGCCTGCGCATCATGATTATGCATCCCCTTCCGACTTGACCCAGCGTAACAGCACGAGGCCAATCAGGAAAAGAACTATAAGGGGCGTCACACCCATCTGCTGGCTTCCGCTGACACTGGTTACGATGCCCACAGACAGCGGCGCAATGAAGCTGGTGGCTTTGCCTGCCAACGCGTAAAGGCCAAATGCTTCAGCCATGCGCCCCTCTGTCGCCTGACGTACCATCATGGATCGGCTCGCCGCCTGGATCACGCCACCCGCCGCGCCAATGATCGCACCCAGCACGTAAAAGGTGATGTCCGGCAGTCGGGATTCGGCGTCAACAGCCACGCCAAACACTGCATCACGGCTCACAAAAACGATGGCAATCGCCACGGCCGTCAGCGCAAAAATTGAAACACGGATCACCGGTTTGGGACCAAAGCGATCATCCGCAAACCCCCCAAACCACGCCGCCACCGCGCCCGACAGGATGGCGAGAATGCCAAAGATGCCCGTATCAATGATCGACCAGTCCAACACCCCAGCGGCGTAAATCCCACCGAAGAAATACATCCCATTGAGCGCATCGCGGTAAAACATCGAAGAGCCAAGATACGCGAACAACGACGGCGTACGCGGCAAGCCCTTTATGGTCTGCCCAAGCCCCCGCAGCGCTTCTTTCAATGCACCAGGCGGTGGGCTCGCAGGCTTTGGATCCAGCACCCAGAGGAAGAAAGGCAGGATGAAGACCACGTACCAGATCGCGGTAAAAGGCCCCACAAAGCGTGTCCCTTCCCGCACGTTGGCATCCAGCCCGAAGATCGGATCAATGCCCAATAGTGTTTTCCCGGTTGCGGCACTTTCAGCGAAGAAAAACAGCATCAACACCAGCGCCACGAGCCCGCCAGTATAGCCAAAGGCCCAGCCCTTGCCGGAAATGCGCCCAATCTCTTGCCGCGAGCCCAGATCGGGCAGCATGGAGTTGGTGAAGATCGTTGCAAACTCCATCCCGACCAGACCCAGCGCAAAGCAAACCAACACCAACGTGAGCGGGTAATCCACCGGCACAGCCATCCAAAGCCCCGCCGCCCCAACGACGTAGAAGAGCGAAAATACCCAGATCCAGCGCAACCGGTTGCCGTAGGTGTCCGCCACCGCACCGAGGATCGGCGCCATCAGCGCAATGCAGATGCCCGCAGCCCCCACGGTGAACCCCCACGTGGCCTGCGCCTGTGCGCCATCACCGATGATTTCCTTGATATAGGGCGCGAAGATAAACGTAATCAGAAGCGTCGAGTACGGCTGACTTGCCCAATCAAAAAAGAACCAGCCCCAGATCCGTTTGCGCGCCGCCATGCTGGCCCCCTGTCTCTTTTCAACAGACTAGACAGGTTCGCATGCATGCTGGCAAGGCCACGACCTCAAAACCCTTCAATCAGTCGCGTTCAGGCGGCCAGACCCGGGCATCTTCGGCCTTCGACCACGCCACAAAAGACGGCGGCAAGGGCGGGGCACCATCCGTCACGCCCATAGCCTCAGCGATGTGGTGGGGCGAGACGATCCCATTGCGATCGGTCACCGCCGTCCGGAACATCGCGTGATTGGCACACTCGCCGTCAGTCTTCCACATGGATTGCTCGATGTAGAAAAACCGCTCATCCCAGGATACCAGCCGCGAATTCATCTCGATTTTTTCGAACATCCTGATGCGGCGGCGATAGCGCACGGCGACACCCGCCACCGTCAACCCCCATTTGCGATCCCGCAGCAGCACATCAAGCCCGGTGCGCACGGCGAAAGGAATACGCCCCAGATCATAGAGCGTCAGCGTGCGACCGTTGTTGAGCTCCATGAAGATATCAATGTCCCAGGGTAGGCAGGTGTGGTGGGACACATGGGTCTCAAGCGGCCCAAGCTTCGGCATGCGACGAACCTTGAGGTATTGGGCGATCATGCGGATGACGGGATACATGGGAGCGACCTTGCGTTGTGGTCCGTGTGAGGTGACCCTGACATAGGTCCACGTCAACCTAAACCTAGCGTAAAGCTTGCGCTTCTATGCAGGCCCGCATAGGTCTTTCTGAACGCAAATACCAAGGATGCCGCCCATGCTGTCGCTCTTTCAGATCCTGATGCTGATCCTAGATGTGGTTTGGTTTCTGATCATCATTCAGGTGATCATGAGCTGGCTCATCCAGTTTCAGGTACTCAATCTGCGGCAACCTTTGGTGAGCCAGATCTGGGAGGGCCTAACGCGGTTGCTTGAGCCGCTCTATCGACCCATCCGACGCATTTTGCCGCCGATGTCTGGAATTGATCTGGCCCCGCTTGTGGCACTGATCGGCGTTTATGCGTTGCGGATTAT
>JBCCNB010000007.1:0-119740 GCA_039026055.1 Pseudomonadota bacterium | reverse complement strand
TGGTGATCGGCAACAGCATGGCCTTCCCGAATGCCCGCATCCACATTTCGGCGTCGGAATGGAATTTTTGGAATGCGCTAGGGTTTGCCAGCCGCGCACCTGAGGCGCTCAGACCCATGGTCGCCGAAGTGCAAACCCTGTCGTCCATATTTGAAGATAACGTAGAATTGCACGCTGGATCCGCTGATCTGGGTGACGGTGTCAGCGTGATCCCGGCACCAGGTCATACCCCTGGCCACACGGCGATCGTTCTGGATGGTGGGTCAGATTACTTTGTCATCGTCGGCGACCTGACCGTGCACGAAGACGTGCATTTCGCAAACCCCGATTATGGCTGGGCGTTGGACATCGACGGTGACCTTGCCGTGTCTTCGCGCAAATCCCTGCTCGATATGATCGCGACAGACAATCTGATCATGGGAGCGGCCCATGTCACCACGCCTGGCCTTGGGCGCGTGGAACATGACGGCAATGGCTTCCGCTTCCTGCCGCTCTAACGCTCTTCCCGGAAAGGAAAGCCCCAATGGCAACGTACTCTCAGCATACAGTCGAAACCGCCCCAGAAGGATCGAAACCGATCCTGAACGCCATCAAAGGCAAGATGGGCTTCGTGCCAAACCTGATGGCCACCATGGCGGAGTCCCCGGTTCTGGTCGAAAGCTACATGACCATGATGGGCATCTTTGAAAAGACAGACCTCAGCCCGACGGAACGGGAAATCATCCTGATGACGAACAACCGGCTCAACGGATGTACCTACTGCATGGCGGCGCACACGGCGGTTGCCAAAATGTCGGGTGTCGATGACGGTGTGGTCGCAGCATTGCGGGCTGGCAAACCGATTGACGACCCCAAATTTGAAGCGTTGCGTCAGTTTGCTGTGATCATGAATGAAAGCCGCGGACATGCCACGCCGGAACAGGTCGATGCTCTGATCGCGGCGGGCTACACCAAGCAAACCGTTTTGGAAGTGGTTGCCGGTACCGCGCTGAAAGTTCTTTCGAACTACACCACACCGATTGTCCACCCGCCGTTGGACAAACCCTTTGAACCCCTGGCGTGGAACGCAGCCGAAGCGGCCTCGTAAACACGCAAATCGCGAACCCTGGCGACGTTTCTCTCCCTACGTCGCCAGGGCGCAGACTTTCTCCGCGTTCCAAGACAATTGGTTTCTTTGACAGCGGTTTCGTTATCAAGATCAAAAGGAAAAGATCACATGGTTTCCATTACAGCAGACACCGTCGTCGACGCTATGACCTGGCGTTATGCAACCAAGGCGTTTGACAAGACCAAAACACTGTCAGAAGACGACAAAGTTGCGTTGCTGTCTGCCCTCCGCTTGGCGCCATCATCCTATGGCCTGCAACCTTGGAAATTTGTTGTGGTCGAAGACCTGCAGGTGCGACAGCAGCTGAGCGATTTGGTGCCAGCCAAAAAATCCAAATTCGAAGACAGTTCTTTACTGGTGGTCATCGCGCGCCGCAAGGTGACAACCGCTGAACACGTCGCCCAACACATCGAAACGCTGCAGAAGGCCAGAGCCGTGTCAGCGGACGAGATCCAGCCGTTCAAAGATATGCTGACCCAACGCGCCGCGAACCGTCCGGCTGAGGCGCAAGACATCTGGAATTCACGGCAAACCTATGTGGCGCTTGGATGTGCTTTGACAGCGGCGGCCATGCTGCGGGTGGATGCTTGCCCGATGGAGGGCGTGAACCCTGAAAAGTTTGACGAGGTTTTAGGCCTCACAGGCACAGATTTCACCACGACGGTGGCGATCGCATTTGGGTACCAAGACGAACGCGATCCATTTGCCAAATATGCCAGAGCGCGCCGTGCACCCTCAGAGGTATTCATGAACGTTTGAAACCATCTTGTCGCCCGGCCGTTTAACGCGGACGGGGCAGGCTATTCAGAACCATAAGCCCAGCGCGGCCATACCGTTGAGAACGGATACGAGCTGCATCGATCAAGAAAGGAATTCATTATGGCCGATTACGATTTTGACGTCGCAATTCTGGGTGCTGGCACTGCAGGTATGGCGGCTTACAGAGAAGCCACGAAATACACAGATCGTGTTGCACTGATCGATGGCGGGCCGCTTGGAACAACGTGCGCCCGGGTCGGATGTATGCCGTCCAAACTGCTGATCGCTGCGGCCGAAGCGGCGCATCACACCCGTCACACCTCGCAATTAGGCGTGCAATCTTCGGAGCCCGTGATCGATGGCGTGGCCGTCATGAACCGCGTCCGCAGCGAACGCGACCGGTTTGTGGGGTTCGTTCTGGAGGCGGTCGAAGGCTTCGACAAGGGTGAGCTGATCCGCGAATACGCGCAATTCGAAGATGATCACACTCTGGCCTTGTCGAGCGGGCACAAGATCACCGCGAAATCGATTGTCATCGCAACCGGATCCCGCCCCAGTATCCCCGCCCCATTTGAAGCGGCAGGAGACCGTTTGATCGTCAACGATGACGTATTCGACTGGCAAGATCTGCCCAAATCCGCAGCCTTGTTCGGCGCGGGCGTGATCGGGCTTGAGTTGGGTCAGGCATTGTCGCGTCTAGGCGTGCGCGTGCGTCTTTTCGGGCGCGACAAAATGGTGGGGCCGCTGTCGGATCCCATTGTCCGCGACACCGCAGCCGCTGCGTTTGAGGCCGAATTCCACGCCCATTGGCACGCCGACACGCAAATCTCCCGTGATGGGGATGAGGTTGTGGTGCGTTGGTCCGATGCACCAGAAGACGAAGAGCGTTTCGACTATTTGATCGCGGCCACAGGGCGGCGTCCCAATCTGGACAAAATCGGGTTGGAACACACGTCACTGCCGCTCAGCGATCGTGGCGTGCCGATCTATGATGCGCAGTCAGGCCGTATCGGTGACAGCCATGTCTTTATCGCAGGCGATGCGACGGTTGATCTGCCCTTGCTGCACGAAGCCGCGAACGAAGGGCGCGCGGCGGGTGAAAACGCAGCTCGCTACCCCGAGGCGTACCGCCGCGCACGCAGAACGCCCATGGGCGTCGTATTCTCTGACCCTCAGATCATGATGGTTGGCCAGACCCACCAGTCTTTGGTCAACAAGGTCGGATGCGAATTTGAAATCGGAGAGGTGTCGTTCGAAGATCAGGGCCGCGCCCGGGTTATGGGCAAAAACAAAGGCATGTTGCGCGTCTACGCCGAAAAAGACACCGGGCTTTTTCTGGGCGCCGAAATGGTCGGCCCGTCGGCAGAACATATCGCGCATCTTCTGGCCTGGGCCATCGAAAGCAAGCTGACGGTGCAAGATATCTTGCAACGTCCATTCTATCATCCTGTGCTGGAAGAAGGGGTGCGGACTGCATTTCGTTTGGTCAACAATGCCTTGGGCTTTGGGCCGAACCCACCTCTGCGCTGCATCGATTGCGGGCCGGGTTCATAACAAGAAGCAGCGGGCGTATCAGCCGCCCGTGCTTTGGCACCCATAAAAGCACACGGGTTTTATCGGCTGGAGGGCCCTGCTTTCCGCCCTCCAGCCGCGCTTTTTGGCGGAAGATCAATCATTCAATTTACGAATAACGCATACTCCAAACGACTGGCTACCAAGCCTCGTCCAACTGGCTAATTTTTGAGTCACAGGGCGGATCGGAGCGATCCGCACAAGGAACCAGACACAAAGATTGGAAACGCAATGACACATCATGAACTTGAAACCCTGGCCTCGATCCACTTGGATTTGCCGCTCTGGAGCGACACGCCAGTTTCCCTTCCCAAATCTCCTTTGAAAGAGAACCCTGGCTATTTGGACGATTTCGAAACGATCGTTGAGGACACGATCGATATCTTTGAGCTCCTTGAAAACACCCGATTGAACTGAGGATCGAACGATGAAAATGCATACCTCCCAAACACCGTTTCGCATCCAGTCATCCAAGCGAAAAAACGTTCTGGCGTCTGTCGTCCTGATGACACTTATTTCCGGGATCCTGGTGGGTTCGGTTGAACACAGACCAACCTTCCCTGAGACCATCGACAGGCTGGGCAGCACGCCTCACATTCATACAAGAGATATGCTGCTCGAGATATGAGGCGTTGGTTGAATGGGTTTGGCGCTCGGCCTGCGCGCAGCCCACTTATGATTAGGCATCAAGGCCACGAAGACAAAATCGATGATCTTTTTTGATGACCCCGGCCAGAAGGTTGGGGTCATTTGCATTTCAATTCTGCCAATGCTCTTTTTCGAAGGCTCTCACTAGGTCAATCACCCCGTTGCCGCCTGTTAAGGATCCGGAAACTGACCTGGCATACGCGATCTGCCTAGCGAATAAGTATAAGAAATTAAATGAATTTACTGAGTTTGGTGCCGCAGGAAACACCGTGCGCCAGAGGGGCCACGCGGCCTTCGGGGTACATTCATTTTGTGAATAACAATTACTCAAAATGGCTGGCTACCACAATTTTTCAAATGCACGATGTTTGTTCACAGGCGGCACGGAATGGTCCCTGCCCAGCCCAGAAACAAATGACGCAAGGATAGAACCATGACCCTCCAAGACCAGCTCGACGCATTCAAAGAGCAATTCAAAACGATGGCCCCCGAAAGTGCTTTTGAAGCATTTGGCCGTTCCACCCAGGAACTGATTGACAGCGGTCAGGCAGAACGCGCGCTGAAAGCCGGCGATACTGTCCCTGACTTCGTTCTGACCGACTCCGACCGTAACGAAGTCGCTTTGAAAGACCTGCTGGCCGAAGGCCCGGTCGTGATGACCTTCTACCGCGGTGTGTGGTGCCCCTACTGCAACATCGAACTGAAAGCCCTGGAAGAAGTGGCCGAAGACATCCGCGCCAGTGGCGCAACACTGATCGCCGTCTCGATGCAGGGCGCCGCTGACAGCCGCAAGTCCCAAAAGGACAATGAGCTGAGCTTTCCGATCCTGACGGACAAGAACGGTGAGCTGGCCGACAAGCTGGGCATCCGTTGGAGCCTGCAAGACTACGTCATCCCGGTTCACGATGGTTTTGGCGTCCACCTGCCCCGCATTCACGGCGATGGTCAGTGGAATCTGCCGATGCCCGCACGCTACGTCGTCGATACAGATGGCAGCATCGCCTACGCGGAAGTGAACCCCGATTATACGCGTCGTCCCGAACCTGCCGATCTGTTCCCGGTTCTGGACAACCTGGCTGCGTCCGCCGCCGCCTGATCCCAATGGTGCGCCCTGACCTGATCCGGGCGCACCCTCCCTCCACCAACTGAAACGTCCCCTTCTCCCACGGACACAACAAACGAAATTCGAAAGGACTAGAGCCATGAAAGGCAAGCTCATTCTCCCCTACATCATGACCAACATGCTCTCTGGCGTTGGCTCGGCCGTGATGTTCTATCTCTCCGGCTTTGATCCCATCTGGGTCGGTACATTCTTCGCAACCTTCACCATGCCGTTCTTCCTGATGGTGTTGGCCGGTGCCCTGGGCATCTCCAAAACTTCCAAGAACCTGCCGGTGATCCAGCTGATCAACCTCGCGGCTGTGGCCTTTGTGGCCTACACCCTGTTTGGCCGCGGTGGCCCATCGACCACGGCTGAATACGCCGCCATCGGTCTGGCCGTCTACGGCATGCTGACCATGCAGTGGTACATCCACATCTTCTCCAACTACAAACGTACGCAGAGTGCTGCGATTGTGCGTGGCGAAGCCCTGCCGGCCCTGCCGCTGCACCGTCTGGACAAATCCGAAGTGTCGTCCAACGAATTTGCCGGTGACAAGACGCTACTCGTCTTCTTCCGTGCAAACTGGTGCCCCTTCTGCATGAACCAGCTGAAGGATGTGAAAGCCCAAGCTGACCGTCTTGCCGCCGCTGGCGTGAAGGTGAAATTCATCTCCAACCAGGGTTTTGAGAACTCTGCCAAGCTGGCCAAGCAAATGGACCTGCCGGCACATTTCGAGATCCTTCAGGATGAAGATCTGCGCGCCGCCAAGGTGCTGGGTATCGAAGACATGGGTGGTGCACCCTCCGGTATGCCAGGCTACCCCAACGACACCGTCATGGCGACCGTGATCACGCTGGATGAACAAGGCAATGTCATCTTCGGCGATGAGACCGACAACTACCGTCGTCGTCCTCACCCCGATACGTTCCTGGGTGTTTTCGAACAGCCCGCCAACGTGACAGCCATGGCCGCAGAGTGATCCTTGCGACTGCCTAAACGAAGCGCCGTGGGCCCGATCCCACGGCGCTTTTTCTGCATTTCAACCCTCTGAAAGGAAGAGAAAATGACCACAATCGCAATCGTATATTTCAGCGGCTACGGACACACATCGAAACTGGCCGATGCACTGGCAGAAGGTGTCGATGCCGTCACAGACGCCTCCGCGAAAATGTACAAGATCCCCGAAGATGGCGTGATCCCCGAAGGATGGTGGGATGAACTGGGACAAGCTGATGGCATCGTCTACGGCTCACCCACCTACATGGGCATGGCGGCGTGGCAGTTTAAGAAATTTGCCGATGAGTCCTCTGGCCCCTGGTATCAGGGCGCGTGGCGAGACAAGGTCGCGGGTGGCTTCACCACCTCTGCCAGTGTGAACGGCGATAAGCATTCGACCATTGCCTATTTTGCGACACTGGCCGCGCAACATGCACAGCTCTGGGTCGGAACGGGTTTGAAGCCGCGCAACACCAAAGACCATGGCCCTGATGATGTGAACTGGACCGCTGGCTTTACCGGCTTGCTGGCGATTTCGCCTGCAGATGCTTCACCTGACGAAGCGCCGCGCGCCGGTGATCTGGAATCCGCACGGATCTATGGCCGCCGGATCGCCCATGTGGCCGCAGGTGTGGCATCGGTGAAAGGCAACTGGCCTGTCGAAGCTTAATCTCCTCATGTCGTCTCTATGCTTGTGCGCACGTCGCACATGATCTGCGGACTGCGCAAAATGGAAGAAGAAACAAGGGAGGCTTTCGAGCTTCCTTTCTCTTCGTTTTTTCCAAAAGATCCAGGCGATCGCTCGCAAATCAGGCCTCACCATTCGTTTTGCGGATAACTGTTAGCCTGTTTCCTCCGCTACCAAGAAGACGCAGTTGGGCGATATGTTTCCATGAAGCCGATGAACTTCAATTCATTGCCCAACATGAAGGAGCCAGTACCATGTCCAACACAGCAGACCGGATCGAAGCTGAAATTTCCCAAAACGAAAAGCCAGTCATCCTGGAGTTTCATGGCCATCATTGTGTGCCCTGTATCACCCAGGACGATCTCCTGACCCCCGCCTCCGGCCATCCCGCATTCCCGGCCAAGGTTGTCAGCGTCAACGTGGACGACACACCCGAGATTGCGCAGCGGTATGCGGTAAAATCCGTTCCATCCATCGTGTTGATCGAGAATGGCAAGACCATCGCGCATTTCTCCGGCTTGGTCGATGCAGGCAGCGTGCTGTCCGCAATTCAGGAAAATCAGTCAAAGTGATCCTTAGTTACATACGCGCGGTGTGGTTTAGTGACCGGCACCGCGCGTAACTTTTCCAATGACCGAAAGTGCATTTTCATGAGAGATTTCGACGACATCCTGGCCATCGCTGCGGAAAGAAAGGGGGGATACCGCATCGTTCTGGACGCGATCGATCCGCCTAAGCCGGATAGCGATCTTGCGACGATCCCAGATGATCGCTGGTTGTCGATGATGACAAAATGCGTCTTTCGCGCGGGTTTTAACTGGAAAGTCATTGAACGCAAATGGCCCGGGTTTGAGACAGCATTCGACGGTTTTTCCATCGGCCGATGCGCGATGATGGATGACATGTGGTTTGATGAATTGATCACGGACACCCGCATCGTGCGCAATCCTCAAAAGGTGCAGACCGTTCAACAAAACGCCGTCTTTATCGGCGAACGATCCGCTGAGGCCGGTGGTTTCGGCAAATTCGTAGCAGATTGGCCCGCGTCTGATTTTATCGGTCTGGTCCAGATCCTCAGGGCAGAGGGCAGTCGTCTCGGCGGCACAACAGGTCAGTATTTTTTGCGCAACATGGGCAAAGACAGCTTTGTGTTGACCCGCGATGTGGTGGGGCGTCTCATTGCGGAAGGGGTCATTGACAAACCCCCCACTTCCAAACGCGCCCTCGCGGATGTCCAGGCAGCCTTCAACACTTGGCGTGATCAATCCGGTCAAAGTTTCAACATCATTAGCCGCGTTCTGGCACAAAGCGTTGGGTGACCAGACCAACGCCTGTGGCATCTCGCCGGTGCCCTGAGGCGCGCACGCGTTGATCGTTTCCGCACTTCAGAATTCGGGCCTTCTGCGCGCGATCAAACGTGCAGTACGCCCCCGAAATCTTCATTCGAAAACCGGATAATCATTAGGCCAAAGCAGTCGGTACCAAAAATCTCCAAATGAGCGATTTATAGGACAAGCGCAGGCGGTTCTGTCCAACACAAAATTCTGGACCGGGCTGGCTGGCTGAAACCTGAACATACAAGCCAACCCAGAAAGGACCTTATAATGGCTACCACAACACAAAACACCGGCCGCGTTGCAAGCATCATGGCCTCCTACGAAGCACTGCCGACCTGGGTGAAAATCTGGATGAACTTCATCCTGGGCCCGATCAACCTTGGAACGCTGGCGTTTCTCAACCAACCGGGTGGCGGCCTGATCGCAGCGCTGGCCATCGGTGGCATGGCAATGACCGTGGCCCTCGTGATCGCAAATGCAGGCTTCAAAAAGATTGTGGCCGCCGGTCACGTGCTCCCCTGGGTTCCGTTGGTCGCGATGCTGGCCTTTGCCCGTCCCGAAGGTTCTGACACCTACCAGATCTTCCTGACCGTCCTGTTGGTCGCAAACTCCATCTCGCTGGTCTTCGACCTCAACGACGTGCGCGTCGCGCTCAGCTCCAAATCACGCGCCTAACATCAAAATCGAGCAGCACCCCAGTTATCCCGGCAGCCCCCCTCTGCCGGGATAAATTATTGATCAGCCAAAGCCGCCTGAAGATGTTTGGTAAATGCGCGTGCCGATGGTTTGGTATGACGCCCACTGGCTAAAAGAGCATTTACTTCAACGTTTCCAATGACCCATTCCGGCAACAGCCGAACGAGTGAGCCGTCTTCAAGCTCGTTTTTGCAGCTCCAATACGACGTACTCACGATGCCCAAACCAGCCACAGCAGCGGTCGTGGTGCTTTCATTGACAGAGATCATAAGCTGGCTTTCAACGCGGACAGACTGCACTTTGCCATCCTTTTCAAAGCTCCACCCCGCCTTGCCAACACTGGACGGGCCAAGAATAACGCGGTGATCGACAAGGTCGGTCGGGCGCTCAGGATAACCAGCTTTTTCAAGGTATTTGGGAGAGGCAACAACAACTCTTGGCGTCATGCCAAGCTTGCGCGCGACCATAGTTGAATCGTCCAGCGGCCCAAAACGGATGGCGACATCGATCGCCTCATCGATCAAGTCTTGCATTGAATCCGTCAAAACGAGATCGACCTTGAGCTGGGGATGCAATTCCAAGAAATCTGGAAGGACCGGAATGATTGCACGTTGTGCAAAGCTAGCTGCGGATCCAACCCTCAGTCGCCCTCTTAACTCGCCAGTACCCCGGACAAAGTGATTGGCTTCTTCAATATCGGCAAGAATTGGTTCAACGCGCGTTAGGTACTCTTCACCCGCTTCCGTGAGCCTGACGGCATGGGTGGACCTTGCAAACAACTGAACGCCCAGATCGCGTTCCAGGTTTGAAATGATCCGGGAGACGGAAGGTTGCGATAGACCTGTTTCCTTGCCAGCGGCGGTGAAGCTGCCGGTTCGCGCAACCCGTGAAAACAGGTGAAGTGTAGAAAAGCTGTCAGCCATTTGAATATCGAATGCTTGCGGTCAGTTTCGGAAGGCTACCCCTCAATTTCGACATGAGCAACAGCCCGTTCCGCACTTCGTGCAGTTCTCCACAATTTACTTCTGGTTGGCGGGCAATGATCGTCCGCAAAAGATAAGCGCACCGAGATGAAACCACCTCGATGCGCTTTTTCGAAAATACCAAAGACTTGCGCCGCTGGTCGTGACAGCGATCACTTCAGACTTGCAAGGTAATCCAAGACGATCTTGTGCTGATCCGGATGTGAAGATTCCAGATAAGCCATATCGGTCGAACCGAATTCACCCGGAGCAGACCCGTTGGCGACGATGTGCTCCAGCGCGCCCACGATGTCCGAAACCAAGGGACGGTCTGTCGCGCCGCCGAAGTTCATTTCGCTTGGAACAATGGCCCACCGGTACAGGATCTTGCCGTCTTCGTCTTCGACAACCACCCCGGGCTGAACCATGCCGTGAACGTAGGCACCTTCAACATCTTTCAACGGCGTTTCTTCCTTGGGCGTCACGAAGATGTCGTACTTCTTTGCCTCGGCATTTTCTTCGTCCACAACCACGTCATAATCCAGGTTGTTGTTGGCCTTGGATTGGTTGCCGACTTGGGATGTCACACCGACAACGGTGCCACCCAGCTTTGTGATCGTGGCCAGTTCTGCATTGAAGTCTCTGAGATATCCGTTGCACCACGGGCACCAGTCACCGCGAAAAAATACTTTGATTGTGAATGATTTAGCCATCTTGGCCTCCTTGGGTTTTTAAGCGTTTGGAAGGTCCAAACAACCGGTTGGTCTGGTTCGGCACGTAGACGAGCTTTCGCGAAAGAACGTGCCCAACACCATGCTCCAAAGATCGGGCAAAACGGCATTGTGTGGTACCGGGTTCAATGGAGTAACGATTATACGAAAAGCAAATGAGCCAAGAGAAACAGCTAGTGTTTAGCAGCCAATCAAATGATGCGCGCCGAAGCGTCTCCGACCATGCTCCCGACTTCGTCTATAGTGATGCCGCGTTCGGAGGAATCGAGTAGCCTCCGGTTCCTGACTGAACCGTTCGAGTGATCTGGCTCGAGCAAAGACTCTGCGATCTCTTAATGACTGTATCGGCTTCTTCGCCATCAAGGCCTGTTTTGCTCGGTCATTTACCTCGTCCCGGAAAACGGTAGGGGCACGCTGCAAGCGGTCAATCACGTTTAAAAGAAACCTTCCCTGCCATGCCATAACCGAAAGCCGTGTCGCCATGGGTTTATCTAAGGTAGGTTTGTCGTAAATTCCCGGTGATGCAATCGACGGCATACGCCCCTACTTGGCTGAGCGCGGAAAGCACCCTCCGAAAGGACAAAAATATGACAGATCTCAAAGTGGCGCTGATGACTGACATCGACCACGGCACCGGGTTTCAGGCCCAACTAAGCGCGCCGCATATCGCCGGGCATATGACCCTGTCCGATGAACACATCGGACGCGCGCTGCTGTGACAGGGCCCGCTCATATGCCAAGTTTTGGGATCGAGACGCTTCTTGATCTGGCGGCTTTGCCATGGGACCGCGCGACGTCGCGCGCCGCGACGTTGGCACGGTTTTCGCTGCTAGATTGGATGGCCTGCGGGATGGCCGGACGGCAGGAGCCTTTGGCAGAGAAATTGCGCGCGCTGGCAGAGGCGGAAGGCGGACGCCCTGTTGCCTCTGTGATTGGCGGCCCGAAAGCTCCGGCGCGCATGGCCGCCCTGGTGAATGGCGCGACGTCCCATGCGCTGGATTATGATGACACCCATTTTGCCCATGTGGGGCATCTTTCGGTCGCGATTTACCCCGCAGCCCTCGCCGCCGCCGAAGAGATGGACCTGAGCGCAGGGGACGCCATTGCCGCATTTCTTGTGGGCGCGGAAGGTGCGATCCGGGTGGGCGAAATGCTGGGCCGGGCACATTACAATCTGGGGTTTCATCAGACCGCCACCAGCGGGGCCTTTGGCGCGACCATGGCCGCCGGGCGGATTTATGGGCTGAACCGGGATGAAATGCGCGCGGCCCTTAGCCTCTGCGCGACGCGCGCCTCCGGGCTGAAATCGCAATTCGGCACCATGGGCAAACCGTATAACGCCGGGATCGCCGCGTCGAACGGGGTGGAATGTGCAACGCTTGCGCGGCTTGGGTTCAAGTCCGCGGATGATGGGCTGATGGGTCCGCAGGGTTTTGCAGCGACGCATACACCTAAGGTCTGGTTCACCGGTCCGCCGGATGCGTTTCTCTTTGAAGACAATAAATACAAGCTGCACGCCTGCTGTCACGGAACGCACGCAATGATCGAGGCGTTGTTGGCCTGTGGGGTTAGGCTGGATCAGGTGGCGGCGATCAGCTTGCGCACCAACCCCAGATGGCTGCGCGTTTGCGATATCAAACGCCCGCGCACGGGGCTTGAGGTGAAGTTCAGCTATGCATGGATTGCCGGGATGGTGCTGCGCGGGGATGCGACCGGGGATGATCGCGCCTACCACGATGCTTTGGCAGAAGATGCAGCACTGACGGCTTTCGCCAAGCGGGTGGAGGTGATCGGGGACGAGAGAGTCACAGATTTGAAAGCCATGGGTTATCTGCATCTGACAGACGGCACCCAGATCCCCTTGCAACACGATCTGGCCGAACCGATGGCAGACGCCACGCTTGCCCGGCGTTTGCAGCACAAGGCAGAGGCCATGCTCGGCGCAGACGGCGCCGCGCTTTGGGCCATGTTGGATGGCTTGGACGCCCTGCCCGCCCGCAAAATCGGCGGGCGGTTGGGGTCTGTTTGAATTTAGATAGGCACAACAGTCGCCTGACCCTGAGCCACGGCAACCTCAACGATGGAGCCCGCGACCGCCAAGTCCTGCAGCCCCACACCGGTGCCATCAAAGATAGTGATTTCGTCGTCTGATATCCGCCCTGGATGGGTGCCGTTGATGACCGTGCCCAACTGTTGGATATCCGTCTGTGTGATCAATCCTGCACCAATGGCATGCTGCGCTTCACCGATAGACACCGACTGTGCCACCTCGTCGGTAAACACTGTGGCCTTGGCCAAAAGATCCGCCGCAAGTTCCTGCTTGCCCTTGGTGTCGGTGCCCATGCAGGCGATGTGGCAACCCGGTCTGACATGCTCGGCCAGCAGCGTGGCGTCAAAAGACGAAGTGATCGAGATGATCGCATCCGCTTGCCGCATCCCTGGCAGATCGACCGCCTCAAACGGCACACCCGCCTCCGTCGCAACCTCGTCAATATTGGGCAGCATATCGGGGTGGAAGTTCCAACCGATCACCTTTTCGAAGCTGTGCGTCTCAAGGGCTGCGCGCAGCTGGAACGTCGCCTGATGGCCTGCGCCGATCATGCCCAGCACCTTGGCATCCTTACGCATCAGGTGCTTCAAAGACACCGAAGAGGCCGCCGCCGTGCGCAGCGCGGTGAGTAGATTGCCCCCCACCATCGCCTTCACACGGCCTGTATCAGGATCAAACAAAAACACCGTCGATTGGTGGTTAATGAGCCCACGCCGGTTGAGGTTGTGCGGCCAATACCCCCCGGCCTTCAGCCCCAGCACACCGCCCGCGCGGTCAAACCCGCCCTTGAAGCCGTAAAGCGCGTCTTCGTGGCCGATGGCCTCGCGAACGACGGGGAAGTTATAGGCATCCCCTGCGGCCATCGCGGCAAAGACCTTCTCCACCGCGTCGAACGCGGCCTCGCGGGTCAGCATATCGGCAATCATCCCCTCGGGGACAATCGCCAGCTCATGTTGGTTCAACGCTGTACCGTCCATCAGAATGCCTTCCCGCGCGCGGATACCGGCCAGAGCGTCTCAACCTTGCCGCCGCGCACGCCCACATACCAGTCATGGACATTGCAGGTGGGGTCACAATGGCCCGGCACCAGCTTCAGCTTGTCATTGACCTTCAGCACGGCATCAGGGTCGGCCACCACGCCGTGTTCATCGGAACACTTTGCATAGACCACATCGCGACGCCCGAAGATCACGGGCAGGCCACTGTCCACGGATTGCGCCTTTAACCCGGCATCCACGATGGCCTTGTCAGCCTTGGCGTGGCTCATGACCGATGTCAGCAGGAAGAGCGCATTTTCCCACTCACCCTGGTCAATCCGGTTGCCATCCCGATCCAGGATCCGGCCATAATCGGCATCCATGAAGGCGTAGGAGCCACACTGCAGCTCATTGTAAACCCCTGAATTGCTTTCAAAATAGTAAGAACCAGTGCCCCCACCGCCGACGATATCACAGTCCAGACCTTCGGTGCGCAGCGTATCCACAGCGTCCTTCACCATGGCCACGGACACCTCGATCTTGGCTTTGCGATCATCGTAGCTGTCCATGTGCTGCATCGCGCCCTGATAGGCCTGGATGCCAGCAAATTTCAGCCCCGCAGCGCGGTCAATCGCTTTGGCAATCTCAACCACCTCAGGTGTGGTCGTCACACCGCAACGCCCCGCGCCGCAGTCAATTTCCACCAGGCATTCGATCTGCGTGCCGTGCTTGATTGCCGCCGCCGACAGGTCGGTCACATTGGCGATATCATCCACACAGCAGATCGTCCGCGCGCCCAGCTTGGGCATGCGCGCCAGACGGTCGATCTTGGCCGGGTCACGCACCTGGTTGGACACCAGAACATCCTTGATGCCACCGCGCGCGAACACCTCCGCCTCACTCACTTTCTGACAGCAGACCCCGCAGGCGCCGCCCAGTTCCACCTGCAACTTGGCCACATCGACGGATTTGTGCATCTTGCCGTGGACCCGGTGGCGCATGCCGTGGGCTTTGGCGTAATCGCCCATTTTCTTCACATTACGCTCCAGCGCGTCGAGGTCGAGCACGAGCGCGGGCGTCTGAATATCCGCCTCATCCATGCCGGGCACGGCAGGTACATCGTAGCCCACTTCAAGTTCAGAATATTGAGAAAGGTCTTTCATGGCAGTGCTCCTCACAATGTCCAAGGTAGGCGGTCCAGATCTACATTGCCGCCGGTTACGATCACACCGACGCGCTTGCCGGCAAAATAATCAGGGTTCTTCAGAATGCAGGCCAGCGGCACAGCGCAGGAGGCCTCCATCACGATCCGCAGATGTTTCCACGTCAGTTTCATCGCCTCGATGATCTCTTCCTCGGAGGCGGTGAAAATCTCAGTCACGTGGTTTGACACGAAATGCCATGTCCGTTCCTTCAGCGGAACAAGAAGCCCGTCCGCGATGGTCTTGGGCGCGTCATCTGCAATGATATAGCCCGCTTTGAAGCTGCGATAAGCGTCATCGGCCTGTTCCGGTTCAGCGGCAATGATCTGCACCTCGGGTGCCAGGGTCGACAGTGTCAGACAGGTGCCGGAAATCATCCCACCGCCGCCGATGGGTGCCACCATCATGTCCAGACCATCGGTTTGCTCCATGAACTCCTTCGAACAGGTCCCCTGCCCCGCAATCACGCGGGGGTCGTTATAGGGATGCACGAAGTCGCCACCCGTGGCCGCCTGCACCTCGGCAAAGGTCGCTTCGCGGCTGGTGGTCGATGGCTCACATTCGGTGATGATCCCACCATAGCGACGCACCGTATCCTTCTTGGCCTGCGGCGCAGTGCGCGGCATGACCACGTTGCAGGGGATCCCCCGTCGATTGGCCGCGTAGCTGAGGCAGGACGCATGATTGCCCGACGAATGGGTCGCAACACCAAGCTTGGCCTGCTCTTCGTCTAATCCGAAGACCGCATTGGTGGCCCCGCGCACCTTGAACGCGCCCGGTTCCTGAAAATTCTCGCATTTGAAGAAGAGCTGCGCACCCGTCAGGCCATTGAGATGATCCGACGTCATCACCGGCGTCCGGCGGATATGCGGTTTGATCCGCTCATGCGCCTCCAGCATGTCGTCATAGGTCGGGATATCGAGCGCGAGATCCTTCATTCTGCCGCCTCCAGAAAGTGCTCCGTTTTGCCCAAGCGATAGATATCCTGTGCCGCTACAACACCAGCACCGCGCGGGATATTGAGGCCCAGATCAGCCATCACCATCTCCACGGTGGCAATCCCGCTGAGCGCCATTGCATCCGTCAGACTGCCCAGATGGCCAATGCGGAACACCTTGCCCGCCACATCGCCAAGGCCCGCGCCAAAGGACATGCCATAGGCGGCTTCCGCATGGGACACGATGCGCCCGGCATCGAAGCCTTCTGGGGTGCGAATGGCCGTCACTGTATTCGAATAAAGATCGGATGAGGTGGCACAGATTTCTAACCCCCAAGCGCGAACAGCCGCGCGAACGCCCTCTGCGATCCGGGCATGGCGGTCGAAAACATTGTCCAAACCTTCTTCCAGCAACATCTGACAGGCCTCATTCAGGCCGTTCAACAGCCCGTAGGACGGCGTGTAGGGATATCCGCCCCCCGCCGTGGCCGCCGCCATATCGGCAATGTTGAAATAGCCACGCGGCAAGCCCGCGTTTACCGTGGCCTCCATGGCCTTCGCCGAGAACGCCGCAATCCCAAGCCCCGCTGGAAGCATAAAACCCTTCTGGGAGCCAGTGACGGCCACATCCACGCCCCACGCGTCAAAGCGGAAATCCATGCATCCGATAGAGCTGACCCCATCCACAAAGAGCAGGGCCGGGTGGTTCGCACGCGTCATCGCCTCTCGAATGGCTGAGATATCGGAACGCACGCCGGTGGCTGTCTCATTGTGCGTGGCCAGAACCGCCTTGATCTTGTGACCCGTATCCGCCGCCAATTGCGCCTCGGCCCAATCGGCCGGGAACCCCTCGCCCCAAGCCACTTCGGTCATCACGACGTTCAGCCCGAAATCGCGGCACATCTTGATCCACTTGTGGCTGAACATCCCGTTGCGCACGGCCAGAACAGTGTCACCGGGGGAAAGCGTGTTGGCGATCGCCGTCTCCCACCCGCCGGTGCCGGTGGAAGGAAAGATGAAGACCTGCGCATCTTTCGATTTGATCACAGCCTGTACACCCGCACGGGCCGAGGCCAGCAGCGCAGGAAACGCTGAAGAGCGGTGATCAATCGTCGGCAGATCACAGGCCCGGCGCAATGCCTCAGGAATATTGGTGGGTCCTGGAATGAAAACCGGGTTTTGAAGACTCATGGGGCTCGTTCCTCCTTCAAGCTTAGGCTGTTTTACGCAGGCACCATGGGCATCACAATTTTTTTGAAATCGTTTTTCAAAAATGGCGAATGGAAGAAAAATGACGCATTTACAGAGGTCTATATTTTTTCATATTATGAAATAGATTTTTGAAAACTGAAAAAGAACGTGAAGAAATGGCCGAATCCACACCAAGACGCAGCCGAGGTCGCCCCAAAGCATGGGCCGACAAAGCCGACCAAAACACCATCAAATCGCTCGACCGGGCGATGGATGTGTTGGAACACCTCTCCTCTCAATCCGGCGCGACGTTGTCGGAACTGGCCGATGATCTGGGCCAGTCCCCCGCTACCGTCTACCGCGTGCTGGTCACTTTGGAAGGGCGCGGCATGGCGGAGTTCGAGGCAGAAAACCAACTCTGGTATGTGGGCGCCCAAGCCTTCGTCATCGGCGCGCGTTACCTACGGCGCACATCCTTGGTGGACCGCGCCACGCCCATCTTGCACCAACTGATGACCCGGACCGGGGAAACCGCGAACCTGGGCGTGCCGCGCGGCGGCGATGTGGTGTTTGTCGCGCAGTCTGAATGCCACCATTCCATCCGCGCCTTCTTCCCCCATGGCTCCGCCTCACCCATGCATGCCTCAGGGATCGGAAAAGCATTGCTGTCGGAAATGGCCCCCGATCAGATGGCGCATCTGATGCACGGCACGGAGTTGGAACATTTCACCCAGTTCACGATCACCGATCCCAGTGCGTTGACAAAAGAAATGGACCGCATCCGCACCCGCGGGTTTTCCATCGACGATCAAGAGAAAAACATCGGCATGCGCTGCATCGCGGCCCCGGTTCGCAATTGGACGGGCCACGCGGTGGCAGGAATATCAATCTCCGGCCCTGTGGCAAGGATTGAAGACGGGGAGATCGACACACTGTCCGAGGCCGTCATGGAGGCCGCGAAAGAGCTGTCCGCAGCGCTTGGATCGGAAGGGTGAACCGCGCCCGGAGCACGGCTCAAAACCGGGAAACGGCTACGCCTTGCGCCTTCAGCACCTCAAGATAAGGCCCCTGCCCCAGCGCAACCACTTCCTGGCCCAGCCAATAGACCTTAGCCGCCGCAAGCTCTGCCCCGATCAAATGCCCTGTCAGCGCGGCGGCATCCTTCGCAACCTGTGCCGACAGCAACTGCGCGGCCAACCGCTCAGGCCGCGACATCGTATCGGACAAAGCATCCATATCCGGCACCTCCGCCCCACCAAGATCAGCGATCAAGCGCGGGGTCAGAAACCCCATCATGCTGATCGCCTCCCCGGCGCTGATATGTAGCCAGTGATGCGCGGCCCCGTCGCCAAGCGTCACCACGCCATCCCAGTTGGGATACGCCTGCACAAAAGGGATCACTTTCGCCCGCAATGCAGCCGAAAGGCGCGCGGCAGGGTTGTCCTGCAGCAGATCGGTCAGCGCGCCCTCGGGCCGCACCCGCGCAGGCAATCTGTCGCCCGTCACGCCCCGCGCTGGCTCATCTGCATGATCAGCCCGCTCACGTCATAGCCCGCCTTGGCCGCGCATTCGATAATCTCCGCGTCATCCATCCGACCATGCTGCGTGAACGCCCACAGCATGGTGCATCGCGTCCCCGATCTGCAATAGGCCAGCATGGGGCGCGGCATTTCACGCAGCGCGGCTTCAAACGCGGTCAGCTCATCAGGTCCCATCATGCCGCCCACCACAGGAATCCATGCCACCTCCAGCCCCTCCTGGCGCGCCGCTTCGGCAATCGCCTCGTGGTCGGTCTGGCCCGGGTCTTCCCCATCGGGTCGGTTGCACATGATCGATTTGAACCCCGCACCGGCAATTTCGCGCATATGCGCCACATCCACCTGCGGCGAGACAGAGTAATCATCAGTCAGTTTTCGGATATCCATGGCGGGCCTCCTTGCCTGTCGCCGACTGCCGCGATTTAGGCGCATTCCGCACCGAAGATCAATCATCCCCGCACGCCGTTGACAATCCCGTTCCCCTGCCGTCCTGATGCCTGCAAAGAACGACAACGAGATGACAGAGATGTGGGAATTCTGGATCGACCGAGGCGGCACCTTCACCGATATTGTGGCGATGGACCCAAAGGGCGCGGTTCACACCCACAAACTACTGTCTGAGAACCCGGATCGCTATGCTGACGCCGCCGTACAGGGCATTCGCGAAGTGATGGGGGTGACAAACGATTTCCCGGCCCAGTCCATTCGCGCGGTCAAGATGGGCACCACCGTGGCCACCAACGCGCTTTTGGAACGCAAAGGCGAACGCGTGCTTCTGGTGATCACATCGGGCTTCCGCGATTTGCTGAAAATCGGCTACCAAACCCGGCCACGGCTTTTCGATCTGGAGATCAAGCGCCCCGATCTTCTTTACGAAAGCGTGGCAGAGATGGAGGAACGGCTGGACGCCGATGGCAGCGTGTTGACCCCGCTCGATGAGGCCGCGATCACCATTCAGCTGCAAACGGCGTTTGACGATGGCATACGCGCCGTGGCGATCGCCGGACTGCATGCCTATCTCAACCCCGCACACGAAGACCGCGTGGCGCAGATCGCCCGCGACATGGGCTTCACGCAGGTGTCCACCTCGTCCTCCGTCTCCCGGCTCGCAAAGCTGGTGGGGCGCGGGGATACAACCGTGGTTGACGCCTATCTTTCCCCCATCCTGCGGCGCTATGTGGAACAGGTGGCCGGTGCTCTGGATCTGGGACGAGCCTGCGAACAATTGCTCTTCATGCAGTCGAATGGCGGGTTGACCGAAGCCAGCGCATTCCAAGGCAAAGACGCGATCCTCTCCGGCCCCGCAGGTGGCATCGTCGGCATGGCGGCCACGGGCGAAGAGGCAGGCTTTGACAAGCTCATCGGCTTCGACATGGGCGGCACATCCACGGATGTGAGCCACTATGCAGGCGAATACGAACGCAGCTTTGAAACCGAAGTGGCCGGCGTGCGGATGCGCGCGCCGATGATGGACATCCACACTGTGGCGGCGGGCGGCGGATCGATCTGCAAATTCGAAGACGGCCGATTCCAGGTAGGTCCCGAAAGCGCAGGGGCCGATCCCGGGCCCGCCTGCTATCGCCGGGGCGGGCCGCTTGCGGTGACCGATTGCAACGTGATGCTGGGCAAACTGAACCCCGATCACTTCCCCCCTGTGTTCGGACCGAATGGTGATGAACCCCTCGATGCAGATGTGGTCCACGCCAAGTTCACAGCCCTGAGCGAGACGGTCGCGCACGCGACGGACGAGCCGCCCCGCTCCCCCGAAGAAATGGCCGAAGGCTTCCTGCGCATCGCCGTCGACAACATGGCCAACGCGATCAAGAAAATCTCCGTCCAGCGCGGCCATGACGTCACGCGCTACACGCTGCAATGCTTCGGCGGCGCGGGCGGGCAGCATGCCTGCCTCGTGGCCGACGCCTTGGGCATGACACGGGTTCTGGTGCATCCTTATGCCGGGGTTCTGTCGGCTTATGGCATGGGGCTTGCCTCCATTTCCGCGATGCGTGAGGCGCAGTTTGATGCACCCCTCTCCGCGCTCAGCTCGGCGCAAACGCGCCTCGCTCACCTCGCGGAGGAGGCCCGTTCAGAGGTCGAGGCCCAAGGCGGACAGGATATCACCGAGACCCACTCCCTCCACCTGCGCTATGACGGCTCACAACAAACTCTCACAACCGCATCGACCTCCGTTGAGGCCGCCACGCAAGAATTCGAGGACCGCCACCGCGCCCGCTTCGGCTTCACCTCACCCGACCGCGACATCCTGATTGACATGATCAGCGTCGAGGTCGCCGGTGCCAGCGGCGTCGAGGCCCGCGCCCAGATGACCACCGGCGATGGCGCGCCCAAAGCGCACGTGCCCCTCTACACCGACGGCGCATGGCGCGATGCCGCACTTTATGACCGCGCCACGCTGGACCCCACGACCCCCGTCAAAGGCCCCGCCATCATCACCGAACCCACCGGCACCAACATGATTGAACCCGGCTGGGCCGCGCGGGTCGACACCCATGGCAATCTCGTGCTCGAACGTGTCGAGGCCGCGCCGAGAACGGCCGCCGCAGGTACGCAGGCCGACCCGGTGCTACTGGAGGTCTTCAACAACCTCTTCATGTCCGTCGCCGATCAGATGGGCCTGACGCTCGAAAACACCTCTCATTCGGTGAACATCAAGGAACGCCTCGATTTCTCCTGCGCGATCTTTGACGAAAAGGGCGATCTGGTGGCCAACGCACCGCATGTCCCGGTGCATCTGGGCTCCATGTCCGACAGCATCAAAACCGTGATGCGCTTGAACCCCGATGTGACCGAGGGCGACGCCTTCGTCCTCAACTCGCCCTACAACGGCGGCACGCATTTGCCCGATGTCACCGTGGTCACGCCTGTCTTCGTGAAAGGCAAAGCCGCCTTCTGGCTCGGCTCCCGTGGCCATCACGCCGATATCGGCGGCCGCACCCCCGGCTCCGCCCCGCCCGACAGCACCCACATCGAAGAAGAGGGCGTGCTGATCGACAACGTGAAGCTGGTCGACGGCGGCGTTCTGCTGGAGGACGCGGCGCGCGGCCTGCTCGCCTCTGGCCGCTATCCCTGCCGAAACATCGACCACAACATGGCCGATCTGAAGGCGCAAATCGCCGCCAATGAAACAGGACGTCAAGAGCTTTTGAAGGTGGTCGATACCTTCGGTCGCGATGTCGTGCAGGCCTATATGGGCCACGTGCAGGACAATGCCGAAGAAAGCGTGCGCCGCGTGATCGACCGGCTGCGTGACGGGAAGTTCAGCTACCCCATGGACAGCGGATTGCAGATAGAAGTGGCCGTCAGCGTCGACCGCGACGCGCGCTCCGCAACGGTCGATTTCACCGGCACCTCGACCCAGCATGCGGGCAATTACAACGCGCCCAAATCCATCGCCAGCGCCGTCGTCCTCTACGTCTTCCGCACCATGGTCGGCTCCGACATCCCGCTGAACCAAGGCTGTCTGAAGCCTCTGAACATCGTGATCCCCCAAGGCTCCATGCTGAACCCCGCCTACCCGGCTGCGGTGATTTCCGGTAATACCGAAGTCAGCCAGGCCGCCTGCAATGCCCTTTACGGCGCCTTGGGCGTGATCGCCGGGTCGCAGGCGACAATGAACAATTTCGTCTGGGGCAACGACACTTTCCAGAACTACGAAACCATCGCCGGCGGCACCGGCGCGGGCCCGGGGTTCCAAGGCTGCGACGCGGTGCAAAGCCACATGACCAACACCCGCATGACCGACCCCGAGATCCTCGAAAAACGCTTCCCCGTGCGGCTAGAAACCTTCTCCATCCGCAACAGCTCCGGCGGCGCAGGGCGCTGGCGCGGCGGCCACGGCCTGACCCGCAGGCTGCGCTTCCTCGATGATGTCACTGTCACAGTGCTCACCGGCCACCGCGTCATACCACCCTTCGGAGGCAACGGCGGCGCACCTGGTCAGGTGGGCCGCAACTGGGCGGAATTGCCCGATGGCAACATCCGAGAAATGGCCAGCAATGATGAGATTGATCTGGCGGCAGGGGCCGTCTTCGGGATGGACACGCCGGGCGGTGGTGGTTGGGGCAGCGCCTGAGATTTCTTGCCCCAGTTTTTTACGTGCCGGGGATATTTTTAGCCAAAAGAAGCCACTACCAGCGCTTCAAAGCCGCCTCATCTTCCTCCTTAGCGTCGACCCAATCGGCACCGTCCCCTGTCACTTCCTTCTTCCAAAATGGCGCGCGGGATTTGAGGTAATCCATCAGGAAATCCGCCGCTTCAAAAGCAGCCGCGCGGTGCGGGGCAGCAGTGGCGACCATCATGATCATCTCGTCAGACGCAAGCGGCCCGTGTCGGTGAATGACCAACACATCGCCAAGGGCGAAGCGCTCCATGGCCTCGCCTGCGATCTCCGTCAGCGCGACCTCGGTCATGCCCGGGTAGTGCTCGATCTCCATGGTGCTCAAGCCGCCCGCCACATCGCGCACCACGCCGGTGAAGGTCACAATCGCTCCCATGCCTGTCTGCCGAGCGGCGAAGGAATTGGCCTCCTGCCCCAGATCAAAAGGCTCAGACTGGACGCGAATGTCCATCAACCCCCCGTCATGGGCGGGAAGAACGCCACCTCTCGGGCATCGCCAAGCGGTGCATCAAAATCGGAAAGCTCCTGATCCACGGCCACGCGAAGCGCTGAAAGATCGGCAAAGGCCGCCTCATACCGCACCTCGCGCGCGCGCAGTTCTTCGACCAGATCCATCACGGTGGCGGCTTTTGTCTCCACCACATCCTTGGGGCGGCCAATGCGTTCGCGCACCCATGCGAAATAGAGCACATCCATCTCTCAATCCTTCAAGAAGGGCACCGATTTACGAAAATAATCAAACCCGCTGACCAACGTCAACGCGGCCGCCAGCCACAGCGTCCAAAGCCCGATCCGTCCCGACCAGATCATGCCATCCAGCTTCCATTGCAGCCCCTGTAAATCCTCCACCTGGCCCGTCAGAACCGCGTCGACCATGGTCTGATCCATCCCATCCGTGCTGGCAATCAGGTAGTGTTCAAACGTGCCTTGCGCGAACAAAAACGCAATCGCCACCATCTGCGCCGTGGTCTTCCACTTGGCCAGTTTGGTTACCTTGAGCGTCCCCGCCGTATCCCCCAGAAACTCGCGCAGGCCCGACACGAACACCTCCCGAAAGAGGATCACGGTCGCAGGCAGCACCAGCCACGGCGTCCAATGGGAGGACGAGTAGCCAACGATCACCATCAGCGCGATCACCACCATGGCCTTGTCCGCAATGGGATCGAGCATCGTGCCCAGCTTCGTCGTCTGCTTCCACGCCCGCGCCAGATAGCCATCCGCCCAGTCGGTGATGGCGGCAGAGACGAAGAGGATCAGCGCAAACCAATCCGCCCAAGGACGCGTGAAATAGAGAAACATCACAGCGACAGCGGGCGCTGCGAGCAGGCGCAGGGTCGTCAGGATATTCGGGATCGTCCAGGTCATGTCGGGGTTCTAGCCCGGAAAGAGAGCGGCGGAAAGATGGGCTGTTCTTTTGCGATGAAAGAGCCGCCCATATCTAACCGAAAGGTCTTGCAACGCGTCACGTTCAGACTGAGTGTCAGGTATGCGGGACGGAGCAGACGTCCGTCACCGGACCGCAAATGTCCGGTCTTGATTTTGTCTTTGGTATGGATGGCTATTTGAGTCTGTCTTCAATACTTTCAGGCACATGATTTCAGTCGCACTCTACCTTTGGTTAGGATTTAGCGTTTATCGCATGACGAGGTCTCATTCTGACGAGGTCGACGTCGTGATCAACGGTTTGATACCGAGCAAACCAAATGCATCGACAAAAGAAGGGAGCGGAACGACCGTACTGCTTTTCTACGGTGACGGGGCGAACGAGGTTACGGACAACCAAATTATTGAGCGCGGCTACGCTGACGAACGAGGTGAGTTCCGAACAAAAGTTGACCGTTCAAAGGTTGGTGAAACCATCACATGTCGGATTAGGCACGCTGCTTACGAGTTCAAAGATGACCCAGTTTTGATCATGCCCTATGGCGCGTTTCATACAGCCAAAATGGTACCTGACAGAGTTTACGCAGGAGCAGCCCGGGGAGCAGATGTGGGCGATCTCAACGCGTACACAGCACAGTCTGTCAGTCGTGGAAACACGTATCGAAATGAAGCATTCGAGAAACTTCGAGTAACCGGGGCAAGGCTTAGCGACATTCCATTCCTGTATTGGTTTCGATGGTACTCGATTGGGATAATCGTGTTCGCAGCAGACTATCTTGTTTTCGGATCGCACTTCAGCGATGAAGTCACCAATTGCATAGACGCGATATATCTGAGCGTGGTTACAGTTACCACGCTTGGCTATGGCGACATTGTTCCGAAATCCTCGCTGGCAAAATTGCTGACAAGCTTCCAAGCGATTAGTGGCGTTGTGCTGGTTGGATTGTTTTTGAACTCCCTTTTCTCAAGCCGCAATTGACTGCTGACATTCGTTTAACCCGCAGCAGCCGGTGATATGGGCTCAAAGCGGACACCGGCTCCTTCCCCTCACCCTTTCTCATGAAAATGATCGAACACCTTCTTGGCCAGCGCCGCTGACACCCCCTCCACCGCCTTCAGATCCGCAAGATTGGCGCGGCTCACGGCCTTGGCCGACCCGAAATGCGCCAGCAACGCGCGTTTGCGGGCCGCACCCACGCCCGCGATGTCGTCCAGAGGGGAGGCGCTGATGGATTTGGCGCGTTTGGCCCGATGTGTGCCGATGGCGAAGCGATGCGCCTCGTCGCGCAGGCGTTGGACGAAATAGAGCACCGGATCGTTGTGCCTCAGGGCCTTCACGGTTTTGCCCACGCGGTGAAACTCTTCCTTGCCCAGATCGCGATCGATGCCCTTGGCCACGCCGATCATGGGGATGTCGGTGACGCCCAGTTCTGTCATGATCTCATGCACCGCGCTCACCTGCCCCGCGCCGCCATCGATCAGCAGCAGATCGGGCCACAGCCCCTTCTCGCGATCCGCATCATCCTTCAAGAGCCGCTTCAACCGCCGGGTCAGCACCTCTTTCATCATGCCGAAATCATCGCCCGGGGTCAGCTCTTCGCCCTTGATATTGAACTTGCGGTAGTGGTTTTTCATCCACCCCTCGGGCCCTGCCACGATCATCGCCCCCACGGCATAGGCGCCCTGAATGTGCGAGTTGTCATAGACTTCGATCCGCTCCGGCACTTTCGGCAAATCAAACGCCTCCGCCAGCCCCTTTAGCAGCTTGGCCTGCGTCGCCGCCTCCGACATCTTGCGGGCGAGGCTTTCGCGGGCATTGCGCAGCGCGGCATCCACCAGTTCCGCCTTCTCCCCTCGCTGCGGCACCAGGATCTCCACCTTACGGCCAATCTTCGTGCCCAAAGCTTCCGCCATCAGATCAGGGTCTTCAATGCCCTGGCTCAGGATCAACTGCCGCGCCGGGTCCTTGCTGTCGTAGAACTGGCCGATGAAGGCCTCCAGCACTTCCGCCGCGTCCACATCCGACCCTACGCGCGGATAAAAATCTTTGTTCCCCCAATTCTGCCCCGCACGGATGAAGAACACCTGCACGCAGGCCTGCCCCTTTTCCATGTGCAGCGCGATGATGTCGGCCTCATTGACGGTGCGGGGGTTGATGCCCTGATTGGTCTGCACGATGGTCAGCGCCTGTATTCGGTCGCGCAGGCTGGCAGCGCGTTCAAATTCCATCGCATCAGACGCTGCCGCCATGTCCTTTTTGAGCCGCTCCTGCACTTCGGTCGATTTCCCGCTGAGAAAATCATCGGCCTGTTTCACCAGCTTGGCATAATCCTGCGGTGTGATCTTGCCACAGCACGGCCCCGCGCAACGCTTCATGTGATAGTTGAGGCAAGGCCGGTCACCCGCCTCCACCTCACGGTCGGAACAGGTGCGCAGCAAGAACACTTTCTGCAACGTATTCAGCGTCCGGTTCACCGCACCTGCGCTGGCAAAGGGACCATAGTACCGCCCTTTCTGCGTCTTCGCGCCGCGATGTTTTTCCAGACGGGGAAATTCATGTTCACTTGAAATGAAAATGTAGGGAAAACTTTTGTCATCGCGCAGCAGCACGTTGTAACGCGGCTTCAGCTGCTTGATGAGGTTCTGTTCCAGCAGCAGCGCCTCGGTCTCGGTCGAGGTCGTCAGGAACATCATCGACGCGGTCTCCGAGATCATCCGCGCGATCCGCCGCGTGTGGCCGGTGGGTCGCGAATAGCTGGACACCCGTGCTTTCAGGTTCTTGGCTTTGCCGACATAAAGCACCCGCGCTTGAGGATCGAGCATGCGGTACACACCCGGCGAGCCATCCAGAAGCCTTAGGTAAGACTGGATAACCTCATGCCCCGTTTTGGGCGCAGCAGCCGGACTTTCTGGCTCAGGTTGTGGTGGCGTCTCATCACTCATCTAGTCTTGCATCTGCCTTGGCATCTGATTCTGTGTCCTGCTGCAATCTTACCGCTATGAGAGCAAGGGGAAACATGTCCCCGTTTCCTGTGTATAACTCTGCTGATAACTTCTGGTCAGAGGGAAAAACCCGTGTGTTTCGGCCTGCTTCCTTGATTTGCGCAAATTTTAGGCAGCTTTGTAAGCCTTTGATTTTCTGAGAAAGTTTTGTGAACGTTAAGTAAATTACTGATATCATTAGTAATTTCTAAAGGTTTCGTGAAGGCCTTGTGACGCGGTGCAAAACTGTCGTCAGAGCGTTTCACTCCAGCCCCAGAATGTCGGGCGTCTGCCACGCCAGATGCTGCCCGCCATCGACGCAAATCACCTGCCCCGTCACGGCCTTGGCACGCAGAAGATAGGCAAGGGCTGCGCATATATCGTCCGGGTCCGATCCGCGCTCCAGCACCGTTGCGGCGCGTTGGCGGGCAAAATGATCCTCCGACTGACGACCGCCACGCATCGTGGGCCCCGGCCCGATGGCATTGACCCGCACGCCCGGTGCAAGGCTCTGCGCTGCGGTCTGCGTGAACGCCCAAAGCCCCATTTTGGCGATGGTGTAGCTCATGAATTCCGGCGTCAGCTTGCGCACGCGTTGATCAAGCATGTTGACGACAAGCGCCTGCGCCACCGGCTCCCTGCCTGCATCCATAACGGCCTTCGGGGCCTGGGCGGCAAAGCTTTGCGTCAGAACGAATGGCGCGCGCAAGTTAGATTCCAAATGCCTGTCCCAGCTGTCGCGCGTGGCGCTTTCCAGGTTGTCATACTCGAAGATCGAGGCGTTGTTCACCAGCACCGTCAGCGGCCCGCCCAGCGCCTCCGCCGCGCGGGACACAAGGGCCTGCATATCGGCCTCAACAAGCAGATCCGCCTGCAGCGCGACGGCTTTGCGACCCAGCGCAGTGATTTCTTCCACCACCTCATCCGCACCCGCAGAAGAGGAGGCATAGTGCACCGCTACGTCATAGCCTTGGGCGGCCAATTCCAACGCCATCGCCCGGCCAAGCCGCTTGCCTGCGCCTGTCACCAAAGCCCGCGCATGTCCGTCTGTCATAGGTCTTCCTTAAAATTTAGGCCGCGAAAAATCAGGTAAGTACCACACCGACATAGATCAGGTAGAGCGCGGTCAAGGCGATGCCCCAGACCCGGCCAATATCTTTGCCAAAGAACACGAAGGGCAGCATCAAAAGCGACGCGCCCAGCATCACCCACAGGTCAAAGCGCAGGAATTCCGGATCTACCGGGATCGGCCCGAAGAGAGCGGTCACGCCGATGACCGCCAGCAAGTTGAACATGTTGGACCCGATCACATTGCCCAGCGCCACATCCGCCTGCCGCCGGATGGCGGCCATCACAGTTGTGGCGAGTTCCGGCAGCGATGTGCCCAGCGCCACCAGCGTTAGGCCGATCACGCTATCACTCACGCCGTATTGACGCGCGATGACAGAGGCA
The DNA here is from genome assembly GCA_039026055.1 of Pseudomonadota bacterium. GTDB lineage: Bacteria > Pseudomonadota > Alphaproteobacteria > Rhodobacterales > Rhodobacteraceae > Roseovarius. Next base: position 91,291 of record JBCCNB010000007.1, on the reverse strand, counting down.
TTGTCGACCAGAAGGTCCGCGCCCAAGGGCAAGCCGACAAGCCCGAGCACCAGAAACACCCCGATCTGCCACCACGGCATATCCGGGTCCGCGCCTTCCACCTCTTCGGCCTCGGTGGGCGCGTCGGAACAGGGCTTTTGATGCTTGAGAGCATCACGCGCGGCATCCAGAAGCATCAGCGCCAGCAGTGCCAAAAGCACCGTCGCGGCCAGCGTGTCAAACACGCCACGAAAGGCCAGCGCGATGAAAACCAGCGAGGCGCCGATCATGAAAAGATAGGTTTTCTTGGTGTCACAGGTCGACGTGTGCAGCGCCGCGATCATCGCGGGAACGCCAAGAACCAGCAGGATGTTGGCCGTATTCGATCCAACCACATTGCCCAGCGCAAGCCCCGGCTTGCCCTCCAGCACTGCGTCGATCCCGATCAGAAGCTCCGGCGCCGAGGTGCCAAAGGCCACAATTGTCAGGCTGACGATCAACGCGGGCACGCCGATCCGCAGGCTTAGGTTCACCGCGCCCTTGACCAACGCATCCCCGGCCAAAAGCAGGATCACGAGGCCAAGGCCCGCCAGCAACCAGACCGAGATCATTTGCGCCCCTTCTTGCGAGCCGGGCAGCAGGGCGTCTTGCCGATCTGGAACTTGTTGCACTCAGGGCATCGCATGGAGGCGATCTTCTTCTGACCCGGAAAGCGCAGTTTCCCGAACATGGCGAGGATGGCCATGAACACCAGGAAAAGGGCTGCAATCTTGCTCAGCACGTCAGAGGCCAAACCGCGCGAAGGCGGCACGTTCTTCGATCAGGCTGACCGCGTCATCCATCAATTGCCCGCCAAAGCGCTGGAACAGCCCGCGCTTGCGTCCGTATTTGGCAAAGCGCACCTTGTCGCCATAAAGCTCTTTGAGCTTGGGGCCCGCGTGGCCGATGCCATCCGCCAACCCCAGATCGACCGCTTTTTGGCCCAGCCAGAATTCTCCGGTAAAGAGGTCCACGTCCTGGGAAAGCTTATCCCCACGGCGCGATTTGATCTGTGCGATGAACGTGTCGTGCAACTGGCTTAAAATGCCTTCGAGCCGCTTGATGTCTTCTTTCTTTTCCGGTCGGAACGGATCGAGCATGGATTTCGATTTGCCCGCCGTGTGCACGCGGCGCTCAAAGCCCTGGCGGGCTAGAAACTCATGCGCCCCAAACGTGGCCGCAATCACCCCGATGGACCCCACGATGGAGCTGTCATCGATCCAGATGTCATCGGCGGCGGAGGCGAGCCAATAGCCGCCCGAGGCCGCCACATCCTCCACGAAGGCATGGACGGGGATGTCCTTTTCATCCGCCAAACGCCGTATGCGAGAGCCTATAAGCGACGATTGCGCAGGCGAGCCGCCGGGCGAATTGATTACCAGCGCCACGGCTGCAGGTTTCTTGGCAAAGGCCTTTTCAATGACCGGGCCCAGCCCTGCATCATTGAGCGCGCGCGCGCCCGAGCCGATGGCCCCAGACAGACGAATGACCGCCACGGTGGGGTGGCGGTTCACAAATGGGATCTTCATGTTCATCCGCCCGATGTAGAGAGGCAGGCCCCGGGAAACAAGGCAGTGGATGGGGGAGAAGTTTTTTGACAGGGAAAAACCGGGGGTGATCGGGCAAATAAGTCACGCACAGCGCTTGGGATGCGGCGCAGGATCTGAGTATTTTTAGCCAAAAAGAAGCAGGCCGTTCAGCTTCTGATCCGATAGCCGGTTTTGAAGATGCGCCAGATCAGGAAAAGACAAATTGCAGTGAAGGCCGCGATCGCCAGCAGCGAGGTACCGATGGCCACATCCGATTCCCCAAAGAAGGACCAGCGGAAGCCGGAGATAAGGTAGACGACAGGATTGAACAGCGTCACTGTTTGCCAGAACGGCGGCAACATGGAGATTGAGTAGAAGGAGCCGCCCAGGAAAACGAGTGGTGTGATGACCAAGAGTGGCACCAACTGGATCTGTTCGAAATTCTGCGCCCAGATGCCGATGATGAAGCCGAAAAGCGAAAAGCTGAGGCATGTCATCAAAAGGAAGGCGACCATCGCGGCGGGGTGGGCGATTTCATAATCCACGAAAAAGAACGAGGTCACCAGGATCAGCACACCGATAAAAAGCGCCTTGGTTGCCGCCGCCCCCACATATCCCACCACAACCTCAAAGAAGTTCACTGGGGCCGACAACAGCTCAAAGATGGTGCCAGTCCATTTGGGCAGATAAATCCCGAAAGAGGCGTTCGAGACCGATTGGGTCATGACCGAGAGCATAATGAGGCCGGGCACAATAAACGCACCATAGCTCACGCCCTCCACTTCCTGGATGCGGCTGCCTATGGCCGCACCGAAAACCACGAAGTAGAGCGAGGTGGAGAGCACGGGCGACACGAAGCTCTGCATCAGCGTGCGCAGGAAGCGGTGCATCTCAAACTTGTAGATCGACCAGATGGCAATGAGGTTCATGCGGGATCCTCTTTATTGTTCCCTGCCGCTTCGTTGCTTGAGGGGTCCTTTTTATTATTCCCTACCGCTTCGCTGCTTGAGGGATCCTTTTTATTATTCCCTACCGCTTCGCTGCTTGAGGGATCCTTTTCGAGCAGCCCCACGAAAATCTCCTCAAGGCTCGACTGCGAGGTTTGAATATCGCGCAGACCCAGGCCCGCCTCAGACAGGGCCGCCAGAAGCCGGGTGATGCCAGTACGTTCACCCGTTGCCGCATAGGTATAGGTGAGCCGACGCCCGCTCTCCCCGATCTCCAGATCAAAAGACGATAGCGCCTTGGGCAGCGTCTCAATTGGCTCCGTCAGCTCCACATCCAGCTGCTTTTGCCCCATCCGCTGCATCAGCGCGGCTTTTTCCTCCACCAACAGGATTTCCCCGTGGTTGATCACGGCCACACGGTCTGCAATCGCTTCGGCCTCTTCAATGTAATGGGTGGTCAGAATGATCGTCACACCATCGCGCTTCAGCCCCTCCACCACATTCCACATGTCCCGGCGCAACTCCACATCCACGCCCGCCGTAGGTTCATCCAGAAACAGAACGCGCGGCTCGTGGTACAGCGCCTTGGCAATCATCACCCGCCGCTTCATGCCCCCCGACAGCGCATTCACCCGCGTGTCCCGCTTTTCCCACAATGTCAGCTTGCGCAAGATATCTTCCAACAGCGCCGCATCCTGCCGCAGGCCGAAAAGGCCGCGGGTGTAGCGCACCGTGTCGATGACTTTCTCGAACGGCTCCAATGATATCTCTTGCGGAACCAGCCCCACCAGTTGGCGGGCCTGCCGATAGCCTGTCTGCACATCATGCCCACCAATCTGCGCGTGGCCCGCGGACGGCACGGAAATACCGCAAAGCGTGGAAATCAGCGTGGTCTTGCCCGCCCCATTGGGACCCAACAGCGCCAATATCTCACCTTCTTCAATGGCGAGCGACACACCCTTGAGCGCCTCGAACCCGTCGCTGTAGCGCTTCGCAAGATTCTGAACGTCGACGATGGGGGACACGTGAGTCGGCCTTTTTGATGAATTGCGGCAAGAATTAGACAACGCGCACAGCGGCGCAATCGCTTCAAACCGCGTCTTGACTGTGCAAAAATCGCTTAATGGCCTGAAAATCAAGGGGTTGTGCGCAGATCAGAAACAATTCGGCCTAATTTCTGTTGAGAATCGGCCATCTTTCTGACACGTTTCCGCCGTGGGGGCGCCACGGTTAACATCGGGGCGCATTAGAAATCATCTAAGCGCATTCGCGTGTGACCGTCCTGAGTAATGGGGCGTGTTCGATATGTTTCTCTCTCGCTTTCTCAAGCTGGCTCTCTTTTCTGTGTTTCTAGCTGGCTGCGGCGAATCCGTTTCCCGCGATTTTCCCTCCCGTATCCTTGTCGTCGGTGATTCCATGCTCGCCAAAGGCCGCATCAATGATGCCGCTGTCTCCGACGTGATGGAAAAAACGCTGCGCGAAACTGTGGTGGATCGGTCGACCATCGGCGCACGGTTCCAGTATGCGCTGCCCATTTCCGGGGCGGCGGGGATGAACATCACCAAGCAATACGTCGACGGGAATTGGGACTGGATCGTCGTGAATGGCGGCGGCAATGATCTGTGGATGGGCTGCGGGTGCATGCTGTGCGATGCCAAGATCGACCGCCTGATCTCTGCCGATGGCATGAAGGGCACGATCCCCGGCTTCCTGAGCGACATGCGCCAGACCGGAGCAAAGGTGATCTATGTGGGCTACATGCGCAGCCCGGGTCTTGCCTCCCCCATTGAGCACTGCCGCGATGAAGGGGCCGAGCTTGAAGGCCGCATCGCCACGCTGGCCAAGAAGGATGCAGGCCTCATCTACCTGTCGCTTGAGGATCTGGTGCCCCATGGCGACGGCTCCTATCACATGATTGACATGATCCACCCCTCGCAGAAAGGATCCCGCGCCATTGGCCAGATCATTTCCAGCGTGATCGGTGGTGCCTGAACGAAACTCCTGGCGCATGTCCGAGAAGCTCGAAACCGGTACCCACTTTTGAGCGACATGCTTCACAAGAATATGCAGCGAAAGCGCGTCGGTGAGAGCCGGCGCGTTTTTTTCGTCTGCGCCCCATGCTAAAAGATCGCCATGTTGTCAGACATCCGGATCATCGAATTCGAAGGCCTAGGCCCCGCGCCCTTTGCAGGCATGCTGTTCGCGGATCTGGGCGCGGAGGTGATCGTGGTCCATCGGCCAGGATCAGATGCTGCCCCCTCCCTGCTCGATCGCGGCAAACGCTCCATCATCCTCGACCTCAAAAATACGGAAGATTTGGACACCGCCCACGCCCTTGTGGCCAGCGCCGACGGTCTCATCGAAGGCCTGCGCCCGGGCGTGATGGAACGCCTTAGCCTGGGGCCAGAACCCTGCCTCACGGCCAATCCCAAACTGGTCTACGGCCGAATGACCGGTTGGGGACAAACCGGGCCACGTGCCCACACGGCAGGGCATGACCTCGCGTACATCGGGCTCAGCGGCGCGCTCTGGTACGCAGGCGCGCCCGGCACCCCGCCCATGACACCCGCCACACTGGTGGGCGACATCGGTGGCGGGGCGATGTATCTGGTGGCGGGCATGCTGGCGGGATTTCTGAACGCGGCCAAAACCGGCAAAGGCACAGTGGTCGACGCCGCGATCGTCGACGGGTCTGCCCATATGATGGCACTGCTGATGGCCATGGCCGCAAAGGGCACAATGCAGGAACCCCGCGCCCGCAGCCTGCTGGATGGCCCCCATTGGTGCCGCAGCTATGCCTGCGCGGACGGGCTATGGCTCACCGTGCAAAGCCTGGAGCCGCAGTTCTACGACATTTTCCTCGACCGGATGGGCCTCACGCCTGACCCCGATTTTGCGACACAATACGACCCAGATCTCTGGCCCGCCCAAACCCAAACCCTCACCCAGATCTTCGCCAGCCACCCCCGCGCCCATTGGCTCGAACTCTTTGAGGGAACAGACGCCTGCGTGGCCCCTGTCCTATCCCCTTGGGAGGCCGCGCATGACCCCCACATGGCACACCGCGCCATCTGGCAAACAGCGGGAGGCCAGCTCCAACCGGCCCCTGCGCCACGATTTGACGGCAAGACCTCTCAGGCCGCTGTCGCCACCCCACGCGGCGCCGATGGAGACGACATTCGCGCTGAATTGGACAGATCTTGCTAACCCCCAATCCGGCTCTTTCGGCACGCTCCGGATTTGAGTATTTTTGGCAAGATGAAACCCGGGGCACCTCAGAGATTTATCTTGCCAAAAGTACTCCGGGGGGAGACGCGGAACGCGGCAGGGGGCAGCGCTCCCAACAACCTTCCCACACAACCAGTCCTTGTTGCCCCATTTCCATCTGCGCTATAGCTATGCCCGCAATTGCCCACGCGAAGGCCCCTCCATGCAAATCGAAGAAACCAACCTCCCCGGCGTGCTGATCCTGACCCCGGCTCGCTTTGGCGACGCGCGCGGGTTTTTCTGCGAAAGTTGGAACCGGCAGCGGATGGAGGACTACGGCATCGACCTAGATTTCGTGCAGGACAACCATTCTGTTTCCGCAGAGCCGGGCACCCTGCGCGGTCTCCACTACCAATCCCCACCCCACGCCCAGGAGAAACTGGTCCGCTGCGGCCAAGGCGCGCTTTTTGACGTGGCCGTCGACATCCGCCGCGGCTCACCGACCTACGGGCAATGGACCGGGGTGGACCTGACCGCCGAAAACGGCAAGCAACTGCTGGTGCCCAAGGGCTTCCTGCACGGCTTCGTCACGCGGCAGCCTGGCACCGAGGTGCTCTACAAATGCACCGACTACTACGCGCCCGAGGCCGATGGCGGCGTCCACTGGGACAGCTGCGGTGTGGATTGGGGCCTTGAGGCCGCGCCGATTCTGTCGGGCAAGGATACCAACGCCGCGCCCTTTGCGGAGTTTGAGAGCCCGTTTACCTTTCAGGGCTGACCAAGAGCGCACCGACGTAATACCGACGCTTTACCGACGTAAAACCGACCCTCAAATCCCTGTTAAACAAGGACATTAACCAATTTCGTGGTTCAGACCGGTTCAAACGGGTGCTGCGACACCGCCTCCAGCCCCGCCGCCACCGTGTCGATGATCACGTCGACCTGGCTCTGCTCAATGATCAGTGGCGGACAAAAGGCCATCGCATCAATCATCGGCCGAGAGATCACACCGCGGGAATAAAGCTCTTTGCCCATCGCCGCGCCTAACACACCCGGCTTCACCTCGAACTCCGGGTGATCCAGTTGCAGCGCCGCAATCAGCCCTACGCCCCGCGTCTCCCCCACGAAAGGGTGATCCTCGAACTTGGACAGCTGCTGGCGAAAATACGCGCCGGTCTCCGCTGCCTTTTCCACTAACCCGCGCTCTTCGATGATGGCGATGTTTTCCAGCGCCACCGCCGCGCCCACAGGGTGCCCGGCACCCGTGAACCCGTGGCCCAGCACACCAATGCGTCCGCTTTCCTCCGCGATCGGTTCATAGAAACGATCATTCACCAGGATAGCCGAGAACGGCACATAGCTCGACGTGATTTGTTTTGATAAAACAATGACATCCGGCGTCAGATTATAAGTCTGCGAGCCAAACATATTCCCCGTCCGGCCAAACCCGTTGATCACCTCATCGGCAACGAAAATGATGTCATACTTGGCCAGAACCGCCTGCACCTTTTCCCAATAGGTGGAGGGCGGCACGACCACACCACCGGCCCCCATGACAGGCTCTGCAAAGAAGGCCGCGATGGTGTCCGGACCCTCCTCCTGAATCATCCGATCCAGATCTTCGGCACAACGCGTGGCGAATTCTTCTTCCGTCTCACCCTCCTGCCCCTCTTTCCAGTAATGCGGACAAGTCGTGTGCAGCACGCCGTCAATCGGCAGGTCAAAGGAGGTGTGGTTGTAGGGCAGCCCGGTCAGCGACGCCGAGGCAATCGTCACCCCGTGATAGCCCCTGATACGCGAGATGAATTTCTTCTTCTGTGGCATCCCCATCGCGTTCGACCGATACCACAGCATCTTCATGACGGTGTCGTTGGCTTCAGACCCCGAATTGGTGAAAAACGCCTTCGACATGGGCACCGGTGCCATGCTCACCAACTTCTCCGCGAGATCAATCACCGCCGGATGCGCGCGGTGGGCAAAGTTATGATAATAGGCCATTTTTTCCATCTGCGCCGTGGCAGCGTTGATCAGGCGTTTCTCCCCAAACCCAACGGCCACGGACCACAGGCCCGCCATCGCCTCGATGTAGCGTTTGCCCTGGTTATCAAAGACATAAACCCCTTCCGCATTCTCCATGATCTGCGGGCCCTGATCGGCATGGACCATGGCGTTGGTATAGGAATGAAAGTGGTAGGCGATATCCCGGGCTTCGGCGGAATTTGGTGCAAGTGTCATGGCGCGCTGTCCTCAAAGAAAAGGTTCCTGGCAAGCTTGCCCGCACCAAGGCTTTAGGTCAATTGCATCCACGCCTTCATTGAATGCTCACGCCTGCGATTTAGTTCAGGCGCATGAGCAGTTCAAAACCCGTCCCCATTCCCCAATCCCGCCTTGCCCGCGCGACGCGCATGGGCACGATGACAGCAGGTGTGGCGGGCAACATGGCGATCAACGGTCTGATGCAGCTGGGCCGCGGGCAACAGCCCAATGCGCGCGATCTGCTTCTCACCCCCGGCAATATCCGCCGCATCGCAGACCAGCTGGCGCGGATGCGCGGGGCGGCGATGAAGATTGGGCAGTTGATGTCGATGGATACGGGCGAGATGCTTCCGCCAGAGCTCGCCGACATCATGGCGCGGCTTAGGGCAGATGCGGATTTCATGCCGCCCAAGCAATTGCAGACCGTGCTGAACGCCGCATGGGGTGACGGCTGGCGCAAGCGGTTCGCCAGTTTCGATGTGCGCCCCATGGCTGCTGCTTCCATCGGCCAGGTCCATCGCGCGCGGCTGCCGGACGGGCGTGATCTGGCAATCAAGGTGCAGTACCCCGGCGTCGCGCGCAGCATCGACAGTGACGTGACCAATGTGGGGCGGCTCATCCATCTGTCCGGGTTGGCGCCACAGGGTTTTGACATGGCACCTTATCTCGATGAGGCCCGCGCGCAGCTGCATCAAGAGGCTGATTATGAAAGAGAATCCCGCTATCTGACCCGCTTCCATGAACTGATGAAAGGGGAGGAAGACTTCCTCGTCCCCACCATGGTGCCGGAGTTGACCACCCAGACCGTGCTCGCCATGACCTACATTCCCGGCGTCAATGTGGAGGAGCTGGCCGAGGCCGATCAAGCCACCCGCGACCGCGCGGCCAGCCGCCTCATCGCGCTGATGCTGCGGGAGCTGTTCACCTTCCGGCTGATGCAGACCGATCCCAATTTTGCCAACTACCGCTACAACGCGGAAACCGGTCAGATCATACTTCTGGATTTCGGCGCGGCGCGTGATCTGGATGAGCATATCATCGCCCGATACCGCGCTGTCTTTGCCGCAGGTCTGAGTGGCGATACGCAGGACGTGGAGGCGGCAGCGGAGAGGATGGGCATCATCACCCCGGAAACCGAAGAGCCTTACCGAAGCCTGATCCTTGAGATGAACAATATCGTGTTCGACCATGTGCGCCGCGCCGAGGTGATGGATTTCGCCACCTCCACCCTGTCGGCGGAAATGAACGACAAGGGCCGCGTGCTGGCCGAAAGCAAGTATGTGCCTCCACCCCTGCCAATGGATCTGTTGTTTATCCAGCGCAAGGTGGCGGGCATGTTCCTATTGGCCACCCGCCTCAAGGCCCGCGTGCCAGTGCGTGCGTTGATTGAAGACGCGCTGGCCTGACCCCCGCGCAATCGTGACACAACACGGGCTTTTCCTGCCCGCGCGGGGCGGGTAAGCCTGAGCCCATGCAAAATAACCTGCCCTTCACCCAGGATCTTGTCCTCATCGGCGGTGGCCACACCCACGCGTTGGTGCTGTACAAATGGGCGATGAAGCCGCTGCCGGGCGTACGGGTAACACTGATCAACCCTGGGCCGACCGCACCCTATTCCGGCATGCTGCCGGGGTTTGTGGCGGGACATTACACACGCCAGGAGCTGGACATTGATCTGGTGCAGCTGGCGCGTAAGGCGGGTGCGCGGCTGGTGACGGGCTATGCGCATGGGATCGACACAGACACGCGGGTGATTAATGTCAAAGGCGCGCCGGATATCGCATTTGACGTGGCCTCCGTCGACGTGGGCATCACTTCAGCGATGCCCGATCTGACTGGGTTTGCCGAGCATGGCATCCCTGCGAAACCTTTGGGCCGTTTTGCACAGAAATGGGAGGAGTATTTGAGTGGCACTGGCCCCGCAAACGTCGTGGTCCTCGGCAGCGGCGTGGCGGGCGCGGAACTGGCGCTGGCCATGGCACACCGGCTGCCCACGGCAGGACGCGTTGCCAAGATTTACGTCATCGACCGGGCCCAAGCCTTCAGCGCCATCGGCAGACCCGCCGCACAACGACTGCGCGCGGCGTTTGCGCACTACAAGATAAAACTTCTCGAAGGCGCGACGCCCAAGGCCATCACAAAGACGGGCGTGACATTGGAGGACGGCACGGACATCGAGGCTGATTTCGTCACCGGGGCCGCCGGGGCGAAACCGCATGACTGGTTGGCCAACACCGGCCTCACCAATGAGGCAGGCTTTATCCCCATCGACACCCGTTTGCGCAGTTCGGATCCAAGCATTTTCGCTGTGGGCGATTGCGCGGACATGACGGCCTCCCCCCGATCCAAAGCCGGGGTTTTTGCCGTGCGACAGGCGCCCGTTCTCTATGAAAACCTGCGTGCGGCGCTCTCTACCGGGACGGGGTTGCGGGAATATGTACCGCAGAAGGATTACCTAAAACTCATCTCTTTGGGCGAGAAATCCGCTTTGGCCGAACGGTTTGGGGTAACGCTTTCCGGTCCGTTGCTGTGGCGATGGAAAGATCAGATCGACACCAAATTTATGACGCAGTTTCAAGGTTCTATGAGTGCTGCGGCGCCTGCCCTACCTTGGCCGCGTGCCAAGGGAGCAAATCCGGGCAAACCCCTTTGCGGCGGCTGCGGGGCGAAGGTCGGCATGCCTGCGCTGGCGGGTGCGTTGGGGCGCGAGGGGTCTGTTGGCGATGACGCGGGCGTTCTGAAGGGCAATGAGGTGATCAGCACCGATCATCTGCGCGCGATGGTGTTGGATCCGGTGACGCTCACCCGGATCGCGGCGGTCCATGCCTTGGGGGATATCTGGGCCATGGGGGCCGCGCCGCAAGCCGCGCTGACATCGGTGATCCTGCCCCAGCAATCGCCGCGATTGGCAGAGCGCGCTCTGGCCGAAATCAACGCCGCTGCGCGTGACGTGATGGGCGAGGCGGGCGCGGACATCGTGGGCGGTCATTCCACCATTGGCGCGGAGATGACCATCGGTTTCACGGTCACAGGCCTTTGCAAAACGAAACCCATCACACTGAAAGACGCGCGTCCGGGTGATGATCTCGTCCTGACCAAACCCATCGGCAGCGGCGTGATCATGGCCGCCGAGATGATGGCCGAGGCCGAGGGAGCAGATGTTGCGGCCGCCCTGCAATGGATGATGCAACCACAAGGCATCGCCGCAAAACACCTCTCCGGGGCCCATGCCATGACGGATGTCACAGGCTTTGGGCTGATAGGGCATCTGATGAACATGGCACAGGCCTCCGGCGTTGGGGCCGATATTGCACTGCAGAATGTGCCATTGATGTCAGGCGCGTTGGCGCTGTCATCGCGTGGTACACGGTCGAGCCTTTATGCGCAGAACCGTACGGGCTTTGACCACGTTCCCGACACAGACCATCACGCGCTGTTGTTTGATCCGCAAACGGGGGGTGGCCTCTTGGCGGCCATTCCCAATGCCACACCCGTTGTCCACGCGCTGCGCCGAGACGGGTATGAGGCCGCCGTGATCGGCACTGTCACAGACCGCATAGGTCAGATTGAGATGGTCTGAAGCGCGGATTTGATATCTTCCGCCACCGCGCCCAGCGCCTTCGGTGTCAAATCATGCGCTGTAACCCGGGCTGCGATCCGCGCCGCTTTGTCTTTCGAAGAACTGGCATAGGCCGGATCATAATGCTGTTCCGCAAGCGCCCTACAAAGCGCCACATCATCGCCTGCGGCCGACAGCGCGCCCCATCCATCCACCACCTCATGCCCTCGAAACTGCCGCAACACGTCGAGCTTTTCCATCAACGTCGCCTTGTCGGCCAGAACGTCGCGATAAGCCTCCGCCAGATAGCGCGCGCGGGCCTCCAACGGGGCGTTCAGCGTGATGATCGGCGCGGCATTCATGGCCGACCACAGGCAAGGCGGCACAAGGCGCTGGCCAATTTTACTGCTTTCCGCCTCCACCAGCACCGGGCGTGCCGGATCAAGCCTGGTGAGCGCCATGGCCAGTGCGGTTTCAAACGCTTTCTGGCTGGGTTGCGGTGCATCGCGGTCCCCCAGAAGAGAGCCGCGATGATTGGCCAGCCCTTCCAGATCGATGGTCTGCACATCCATGTCAGCCAGATGCGCCAGAAGATCGGTCTTTGCCGTACCGGTATAACCTGCCAGCAGCACGACCTTATGGGGCAGTGGATCATCGTAAAGCGTGCGCACCACGAGGCGGCGGAAGGATCTGTAGCCGCCCTCAATCGTGTCCGACCGCCAGCCGATTTCACGCAGCATCCAGCCAAACGCGCCCGACCGCTGCCCCCCGCGCCAGCAGTAAACCAGCGGGCGCCAGGCACCATCGTGATGGGATAGCGCGGTTTCGATGTGGTGGGCGGCATTGCGAAACACCAAGGCCGCACCGCGTTTGCGCGCGGTGAAGGGGGAGATCTGTTTGTATTCCGTGCCCACCAGCGCGCGTTCTTCATCATTCAGCACCGGCAGGTTGATTGCGCCCGGGATGTGATCTTCCGCGAATTCCGACGGGCTGCGCACATCGATGATCGTGTCGAAGTCCAAATTGTCGAGGTCAGACAGGGCGCTCAGGGAAAACATTGGCGCAGGTTAATGCGTTTCCATCACAGGGGAAACCATTGAAAATTCGCAGAATTTTCGTATACGATTTTTCTGCGAAAAATCTATCTCATGTCGGGCTGCGATAGCTGGATGTCAAAAGGCACGTGCCGTCTGTGGTGGACCAACCGACACTGCTGCCTTGCAGCAGATAGGCGGTTTCGCCCACGTTGAATGTTTCTTGCCCTGCATCCGTTGCCAGGGTCAGCGCTCCCTCCAGGACCTGGATCAACTGATGTTCCGCGACCTGCATATCAGGGATCGCAACGGCGGCATGGGTCGAGTGACGAACCTGCATGTTCCCAGAGGCATTCAGGAAATCCACACGGTCCGTGGACACCGACCCCGCCGCCATGGTGCCGGCCGCCACGTCCGGCACGGTGATCCGCGTTAGGGCTGGGTTGCATGCAGTCTCAAGCGCAGGCCCGTCGAGGATCATAAAGAACTTTCGGATCGTGCCCGGCTGTTCCCATTGGCATTCCAGCCCCTTGGGAATGACGAAAGCATCGCCTGCCTTGAGGTGAATTTCCTCCCCATCCGGCATGCGCATGATCAGCGTGCCCTCCAGCAGATACATGAACTCATCGACCGAATAGTTTCCCATGTGATCAACAAACGCCGTGCAATCCCAAACGCCAGCGAGGTACCCCTCGGCCTCGATCTCATGATAGGTGTGCCCGTGCTGGACGGGCTCCCCCGAAAGCAGGCCGGACGGGTCCATCTCCTCCCAACGCTCCATACCTTTGCCCGGGGGGCCATCACGGTGAAAGCGGGTGACTGCGTTGGTCATGGCTGTCCTTTCTTGAGAAATGGCACCTCGTCCTGCCAGCAGGTAAAGACCTGATTGGCGGTACGGGCATACATGGCGGCGTGTTCGCCTGTGACCGCGCGCATACGCGCTTCGATATGGGCGTAGGCTGCATCCATATGAGCGCGGTCGCGAAAGGTGAGGATGGTGAAAAACTGGTGGTCGCGCTCTTCATCTGTGTCCATGGGCGTGTCGGACACGCGCCGTCCCATGGGGCGGGCATCAATGATGAGGCCCGCGTCATAGAGTTCCTGCACGAAGACGCGGTAGGCCTCGACGAAACTGTCTTCATCCTGTCCGGGGCGCAGGTCGAAGGCAGACAGCAAGTGGATCTGGCCAAGGGTGCCTGCGTCTTTGGGGCTCATTCTGCGGCTCCGGGCAAAGGCACAACGCGACCAGGCGCGCGCCAGTTATGGGACAGTTCTGAGAGTTCGCGATCGAAGGGCACGCCTTGCACTTCGGGCTCACCCATTTCGCGCGCGGCGCGGTGGCCGGAATAGATGGCTGCGGCGATGGTGCCGGGGGCGAGCGCGTCGCCGATGCGGGTGACACCTGCTGTGCCCGCATCGATCAGTGACTGGTAAAGCGCGTCCACAGGGCGGCGCATGGTGACGAGGACGTTCGTCGCTGCCACCAGTCGCGTCTCGCGGCCTGTGTAGGTGCATTCCAGAATGGCCTCGCCCGCGCGCAATTCGCGGATGTTTTGATTGAGGTGCAGATGCACGCCCGCCTCCATCAGTTTCTTCTGGATGAAATGCTGTTCGAGGGTGTTGTGGGTCCAGCTGGAGACTTCCGTGGCAGGCGTCACGAAATGCACATCACAGCCCGCCGCGCGCAGCTTTTCAGCGATGGCCCCGCCCATGTAGAAATGATCATCATCGAAGACAACGACCGGGCCGTCTGGCACCTCGCCCGCCATCACGTCTTCTACGGACGTAAGAGCGGCGTTGTCGTGCACCGTGATACCGGTCGGGTTCTGCCGCCCGATGCCATCCATCGACCACTTGGCACCTGTCGCGATCAGGATCTGGTCGGCACCAAATTCCTGCACGGCGACGGCATCAAGTTCGCTGTTGAGGTAGAGATCCACATTGGCCATCTGACTGATCTGATAGATCCTGTAATCTACCGCGCGGCCCCATTCGTTGAGACCCGGAAGGCGTCTTTCCTCGATCAACCTCCCGCCAGCTTCGCCGCGCGCGTCCGCCAGCGTCACCTGATGGCCTCTCTGACCCAAGGCACGGGCCGCCTCCAATCCCGCGGGCCCTGCACCCACAACCAACACACTGTCCTGCGTACGGGCGGGCGCGATGCGTTCAGGGTGCCAGCCGCGGCGCCATTCCTCGCCCATTGTGGGGTTCTGGGTGCAGCGGATGGGCACCGCGTGGTGATCGCCTGAGACGCAGATATTGCAGCCGATGCATTCGCGGATGTCTTCGACGCGGCCCTCTTCGATCTTCTTAGGCAGGAAGGGATCGGCAATCGAAGGCCGCGCGGCCCCGATAAAATCAAGCTTGCCGCCCTTGATCAGCGACACCATGGCATCGGGCGAGGTATATCGCCCTACCCCCACAACAGGCTTTGTCGTGATCTCTTTGACGAAAGCCACATAGTCATCCTGAAACCCCGATTGCTTGAAACGCGACGTGGCACTGTCATTTTCCCATGCGCTGATATTGACGTCCCATAGATCGGGTTCTTCCGCCATCATCTCTATGAAATCCCGCCCTTCACCTTCCGACGTGAACCCATAGTCGCCCAGCAATTCATCCACCGCAAAGCGCACGGCGACAGCGCATGTGTCCCCAACAGCGTCTTTGGTGTCAGCCAGGATCTCCCGAAAGAGCCGCGCGCGGTTTTCCAAGCTGCCGCCATATTCGTCCGTCCGGTGATTGCGATAGGGCGACAGGAAGTGAGACATGGTAGACAATTGATGAGCCACATAGACATAAACGATGTCATAGCCCGCGCGCCGCGCCCGGAGTGCGGCGTCACGGTGCCATTTGCGAAGGTTTCTGATATCTTCGCGGTCCATCGCGCGGGCCTGGACCGGGTCATGAGTGGCCACCGGATGGTGCGAGGGGGCGAGTGGAATGTCCCTGCTGAAGCGGCTCGCAGTCATCAGTCCGCCGTAGTTCAATTCCGCGCCAGCGAGGCTGCCAAATTCATGGATGCCCTCACACATCCGAGCGTGATAGGGGACATCGCGTTCATCCCACAGCCTGCCACCCGCCCACGGTGAATGCTCGGCGGAGGGGTGAATTTCGATCTCTTCGGTGCAGACCACGGCCCAGCCGCCTTCGGCTTTGGTGCGACGCATCTCGGCCAGTGATGAAGGATAACTGCGACCCATCCCATTGCAATGAGGCACCTGATAAAACCGGTTTCGCGCAGTGACGGGGCCGATTTTGACCGGTTCAAACAGGATGTCGTAGCGTGGATCCCTCATCTTCGCCCTCTGGGTATACGTCTGCCTTGCAGGGTCTGGCGAAAAGATAGAGCGGTTGTGCGGTCCGGTCCATTGAATAATCATTCAATGATATTTGGCCGCGCGCGCCCCAAGCTAGCGCAGGTCAAATCCAATAAAGAGCTTGCGTTTTCCGGCTGGAGATATCCCGGGGCCCTTGGGGTTGGCCCCGCTCCTACATCACGGATTACCGCAGACGGAGGTCTGAGAGGATGCCCGGGATTTTTTTCTTCAGGCCGAAGAAACCACGCGTGGCGTGTGGCCACGTCAACGTGTCATAGGATCGGCGGATCTGGGTAACATGAAGCCCTGCTTGCGCCAGTTGTGGCGCTGCATGATTAAGCGCTTCAGCCACCGGGCCAACCGGGGCGTAGGGCGTGACGATATGCCGAACACCAGCACGCGATGCGGCGGAGGAGATGGAGGCTGCCCATTCTCCCTCCGACATATGAGCATCCACGCCGAAATGATCTCTTGCACGGGTCACCGTGTCTTGCAACGCACCGCGTGCGAAATTCTGTGCGGTCTCACCGACATCGAAAGGAGATCGCGCAGACGTGGCGGCAAGCGCAAGGACGGCTGCAGGCGGGCGCTGGATCACGTCATCGGGCGTGCCGTCCTCTTCGGTGATTAACAACAGGAATGGATCAGCGGGCAACGCCTCCGGCAGAGGCAGAGGTTCGCGCGCATGATCTTCATCCTCTATGAGCGCGTCTGTCTGATTGGAGAGTTGATGCAGAGGGTTGAAGCGCCCGTCCGTGTACTTGTTGATATTGGAGGCGCTTGCGGCGTAGGTTTTGCCCTTTGTGTGCAACCCCGCCACCCAGCGCCAACTCAACGTGTTGGACGCAGGATCCCCATCGAGCAGGTGGCGCAAGAAGAAATCTGCACCCACTTCCCACGGCAAGCGCAGGGTGAAAATCCAAATGGATGCAAACCACATCCGGGCGTGGTTGTGCAGATAACCTGTCGTCACCAGTTCGCGCGCCCAGGCGTCAAAGGCATCAATCCCGGTCTGCCCGGCCATGGCCGCCTCCAGATCAGCGCGCAAACCGCGATCACGCGCCATATCTTCCATCGCGACATCAAGGCCTGCGCGATAGGCCGTCCAAACCGAAGGGCGTTGTTCCATCCAGCCTTTGAAATACCCGCGCCAGAACACTTCCTGAATGAACTTTTCAGCCGAAGACGGGTTATGGCGAGACAGGACCGCACGCAGAACTTCTTCTTCCGTAATCAACCGATGCCGGATCCAAGGCGACAGGCAAGACACATTGCCCCGCCTGTCGGGCCCAAAATCGTAGTTGCGCTGCGATGTGTAGGTGCGGGCGGTGCGGGGCACAAACGCCTCCAGCCGCGCCAGACCCGCAGCGCGGGTGGGCGTGAATTCCATGGCTTCCGTCTGCGGTTCAAATCCGGGCAAGGGGAGGGTTTCGTTCATATGCGCACGCTCTGCTTGTTGAATTCCTTGAGAGGCAGATAGTCTGATTTTCCGTGCCGTCCCGCGCGTTTGGCGCTTTTCACCGGGCATTATCGCAATAGGTTGGCGGTGACAGGAGACACGATGTTGCTAGAGGTCAAAAACCTGACGAAATCCTATGCAGGCCCGGATGGGGACACGCCTGTTCTGCGTGGCGTGGACCTTTCGCTTGATCAAGGCGAGACGCTGGCGCTCACCGGTGAAAGCGGATCGGGCAAAAGCACGCTTTTGCATCTGATCAGCGGGCTCGACCTGCCAGGCGGCGGTGAGATCATGCTGGCGGGCAAGGATGTGGCGCGGATGGATGACACGGCGCGCGCAGAGCTCAGGCGCAATACGGTCGGCGTGATCTTTCAGCAGTTCAACCTGATCCCTTCGATGACTGTCGCCGCCAATATCGGCTTTCACGCCCGCCTTGCCGGGCGTCCGGATGTGGCGCATGAAGCGGCGCTGAGCGAGGCGTTGGGCCTTGCCGAGCACTTGCAAAAATTCCCCGAACAGCTTTCTGGCGGGCAACAGCAGCGCGTGGCGATTGCCCGCACGTTGGCCGCGCGCCCTGCCCTCGTGCTGGCAGATGAACCCACCGGCAACCTTGATGAAGGCACAGCGGCGGAGGTGATCGACCAGATGCAGGCGTTGGTGTCTCAGGCTGGTTCGGCGCTGATGATGGTCACCCATTCCACCGCGCTTGCGGCACGCATGGGTCGGCAAGTGCATCTCAGCCAAGGCAGGCTGGCATGATCCGTGCCGGGCTGAGCGCGCTGTGGTCGCATTGGTGGCGCAGTAAACTGCAACTGATGACGTTGCTCTCGGGGCTGGCATTGGCGACCGCGCTCTGGTCCGGGGTGCAGGCCATCAATTCGGAGGCGCGGGCAAGCTATGACGCCGCCGCGGCTGTTCTGGGCGAAGGGCGGTTTGATCAGCTGGTGCCCGGCAGCGGTGAGAGCATCGCGCTTGCCACCTACATCAAGCTGCGCCGGGCGGGGTGGCAGGTGTCCCCGGTTGTGGAGGGGGAGATCGGCCTTGATGGCACGCGCGCACGCATTGTGGGGGTGGACCCGCTGACCGCGCCGGGCGGGTCGGGCACATCGGTGCTGACCGCACCGCCGGAACCGCAGGAGTTTCTGGGCGACGGGGTGATCTTTGCCCATCCTGGCGTGGCAGAAGCACTGACGGGTCGGGTGAATGCGCGGGTCGTGGCCGATCCGGGTGTGGCACCTGACACGGCACTCATGGATGTGGGCGTCGCCGCGCAACTGCTTGAGCGATCCGATCTTTCGCGTCTGATCATTGCACCGGACCAACCTATGGGAGTGCCTGCCCTGTCGGCGGTCGCGCCCGATCTGATCCGCCAGGGCGCGCAAGACGGCGCGGAAGTGGGGCGGTTGACCGACAGTTTTCACCTCAACCTGACGGCCTTTGGTTTGCTGGCCTTCGTGGTTGGGCTTTTTATCGTGCACGGCACCATCGGTTTGGCGTTCGAACAACGCCGGGGCATGGTGCGCACGCTGCGGGCACTGGGCATGCCTTTGAAAACGCTGGTTTCCCTGTTGGCTTTGGAGATGGCCGTGTTCGCTGTGATCGCGGGCGGCGTCGGCGTGCTGCTGGGCTACCTGATCGCTGGCGCGCTACTGCCGGATGTGGCGGCAACGCTGGAAGGGCTTTACGGCGCACAGATCTCCGGCGCATTGCGGTTGCGCCCGGATTGGTGGCTGACAGGCATGGGCATTGCCTTTGCTGGCACGGTGATCGCGGCCTCGGGCGCGCTCTGGCGTATTGCCCGCATGCCCCTCTTGGCCAGCCCTGGCGGCAGAGCCTGGGCGGTGGCGTCCGGGCAAACGCGGCGATGGCTGGGATTTGCCGCCCTGGCGCTAGCATTGGTTGCGGCATCTGCGCTGAGCCTGGGACAGGGGCTTTTGCTGGCGTTTGCCGGGCTGGGCGCGCTTTTGATGGGTGCAGCACTGGCTTTGCCCGCATTGCTGATCGGCCTTTTGGCCATGGCAGAGGCTCGCGCGCACTCCATCCGGGCGCAATGGTTCTGGGCCGACACGCGCCAACAGGTGCCGGGGCTGAGCCTCGCGCTGATGGCGCTATTGCTGGCGGCGGCGGCCAATATCGGGGTGTCCACTATGGTGTCGAGCTTCCGCCTCACCTTCGTGGATTTTCTGGATCAGAGGCTTGCATCTGATCTTTACATTCAGGCCGAAGATGAACGACAGGCGGCCGAGATTGAGGCGTTTCTTGCACCCGCAGCGCAAGAGATCATGCCGCTGCTCTATGTCGACACGCGGCTGGCCGACGCCCCTGCGGAACTATTTGGCGTCCGTGTCGGAGCCACCTATCGCGACAATTGGGGATTTCTGGATGGAACCGATGACGCGTGGCAGGCTGTGGCCCAGGGCGAGGCGGTGGTGATCAACGAACAGATGGCCCGGCGCGCAGGGCTTTGGGTGGGCGATGATCTGACAGTGGCACCAGGGCTGCCTTTGCCCATTGCCGGGGTGTTTGGCGATTATGGGAACCCGGTGGGACAAGCGGTGTTGAGCGAGGACGTGTTCCTGCGGCTCCACCCCGATATTCGCCCCACCCGATTTGGCATCCGCATAGCCGATAAGGATGAGGCGCGCGCAGCGCTGCAGGATTTTGGCCTCAAAGACCCCCAGATCATCGACCAGCAGGTGATCAAGGATTTCTCTCTTGGCGTGTTTGAGCGCACCTTTACTGTAACGGCCGCTCTCAACGTGCTGACACTGTCGGTGGCCGGGTTTGCCATCCTAACCTCGCTTCTGACGCTGGCGGCCATTCGCGTGCCACAGCTGGCCCCCGCCTGGGCCATGGGGCTGACTCGGGCCGATCTGGGACGGTTGGAACTCTTGCGGGCCGTGGTGCTGGCGTTCCTGACCATCATCCTTGCCGTGCCGCTTGGTTTGATGCTCGCCTGGGTCTTGCTCGCGGTGGTGAATGTGGAAGCCTTTGGCTGGCGGTTGCCGATGTTCACCTTCCCCCTCGATTACGCGAAACTGGCCCTCTTCGGCGTGCTGGCGGCAGCTCTTGCCGCGCTCTGGCCTGCACGGCGATTGGCGCGCACGCCGCCTGCGGATCTGCTCAAGGTGTTTTCAAATGAACGTTAAGGCGATGATCCTCTTTCTGCTGCTGCCGCTGGCCGCATGGGCGCAAGGCTTTGCGGGGTTGGGCACCGATGCGGATGGCTTCACCGTGCCCGAACGGGGATATGATTTCACGTTTCCCTTCGATCACGGCCCCCACCCCGACTTCCGCATCGAATGGTGGTATCTGACAGCCAATCTGGAGGCCGCGGACGGCACTGGCTACGGGCTGCAATGGACGCTCTTTCGATCTGCCCTTGCGCCAGAAGAGGAAGAGGGGTGGGGCAGCCCGCAAATCTGGTTTGCTCACGCCGCCGTCACGACACCGAAGTCACATCACGTATCAGAGCGCATTGCCCGTGGCGGTATCGGGCAAGCGGGCGTGATCGCGGATCCCTTTGAGGCCTGGATTGATGACTGGCAGATGGCAGGTCCGGATTTCGATCATCTGCAGCTCACGGCAACCGGCGCAGATTTTGCCTATGACATGACACTCACCGCCCAAGGCCCGCTCATTTTCCAAGGCGATAGGGGGTATTCTGTGAAATCCGAAGAGGGGCAGGCGAGCTATTACTATTCGCAACCTTTCTTCGCCATCGAAGGCACGTTGTCCCTGCCAGAAGGCGAGATAGAAGTCACTGGCGAGGCATGGCTCGACCGCGAATGGTCGTCTCAACCTTTGGCGGACAATCAAACCGGGTGGGACTGGTTTTCGTTGAGCTTTGACGGGGGCGAAAAGATGATGGGGTTCCGCCTGCGCCAAACAGACGGCGCGCATTTCACCGCTGGCACCTGGATTTCCTCCATAGGCGCGACAGAGCCGTTTGACAATGGTGTCTTCAAGGCCGATCCACTGGACATCTCCGAGGTCGCGGGCCGCCAAATTCCCACCGGCTGGCGCGTAACAGTGCCGCAGAAGGGTGTCGACGTCACAGTGACCGCCCTAAATACAGATGCGTGGATGGACGTCAATGTGCCCTATTGGGAAGGCCCTGTCGTGGTCACGGGCAGCCACCCGGGCCGCGGATATCTGGAGATGACAGGATATGAGTGACGAGACAAAAGATCTAACAGTCTACTATGACGGCGCCTGCGCGCTGTGCCAGATGGAGATCGGGCACTACAAAGCGCAGGAAGGGGCCGACAAGATCGACTTCATCGATGCCTCATGCGCTGACATGCCCGGGGATCTTGATCGCGACACGGCGATGGCACGGTTTCATGTGCGCCGCGCCGACGGTTCCCTGGTCTCTGGTGCTGCTGGGTTTGCGGAGGTGTGGAAAGGCCTACCCAAATGGCGTTGGGCGGCACGATTGGCCGCAATCCCGGGCATGCTTTGGGTGATGGAGCGGATGTATCGCGCGTTTTTGCCCGTGCGGCCCCATGTATCAAAACGCTTTGGCCGGTGGAAAGCGCGCAGAGCGTCCTCTTAACCTTCAGCTGTCAAAGGGGGCTCTGCCCTCCGCCCTAAAAGGGCTCCCCCCGGAGTATTTTTGGCAAAGTGAAACACAGGGACATCCCTTATGGTTTCATCTTGCCAGAAATACTCAATTCCGAACTTTCAGCTTGGGGATGCATTTGGTTTGGCGATGCGCCGACTGCGGCTGCGAAACGACTTGTGGAGGGCCACAACCAAATCGGTCATGGCCCAACCGGTATTCAAATTCAGGCGAGCGCGAGGCTGCCAGCCGATTGACGCCCGTCGCGTCCGGCTTCGAGTTCGTAGGTCACGGCTTGACCATCATCGAGGCGCTGAATGCCAGCGGCCTGCAGGGCAGAGATGTGCACGAACACATCGTTTCCGCCTTCGTCGGGCGCGATGAACCCGAAACCTTTTTCAGTGTTGAACCATTTCACGGTGCCTTTGGCCATCGTGATGTCTCCTTTAAGTGTGCCAACCGCGATGCGCGGTGGGGCAATTGAGGTTGGTGCTCAGTGTCGTCGTAGGATCAACTGAGGCCGAAAGGAAACAGTGGGTCGTCGGAAGAAGCTTAGCACGGCTTACATAGTGTCGCCCGTAGAGGAATACCAGAGTGTGCAGCCCCTCTTTCATTCTGCGCGACCTTCTGCTTACCTGATGCAACTTCAAAAGGCGGAGCGTGAGCGATGAAAGACCGTGATCTGTCCCATGGTGGCGCACTGTTGGTTGACTGTCTGGCCGCACAAGGCGTGCGCCGCGTGTTCTGCATTCCGGGCGAAAGCTACTTGGCCGCACTGGACGGGCTTTTCGGTTCCGGCATCGATGTGGTAGTGGCACGCCAGGAAAGCGGCGCGGCGATGATGGCCGAGGCCGCCGGCAAATTGACCGGGCAACCGGGCGTGGCCTTTGTCACCCGGGGACCAGGCGCCACGAATGCCAGCGCAGGCGTGCACATCGCGATGCAGGACAGCACGCCGATGATATTGTTCGTGGGTCAGGTGGCCAGCGACCAGCGCGACCGGGAGGCGTTCCAGGAGGTAGATTACCGTGCCATGTTCGGGCCTCTGGCCAAATGGGTGGCAGAGATCGACCGCGCTGACCGAATTCCTGAATATATCTCCCACGCGTTCCATGTGGCCCAATCGGGCCGCCCCGGGCCTGTGGTTCTGGCCTTGCCCGAAGATATGCTTTCGGGGCCCGTCGAGGCGATGGCGGCCGCACCGGCGGCCACGTTACCATCCGATGCAGCGTCCGAGAGCGATGTGGCCGCGGTTCTGGATCGCATCAGTGCAGCGGAGCGGCCGTTTATGATCGTTGGTGGCGGTGGTTGGTCGTCGCAGGCAAGCGACGCTCTGGGCCGGTTTGCCAAGGCCATGGGGGTGCCCGTAGGTGCATCCTTTCGCTGTCAGGATTACCTCAGCAATGACCACCCTTGTTACGTGGGTGATGTAGGGATCGGCATCAATCCAGCACTGGCCGAACGCGTGCGGTCCTCCGATTGCCTGATTGCACTGGGCGCACGATTGGGGGAGATGACCACCTCTGGCTACACTCTGGTAAGCCCGCCCGTGCCGGAGCAACCGCTCATCCACATCCATGCCGACAGTGCAGAGTTGGGCCGCGTTTACCGTCCGAACCTCGCCATATGCGCCCGGCCCGGGATGTTTGCCCGGCAATTGGCCGAAGCGGCGGGTGCGCACAACGGGGGTGCATGGCTCAGCGAGGCGCGCTCTGACTATGAGGCATGGCAGGCCCCGCAGGCCACGACCGGCGATCTGCGCATGGAAAACGTCGTGGCGCACTTGCGCGACGTGCTGCCTGCCGATGCGATCCTGACCAACGGGGCCGGGAATTATTCTGCCTGGCTGCACCGCTACTATCGCTATCGCGGCTGGCGCACGCAATTGGCGCCCACCAGCGGGTCGATGGGCTATGGTTTGCCCGCGGCGGTGGCGGCGAAGCTGACACACCCGGACCGCGACGTGATCTGTTTGGCCGGCGATGGTTGTTTTCAGATGACCTGTCAGGAATTCGGCACGGCCTGCGAATTTGGCGCAAATATCGTCGTGCTGATATGCGACAACGGAATGTATGGCACGATCCGCATGCATCAGGAACGCGCCTATCCGGGGCGGCCCAGCGGCACTGCGCTGCGCAACCCCGATTTCGCCGCTTGGGCCGAAAGCTACGGTGCGTTCGGGCAGCGCGTGACCCGGGATGAGGATTTCCCTGACGCATTCGCCGCTGCTCGGTCAGCGGGCAAACCAGCTATCCTGCATCTGATCACCGATCCGCGCGCCATCACACCGCGATTGGTGCTGAACAAAGATCAGTTGAACTGAAACTCGCCCGCCCGTTTGGTCTGAAGATACGTTTCGAAAAAGTCGGTAAACGACGCGACCAAAGGTGGGAATTGGTCATAGGGCGGATAAAACAGCGTGAGCCAGAGCGGTTCGGCTTCCCAGTCATCCAGCACGGTCACAACCTTGCCTGAGGCCAGCGCTTCCGTCACCAGAAAATCCGGCAACAGCGTCATGCCCTGCCCTTCAGCGGCCATCGCACACAAAAGATCCCCGTTATTGACGGTCACCTGATCCCCCGCGCGGACCTTTCTGGTCAGACCGCCTTTGGTCAGCACCCAGATCTCCGATGTGCCGTCATCACTGTAGGACAGACAGTGCTCAGGCATCAGATCATCAGGCGTGCCGGGCGCGCCGGTTTTTGCCAACAAACCCGGCGCGGCCACGACCCTGCGCGGCACGACACAGATTTTGCGCCAGATGGTTGAGACATCAGAGGGCGGGCGCGAAATGCGGATCGAAAGATCATAAGGGTCATCAATGATGTCGATCAGCCGGTCTGACAAATCGACACTGATGCTCACATGGGGATAGGTCTCCCGAAAGGCCGCGAGCAGCCCCGGCAGCAGACGCAGCCCCATCGAGAGCGGCGCATTGAGGCGCAGGTGCCCGCGATCAGGGCGGCTTTCGCGTGTGATCTGCTGGGTCGTGGCGTCGAGATCTTCAATGAGCGGGCGGTACCGCGCGGCCACCGTGGCACCAATGGCTGTCAGGCTGACCTTGCGCGTGGTGCGCAGCAAAAGTTGCTGGCCCAGTTCCTCCTCCAACCGCGCGATAGTGCGGGTGACTGTCGACGGTGTCAGGTTAAAATGCTTGGCGGCGCCCACAAAGCTTTGCTGTCGTGCGACTTCCAGAAATATGCGGATGGGCCGGATGTCTTCCATGTGGTTTGTGGCGCTGCTTCAATAATAACTTTCAAATTATTGCTCATAGCGCGCTAAATATTCAATGCCTCAGTTTCATTTCGGGTTGGGGAAAAATCGGGAAAAGCCACAGCAAAACCGGAACGCGCCGGCATCAATCGGCTAGCAGGCGGCGCGTGTTGTCTCGCAGCATGGCCTCGACGTCATGATCCAGATTGAGCGCTTCCATCTTTTCGTCAATCAGCAAAAATGACAGCCCGTGCACCATCGTCCAAAGCGGGAACGCGCGTTCCAGCACCTCGTCATCCACCTCGTCTTTGCCGAAATAGGCGGCCACCTGAGACAGGACGATCCCGTAGTTTCGCATGCCGCGTTCGACCATTTCATTGTCATCTTTGTGTTCGCGCGCAATGCCAAAGCACAACCGGAACACGCCCGGCTCGGATGTGGCGAATTGAATGTATGACTGGCCCAGTGCCGTGATCGCCTCAAGCGTGCCGGGTTCGTGGCCTGCTTGCGCCTTGACCATCAGATCGTGGAACCGATCCATACCTTCCGCGCAAACCGCCAGCAGCATCTCATCGCGGTCCTCAAAATGCCGGTAGGGTGCGGCAGTCGACACGCCAGCCGCACGGCAGGCATCCGACACCGAAAACCGATCCGGCCCATTCGCCTCGACCAGTTGCCGCGTGGCCTCTACCAAGCCCGCCCTCAGGTCACCGTGATGATAATTTGCGCGTTTTGCCGCCATTTATCTATTTGCCTCGCCGGTTCGTGACCAAAAAATCAACGAACGCCCTTGTCAAAGTTAGAATGTCTAACATATGTAAGCACATCTAACATTCAACAGGTCGTACCATGACAGATGCTGACAGTACACCCTCATTGGGGCGCCGAATATTGAAAGTCACCGGCGCTGTTACGGCCACCTCGATCACTGCGGCAATTGCTATCGGGCTGGTGGTCATCGGATCAAGCTTCATTGCGGAACGCGCCGACAGCGTTGGCTTGCCGGATACCGCCCCGCCGGTCGCGGTGCGGACACAAGCGTTGACATTGCAATCCGGCTACAGCGTGACGCGCAGCTTTGTGGGGCAACTGGAAGCCGCGCAAGAGGCCGATTTGGCCTTCGAGGCTGGTGGCACGCTGGCGGCGATTGAAGTGGAAGAAGGCGCAAAAGTGGACGAAGGCGCAATTCTGGCGCGCACCGATACCCGCGCTCTGGTCGCTCAACGCAAGGCCACGCTGGCCGCGCGCGCGGCGCTGGAGGCACAACTGGAATTGGCCGAGCTTACCCGCGCCCGGCAGGAAAGGCTTGAGCAGGAAGGCTTTGCTGCAACCCAAAGATTTGATGAGGCGCGGCTTTCGGTTGTGGAACTGACGGCCCGGATTGACCAGACCGACGCAGAAATTGCCCGCATCGATGTGGACCTCGATAAGTCCATCCTGCGCGCGCCATTTGCGGGCCGGATCGGGGACCGCATGGCCGATCTTGGTCAGACCGTTGGTGCAGGTGCTCCGGTTCTGCGCCTCCTGGAAGAAGCCAGCCCGAGATTGCGCGTCGGGCTGCCTGCGGACATCGCTGCCGGTCTGACCTCTGGCGCGTCGGCAGACGCGATCTTTGGGACGGCCAGATTTGCGGCAACGCTGGTTCATCTGCGCCCTGACCTTGAACCACGCACCCGCACCCGCAGCGCGGTGTTTGAACTGGTGCTGCAGGACGGGCAAACTGCGCCCGCCTACGGGCAATCCGGTCAAATCCAACTGCAACAGGACATCGCAGATCCCGGCGCCTGGGTGCCGCTCATGGCCCTGCAAGAAGGTGTAAATGGCAGTTGGATGGTGATGACGGTGAACACTGAAAATCGCGCCACAGTTGAGGCGGTGGAACTGCTGCACAGCGATGAGGATCGTGCCTTTGTGCGCGGCAGTTTCGGCGACGGCACCGCGCTGATCGACACTGGACCTCATCGCGTGGTGCCGGGACAACTGGTTGAGATCGCGGAGTAGTCTTGATGGAGACGATCACCTTCCGATCACCCCGCCTTGTGGCGCTGATGCTGCTGGTGTTGATCGCAGGCGGCCTGTCATCTTTGCTGTCCATCGGGCGGCAGGAAGACCCCACCATCACCAATCTTTTCGCCACGGTCACCACCGTCTTTCCAGGCGCTGATCCCGCGCGGGTGGAGGCTTTGGTCAGCTCCATAATCGAAGACAGACTGACCGAAATCCCCGAGGTGGATGTGATTGAAAGCACCTCGGCCACAGGTATTTCCGTGGTCAGCATCGAGCTTATCGAAACGCTGGAGGACACGCGGATCGAACAGGTCTGGTCCGAAACCCGCGATGCGCTGGAAGATGCCAGACGGGATTTCCCGCCAGGCGTTCTTGCGCCGGAATTCGACTCTGACAACACTGGCGCCTACGCCGCCATCATTGCCATCAGAGCGGAGCGTGACAGCTTCCCGATGACGCTGGCCGCGCGGTATTCAGAAGACCTCGCCGACAGATTGCGCAGCGTGCCGGGCACAAAGCTTGTCGATGAATTCGGCGCACCGGAGGAGGAAGTTCTGGTCACGCTTGACCCAGTGCAAGCGGCGGGACTTGGGCTGACAGCCGATGTTGTATCAAACGCGATACGGGCCGCAGATGCCAAAGTACAGGCCGGGCGATTGCGCGCCTCTGGGGCAGATATCATTCTGACTGTGGAGGGAGAGATCACTGCGCTTGATCGTCTGCGCGAGGTGGTGTTGCGCGAAGATGTCAACGGGCGCGTCACACTTCTGGGCGATGTGGCCCGTATCACGCGTGGGCCGGTCCAACCGCAGGCGGAGATGGCCCTGTCGGATGGCAAATCGGCCATTCTGGTCGCCGCGCGGATCAACGAGGGTCTGCAGGTGGATGCCTGGATGACCATGGCACGGGACGAGCTCAAGGCCTATCAAGCCGCCCTGCCCGCCGGGCTGACGGCGGAATTGGTGTTCGATCAGTCGGGCTATACCGCCGAACGGTTGATTGAGGTGGGCACCAATATGGCCATCGGTGTGGGGCTCGTGGTCTTTGTCTTGCTGCTCACCCTCGGGGTACGGTCCGCGATGATCGTGGCGTTGGTGCTGCCGGTTGTGTCGCTGGCCACGCTGATGACGATGAACGTGATGGGCTTGCCCATTCATCAAATGTCGGTCACCGGCCTGATCGTTGCCCTTGGACTGCTGGTGGATGCCGCCATCGTGATGGCAGACGAGGTGGGCAAACGCCTCGCCGCTGGTATGTCCCGGATGGAGGCGGCGGGCAGCGCAGTGCGACGACTTTTTGCGCCGCTGCTGGCATCCACGGTCACAACAGCACTTTCATTTACGCCGATGATCCTGCTGCCAGGACCTGCCGGCGATTTCGTGGGCTCCATCGCTATTGCTGTGGTCACGATGCTCAGCTGGTCCTTCCTGATTGCGGTGACCATAACACCCGCCATCGCAGGCTGGACGCTGCGCGAAGGGCGCGCGAGCGGGCTGCGCCTGGCCCCCATCTCAAAGGCATTCCGCTGGACCCTGTCTTGGTCTATGGCGCATCCGTTGAAATCTATCGCGCTGGCGTTGGTCTTGCCGGTGCTGGGCTTTGCATCGATGTCTACATTGACCGCGCAGTTCTTTCCCGGCGTGGAACGCAACCAATTCCACATAGAAGTGGAGATGCCATCAGGCTCCGCCATTTCCGCCACCCGCGATCTGGCCCTGCGCATTGATGACACGTTGCGCGGGGAAGACGGCATCACACAGGTCGATTGGGTTATTGGCCGCTCAGCGCCCGCCTTTTACTACAACGTCATCGGCGACCGAGATCAGGCGCCGGGTTTCGCGCAGGCGCTTGTCACAACCACCTCGCCCGAGGCCACCGACGATCTGGTGCCCGCCTTGCAGCGCAGTTTGACCGTCGACTACCCCGAAGCCCGCATTCTGGTGCGCGGTCTGGTACAAGGCCCGCCGGTGGATGCGCCCGTGGAACTGCGCTTCGTGGGCCCAGATACTGAAACCCTGCGCGCACTGGGCGACGAAGCCCGGCGCATCATCGCTGATCAGGATCTGGTCACCGTCGTGCGGTCCACCGTGTCGGGCGGTGCGCCTGAGGTTTCACTCTCTGTAGATGAAGCCAAGGCGCGGCTCATTGGCCTGGATCTGGGCCAGATCGCCCGACAGTTGGATACGGCCCTGGAAGGCGTGACCGGCGGCTCTCTGGTCGAAGGAACAGAACAACTGCCTGTGCGCGTCCGGCTGGGCGATGCGATCCGGGGTGATCTTGGCGTGATCTCTGACTTGCCGATCATCCCCCCTGCGCAGACCGACGTGCCCGCGTCTGTGCCGCTGTCGGCATTGGCGGATGTGCAAGTCATCCCATCCGATGGCGCAATCACCCGGCGCAATTCCGAGCGCGTGAACAACATCCAAGCTTTCATCGTCCACGGCGTCCTGCCCGAAGAAGCATTCCGCCAAGTGCGCGCGGGATTGCTGGATGAAGGCTTCACCCTGCCCGCAGGCTACCGCCTGGAATTTGGAGGCGATGCGGATGCACGGGATTCGACCCTGACCAACCTGTTGGCACCCCTGGGCCTGATCATCACCCTGTCGCTGGCGACAGTGGTCATGACGCTGGGGTCTTTCCGGCTGGCGGGCGTGACCTTCGTTGTCGCGGGGCTATCGGCCGGTCTGTCAATCCTGTCGCTGGCCGTGCTGCAATACCCGTTCGGCATCACGGCGGTGATCGGTGTGATCGGGTCCATCGGCGTGTCGATCAACGCGGCCATCATCATCCTGTCTGGCCTGCAAGAGGACGACGCGGCCAAAGCGGGCGACCGTGAGGCGATGGTCGAGGTGGTCATGGGCTCCTCCCGCCATATCGTGTCCACCACCGTAACGACCTTTGGAGGCTTCCTGCCTCTCATCCTCGCCGGCGGCGGCTTCTGGCCGCCCTTCGCGGTCTCGGTGGCAGGGGGTGTGCTGCTGTCCACGGTGATTTCATTCTACTTCACACCGGCGGCTTTTGCGCTGGTGCGGCGGCGAGTGGAAAGAAACGTCAAAAATAAGTCAGACGCAGATGTGGTAGCCTTGGCCGCGGAGTAAGGTCGTTTTCGTCCAACCGCGGACATGGTGTATTCTCTATCTGTCGGGTCCGCGGAAATTTATGACATGCCGGTGCTAGCCAATTCATCGTGCACCCAAGCCTCCAACGCCCGCGACGCTGGCGTCTGGGCATGGGGGGCGGGCGGTGTTGCGAAGTAGCTTTCGCTCAAGGCAGGCGCATGATCGAAGGGGCAGACCAACTCGCCCGTGGCCAACATATCCGAGGCAATCGTGTCATGCACCATGGTCAGCCCGGCTTCTGCTTTTGCGGCCATCACCGCCACCACATAGGTCGAGCTGAGGTTCACCGCCCGTCCCGCATGCCCGGCCCCGCCACCCGATTTGAACCACGCATCCCACGTCCCGGTGATCCCTGCGCAATCGAACAGCGGGGCATTGACCAAGTCGATACCCCGTTCTGCAAACCTCGGCGCACAGACCGGAAAGAACCTTTCATCGGTGATCTTGCGGGCCTCGGGCGACATATCACCGGGTCGTCCGAACCGAATTTCCATCCCCGCACGGCCTGCATTCTTATCCGGATCCCAGATATGCGTGACCACATTCAGCACCAGCCATGGATGGCGCGCGTATAGCCGATGCAACCTCGGCGCCAGCCAAAGCGCCGAGAACGCCATGGAGCAATTCAACACCATCGTCTGCCCACGATCCACGCCAGTGAAGGCCTGTGTGCCTGTTGCGATCAGATCAAACGCCTCACGCACCACGGGCAGGTAATTGCTGCCCGCCTCGGTCAGGTCCAGTGCGCGGGTGCGACGGACGAATAGCTCTGCCCCCAGAAAGGCTTCTAGGCTGCGCACATGTTGGCTGATTGCCGATTGCGTCAGGCTCAATTCCCCAGCCGCACGCGTGAAGGACAGGTGCCGTGCGGCAGCCTCA
Source organism: Pseudomonadota bacterium (assembly GCA_039026055.1). Taxonomy (GTDB): domain Bacteria; phylum Pseudomonadota; class Alphaproteobacteria; order Rhodobacterales; family Rhodobacteraceae; genus Roseovarius. Next base: position 60,180 of record JBCCNB010000007.1, on the reverse strand, counting down.
AAAGCGCGCAGCCACGTGAGAGGGGGAAGGTCAGTGGACATGCTATGCAGTACTCATACATTAGTATCCTTAATGATATAGCTGAGAATCCTTTGTTTGTCAGCCCGGCATACTCCGTGCCATGCTCTCTCATCGCCCATCAGACCGACAGGTGCCGCATGCTTCAAACAGCCCCCAAACCGAACCTCACCAACTGGGACGAACGCGTCGATATGGCGGCTGCGTTCCGCTGGACAGTGAAGCTCAACTATCATGAGGCGGTGGCCAATCATTTCAGCCTCGCGGTGAGTGACGATGGCACGCAGTTTCTGATGAACCCCAATCAGGTGCATTTCAGCCGGATCCGGGCCTCTGACCTGCTGCTGCTGGATGCGAATGACCCGGACACTCTGAACCTGCCCGGCGCGCCCGATCCGTCCGCCTGGGGCCTGCACGGATCGGTCCATCGCCGCTGCCCGCATCATCGGTGCCTGATGCACGTGCATTCGATCTTTGCCACAGTGCTGGCATCATTGGCCGACAGCAACATCCCCCCCATCGACCAGAACACCGCGACCTTCTTCAACCGCTACGTGATTGATGACGGCTTCGGTGGGCTGGCCTTTGAGGATGAAGGCGAACGCTGTGCTGCAATGCTGGGCGATCCGAAGAAAAAAGTCATGATCATGGGCAATCACGGCGTGCTGGTCATGGGCGACACCGTCGCGGAAACCTTCAACCGCCTCTACTATTTTGAACGCGCCTGCGAGACCTATATCCGCGCGCTGCAGACAGGGGCCGAAATGCGCATCCTGTCCGACGAGATTGCCGAAAAAACCGCCCAAGAGATCGAAGACTATCCCGGTCTGGCGCAAAATCATCTGAAAGAACTGAAGATCCTTCTTGATGAGGAAGGCTCTGACTACGCATCCTGACTGGGAGAGACCAATGTCCGACGCAAGTTTTGATCAGATCCCGAGTGATCCCGAAGACGCCAAGTGGCACCACCGCCCCGCTGGCCGCGTGCCGCTGAACCCACTCTTCCAATGGCCGCCCCAGCCATCCGCGATCTGGGGCTGGTACAAAAGCGCATGGTTGCAGATCACCTCTGTAAGCATCGCGTTTCTGGTTGCGATCATCGCTTATGTTTGGTTCCTACCGCCATTGGAGCAGATGGCGACCTTCCAGTTTGGCTGGATGTTCACCATCTGGCTGCTGAACATGGTGCCGCAAACTGTCATCGCGGGCAGTCTGCATTGGTGGCTCTATATCCATAAGGGCCAGGGGATGGAGACGAAGTTCGAGGCCCGCGATCAGGCACGCGACAACAAGCTTTTCACCTTCAACAATCAGGTCTGGGACAACATCTGGTGGACGCTGGGAAGTGCCATGACGGTGGCGACGGTCTATCAGTGGGGCATATTCTGGGCGATGGCGAACGGGTATGTGCCGACGGTCACATGGGCCACCTCACCAGTTTGGTGTCTGGTCTGGATGGCCTTCATCCCGATGTGGAGCGGGCTGCATTTCTACTGGGTGCACCGGCTGGAACATCACCCGCGGCTTTACCGCCACATTCACGCCGTGCATCACCGCAATATCAATGTGGGGCCTTGGTCGGGCATCTCGAACCACTGGTATGAAAACATGCTCTATTTCACGACATACTTCATCCATCTGGTCGTGCCGTCCCATCCGCTGCACCTTATTTTCCACATCTATTTCCAGCAAACGACGCCGATCTTCTCCCATGCCGGGTTTGAGCGGATCATTCCCAATGAAGGGCAATCGGCCAAAGCGGGTGATTTTTTCCACCAACTGCATCACCGCTATTTCGAATGCAATTACGGCACGTCCGAGATCCCCTTCGACCGTTGGTTCGGCACTTATCATGATGGCACCGCCGTCGGATCAAAAGAGGCGCGGACCAGGAAGAAAGAGATGTATCGGGCTAAAACGGGAAAGTAAGTGGAGGCCAGCCCCGTCGCACAAGCGCGACCCCCCGAGATACTCCCGCCGGAGGCCCGAAACCTTACGACGTCGGGTCGAGCAAAACCTTCGGGGCAGCCACCGAACCTGCACGGATATCTGCAAACGCCCCTGCCCCGTCTGCAAGCGCGCGGGTCTCAGTCCAATCAAGGGGGCCAAGGCGGCCATCAAATATCGCCTCCCCCGTGGCGCGAAAATCGGCGGAGGTATAAGTGTAGGTGCCTATGAAAGTGATCTCTTGAAGGGTCATGCGGCGGATATCGAGCCCGCCGCTGTTTTCGCCAAGCCCGATATGCATGATCACACCGCCAGGTTTGGCGTGCGTCGAAGCCGTGGCCCGCGTGGCTTTGAGGCCCACGCCGTCAATCACCAGATCAAAGAGCCCCGCTTGTGAAAGATCGCTCAGATCAATGAGCGGGAAGTGCACGCTCGCGGCAATCGCAGCGCGTCGAGCGGCGCCCGGTTCCAGAAGGGTTACATCGTCTATGCCCTGCGCGATCAGGCTTAAAGCCGCGCCGAGACCGATAGCGCCGCCACCGATGACCAATGCACGGCGCGTGTCGCCACCGTGATGCAGCGCGCGTTTGGCCAGGCGCACCGCGTGCCAGCCGCAAGCGATGGGTTCCGCCAAGGCCGCGTGGTCAAGCGAGGCGTGATCCGGCACGGTGACCAGATTGGTCTCGGGCATCGTCAGGTATTCTGCAAACGCCCCCTCGCGCGGCGGCATGGAAATGATCTGGCGATCGGGGCAGAGATTGTCGCGGCCTTCTTTGCAAGCCCAGCTTTCTGGGTTTGTCACCAGCGGGTTAACCGTTACGCGTTCGCCCTCACGCGGGCCACCTATGATCACACCCGCCGCTTCATGACCCAAAATCAACGGCGCGGGACGGCGATCGTCATGTCCGAGATAGGCGTGCATATCGGACCCGCAAATCCCCACTCGTTCGATGCGGATAAGCTGTTCCCCGGGGCCTGGCGCCGGCATCTCAGCGTCCTGAAAAGACAGTGTTTCGGGGCCGGTATAGACGAGAGCTTTCATTTGGCAGTGTATCCCCCATCGACCATCAGCACCTGACCTGTGACATACCGCGAGGCTTCAGAGCAGAAAAACAACACCGGCCCGTCAAGATCGTCCATCTCGCCGTTGCGTCCGATGCAGGTCTGCGCGGCATTGCGGGCCGCGCGGTCCGGGTCATCGAAGACCGGGCCGGTCAGTTCAGTTTTGAAGAACCCCGGACCGATGGCATTAGCGGTGATGCCGTCACCTGACCACGCCTCCGCCATCGCGCGGGTCAGTTGCGCGATCCCACCCTTGGACGCGCCATAGGCGAGCCCACCGGGAAAGGCGCGGGTGGTTTGCAGGGACGCAAAGTTGAGAATGCGGCCCCACCCCTTGGCCTTCATCGCGGGCACCAGCTCTTGCGCCAGGAAAAAGGGGGCGGCGAGGTTGAGGTTCATGGTGGTCGTCCAACCATCAAGCGTTACCTCATCTGCCGCCTCTCGCGTGTTGATCCCAGCCGCTGTCACCAAGATATCAGGCGCACCAAACGCATCAGAGACGTGACAGGCCAAATCACCCAACGCCTGCAAATCGGCAACATCCGCGGCCACGGCAGCCGCGCGGCCATCAGCAGCTTGCGCCCAATCCTGCAGAACTTCTGCTCGGCGCGCGACACCGACAACCCGGGCGCCTGCCCCCAACAGTATGTCCGCCGCCCGCCGCCCAAGGCCGGAACTGGCCCCGGTGACGCAGGCCACCCGGCCTGTCAGGTCAAAAAGGTCAGACATCACCGGTCAGGTCGAACTCTTCATCGGGGAAATATTTCTTCAGACGGATATCGGCCGTTCGCGCGTGGCCTTCCATGCCTTCCAGCCGCGAGATCCGCGCGGTGGCCTCCGCCACGGGCTTGGCCCCGTCGCGGGTGGAGCGCTGCCAGGTGACGATCTTCATGTATTTGTGCACGCTAAGCCCGCCGGTATAGTTCGCCGCCCCCGAGGTGGGCAGAACATGGTTGGTGCCCGACGCCTTGTCACCGAAGGCCACGGTCGTGTCTTCGCCCAAGAACAGCGAACCGTAGCAAGACAGCCGGTCGAGCCACCAATCCAGATCATCCGCCTGAACCGTCAGATGTTCCGGCGCATACTCATCAGAGGTCGCCGCCATTTCTTCGCGGTCGGCACAAAGGATCACCTCTGCATAATCGCGCCAAGCGGCCGTCGCGTTGTCGCGGTTCACTTCGGGCAGATCGTCAATGAGGCCTGGCACGAGGCGCATTACCTCTTCGGCCAGCGCGCGATTGTCCGTGACCAGCCAGACGGGTGAATTGTAGCCATGTTCCGCCTGCCCCACCAGATCGGTGGCCACCACCATCGGGTCGGCGGTTTCATCGGCGAGGATCAAGCTGTCGGTCGGGCCCGCGATCATGTCGATGCCCACACGGCCAAAGAGCATCCGCTTGGCTTCTGCCACGAACTGGTTGCCGGGGCCGACGAGGATATTTGCTTTGGGCAGGCCAAACAGACCGAATGTCATGGCCGCAACGCCCTGCACCCCGCCCATGGCCAGGATTGTATCTGCACCGCAAAGGTCAGCCGCATAAATGATCGCAGGCGCGATGCCTTCTCCCGCACGCGGCGGGGAACAGGCCACGATGTGCTTGCATCCTGCGACCTTGGCGGTTGTTACGGTCATGATGGCCGATGCGATATGGCTGTAACGCCCGCCCGGCACATAACAGCCCGCGCCATGCACGGGCATGGATTTCTGGCCCGCGATCAGGCCGGGAACAACCTCCAATTCAACGCTGCGCAGCGTCTCTTTCTGCGTCTCAGCAAAACGGCGCACATTGTCGTGGGCAAACTGAATGTCGCGTTTGAGTTTCTCCGGCACAAGAGATGCTGCCGCCGTAATTTCATCGCGGGTCAGGATCGCATTGCCCTCGTATTTGTCGAACTTGGCGGCGTATTCCATCGCCTTTGCGTCGCCACCCGCCTCAATGTCATCGAGAATCGTCCGAACCGTTTCCGATACGTCAGAGGCATGGCTAGAGGAGGTCAGCGTTGCTTTCTTAAGGTATTCTCGAGCCATGTGGGTGTCCTAATCTACGGTTCAAAGGGATATGCGACGCTGGTAGCCGTCGCGTCAGATGCAAATGTAAGCGCTTACATTTTCTTTGGCAATGGTTTATATTTCCCCTCAGCCCAGCAAGAGATATCGCAAGTGATCATGACCTCCGAGATTGCAAAACCTTCCGACTTTGTGCCCACGCTGGCGGATGTGGCGCGTCACGCGGGCGTGTCGACGGCAACCGTTTCGCGCTGTCTGAACGCCCCGGATCAGGTTCAGAAAAAGACCCGGGACCGGGTTCTGGAAGCGGTCGAGGAGCTGGGATATTCGCCCAATTTCTCGGCCCAATCGCTGGCCGCCAGGCGCACAAACACGATCGGGGCGATCATTCCTACGATGGAAAACGCCATTTTCGCCCGCGCCATTCAGGCTGTGCAAGAAGAGCTCGGTCGCGCTGGCGCGACGTTGCTGGTGGCCAGTTCGGCCTACAAACCCGAGTTGGAGAAAGACCAGATCCGCGCTCTGGTTGCCCGGGGGGCAGATGGGCTTTTGCTGATCGGCCATGCGCGCGACCCGGCAGTCTATGACTTTCTGGATCGTCAGAACGTGCCGGTTTGCGTGTCCTGGGCCTATGACCCGTCACAACCCAAACCCTCCGTTGGCTTTGACAATCGCGCGTCGATGCGGGCCATGGCTGACGAGGTGCTGAGGCAGGGCCACCGCCGGATTGCCATGATTTCGGCCCGCCAGACCGATAACGATCGCGCTCGGGACCGGGTTCAGGGGGTCCGCGATGCGATGCGTGAGGCAGGTGTGGACTGCACTGACATGACGGTTTTTGAAACAGATTACACCATTGAGGCGGGCGGTGCGGCACTCGCCGCTCTGGTAGCAAGCTCTCCGGGGCCGAGTGCTGTCATCTGCGGCAATGATGTGTTGGCCGTGGGTGCAGTGAAGGCCGCGCAAAAATTGGGCTTGCGCGTGCCCGAAGACATTTCAATCACCGGATTTGACGATATCGAACTGGCCCGCGTGATCGTGCCGGCGCTGACCACCGTTCATGTACCGCACCGCGAAATGGGCGTTCTGGCGGCACGGCAGCTTTGGAAAATGGTGACGGGTGCAGGCCCCGCCGACAGCCTGCAACTGGACACGGAACTGCGATTGCGAGGCTCTCTTGGGCGTCCTGCGCTTTGACGGATGCGGCACGCGCGTAAAAATAGCCCTTTATTTCCGCAATGGGTCTAAACGGCTGACATACCTAGACAATCTCTGGCGCACCCGGTCTGGACAGGCCCAACCGCAGGTCTTCTCTTCGCCGAACGGTTGCACGGCCCATTTCTTTGGTTAAGCTTTGTCCTATGAGACCGGGTTCACCAGACCCGGGCCAATAGGGAGACTACCATGAAAACCAAAATGATCCTTGCTGCGACATTGCTGGCCACGACGGCCGTGTCCGCCTCGGCTGAGACGCTGCGATGGGCGCGCGCGGGCGATTCGCTTACGCTTGACCCCCATGCCCAGAATGAAGGGCCAACCCACACACTGGCGCACCAGATCTACGAGCCGCTGATCATTCGCGATCATTCCGGCGCATTTCAGGCCGCATTGGCCACCGATTGGGCTCCCAAAGAGGGCGACCCGAACGTTTGGGTCTTCAACCTGCGTCAGGGCGTGACCTATCACGATGGTGCAGATTTCACTGCGGAAGACGTGGTGTTTTCGATCAACCGCGCGAAGTCTGAAAACTCCGCTATGAAAGAGCTGCTGACCTCGGTCGTGGAAGTTCGCGCTGTCGATGACCACACCGTGGAATTCGTGACCGACGGACCAAACCCTATTCTGCCTGCCAACCTCACCAACCTCTTCATGATGGACAAAGGCTGGACCGAGGCGAACGCGGCTGAGGCGGTGCAGGACATTGCGGGTGGTGAGACGACATTTGCCTCCTCCAACACCAACGGCACGGGCGCTTATGTGTTGGTCAGCCGGGAGCCGGATGTGAAAACAGTTCTGAGCGCCAATGAAACCTACTGGGGCAAGGATGAGTTTCCGCTCGATGTTAGCGAGATTGTCTACACGCCCATTCAGAATGCTGCGACCCGTGTGGCCGCCCTTTTATCGGGTGAAGTGGACTTCATCCAGGACGTGCCGGTGCAAGACCTTGGCCGCGTGGGTGAAACCGACGGTCTGGTTGTGAAAACCGCGCCGCAAAACCGAGTGATTTTCTTCGGTATGAACATGGGCGCAGACGACATTGCCAATGACAATGTCGACGGTGCCAACCCGCTCTCGGATGTGCGCGTGCGCAAAGCGATGTCGATGGCCATCAACCGCGATGCGATCCAGAAAGTGGTGATGCGCGAACAATCCGCACCCGCGGGGATGATCGCACCGCCCTTCGTGAATGGTTGGAACCAGGCGATGGACAACTCCTCTGCCACCGACGTGGAAAAGGGCAAGGCGCTGATGGCCGATGCAGGCTACGGCGATGGCTTCTCCATCCAGCTTGACTGCCCCAATGACCGCTACATCAACGATGAAGCGATCTGTCAGGCGGCCGTGGGCATGCTGGCGCAGGTCGGCGTGACGGTGAACCTCAACGCGCAACCCAAAGCGCAGCACTTCCCACTGATCCAGAACAGCGAGACGGATTTCTACATGCTGGGTTGGGGTGTTCCGACTTATGACAGCGAATACATCTTCAACTTCCTCGTCCACACCCGTGGCGACGAACGTGGCAGCTGGAATGGAACGGGCTTCTCTGACGGTGCAACGGACGAAAAGATCGTGTCGCTGGCCTCTGAGACCGATCTGGGTGCGCGCAATGCCACGATCAATGACATCTGGACTGTGGTGCAGGATGAACAGCTTTACATCCCGATCCACCATCAGGTGCTCAACTGGGGCATGACAGGCGCTGTCGGCACCGAAGTCAGCCCGGAAGATGACCCAAAATTCAAGTTCTTCACGATGAACTGATAAAGTGACCTAGCGGCGGCCGTTGACCCGGCCGCCGCTTTTGTTATGGCCCTAGCGTGATACGGCCACGACACTCCACTTGGGACTGCCTGACATGTTTGGATATATCATGCGACGCGTGGCGCAATCGGCGCTGGTGCTGCTGGTGGTGGGCTTCGTATCCTTCGCCATGTTCCGCTTTGTGGGTGACCCCATCGACAACATGCTGGGTCAGGAACGCACGCTCGAAGACATTGAACGTCTGCGCGCGCAACTTGGCCTCGATGACAGTTTTCTGGTGCAATACTACCGCTTCCTCGAACAGGCCGTGCAGGGCAATTTCGGGTTGAGTTACCGACAGGGGCGCGAGGTGTCGGAAATCCTCCTCGAACGCCTGCCTGCCACATTGGAGTTGGCCTTTGTGTCCGGGCTTCTGGCCCTAATTGGCGGGATTGTGCTGGGCATCTTCACGGCCATTCGCAAGCGCGGGGTGTCGTCTAACATCATCATGTCTGTGTCGCTGATCGGTGTGTCGCTGCCCACCTTCCTCATTGGCGTTCTGCTGATTTACCTTTTCTCGGTTGGGGTGAATGTCAGCCTGCTGGGCTTGTCCTTCAACACCTCCCTGGGCTTACCAAGTTTCGGCCGCGGCGATGTGACGGAGATCGGCGGCTGGACCACCGGGTTTCTGACCGAGAGCGGGTTGAAGGCGATAATCCTGCCAGCGATCACATTGGGCCTTTATCAGATGACGCTGATCATGCGGCTGGTGCGCACCGAAATGCTGGAGGTGCTGCGCATGGATTACATCCGCTTTGCCCGCGCCCGTGGCATCCGATCCCGCGTGATCAATTTCCGCCATGCGCTGAAGAACACGCTGGTGCCTGTGATCACGATCACCGGCCTGCAGCTTGGGTCGATCATCGCCTTTGCCATTATCACAGAGACGGTGTTCCAATGGCCTGGCGTGGGCTTGCTCTTCATCAACGCGATCCAGTTCGTGGATATCCCGGTGATGGCTGCCTACCTGATGATGATTTCCGTGATGTTCGTAGGCATCAATCTGATCGTCGACATGCTCTATTTTGCAATTGACCCACGGCTGCGCGTGGATCGGGGAGGATCCTGATGCCAGATTCATCCCTACCTGATGCGCCGATGCCACAAGCCAAACCCGAGATGACCAAGATGCAACGCTGGTGGGACAGCGACTTCATGTATTCTTTCCGCCATGCGCCAGTGGCCCTCGTGTCCTTCGTGGTCGTGGTGATCCTGATCATGGCGGCGGTCTTCGCCCCACTTATTGCACCCTACAACCCCTTCAATCCGGCCACGCTCAACCTGATGAACGGGTTCACTCCACCGGGCGAGGCGAACGCATTCACCGGTGAAAGCTTCCTTTTGGGCACGGATGACCAAGGACGCGATGTTTTCTCCACGATCCTCTACGGCATGCGCATTTCGCTGTTCGTGGGGTTCTCGGCAGTGCTGCTGGCCATGGTTCTCGGGGTATTCCTTGGGCTTGTGGCGGGGTATGTTGGCGGCTGGGTCGAGACCATCATCATGCGCGTGGCCGACGTGCAGCTCACCTTCCCTTCCATCCTTGTGGCCATGCTGATCTTCGGGATCGCCAAGGGGATCACGCCCGCGGAATACCGCGATCAAATGGCGATCTGGGTGCTGATCCTAGCAATTGGATTGTCCGATTGGGTTCAGTTCGCCCGCGTCGTGCGCGGCACGACGTTGGTGGAGAAGAACAAGGAATACGTGCAGGCGGCGAAACTCATCGGGCGCTCGCGCCTTTCGATCATGTTGCGCCACATCCTGCCCAATGTGCTGAGCCCAGTTCTTGTGATTGCGACCATCTCTCTGGCGCTGGCTATCATCGCCGAGGCCACGCTCAGCTTCCTGGGCGTCGGTGCCCCGCCGACCAAGCCATCTCTTGGCACGCTTATCCGTATCGGTCAGGAATTCATGTTCTCAGGGGAATGGTGGATCCTGCTCTTCCCGGCGGCGACGCTGCTGGCACTGGCGCTGTCTATCAATCTGCTGGGCGATTGGCTGCGCGACGCGTTGAACCCAAGAATGCGGTAGCGTCACACCCTCAGGCCGCGACCCAAAATTTTTCAAAAATTTTGCCGCCAACGTTGGCGGCAATTTTTTTAGCAAAAAATTGTGGGGCCCAGCGGTACGGCTACGCGTCTTCCTCTGGCTTGACTTTGGTGGCCCATTCCCGGTCTTCCTCAAGCTCCGGCAGTGGCGTCCCAACGCGATCTCGATGGATGTGAACCTTTGCGATGAAATTGGCTGACACAGGCGCCGTCACAAACAAAAACGCCAAAATCAGCAATTCATGCAGCGACCCTTCGGCATGGTGGAAACCATAGATCATCGACGCCAAAAGCATGCTGCCAACGCCCAAAGTGCCCGCTTTGGTGGGCGCATGGAGCCGCGACATCGGGTTGGTCAGTTTTACCAAACCATAGCCGCCCACTAGCGTGAACGCCGCCCCGATGATCAGCAGGATCGCGACAATCACTTCAATCGGATCTGTCCCGTTCATTCGATCACATCCCGGCGCAGAAGGAAGCGCGCGAAGGCCACAGTGGAAACAAAGCCAAGCATGGCAATCAGCAATGACGCTTCAAAATACATCTGTGTCTCTTTGGCGATGCCATAGAGCACAATCAGCGACACGGCGTTGATCGAGATCGTATCGAGCGACAGCACCCGGTCTCCAAGATAGGGCCCGCGCAGCAACCGTATCATCGACAGCACCATCGTCAGCGCGACTGCCCCGAAGGCAATGTAAAGCGCATAGGTCATCAGCATGGGAAAATCTCCATCAGGCGGGCTTCGTAGCGTTGTTTGATCTCATCGCGCACAGCATCCGGATCGGGCGCGTCAAGCGCGTGGACCAGCAAGGACGTGCCATCCTCCGACAGGTCCGCCGACACCGTCCCGGGGGTCAAAGTGATGGTGCCCGCCAGGATCGCGATTGCCTCAGGCGTGCGCAGTTCGAGGGGGATGTTGACCCAGTTGGGTTGCATCTTTTCATTGCTTTTGAACAGCACAATCATCGCCACCTGAATGTTGGCCAAAATGATGTCCCAGATCACCAGCCCGGCATAGCTGAACAGCCGCCAGGGCCGCGTGATCGGTGGGCGTTCGGGCCAGAAGGCTGAGGTCATGATCGGGATGATGATGCCCAGGATCAGACCAAAGGCCACGGCCCCCTGACTGGGTCGATTGACAAGAAGGCACCATACCAAGGTCAAAAGGATCGTCAGCAGCGGGTGGGGGAAGACTTTGCGGAGGAATGTCATGATCCATGGCCCTCCTCTTCTTTACCACTCTCGGCCTCATCCTTTTGGCCTTTGTCAGTCTTTCCTTTGTATTCGATCACTTTGCCCGGCGTATCGAGCACGATGGAAATGTAAGGCTCCGGCGCAAAAAGCTGGGCGGCTGTGGCATTGAGATAGCGATTGATCGGTCCAGCGAAGACCGTCACCAGCACGATCGCCGACATCAGCGTGCCAATGGCCACCATTGGCAACGCGCCTTGCGACTCCGGACGCTTTTCTTGCGATGTCCCGGAAAAGGCGCTCGTAGGGGCATGGGCTTTCCAGAAAATCACGCTGCCCGCGCGGGAAAAGCCCACGACGGCGATCAGGCTGGAGGCCAGGATCACCGCCCAGACCCACGCCATGCGCGGGTCAGCCAGCGCCGCATCCAGGATCAACACCTTGCCCACAAAGCCCGACAATGGCGGCAGCCCGGCCATGGCGATGGCGGCGGCGAAAAACAGGCCCGCGACCAGCGCACCACCGACCATGGGCGGCGCAGGTGCCCATGTCAGATCGCCGCCCGCCCGGCGCGTGCGCACCACGTCAACCAGCAAGAAGAGCGCCGCCGTAGCAGGGGTCGAGTGCACGGCGTAAAAGAGCGCAGCTGCAATCCCTTCAGGCGTAAAAACCGACACGGATGTCATCAGCATGCCCATGGACCCGATGACCGCAAACGCCACCAACCGGTCGAGCCGCTTGGCCCCCAACACGCCGATCATGCCCACGGACAGCGTGATCAGCGCCCCGGGCAGCAGCCATGTATCAAAGAGGCCTTGTGTCACTTCTAGGTCAGGGGGGAAGGCGATGGTGTAAAACCGGATGATCGAATAAGCACCCACCTTGGTCATGATCGCGAAAAGTGCAGCCACCGGCGCAGGCGCCGTGGAATACGTCGCGGGCAGCCAGAAATGCAGTGGCAGGATCGCGGCCTTGATGGCAAAGACCAAAAGCAGCAGCACCGCCGCCACCCGAACACCGCCACTATTCTCGGCCGGCACTTCGCTTACCCGCGCGGCAATGTCTGCAATGTTCAGCGTGCCCAGCTCGGCATAGATCGTGCCCAGCGCGAACAAAAACAGCGTAGAGCCCAGAAGGTTGAAGACCACATATTGCACGCCCACGCGCAAGCGTGTTGACCCGCCCGAATGGATCATAAGGCCATAGGAGGCCAGCAGCAGGATTTCAAAAAAGACAAAGAGGTTGAACGCGTCACCCGTCAAAAACGCGCCTAGAATGCCCATCAACTGAAACTGGAAGAGCGCATGGAAATGTCGCCCGCGCATGTCCCAGCCGGATCCGATGGCATATAGCAACACCGGGATCGCCAGAAATAGCGTCAGTACCACAAACAGCACCGACAGCCTGTCGGCCACCAGCACAATCCCAAAGGGTGCCGCCCAGTTGCCCAGCTGATAAAGAAAGATGGTGCCATCCGCCACGCCAACGAGAAGGCCCAGCGCAATGGCCAGGCACAGCCCCACCGTGGCCAGAGAGAACGTGCGCTGCAACATCGGGTGATAACGCGCGATCAAAATGATGATCGCAGCCATCATGCCCGGCAGCAGGACAGGAGCGATAACCCAATGGCTCATGACGGCGCTCCTTGCTGGGAAGGATCAATCGGGTCCGCATGCTCAAGCGCGCTTGGATCGGCACCGGGCGCCAGTTCGTCCTGATCATCAATATGATCGTCCTGGGAACTGAGGTAAGCCCCCACCCCGATCATCACCACGACGGCGGTCATCCCGAAGGCGATGACGATGGCCGTCAGCACCAGCGCCTGAGGCAACGGATCAGTGTAAAGTTCCACCCCCTTTTGCAGCACCGGCGGTTGGTTCACGGCCAGACGGCCAGAGGCGAAGAGAAACACGTTCACTGCATAGCTGATGAAAGCGGTGCCCAGGATCACCGGGAAGGTGCGCTTGCGCAGGATCAGGTAGATCCCTGCGGCGGTCAAAATGCCTACGGCGCTGGCGACCAGGATTTCCATGGCTCAGGCCCCCTTCTCTTCAACGGCATCGTCGCGGGACGGGTCAATATCCATGGCGTATTCGCTGGATTGCTCACCACTGCGCCGCCCCAGACGAGAGAAGCTTTCGAGCGACAAGAGCACCGCGCCCACCACGCATAGGAAGACGCCGAGGTCAAAGCCGAGCGCGGTGGCCAGCTCAAATTCCTCAAAGGGCGGAATGCGGAAATAGCCGAAAGAAGAGGCGAGGAATTCGGTGTCGAAGAAGAACGCGCCAATGCCGGTCAACCCCGCCACCAATACGCCCGCGCCAATGATGCCGTGGTAGGGATAGCGCTGGCGCTTCTCTGCCCAGTCAAAGCCCGACGCCATGTATTGCATCACAATCGCAATCGCCACGACGAGACCGGCAATAAACCCGCCTCCCGGTTCGTTATGGCCACGCAGGAAGATGTAGACACCAACCATCAGCACAACAGGCATGATGACGCGGGTCATCACCACCATCATCATCGGATGCGCATCACCAGCTTTCTTGCCAATGGGCCGGTTCAGAAGTCGCGCGCGCACCGGGCTCGACAGCAGTGTCTCGGTCAGCGCATAGATAATCACGGCCGCAATCCCCAGCACGATGATTTCGCCAAAGGTGTCAAAGCCCCGGAAATCGACCAGGATCACGTTCACCACATTGGTGCCGCCGCCGCCGGGTTTGGAATTGGCTAGGTGATACTCCGAAATCGGCACACCCATCGCATCACGCATGAGCATGGAGTAAATCAAGGCACCGGCCGCAAGCCCGGCTGCACCCGCGATTGCACCATCGCGCAGCCGCCGCATAGAGCTGCTTTCCGCGGGCGTCTCCCGCGGCAGGAAGTTCAGCGCCAGCAGCAGAAGGATCGCCGTGACCACCTCAACAGAGATTTGCGTCAGAGCCAGATCAGGCGCACTCAGATAAGCAAAGCCCATCGCAATGACGAGCCCTACGATCGAGGTCAGCACCAACGCCAGATAACGATGGTTGTGATAGGCCAAAAGCACAGCCGTCGCCGTCACCAACAACAGCCAGCCCATCGCCGCCACCGGCTGCAACGGCAGCATCTCCCGCGTGGGTGCGATGGTTGATCCCGTGAAGAAAGCATGTGTGCCCAGCGCCACGACCGTGACACCGAAGATGGCGGCATAACGTGTTAGCGCGCCGTCATGCAGACGCGCGGTGACGAAAGTCGCCGCCGCCACAATCGCGTCGATGATCGCATCGAAAATCGCTTTGGCCGCAGGTGGTCCGGCTGTCGCCCAGCCCCGGGCCAGCGGATTGAACGCCGCCAGCAGGACAAGCCCCCCGCCGACAGCGATGATCGACATGTAAAGCGCGGTATTTACGCCATGCCAAATCTTAAGATGCGCGTCCGGCAGTGCAGCAACATTGCCCAACACGGCCTCCGTCACCAGGAACACGAGCGGTTCGGCCAAAAATGGTGCGACACCGATCCCAACGACCAAAACACACAAAAGCGCAGGCGGACCCCACATGCCGACGCCCGGATCATGGGGGTTGGCAGGGTAATCGTCGCGCACCGGGCCCAAAAAAGTATGACCGATGAAGCGGAAGGAATAGGCGGCGGAAAAAAGCGCACCGATTGTGGCCAGCACCGGCACAAGAAGAGGTGTATCAAACAGCACCGTCTTGGTCGTTTCTTTGAGCATCATTTCCTTGGAAATGAAGCCATTGAACAGCGGTATCCCCGCCATCGACAGCGCCGCGATCGTTGCGATGACGAATGTGATGGGCATCAAACTGCGCAATCCGCCCAGCCGCGTGATGTCCCGCGTTTTCGCCTCATGATCCACGATCCCCGCCGACATAAAGAGCGCGGCTTTGAACGTCGCGTGGTTGAGAATGTGAAACACCGCGACCAGCGCTCCATAGGCCGTACCAGTGCCCAAAAGCATGGTGATCAACCCCAGATGGGACACGGTGGAAAATGCGAGCAGCCCTTTGAGGTCGTTCTTGAACAGCGCAATGATCGCCGCGATCACCATGGTGATCAGCCCTGCGCCAGTCACCAGATAGAACCAAGCCTCGGTCCCCGACATCACCGGCCACACCCGGGCCATCAGGAAGATACCGGCTTTCACCATGGTCGCGGAATGCAGGTAGGCCGACACCGGCGTCGGTGCCGCCATTGCGTGGGGCAGCCAGAAATGGAACGGAAACTGCGCCGACTTCGTGAAACAGCCCAAAAGGATGAGCAGAAGCGCCGGTAGATACATCGGGCTGTCCTGAATGACCTCTCGGTTTTCAAGGATCACCGTCAGGTCATAACTGCCCGCGATATTGCCCAGCAGAACCATCCCGCCGATCAGGGCCAGCCCGCCCATGCCGGTCACGGTCAGCGCCATGCGTGCGCCCTGACGGCCTTCTTCCAGATGCTTCCAATAGCCGATCAGCAGGAAGGATGACAGCGATGTCATCTCCCAGAAAATGAGCAGCATCAGTATGTTGTCGGACAGAACGATCCCCACCATGGCGCCTTGGAACAGCAGCAAATAAGTGAAAAACTCACCCATATTGTCGTTGCGCGACAGGTAGAACCGACCATAGGTGATGATCAGCAAGCCGATCCCAAGGATCAGCGCAGCAAAGAAAAACCCAAGGCCGTCAATGAAGAAATTGGCGTTCAGCCCCAACGACGGGATCCAATCCACCCGCGCCTGCACCACCTCTCCGGCCAGAACAGCGGGCAGATGGGTCATCAATCCGATGAATGCGGTCAGCGTGACAAAGAAGGTCGCCATCGCACAGGCCTGTCGCCCCGCCTGATACATCAACCCCGGCAGCAGGGCGCCGATAAATGGCAAAGCGACTATCAGAAATAGCGACATGTGTTTTCAGCCCCTGGGCCTTCTGCCCCAACTTTGCGTCCCGCCGCGGAAGGCCCGGCCATGGGTTTGCCCATGAGGTTTCCCGCTATAGCGGTGTATTTCAGTGTTTTTGATGGGAAAACAAGACCCATTCCAGCCGAAACCTGCCGAAAATTGGTTCGTTTTTCGTGAAAATTTCCCCTGCGTAAGGCAAGCTGCCTGTTCAGTCTGCAAAACAGGCCACACTTTGCCTCCGCCGCCGTCCTGCGCTATCGATATCCAGAACCTCGAAGGAGGCCGACCTGCCCATTCCCCTGACCCATGTCCGGCGGCCCGAAGACGGCCTCGCCCACGAAATGGCAATGCTGGAGAGTGCGGTGGCGTCAAGCGCGCCCCTTGCCTTGATGTGGCAAGCCGAGGCGCCCGGCCTTGTCCTACCGGACAGGTTCACACGTGATCCTCTGTTTGGGTCCGCGTCCCAAGCCAGCAACAAACGCGGCTGGCCGGTTGTGGGCCGCAAAACCGGCGGTGGCATCACGCCCCAGGGCCCGGGTGTCCTCAATCTCGCCCTGTGTTTCACGGCGAGTCCAGGCCAGTCCCGCGCGATCCTGCCCGCATACGCCAAAATCGTGGACCCCATGCGCGAAGCCTTCGCCGGTTTGGGCATCATGGCTGAGGCCACACCTGTAAACGGCAGCTTCTGCGATGGCGACTACAACTTGGCCGTCTCGGGCCGCAAACTGGTGGGCACGGCACAACGCTGGCGCGGGCGCACCTGCCTCATTCATGCGCTCATCCTCACAAATATCGAAATTCTTCGCGCCGTTGAGGCCGTCGCCGCCTTCAGCCGCGATCTCGGCCATGACACGGTTTTTGACCCAGCCGTCCATTGCCGCCTGGCAGACCTGTTGCCCGCGGACACGGACCTCACTGGAACGATCGTTGCGGCATTCGACAAAACAATTACGACAGCAGGCTACGCCCCCTTCGCACCCTGATCCTTCAACGCCTTCAAAAGCCCAAGGATCATCACGTCCCGCTGCTGTGACAGCTCTTCCACCGATTGTTCGCCGGTAGCTTCTTTCAGCCCCTCAACCAACATCGCCGCCGTGTTTGCATCCAGCGTCGGATCCCCAAGATCCGCCCACCAGCCATTGAACGTCTCTGCAAAATGATCGCAAAACGAAGCCAAGCCGCCCGGGCCCGCGCCCAAACCAAAGAGCGTCGTCGGCCCCATCGCCGCCCATCGCAACCCAGGCCCCGCACTCATCGCCTTGTCCACATCACCAACGCTGGCCACACCGGTCTCAACCAGATGAATGGCCTCCCGCCACACGGCTGCCTGCAGCCGGTTCGCCACATGGCCTGGAACCTCCTTGTTCACCCTGATGGTGACTTTGCCAATATCGGCATAAAAACCTTCTGCCTTGGGGATGACATCCGCATCAGTGCGCGTGTTCCCCATCACCTCCACCAGCGGAATAAGATGCGGCGGATTAAACGGATGGCCGAGAATAAACCGCGCTGGATCGCGCCACCCGTCCTGCATCTGGCCAAGCGTCAAGCCGGAAGCGGAACTCGCCACAACCGTGCCATCGGCCAGCACCGGTTCAATCTCAGCAAAGGTCGCATGCTTGATCGCCATCCGCTCAGGCACGTTTTCCTGTACGAAGCCCGCGCCCTCCACTGCCTCTGCGGCACTCTGGACGAAAGTTACCCGATCCGGATCACCGCGCGCCGTCAGCCCCAGCGCCTCCATCGTGGGCCACGCGCGCTCTACATAGGCGCGCACATGTGCATCGGCATCGACCGGGTCAAACACCGCAACTGACCGCCCCGACGCTAGGAAAAGTGCCGTCCAACTGGCCCCGATAACGCCCGCGCCCAAAACGGCGGTATGCTCAATCGCCATCAGAAAAGCCCCGGGTTTAAGGGCGAGGCCGCGGTCATGCCGCCATCCACCGTAAACATCTGCCCCGTCGCGAACGCGGCCTCATCTGAGGCCAACCAAACCGCCATCGCCGCAATATCCTCAGGCCGTCCAAACCGCCCCACCGGATGGCGCGCAATCGCATCCGTCCGCGCCGCCTTCGAGTCGCCCGCCATATCAAACCCAGCCTCCAGCATGCCTGTATTGATCCAGCCCGGGCAAATCGCGTTGCATCGAATATCCGGCCCGTGATCCACGGCAATGGAGCGCGTGAGCCCATGCACAAACGCCTTGGAGGCATTGTAGAGCGCCATGGAGGGATCGGCGACATGTCCCGAAATCGACCCAATATTGATGATCGACCCCCGCCCCATCACCGGAACAAAGGCCCGACACATGTTGAACACACCCCGGCAATTGGGGCCAATCACCGCCTCCCAATCCGCATCCGTGCTCTCGACCACGGTCTTTTCCACCTGCACACCCGCATTGTTCACCAAAATATCCACTGGTTGCACAACCGCCGCCACCGCAGCCGCATCTGTCACATCCAACTGATGCCACGTCACACCGTCCGGCAACTCCGACGCCGCCCCGCGCCCGCAGGTCACCACCTCCGCACCCTCGGCCACAAACGCCTCCACAATCGCGCGCCCGATGCCCTGACGCCCGCCCGTCACAAAAGCGCTCTTACCTACCAACCGCATCCCGGCCTACCCCTTCTTTTTGGCCAAAAATACTCATAGCCGCATCTGCTGCACCTGGGCGCTTAAGCCCCCATCCATGACCCAAAGCTGCCCCGAGGCATAACGCGCCTCATCGCTGGCCAGCCAGTTCACCAAATTGGCAATGTCATCGGGCGTGCCATAGGTACGTAAGGGATGCACGTCGCGCACAGCCTGCTGCAAATCGTCAATGCTCTTGCCCCCACCGCCCGAGCCATCGCCAGCAAAGAAACTCTGCAACATCGGCGTGTCCACATAGCCAGGGCAAATCGCATTCACGCGGATGCCCTCCGGCCCATGATCGCAAGCCATGGCGCGCGTCAGCGCATGCACCGCACCCTTGGTGGCACAGTACGCAGCAAGGCCGGGATCGGCGATAAACCCGTCATAGGAACCAAAATTGATGATCGACGCGCCAGGCGCGTTTCGCATCAAAGGCAGCGCATATTTGGACGTTAAAAACGTGCCCGTGACATTCACTGCGAATGACTGGTTCCACTCTTCCAATGAGGTCTCTTCGATCGTCTTTTCAATTTCAATCCCGGCAGCATTGACCAGAATGTGCAGTTTCTCCCCCACAGCCTCCATCGCCGCCTTCACACTGTCTTCCGAAGTCACGTCAAGCTGGAGAAAGCGAGACTGGCCGTCAGGCCGGACGAGCGACCCGCCCTCACTCAAATCCGCCGCATAAACCGTCGCCCCTTCCCGCTCAAACCGCGCGCAGATGGCGCGACCAATCCCGCCGCGCCCACCGGTGACCAACGCCACCTTGCCCTCTAAAATCCCTGTCATGCCGGCTCTCCTTCAAAATCCAACGTGGCAATGGCAATCCCGGCCTCCCCCGCGATGGCATAGAGCAGGTAATCCTGCCCCGCCTCGCTGAAAAACGCAGGGTCGCGCAATTGATGAACTCGCTCCTCCGCAAGTCCCCGCAGCGATGGCTCAAGGGGCGTGTCGCGCCCTTCCCAATCCTGTTCGGGGCGCAGAACTTCCTGCACATGGTTCACGCGCCAATCGGTCCAGTCGTTCCCTTCGATGCAGCCCATGAAAATCCGCTCGGGACAATCGCCGATCACGCTCCACGCGATCCAAGTTTTCCCGTCCTTGCGCATCACGGCCAAATGCCGCGTGTCATCTGGCAAACCCTTCAGGATCGTGCCTTCCTCAAAGGCGACCCGACCGTACTGTGACCGCCATAGCTGCCCCCCCAAAGACAGGGCATAATACCAGCCATCCTGGCGCCAGACCCGAAAGTATGAGGCCCCGAGCCGCGCCTCTTCTGACACGAAACGCAACCCATCAGAGGACGTGGCTCGGCATGTCACCTGCGGCGGCTCTGAAAACGCCAAGGGATCGGACACCCCGTGGAAATACATCACGATCTGTCCCGCAGCCTCATCCACATGAACATCGGGAGAGGCCAGGTGATCATGCAAATACGGAACGTCACCTAAATCCAAAACCCCGGGTCCATGCACTGTCCACGGGCCACCCAGATGATCCGCATAGGCCATGCGAATAAACCCACCCAGATGATGCGCAAAGTAAAGATAGTAACGCGCCAAACGCCCCGGCACCCAATCCGGCACAGCGATCAACGAGGGTCCGTTCACATTGGCCCCCACGCGCCGCTCGGCAAAGCGGGTAAGGATCGGGTTATCCGGCAAGCGGCGGGCGGTGACAGTGGTCATGCAGTGCCGTCATCCACAGGCGGGAAGCGATAGCGCGCGGCGGCTTCCGTCCAATCCATGTGATTGCGCACATATTGCTGGGAGGCATCCGATGGTGGGTTGTAATCCCAATGCTCGCCCGCGCCCGCTTCCATTGCGGCATGCAGCGCCCGGCGTGACTTCTGCGTCGCAATCACATCCCTGCGCAACGCCTCGCCATCCCAACGATCCGCAATCTCTGCAGCAAAGGCCTGGGCGGGCGCATGATAGGCGGGATGACCCACAACGTTCTCGCGCTCCGACGGATCGATAGAGAGGTCATAGAGCTGCGGCGGGTCGATATCGCAGTGAATGTACTTGAGCGCCCCACGCCGGATCATGATTACCGGACAGGGCGTCATCTCCGCACAGTACTCCCCGATCGCAACGTCTTGCGCATCCGCGTCCCCGCGCGCCAGCGACACCAAGGAACGGCCATCCACCGGCTCCCCGAACATGGAGGCATCGCCCCCCGCCAGGTCGACAAATGTGGGCATCAGATCGAGAAGCGAACAGGCATTGGGCGCAATGCCTTGCGCCACCCCCGGTCCGGCCATCACCAGCGGCACCCGCGCGGAATGTTCAAAGAAGTTCATTTTGTACCAAAGACCCCGCTCGCCCAGCATATCGCCGTGATCGGCGGTCACAAGGACGACGGTGTTCTCCAATTCGCCGATATCCTCCAGCGCCTTAACCATGGCACCGACCTTGCTGTCGAAGTAACTCACATTCGCCAGGTACGCTCGCCGCGCCCGCCGCACCTCTTCATCCGTCAGCGGCACGTAGCTTGCTTCAATTCCATCCATCACCCGGCGTGAAAATGGATCAAGCTCCTCCAACGGCGGGACAAATTCCGGCATGTCGATCTCTTCATCAGAATAGAGATTCCACCATTCAGGCTTGGCCACGTAAGGGTCATGTGGATGAATGAAACTCGCCACCAGACAAAATGGCTGGCCCTGCCCCGCCGCCTTGTCGCGTCCCCGGTCCACCAGCCAACGTCGGGCTGCAAACTCCACCTCATCGTCGTAATCGGTCTGGAAGGTGGCCACCGCGCAGCCGCTTTCCTTCACGGTCTGCATGTTGTGATACCACTTGTCGATCCGCTCATCGGCGGCTTCCCAATCGGGTGTCCAGGCGAAATCGGACGGGTAAATGTCAGTTGTCACCCGATCCTGAAACCCATGTTTCTGGTCCGGGCCCACGAAATGCATCTTCCCCGAGAGACATGTGCGATACCCCAGCGCCTGCAGGTAATGGGCGAATGTTGGCACGCTCGCACGGAATTCAGATGCATTGTCATAGGCTGCAATCCGACTGATCAACTGCCCTGACATGAAGGCAAACCGCGACGGCGCACAAAGCGGCGAATTGCAATAGGCCGCATCAAATCGCATGCCTCGCGCGGTGAGCGCATCGATATGCGGGGTCTTGGCGACTTTATGCCCGTAGGCGCCGATGAAATGCGGGGCCAACTGATCGGCCATCACGACGACAATATTGGGTCGGCTCATCCCGCCATGGCCCTTTCATAAGCGTCCAGAACCAACCCATGGAAATGGTGCACCGCATGCTCGGATTTACCCGATCCCGTGGGATCGTTCACAATCCGCCCTTGGCTAAACGCAGGCGTGTTCATCCCGCGCTGCACGCTTTCAACGAGACCGATATCTTCCACCTGCAACACCTCATCGAGGTAGCGGATGGCATCAAGCTCCATCGGATCAGGTTCTGGCGTCTCAAGGAAGAAATCATAGGTTTCAAGCGTCCGATCAGGTCCCACAGGTATGATGTTGAGCACGATCATGGAGGACCGCCCCGGATAGCGCATCAGGCAGGTCGTCGGCCACAGCCACCAGACCGCATGGGTGCGCACCGTGGCGTTTGACACGTCATAGGCCGAATTGGCCGACCCGCCCGCATCCGCCATGTGGCTGGAATAGATCCCGTGGGTCGTGACCTTATAGGTGTCCATATCTACCAGATCACAGAAATCCTTATGGGCCGTCGGGCAGTGGTAGCATTCCAGAAAATTGTCGACGACGTTCTTCCAGTTCGACTTGATGTCATACGTCAAACGGTGGCCAAAGGTCAGCTGATCAATATCCGGCGCCCAGTGGCGAATTTCGGTTTCCAAATTGCCCGACACTTCCCGCAAAGGCGCGGCATTCGGGTCAAGGTTTACATAGATAAATCCGCAAAACTCTTCCACCTGCACTTGATCGAGGCAAATTTCCGAAGGTGTGAACTCCTCAAGATGGTCCGTCTCCGGCGCCATCATCAACTCCCCATTCAGCTTGTAGACCCAGGCGTGATAGGGGCACATGATCCGCGTAGTGCGACCTTCACCGCTGAGCAGCTCATGGGCCCGGTGCTTGCAGACATTGTAGAAGGCGCGCAGACTGTCATCGCGATCGCGTACCACCACCACAGGCATGCCAGCAATCTCCACTGTCACGTAAGAACCCGGCTTGCGCAGTTTCTCCACATGACACACCCACTGCCAAGTCCGCGCGATGATCGCCTTGAGGTCCGCGCTGTACCATTCAGGCGTGGTATAGGCATCCGCATGCAACGACATGGACCGCGCAGAATTCTGCGAATACCCGGTGCGGACCCGATCGAAGGCGGCTCTGGGGGGCATTGTCGACATGGCTGACCTCCTGAAGGCAAGGTTGGCTGCACCAATCTATGTGCGAGTCACGCTAGCATTTTGCAAAGCTTCCTATGACGCAACTAGACAAAAATGGCCGCTAAATTGATTTTTTGCGCCAAATCGTCGCCGTAGCCGGACGCGCGAAATCAAGACATTTTTCACCAAATCTACAGGAAGCGCCCCGTGTGGGTTTCACGCTCTTTAAGGAATTGAACTTATCCTGACGTGAAACACTGGCTTTGACGACAACGCATGAGGTGTCATTTGCTCCGCTTTACCACAGTCTTTTTGGCCATCGCGCTGGCGGCACCTTTGGCCATCCTGCCCTCCCACGCGCGTGCCGCGGACGTCCCAGCTGTTGAGGATGGCAAGCGCAAAATCAACCTCTCGGGCCGACAACGCATGCTGTCGCAGCGCATGGCCAAGGCGGCCTGCTTTGCTGCAATCGACGTGAACGCGCCCGCGCATCTGGCCCAAGCCCGCGACGCTCATGCCCTGTTCGAAAAAACCCTGCACGGGTTGCGCTATGGCGACGCCGATCAAGGCATGAATGTTGAAAAAAATCCTCGCATCCTGGAGGAACTGACCGCGGTAGAGGAACTGTGGACCGCCTATGGCGCCTTTGTTGCGACAGCAAGCATGAGCGTGGACGACGCGCAAACCGCACTTCCCCAAATTGCGCTTTTGAACCTGCCGGTCCTGCGGCAGATGAACAAATCAGTGGGCGCATTCGAACGCCATTACGGCGGCACTGGTGAAATTCACCCGGTTCTTGCGCTGGCTATCAATGTCTCAGGTCGGCAACGCATGTTGTCGCAAAGGGCATCCAAAGAATTCTGTCTGATCCTCGCCGGTGTGAACCCTCAGGCCAACCGCAAGGCACTCGCCGAAACAGTGACGCTTTTTGAAACCTCGCTTGTGGCTCTGAAAAACGGCAGCGAAGACATGGGGCTGCCACCGGCACCCACTGATGAAATTCAGGCACAGCTGCAAACGGTCAACAATCTCTGGGCACCCCTAAAGGCAGTGTTCGACGCGACCGTCATGGGCACCATGCCAAGCGAGGCACAGATCAATCAGGTGGCGCGGGACAACAACCCGCTGCTGAAGGAAATGAACAAGGCCGTGTTGATGTATAGCCAGCTCTGAGGCGCACAAGGACACCCCAATGCAGCTTAGCCGTTACAGCAAGGCAGACCCATTTAGACAACATTGGATTGACGATGTCTTTTAAAACCACACTCACCCTTCTGGTGCTCGGCCTCTGCGCGGCGGTGGTGACACTGTCGGGCTTTCGGCTAAATGACGCGTGGAACCAACGCCTGCAGGCTGAACGAAACCTGGAGGCCGTGCCGCAACTGCGCGACATCAAAACAATCACCGATACGCTGGCGGCAGAACGGCTTTACATCTATGCGCTGTTATCTTCGTCCCAGCAAGT
Organism: Pseudomonadota bacterium; assembly: GCA_039026055.1. Lineage (GTDB taxonomy): Bacteria > Pseudomonadota > Alphaproteobacteria > Rhodobacterales > Rhodobacteraceae > Roseovarius. The sequence goes on along the minus strand of JBCCNB010000007.1, from coordinate 35,545 downwards.
TAGCGATGAGGGACTGAGCGATGTTCTATCCTCCTTTGAGGTCACTGATATCGTCGTAGAAAATGCCCTGATCCGCCAGGACGCAACCTTGAAAACCGAGGCGACGGCCGAATTTGAAGTCTACAAGACCGCACGCATGTCTGCGCTTGAGGCTGCCCGGACGTCCGCGTTTCTGCGCGAAACGTCCTCAGGCACCGCATGGCTGGACGCCGCCAAAAGCTTTGATGCCCTGTTTAAGGACGCCGCCGCCGAGAAGGCAAAAAACAACGCGGCCATCTCCCGCCTGGTTGAGGAATTGGGCCAGTTGGAACGCGCTTTGGCCGATGATGCGCTGCAGTTGGCAGGGCTTTTGGCCTCTCGCGCGTTTTTCAGCAATGAAAGCGTGGCTGACCTGACCCGCTATGAAACCAAATATACCCTGGCCCTCACAAAGATATCCCATCTCACGGAAGAGGTTCTGCCCGACATCGCCCTGCCTGCTTCGGACATGCAGGCAGCCCTTGATGAGGTCTATAGGGCACCCCGCAATGACATCCTCACCATCGGCATGCACGGCGGTGATTTTCCCGAAACCGCCATGTTGGACCCATGGCTCAATCGCACATATGAAGCCTTCTCTGTCATCGGGCAATTCCGCAAAGCAGCGCTGACTTTCGTGCAGGACCACGAACACGCGGGGCTCATAGCGGCCAATCGGAATTTCACGATTTCGGCGGTGATCATAGGTGTTGCCATCCTCGGCAGTCTTGGCGCCTATGCAACGGTGATTTTCATGGTTGTGCGCCCGCTTCGCAAATCGGTGGGTATGGTCAAGAAGCTGGCAGATGGCCATGTGGATTTCTCCCTTTCCGGTTATCCCCGCCGATACGAACTGGGGGCACTGACGCACGCCATTCACGCCTTGCGCGATGCGGAACGCGAAGCTCGCGAAACCAGGGCCACACGCATGCGTATCAATGAAGAATTGATCGCCTCTGTGGATCAGGTGGTATCGGCCGCTGCCCTGGGCGATTTCGACCGATCCATCCCCCTTCCCGATGGCGACATCGACGAAGGAACCGACGCTTTGGTGAAGGGTGTGACCCGGCTATGTGACATCGTAGCGGGTTTCGCAAGCGACGTGGATCGCGCGGTCAGCGCGCTCAGCGAAGGCGATCTCACCTATCGCGCGGATAGGGCATATGAAGGCCTCTTCGGCGATGTGACAAAGGGGGTGTCACGCTCCATGACACGGATGGGCGACATTGTCAGCGATGTCCAGATTGCCGCCGGCGATATCAACCGCGCCGTCGAAGACATTTCTCTGCGCGCCACTGAAGGGTCATCGCGCGCGGCGCAACAGGCCGACCTCATAGAAGAAAGCCGTACCACGTTGGATGACCTGTCAGACGGCGTCGTACAAAGCTCCAGAGCCGCGCAGGATGCCGCAACCGCCGGTCAGACCGTCGTCGATCAGGCCGCAGCCAGCGTCGATATGATCGATCAGACGGCCGAAAGCATGGCAAAGGTCGAAAAGAGTTCCAAAGACATTTCCGACATCGTCAACATGATCGAAGAGATTGCATTCCAGACAAATATCTTGGCGCTCAACGCCTCTGTTGAAGCCGCCCGGGCCGGGACATCCGGCAGCGGCTTTGCCGTTGTCGCTCAGGAAGTACGCGCACTCGCCCATCGTGTGTCCGAAGCTGCGATGGACATCGGGGGCCTGATCACCACAAGCGTCAATCAGGTGCGCGATGCCGCAGGTTCGGTCCGCGCCACCAATACGAAACTGCGCAATATCAAGGATGAAATCACCAGCGTCGTCGATGCCGTTCAGACCATTGCCGCCATCTGTCAGGAACAATCTGCTGCTGCCATCTCCGTTGCAGCCCGATTTGAAGGTCTCAATGAGACCGCCAAAACCAACGCCCAAATGGCAGACAGAAACCGCGCCACCGCCGCCGGGCTGACAGAAAGCGCCCACCACATGCTGTCACAAGTGTCGTTCTTCCGAACGGATCAAACCAACTCCCTAACGGAACCAAAGGAAGACGCAGCCTGACGTCAAACGTGTTCCGGCTCACGCCGCGCTGCTACGCACGCCGAGCCCCAGCTGCATCAACATTTTTCGCACCGGCGCCATTGCGTAAAGCGCATCAAGACCCCGCGCCCTTGCATCGCGCAACAGTTGATCATCCGCCATAGACGCCCGGTTCAGCACATCAATCCCCGCGACCCGCACAGCAACTTCGCTGTGGCGTGCCTCGTGATAGGCCTTCAGCATTGCGCGATTGCCCAGCCCTTCCATATCCGCGCGGGCAAGATCAAGCAGAGTTGAAATATCAGCCAGCGACATGTTCAGCCCCTGCGCGCCAATGGGTGGCACCACATGGGCAGCCTCCGCAATCAGCGCTACCCGCTCACACGACATCCGTGCCGCCAACTGGCTCATCAGTGGCCAGACCGACCGCTTCGAGGCCAGTCGCAACGGCCCCATGATCCCGCAACTGCGCGTGGTCATCTCTGCCTCAAACGCCGCATCAGACAAATCTGCAAGGCGCTGTGCCTCGGCACCGCGTTCCATCCAGACAACCGCAGAACAGGGTTGGCCATCATGATCCGGCAACGGCACCAGCGTGAAAGGCCCACCGGAGCGATGAATTTCCGTAGACACATTGTGGTGGGGCTGCGCATGGGTCACCGCAAAGGCCAGTGCCTTCTGCCCATGCCGGGTCGTACGCACTGGAATGCCCACCGCCTCCCGCACAGGTGAGGCGCGCCCGTCCGCCGCAATAACCAGCCTGCAGCGGGCGGAGGTCCCATCACTCAACCGCACTCGCGCTTCTCGCTCCCGCGTCAAAAGCCCGCTGACGCCCACGCTCATGCGCAGTTCCACATTGCTGAGCTGTGTGGCCCGCGCCAGCATTTCCCTGCGCAAAAGCCAGTTGGGCACGTTCCACCCAAACGGCTGATCCGAGATGTCGGCAGCATCGAACTCCCGCACCACGCGCGGCGCAGGCTCCACCCCGCCCGCATCAATGATCCGCATCACCTGTAACGCGCTCGGGGCATCGCCAAGGCGTCCCCAAACACCGGCCTCCTCCAGCACGCGCCGTCCCGGTTGCAAAATTGCCGTGGTGCGCAAATCCGCGCCCTCGGCGTTCCGGTCCGTCACCGGGGCCGCGGGATCGACACAGAGCACGTCAAACCCCGCCTCCCCCAGCACGCAGGCCGCCGACAAACCGGCGACACCCGCGCCGGAAACCACGATGTCATGGGTGTTCGCGCTCATCTCTCTCCACTCATTTGACCTTTCAATAGGATGGTCGTGCCTGCCATGCAAACCACGCGCAGATTGCCGCACGCACCTACAGGAGGCTCAGAAATTCCGACAGATCATCGGCGTGAAATTCAATATGCGCACCCTCAACCCGTTCCGGCGCGATTAGAACCGTGCGCATGCCCATGGCGTGGGGCACCTCCAGATTGCGCGGTTCATCTTCGAACATCGCCGCCCGTTTTGGATCAATGCCGTCTCGCGTAAAAACCGCATCGAACGCTGCCCGCTCGGGTTTTGGCCGATAGCCTGCATGTTCAACGCCGTAGATCGCATCAAAAAGACCGCTCAAACCCCGCGCTTCAATGACACGCTCCGCGTAGGGCGCACTGCCATTGGTGTAGACCACGCGTCGCCCAGGAAGCCCCGCCAGCCGCGCTGCCAACTCGGGGTCCGGCGGCAGCACGTCGAAATTGATGTCATGTACCGCCACGAGATAAGGATCAGGGTCCACACCGTGCTCCGCCATCAACCCCGCCAGGGTCGTGCCATGGGCCTTCCAATAGTGCATGCGCAGATAATCGGCCTTGGGCCGATCCACGCCCAATGCGTCCATGACATACTGCGTCATGCGTCGTTCAATCTGGTCAAAAAGCCGGATACGCGGTGGATAAAGCGTATTGTCCAGGTCAAAGACCCAGGTGTCGACGTGAGAGAATTGGGACTTGGGCATCGCGGGCTACTTAGTGCGGATGATGGCGCGGGCCAGATGCCAAAAGCGGCACGACCAGCCGGTCACCGGGCAAAAGCCGTGCCGCGATCTGGTGAAGATGATCCCGGCGCAGCGCCACGCACCCCGCGGTCGGAAAGCCCGGCCTGCGCCACTGATGCATGAAAATACAGGACCCACGGCCCGCCTCTGCAACAGGGTAATTCCAATCCGTCACCAGAACCAGATCATACATCGGATCGGCCCGACGCATCACCTCGTGAGATCCCGCATAGGGGGCGCGAACAGGCAGATTGTATTCCGCGCGATCCGCGTCATCGGACCACAAATCACCAAAGTGGATCGGCGTTGCCCAAAGGTTGGGACGGGCCATGCGGTCGGGACGGTAATGCATCTCCACAATCCTGTGCGCGCCCACAGGCGTCGCGCCATCACCCTCTCTTTTGTCCGATGACAACCCGCCTTTGCCAACCACACAAGGATACACACGCCCCCGAAACCGCAAGCCTTTTGACGTCAAAACAAGATCGTTTGCGTTCACTCCGCAGCCTTCACCACGGCCCCAAACGGCTGCCAGGCCCGTTGCGAGGGCACATGAAGGCGCATCTCATCGCCCACACGCAAAGGCCCTTCCCGTTCGACCCAAGCGGTCAACCCGCGCCGTCCTTGCGCCACCTTGGCAAAGCGACGGCCCTGCCCGGGGTGATCTTTCTCAATCTCCCGGCCCGGATAGCCACAAGGGAAATTCTGCATATCAATGACCAGCGCCGTTCCGTCCGCATTCTGTAACCGGCTGGACGGGGGGACATGGCTGAAGTCTTCAATCCCTTCCACCAAGATCGAGGCACCCAACCATTCCGGATTGATCGCCTCCAACCCCAGATCGGAAGCAATCAGCGCCAGCTCCTCCGCTGATACAACGGAAAATTGTCGTACATTCCGGATTTCCGTGCCCTCCGCATGCATATCCTTCACACGCACACAGGCGGGCCGCGTCAGCCCCGCATGGCTTGCCCCCTCTTGGCCTGCATAGGTGGCCTGGATCATATCCTGAGAGCTCGAACGGATATCTTCCGTCTGCTCAGTCACCCGCCCCAGCCAGACGATGCGAGCGGTGATTTCGGTTGGGTAAAGCGGATTCGGCATCAGGCTGTCCTCTCAAATGCTATCCTCAACATCAACCGCCCCGAGAGAACGGTCAAGCGCAGGGTGAGGTTCACCCCGCGGACCCTCACACGGTCAGCGTGAAAAACATCCTACGGAAGGGGAAAAGCACCGATCCATCTGCGCGCACCGGGTAGGCCGCAGACATTACCTCTTCATAGCGGCGAATGAGGTCGGCTTTCTCATCGGGCTCAAGCGCCTGCAGAATTGGCCGGGCATAGGTGCTTTCCGTGAAGCGGCGCACCGGGTGGCTTCCCGCTTCAGCAACCAGTCGCTGGTAATAGTCCGTCTCCCATAAACGGAAACGGCCGCGAGGGGCGAGGAGTTCTTCATATTTCACAGGGGCCATGACACCCGGCGTTCCGGCCAGTTCCACGCGGCCCGGGAACATCTCATCGGCCAGGGTGCGCCAGACGCGGTGGGACGGGGCCTTGTTCTGATGGGGCATCTGCACGGCCAGGGTGGCGCCTTTGCCGAGCATCGCGGAGAGGCGAGGCATTAGCACTTCATGTTCCCCTACCCAATGCAACGCTGCATTGGAAAAGATCAGGCTGGGTGCAGACCCGGGATGCCAATCGCGGATATCGACCTGTTGCAAATTCGTGTAGGCATGCGACGCCGTTGCCTTTTCCAACATTGCGGGCGAGGCATCGACACCCACGACCTTGCGTCCAGCAGCGCGGGCGCGCAGCGTATCGCCCATCGCACCGTTCCCGCAGCCAAGATCGTAGACATCGCCACTGCCCATCTGCGCCACAGCATTCAGCAGATCGAGCCCCGGACGAAGCCGCAAATCATGGAACCGGGCATAGGCGCCCGGGTTCCAATCGGTGTTTCGGATGGCTTCAGTCACGCGGCTTGTCTTTTGCATGGGCCTTAGGCGGAAGGTTCGGGCTCCATCCCGCCATCACCCGTGTCGCGACGCGGCTTGGTTTTCGGCACTGCTGTCAGAGATGGCGTGCCACCTTCGTCCTTATCGGCACTGGTGGACGGCGTGTCATCCTCGTCCTCAGGCGGCTCACCTCGGATCACGCGCTCAATCTCTTCGCCCGTCAGCGTTTCGTATTCAAGCAAGCCTTGCGCCAAACGCTCCCAATCATCTTTCTTCTCGGTCAGGATCTTGAAGGCGGTGTCATAGGCCGTATCGACAAGGCGTTTCACCTCTTCTTCGATCAGCTCTTTGGTGCTAGCCGACACCGAAAGCCCACCGGCAGCATTGCCCATGTAGCCTTCGTGGGCTTGCTCATAGTCGATGTTGCCCACCTTATCGGACATGCCCCAGCGCAGAACCATCGCACGTGACAGCCCGCTGGCCTGTTGGATGTCACCGGCCGGACCGTTAGACACATTGTCTTCGCCGTATTTGATCACTTCGGCTGCCTTGCCCGCCATCGTCATCGCCAGCTTTTCCTCACACTCAGACCGGTGCCAGTTCAGCCGGTCAATTTCCGGCAGGCTGACGACCATGCCCAAGGCGCCGCCGCGCGGAATGATCGTGGCTTTGTAGACCGGATCACATTGCGGCAGCGCCAGACCCACAATAGCGTGTCCCGCCTCGTGGTAAGCTGTCTTTTCCTTTTGCTCATCGGTCAAGACCATGGATCGACGCTCCGCGCCCATCATCACCTTGTCCTTGGCGTTTTCAAAATCGGGCATGGTCACGAACCGCCGCCCGACGCGTGCAGCCATCAACGCGGCTTCATTCACCAGGTTGGCCAGATCTGCACCTGAGAAGCCGGGTGTCCCCCGCGCAATGATACGCAGGTCGACATCTGGACCAAGCGGCGTCTTGCGCGCATGCACGCCGAGGATCTTCTCACGGCCTTTGATATCCGGATTTGGAACGGTGACCTGACGGTCAAACCGGCCAGGACGCAAAAGCGCGGGATCCAGAACGTCTTTACGGTTGGTGGCCGCGATGATGATCACACCTTCATTGGCCTCAAAGCCATCCATTTCCACCAGCAACTGGTTAAGGGTCTGTTCGCGTTCATCGTTTCCACCGCCGTAACCAGCGCCACGATGGCGACCCACAGCGTCAATTTCATCGATGAACACGATGCAAGGCGCGTTCTTTTTCGCCTGCTCGAACATGTCACGAACGCGGGATGCACCCACACCCACAAACATTTCCACAAAGTCAGAACCGGAGATCGTAAAGAACGGCACGCCCGCCTCACCGGCCACGGCACGGGCCAACAGCGTCTTACCAGTACCCGGAGGGCCCACCAACAAAGCGCCTTTAGGGATCTTGCCGCCCAGGCGGCTAAACTTCTGGGGGTTGCGCAGGAACTCGACAATCTCGTCCAGCTCATCTTTGGCTTCATCAATCCCCGCAACGTCATCAAATGTCACGCGGCCGTGCTTTTCTGTCAGCATCTTCGCTTTGGATTTGCCAAAGCCCATCGCCCCACCACCACGGCCACCTTGCATGCGGTTCATGAAGTAAATCCAGACCCCGATGAGAAGGATGAATGGCAGTAGCGACAAAAGGAACGTCTGGAAGCCAGATTGCTGCTGCGGCTGGGCGGTCACCGGAATACCTTCCGCGATCAGCGCAGGCGTCAATTCGGCATCTTCAGGTTTGATCGTGGCGTAATCGCGCCCGTCTGTTCCCCGGAAACGGACGTTTTCACCATCAAGGGTGACCGAGGCCACCGCCCCGTCCTGCACGGATGACATGAAGTCAGAATAAGCAACCCGTTCATTTTGAAGGTTATTTCCCGAACCGCTGAACAGATTGAACAGTGCCAGGATGAGCAGGAACAGGACCAGCCAGAATGCGATGTTGCGCGCGTTACCCAAAGGACATCTCCTATTTGAATGGGAATAGCCTGAGCGATCACAGGCTCTTTTGGTTATAAATAGCGATGATTAAGGCGGGTTCAATGCGCGATCTCCATTGCGAAGTCCTCCTGACCTCTTGAGAGCAGCTCAACGGACCACCCGTTCTCCAATCCAGCGAGGGGCGCGGCGATCAATTTGCTGCCCTGCCAGACGGCAGGCGTGGCAATGAGGGAGCGCGCTGGAAGAGGGCTTTTTGCTCGGTTTGGGCAATGCCTAAGCGCCTCCTCCCCTAGTGCCGCGATGCGCGCATTGAGCAGGTTTGGCCCCGTCACGCGCCACCGCCCATCCCAAACTTCGCCGGGCAATCCCGTCACAGCGCGCAACGCACCCGCCTCCCGCGTCAGACGGATCGCACTTTTGGAATGGCTCACATCGCAGCCCTGAAGGGTTGTATTCTTTTTAGCTAATACATCTTCATAAAGCGCGGTCAGCGCGGCACCTCTTGGCGGGTATTCCGCCCCATTGATCCAGCCCATCGCACTTAGCAACAGCCGCCGCGCGAGAGCCGGGGACAGCTTGGCGAAGCCGGTATGGTCAATCACCACATCCCCCAACTCCACCCGGGCGATTTTGCGCGCAACCTCCAGCGTGACATCCTTCAGTGCATCGCGTGCCTGCGCCAGATGGCCCGCAACCTCGGCGAGTGTTTGCTTGGAAATCCCCAAATCGGGCAAAGCGGCGCGAACGCGACTGCGCTCATAGGCAGGATCGGAGTTGGCTGCATCTTCCACCCAAGTGACGCCATTGGAGCGCAAATAATGCCTTAGTGCCTCACGACTGCATGGCAAAAGCGGGCGCATGAAGGTGACACCGTCCTGATCCCACCTGTCCCGCATCCCAGAAAGCCCATCCACCCCGGCCCCCCGCGCCAGACGCATAAGGAACGTCTCCGCCTGATCGTCTTGGGTATGGCCAAGGGCAATGACGCCGATGCCCTGCGCCCGCGCCCAAGTCGCCATCAACGCATATCGCGCCCTGCGCGCCTGATCATGCAGGTTGCCAGTATCGCTTTGACGCGACCAATCGAGCGTTGCGTGGTGCACATCCCACTCAGCACAAAGGCTCGCCATCTGCGCCGCCTCATCTGCCGCCTCGGGCCGTAAGCCATGATTGACGGTGACAGCTGACAGCGCCGGCCCGCCCGCACCTCTCCAATCCCTCAGCAAAGACAAAAGCGCTAGAGAATCGCTGCCTCCTGATAAAGCGACCGCGATGTGGTCTGGTGTTTCAGAGGAAAAAAACCCGCGAAGGGTGGCCGCCAGATCGTATTCCGTCACGATTGGCAGGAAAGCCGCGCGCGCTCGGCATTTGCATCTGTAGCCGCTTGCCCGCCCGGGAACCGAACGCCGACTTCGGCCAGCGTCACACAGGCCTCATCCACCTGCCCAATGCGGCCCAGCGACCGCCCCAACAAGAAAAGCGCCTCAGGTGCCTTGGTTCCGTTCGGATCCACGCTGAAGGCATTGAGATAGGCGCGCGCCGCCTGCGTGTTCTGTCCAGATTCTTCCAGCGCGGCACCGCGCATCAAACGGGCGTCAGTTGCCAAGGGGCTGCCAGGGTAGTTGTTCAAGAACGCCTCCAACTGCCCTGCAGCAGTGGCGTGATCCCCCGCCTCCATGGCCGCAACAGCTGCGTCGAAATCCGCCCGCTCACCCACGGCCAGCTGCACGTCTGGGGTTGTCGTCTCAGGCTGCACCGTCTGACCGGTGCTGCCGGTCGCAGGCTCCACCCCACCAAGGGTTGTGCCCTGTCCAAGCGATGCGATGTCGCAATCGGTCTCTAACTCGCACAGACGAAATTCCAGATCGCCGATCTGGTTGCTGCCGTCCCGCACCACACTGTCAATGCGGAACTGCAATTGTTCGGTCAACGCTGTGAGGCGGGTCATTTCTGCCTCGATTGTGTTCACCCGTTCGATGGTGGAACCGCCCACGGCCTGGGCCTGTACCCCACCTGTCGTGCTCAGCTCCCGCTTCAATTTCTGAATTTCTACGAACAGCACCGACAGTTCCTGCCGGATATCCGCCAAGGTCTGCGTCCGGTCTTGCGCTTGCGCGCCCGTGGCCAGCGCCACCGCTAGAAGAACACTCAGAAATCGCAACATATTGGCCACCCTTTCGGCTGATCGAACCCTAGCTCACCGGACCGGCAGAAATCACTGTCACCGACCGACGGTTCTTTGTGTAACACGCCTCTTCAGAGCAAATCTCAAGCGGACGTTCCTTGCCGAAGGTCACGATGCTGAGCCGCGTTTGCGCCACGCCCTTACTCACCAGATATTCCTGTACCGCATTGGCCCGACGACTGCCCAGTGCGAGGTTATATTCCCGCGTGCCCTGTTCATCCGCGTGCCCTTCGATCAGAGCCTTGTAATCGGTGTTCGTATTGAGCCACTGCGCCTGCGCATCCAGTACAAACCGCGCCTCCGAGGACAGGGTCGACTGATCCACCGCAAACAGAACCCGATCGCCTACTGTTTGCTGGAAGTAAGCGGCGGAACGCGGATCAGAAGCAGGACCATTCAACGATCCCGCGTTGGCCCCGTCTGTTCCGCTGCCAAACCGATCCGGGCTGGAACAGGCCGCGAGGCCTGCGACCGCGCAGATCATGATGAATTTATTCAGGATTGTCATATGCTTGCCTCATTATGCTTATCAGTGCGCCAATGTTTTCCTTGGTCTTGGCGAGTGTTTACCATACTCCGCGCGATTTGTGAATCTCCCAACGCCAGCCGCATAGAAAATTCGCAGAATTTTCGTTCACGAATTTTCGTGCGAAAATTCTCTTTCTTACTCCTGCAATGGCGACCACGCCGGATCAGAGGCCCCCGTCGATGTGGGCACCTGCCGCAGGTTGCGCCCTGTAATGTCCACCGAATAGAGATTTGAGGTGCCTTGCGCACCCTGTGTCTCGCGCGTGAACATGATCACCCGCCCGTTCGGTGACCACGTGGGCCCCTCATCAAGGAAAGACGCGGTCAATAGCCGCTCCTCACTGCCATCCACGCGCATCACACCGATGTGGAACCGCCCCTTGGATTGCTTTGTGAACGCAATCAAATCCCCTCGCGGCGACCAGACCGGCGTGCCATAGCGGCCCTGTCCGAAACTGATCCGCTGCGCCTCTCCGCCGCCTGCTGGCATGACGTAAATCTGTGGCGTGCCGGACCGGTCGCTTTCAAACACGATCTGGCGGCCATCAGGGCTAAAACTGGGCGCGGTTTCAATCGTCGGTGTCGTGGTCAGGCGCTGGCTGCGGCCAGATCCCAGATCCATCGCGTAAAGATCGGTATTGCCCCCTTGGGCGAGGCTGTAGACCACCGTCCGCCCATCCGGCGCAAACCGTGGGGCAAAGCTCATGGAACCAGCTTGTGTTTCCAGCGCTCTACGGCGTGCACTGCCGACCTCTATCTCGTAAATGCGCGGCTGACCTGTCTCATAACTGGTGTAAAGTACCCGGTCCCCCGCAGGCGAAAAACGCGGCGCAAGCACGATGGAGCTTGCATCGGTCAGATAAGTCACATTTGACCCATCGTAATCCATGATAGCGAGCCGCTTTTGACGCGCATCCTTGGGCCCACTCTCCGACACGAAAACCACACGACTGTCGAAATACCCCGCTTCACCCGTCAAACGGCTGTAGACCTGATCGGCCACCTTATGCGCGATACGCCGCCAGCCATCCGTGGTGCCGACAAGCTGCAAGCCTTGCCCCAGTTCCTGCCCCGCAAACACGTCATAGAGCCGGAACCGCACCGTCACCCTGCCTGATGCGTCCACATCCACCGCGCCGGTGATCAGCGCCTGCGCATTGATCGCTTTCCAGTCCGAAAACTGAACCGGACTGGCGAAGCTCGTGATGCGGCTGATATGCGCAGCATCCGGGATTTGACGGAAAAGCCCCGTGCCATTGAGATCAGACGCAATGACCGACGCGATATTGGCTGAGAGCCCCTCTGCCGTAGAATTGCCCGGTACGAAAGCAGGCACCGCATAGGGCAGCGGTTCAATCACGCCTTCGGTGATTTCAATCCTGAGCGGCCCATCTTGAGCGCGCACCGTGAAGGCCAGCACCGCGATGGACGCCAAAAGGCAAAGCAAAAACCGTATCATCTGATCCTCATGTTCTCAGGATTGAATGTAATCTCAATATTCCGCCACTGGTCATACTTCTCAACCGGTAATGGGAAGCCATTTGCGCCACAGCGGATGATTGCCCGCCTTGCGGCTTCAAAAGCTTGTGAGGCCGCCGCCCCACTGCCGCCCGAGGAACTGACCATGTCGATGGAACCCACATTGGGCTTGCCGTCCTGACCCATCCCAAACGCCACGACGACCGTGGTGTTGAGCGCATCTGTCGACAAGCTGCCCACGTTCCAGCATTGCTGCACGGCCACCCGCAGCGCGTCCTTTTCCCCGGACGTCAACGGCGGACCCGAGGGGGCTGTCTGGCTCTCTTCATCCGTGCCACCAAGAGCGGCCGCAACGGCATCCTCTACCGCGTCGCGTTCCGGCTCGGCAGGCTCCGCGGTTTCCGCCGTTTCGGTCTCGGCAGGTTCTGGTCGCGTCTGGGGCCGGGATTTAGGCCGCAAGGACCGCGCCGGGGCGGCATCCTCCAGCGCTTCGGTCAACAGACGCTCGGCGGCCGCTTCGCGTGCGGTTTCCTCCTGTGCCTCATCTACCTGCTCTGCCGCTTCATCTTCGGACGTCGCCTGTTGGTCCACATCATCAATCTGCACATCCGGTTCAGGCTGCGCGATGGTCTCGGGTGCCACGCGCGGTGCGGCCTCTGGCCGGCTTTCTTCGGCGATCTCCGGCACCAAGACCGCCACGTCTTCTTCCGGCGGTTGCAGCACGGGCGGCTCATCACTTACTTCCGCTTCAGGTGGCGCAGGATCAGGCACGTCTGGGGTCACGTCGGGCTCCACCGCTTCAGTCACCTCGGGCGTGTCTTGCACCACCTCGGTGTCCACCACGGCGTTGAGATCGGGGGCCTGGCCCGCCTCAGGGGGTTCCGGCGTGTCGACATTGGCCACGGCGTCAGGCGATGGCTCAGCCTCAAACAGGGCTGCATACTCCTCGCTTGAGATGGCAGTCACCTCCGTCACCTGAAACGGCAAAGGCTCGGCACTGAACGTGCCGCCAAATATAGCGACCGACAAAAACCCCACATGCCCCACGGCAGAGATTTTCTGTCCGGTATCAAACCGCGCCCACATTGGCCTCAGCCACCATCAAGACGGGGCCCGCCCGGTTCCGTCACCAACCCGATATTGGGAAAGCCACCACGGTTGAGCGCGCCCATCACTTCCATAACCTGGCTGTAGGGCACAGCCCCATCTGCACGCAGGAAAATGCGGTTGCTGTCGCGTTCGGCGGCAATGGCGAGCAGTCGGTTCACCAATTCGTCGCGCGCGACAGGGGTTTCCTGAATGGACACCTTGCCCATCGCCGTTACAGTCACCGTCAATGGCTCTTCATCATCACCCGAGAGCGAATTGGCCGCCGTCTGCGGCAGTTCGACTTCCACACCCACGGTCATCAGGGGGGCGGCCACCATGAAGATGATCAGCAGCACCATCATGACATCCACAAAGGGCGTCACGTTGATTTCCGCCATGGGCCGCGACCGTCCGCGGCCTCGCCGCCTGCGACCACCTTCTTTTTGAACGACACCAGCACCCATGGCTTATCCGTCCAACTGGCGGCTCAGGATGGTGGAGAATTCGTCTGCGAACGCCTCATAGCCGGCAACAATCCGGTCACTGTCCGCGCTCAGCTTGTTGTAGAAAATGACTGCTGGAATGGCCGCCAAAAGCCCCAGCGCCGTGGCCAAGAGCGCTTCCGCAATCCCCGGCGCCACCACGGCAATCGAGGTGTTTTGCTGTTCGGCAATCTCAATGAAGCTGTTCATGATGCCCCACACGGTGCCAAAAAGCCCGATAAACGGTGCGGTCGACCCAATTGTCGCCAACACGTTGAGACCGCGTTGCAGCCCTTCGGCCTCTTTCACAATAGCCACATCCATCGACCGATCAATCCGCGCCGTGGCACCAGCGATCAGCCCGCCATCGTTGCGATGAGACCGCCGCCATTCCGTCATCCCGGCGGCGAAGACCCGTTCCGACTGACCACCCGGGTCCGGGCCGATGACCTGAAACAGTTCGTCCAGTGGCTCACCGGACCAGAAACGTTCATCAAAAAGCTCGGATTCAACACGCGCTTTGCGATAAATGATGATCTTCTGGATGATGATGGACCATGCCCAAAACGACGCGACAATCAACATCCACATGACAATTTTGACGGTGATCGTCGCCCGGGCGTAAAGCCCCCATAGCGAGTAATCACCCCCATGCGCCCCATTCGCCAGGGCCAGTGCTTCTGCTTCCATGAGCCTGCTCTGCCTTGTTACCACCTTGGGTCGTGTTTCCGACCTCTTGATGTCTTTATTAACCGAGTTTGCGCGTGAAGACCATCACAACCGCATCTGAGCGCCAAAATGTGAACCTGTGGGCAAGTTTTCGCGTGTCTCGGGGGCGAAGTGCGTCCGCCGGTCCTGCATGCCTATGGCACCAATCGCCGGATCACATCCGGTAGCCGCGTCGGCCGCCCCTCCAGCGTCATGCACACGGCTGTCACTTCTGCCGAAAAAAGCCGTTCATCTTGGCGAAAAACCACCTGTTCCATCACCATTCGCGCCCCGGAGACAGACGCAAGCCCTGTGCGAACCACCAGATCCTCGCCGTAGCGCGCGGGTTTCAGGAACTCCGCATTGACCTGACGGACCGCAAAGACGATGCCGCCCTCGTCCCGCATAGCCAGTTGGTCAATCCCCATCTGCGCGACCCAATCACTGCGCGCGCGTTCGATGAATTTCAGAAAATTGGCGTGGTAGACGATACCGCCCATATCTGTGTCTTCGTAATAGACGCGCACTGAAAACAGGTGTTCCATGGCCCATTGTCTACCTTGCGATTGCTGAAGGGTGAAGCGCCCCGCGCTAAAACCGCGCATATCTGGCCTGCGGCACAGCGGATTGGTGCGCAATAACAAAAGCTGTGTTAACGATTTCGCGCATCGCCCCAGAAGACGGGCGCGCGAAACAAGGGACACAGTAAAATGCTTTCAGAATTCAAAGACTTCATTGCGCGTGGCAATGTCATGGACATGGCCGTGGGTATCATCATCGGCGCGGCCTTCACGGCGATCGTGGGCTCACTCGTGGCCGACCTCGTCAATCCGATCATCAGCCTCTTCATGGGCGGGCTCGACTTCTCCGGGCTGTTCGTGCTCCTGGGTGACGGCGAATATTCCAGCATCGAAGGCGCGGAAGAGGCCGGTGCAGCTGTGTTCGCCTATGGCCGTTTCATCATGGCAGTGATCAACTTCCTGATCATCGCATGGGTGGTATTCATGCTGGTCAAGGCCGTGAACCGGATGAAACCGGCAGAGGAAGAAGAAGCTCCGGCGGAGGATCCCGGTCCCACAGAGCTCGACCTTCTGATGGAAATCCGCGACGCACTGAAGAAGTAACCAATCCTAGGGCCCCCACGCGGGGCCCTTCTCAATTCGGGCGTATGCGCGCCGCTAGTCGCAAAGCATGCGACGGATCGCGCGCCACCGCGGGCATCACCGGATCATAGCCCGCCCGAATGACGGCAGCGATATCGGGCCGCAATATGATCCGATCCCCACCTGGCACCTGCGCGAGTGCGGAGGCGTGATTGAACGCCACATCCGACCAAAGCACGATGGTCTGCACCACCTGGCTCAGCGCCAGTGTTTCCGCCGGGATCTTGGACAGCTCCTCATCCATGCGCAAAAACACGAACGCCGCCTTGATCGCATCCGCCTCATCAAAGCGGAAAAACCGGTACTGATTGGCCCCCACCTCTTTCAGGCGCGGCAAAAGCCCCGGCAAATCCGGCACCAATCGGTCCAGATCAGGCACCGCCAGAAGCTCATCCCAATCCCGGAAGAAAAAGAACATGAGGTTCACGCCCAGTTCCGGATCGGTCTCAGCCATCTGGTGACCCGCCAGATCCGCCACCGCCTCGACCGCGCCCTTGATCACCGACAGCGTCTTGTCATCAACGCCAAACACCACCGGCACGATAGGCCGCCCCCAACGCGCAAACAGGTATTCGCCGTTCTCGCGCGTAAAAAGCGCCTCGATCTGCTCAGCTGTCACAGTATCTGTCATGCGCTGGCAGGTATCACGCCCAGCCAGAGAGGCAAGAGCCCGACACAAGCTTCTTTTTGGCCATAAATACTCCAGCGCGGCACGCATCACTTCCCGAACAAATCGCTCTGCCCAGGGCTCGTGGGAACGGCCATACCCAAATGCGCCCAGGCCCGCGCCGCCAGCATCCGGCCGCGCGGTGTCCGCTGGATCAGCCCTTGTTGCAACAGATAAGGCTCAATCACCTCCTCCAACGCATCCCGGGCCTCACTCAACGCCGCCGCCAAGGTCTCAATCCCCACCGGCCCGCCTTGATAGGCCTCGGCAATCAGCCGCAGATACCGCCGGTCCGCGCCATCAAGGCCCAAGCCGTCGACGCCCAGCCGCGTCAGCGCATCATCAGCCAGCGCTTGGGTGATATGCCCGTCACCTTCCACCACCGCAAAATCCACCACCCGGCGCAAAAGCCGCCCCGCAATCCGGGGCGTCCCGCGCGACCGCCGCGCAATCTCACGCGCGCCTTGCGCTTCCGCAGGCACGTTCAGCAGGGCCGCATTGCGGGTGACAATCTCGTGCAGCTCATCGTCGGTGTAGAATTGCAACCGTGTGGGGATCCCGAAGCGATCCCGTAAGGGCGTCGTCAAAAGCCCCAGCCGCGTCGTCGCGCCCACCAGCGTGAAGGGCTGCAATTCAATCCGAACGGTACGCGCGGCAGGCCCTTCGCCGATCACCAGATCGAGCTCGAAATCTTCCATCGCGGGGTAAAGCACCTCTTCCACCGCTGGATTCAGACGATGAATCTCGTCGATGAAGAGGACGTCATTGGCCTCCAGATTGGTCAGGATCGCCGCCAGATCGCCCGCCTTGGCCAGCACCGGCCCGGAAGTCATCCGAAACCCCACTCCCAATTCTTTCGACATGATCTGCGCCAGTGTCGTCTTACCCAAACCTGGGGGGCCATGAAAAAGCGTGTGATCCATCGCCTCTCCCCGCTGCCGGGCCGACGCGATGAACACGCGCAAATTGGCCTTGGCCTCCGACTGCCCAATAAACGCATCAAGGGCTTGAGGCCGCAAAGACCGCTCGTGATCTTCCGGTAGGGGTTCGGGCCGCAATGTAGGGTCTGGCTCGCTCATGGTTCTGCCCTAGCCCGAGGGCGCCAACAGACGCAAGGCGCGGCGAATAAGATCGCCTGTGTCCGCTTCCGGCGCATCGCCAGAGGCCTGCGCCACAGCCCCCGCCGCCTCCCCTGGCGCGTAACCGAGGTTGGTCAGGGCCGACAGCGCCTCCGCCTGAGCGCCGGGCGTGGCGACGGGTGCTGGCGCAGGAACGTCCACGGCTTCAATCACATCATCGACAGCAGTCTCTGGCGCTGGTGTCGGTGTGGGGCTCGCGGACATCGCCATCACCTGAGGCGCTTTGTCCTTCAATTCATTGACAACGCGCTGCGCCATCTTTGGGCCAATACCCTTGGCGGCCTTCACAGAATTCCAATCCCCCAACGCAATCGCCCGGCCGACACCGTCCGGGCCCAGCGCGCCCAGAATGGCCAGAGATGCCTTCGCGCCAACGCCCTGCACGGTCATCAGCAACCTGTGCCACTCCTTTTCCTGCAGCGTGGTGAACCCAAAAAGCTGCATCAGGTCATCACGCACCAACAGATCGGTGTAAAGTGCCACGTGTTCACCCGCCCGCGGCAAGGCCTGCATGGTGCGATCCGAGCAGTATACGAGATAGCCAACCCCGCGCACATCAATAAGCACGTGATCATCGGCCCGGTAATCAATCCGCCCGGCCAGCCGCCCGATCATGCGCGCATCTTTCCAAGTGTCGTCGCCAAACGCCCGTGATGGGCATGACAAATCGCAATCGCCAGCGCATCCGCTGCATCCGGCCCGGCAAGATCAACGCCTGGCAGTTGCACTTTCACCATGTGCGCCACCTGCGCCTTGTCGGCATGCCCGACACCCACAACCGTCTTCTTCACCTTGTTGGGCGCATATTCCCCGACACTGAGGCCAAACTGCGCAGGTACCAGCAATGCAATCCCCCGTGCCTGCCCCAGCTTCAATGTCGCCACGCCGTCCTTGTTCACGAATGTCTGCTCCACCGCCGCCGCCTCTGGCGTGAACCGCGTGATCACCTCAGACAGTTGTGCATGCAGTGACAAAAGCCGTTCCGACAGCGCCTCACCCTCGGAATGACACACCCCGTTGGCCACATGCCGCAACCGGCTCCCATCCATATCGATCACCCCCCAGCCGAGGTTCCGCAGACCCGGATCAATTCCTAAAATGCGCATGCAATACTGCCCGTTTCCCGGTTTTTTCCAGAATTAGCACGAAACGGGAACAAACGCCAAGCACCTTAACTATTCTCAAGGAATTTAAGTCTGGCACTGGCAAAGAGCATGGGGGGCACAGACCAAAGCGCCCCAGCCCGACGGCCACCCGCAGTCGCAACATGTGCAGTGGAAAAAGTTTATTAAAATTAATTATTTATTCCCAAAATCAGCCATGCATCCAATGCATAATGACTATGCAAAAACCCATCTTGCCGCAAATTCCCGCGCCTCCTATCTCACTCCCACGAACGGACACAAGCGGCTCAAGCCGCGTTTAACTCAGGAATGAAAACAATGGCACTTCTCGACCAAACCCGTTCGACAGGCTCCGCCGCCTCTACGGGTAACGGCGCGGGTATCCTGTCGAACCTCATCGGCGCATTCAACGCATGGAATGATGCACGCGTTACACGCAAAGCCCTCGCCCAGCTCTCAGATCGCGAGCTGGAAGACATCGGCCTCGTGCGCGGCGATATTGACCGGATCGGTTCCTAACCCGATCTCTCCCTTAACGGGAAGAAAAACCCCCGCCAGTGTGAGAAGCACGGGCGGGGCTTTTTTTTGGAGGGTCTTGAGGAGGGATAAGAGAGAATTACGGCAGCACGGCCTTCATCTGGCCAGCCAAAAACTGAGAGAGAATATCCGGCGCCATCACGAAGGCCGCCGCCTGTTCGAAAACGGACCCGGATTTCAGAAACTTGATCGACGCAATGTAATCCTCGGCTCCGATCCAGGCGATGCATGCGCCTTTAAAAAGGAAAAAGGAGGCGACAAGGAGCACGAAACCGGAGAGAGAGATGGAGGGTGCGGCCTGACGGGTCGGAACGATGATGATATCGTCGTCCAGCTTCGCCTGAGAGAAGGCGTGGAGGGATTGCGAACGACGATCATCGGTACGGCGCGTTTTACCCGCGCGTATCTCTGATTTTGTTGGCTTCGTCATTGCAGCACCAGAACTCTTTGTCGCCCCCACAGCGTCATCAATTTGACTAAATTTGAATTGTGGCAAAACTTGGGCACGCGCCCTAATTTCGGCAATTTTCCCTTTGTTTTAGGCATTTTTTTGCAGGATTGTCGTGGTCCACTCGCCAATCTCACGTCGGGAAAGCTCAGTGTTTCCATTCGCGCAATAAACCTGAACGACCTCGTCGGCCTGCTCATTCAAGATGCCGGACAAAATGGCGATTCCCCCGGCGCGAAGCGAGGCCGTGATCCCGGGCGACAGCGCAATGAGCGGCGCCTTGAGAATATTGGCGAAGATCAACCCGTAGGGCGTTTGCGCCGCGATGCTCTCATGATCCAGCCCTGCAGCCTCAAAACATTCCACCCGCCCCGCCATGCCATTGGCCGCCAGATTGGCCCGCGCCACCTCAACCGCCACCTCGTCAATGTCACTGGCCAGAACGGTCGTGTCCATCTCATGGGCCGCCGCCATCGCCAGCACGGCCGTCCCGCAGCCCAGGTCGAGAACCGGCCCTTGTATCAAGCCATCACCCAGCAGCTTATCAAGCGCAAGCAGGCACCCCTGCGTTGTGCCGTGATGGCCGGTGCCAAAGGCCATGGACGCCTCAATCAAAAGCCCGATCCTATCTGCAGGCAGCTTGTCCGAATCATGGCTGCCATAGACAAAGAACCGCCCGGCCTCGACCGGCGTCAACTCACGCCGCACTTTGGCGACCCAATCCTCCTCGGGTAGCTCAGAGACGACAAAGGGCTTTGACCCGTGCATCGCCGCCAAGAGAGCCAGCCCCGCCGCATCCGGCACGCCCTGGAAATATGCGCCAACCTCCCAGGTGCCTGATCCGTCCTCGATCTCAAAGGTGCCGATGCCAGTGGGTTCGGGTTCCATCCGCTCCAGATCGGTGGCGAGCGCCTCTGCGGCCTCGCGCGAGGTAAGCGTGGTCAGCGCAGTAAAGGTGGTCATTGGCTACTCCGCAGGGGCCGGGGACAGGCGCGACAAGATCGTCTCATGTCCCGGTTCTGGATGGCGCGGGATGAGCAGCGCTAGCAGGAACGAAACCGAGGCCATCCCAGCGGCCAGAATGAATACCGCCCCGGGTGAAACCAACCAAAGGTATCCCAGACCGGCCGGAAGAAACACCGCGGCGATGTGGTTGATCGTAAAGGCCACGGCAGCCGTGGGCGCAATATCAGCCGGATCAGCGATCTTTTGAAAGTAGGTCTTCAACGCCAGCGCCAGCGCGAACAGCAGGTGATCGACGATGTAAAGCACCGCTGCCAGAAGTACGCCCCAACCGAAGAAATACAGCCCGCCATAGAGGCCGAACACAATCGCAAGGCCGGCATACTCGAAAAGCAGCGTGGCGCGTTCCCCGAACCGATGTACCGCCCGCCCCATGAAGGGCCCGCAGATCATGTTTGCCACCAGATTGATCAGGTAAAGCGCCGTGATTTCATGCACCTCGAAGCCGAATTTTTCGACCATCATGAAGCCCGCGAAAACCACGAAAATCTGCCGACGGGCGCCTGACATGAACTGCAGCAGGTAATAAAGCCAATATCGGCGCCGCAGGATCATCTTCTTCACCTGCGGCGTCGGCGCTTCAAATTGCGGATAGGCGACAAAACAGAACGCCGCGATCGCCACACAGACACCACCCGCGATCATGTAAACGGTATTGTAGGTCAGCCCGAGCGTGTCCCAGGTCAGCACAATGAGCCCGTAAGACAAAAGCGCCGCCGCTGACCCTGCAGCCACCATCCAGCCCAAGATCTGCGGGGCTTTGTCCTTTTGCAGCCATTGCAGCTGCAGCGATTGGTTGACTGTCTCGTAGTAGTGAAAGCCGATGGAACTGAGCATTGTGATCGTTAGAATGCCCGCCATCGATGGAAACCAAGCGGTCACGGCGGTGGCCGCGCCCAGCATGATGAGCGAGACAATCCCCAACACCTGTTCGCGCATGAAAATGATGATCGCGATGACGCCCACGGCCAGAAACCCGGGGATTTCCCGCACAGTATGCAGCCAGCCTATGTCAGAACCGTCGAAGTCCGCCATCTCGATCACGAAGTTATTCAGAAGCGCCGACCAGGTGGAAAACGCAATCGGCATCGCCGCCGCCATCAAGAACAGCAGCGTCACAGGCCTGCGCCAAATAGGCAGGTGCCGGGCATCGTGAAGGGCAACGGTTTGCATGGTTTCGGTCTACGCCTTTTATTTCGCATTGGCGAGTGCAGTGACGAAGACCGATCTGTGCAGATTTGAGCGGACAAATTTTTTACAGAAAAATTTTCGCCAACGCTGGTAGCACGTCAGACCGAACCAAGGCCCGGACATTGAAGTTTAAAGGCGAGGCCCCTGTTTCACCTTTCCCAAAATACTCAAATCCGACGTGCGTCACAGGATCAAAAGAAGCTTTGAGGATCGATGTCCACGGCCAGGCGAAACTGTGACGAGCCGCGCACCGGATGGATCCATCGCGCCAGCGCCAACTGAAGCGGCACACCTTTGGGGGATTTGACCAGAAGTCGCACGCGGTGGCGACCGCGGATGCGGGCGATGGGCGCGGGCGCGGGGCCGAACACTTGCGCACCGGCCTCTCGCAAAGCAGCATCATTGCGGGCCAGAAGGTTGCCGATGTCGAACACCTCTTGCAGGTCGGTCGATGAAAGAATGATACCCGCCATACGGCCAAAAGGGGGCACGCCAGCGGCTTCGCGTTCGCGGGCCTCTGCGGTCCAGAATCCCTCTTCGTCGCCCGCAAGAATGGCGCGGATCACCGGGTGTTCGGGCTGGCAACTCTGCAACAGGGCCGTGCCGGGTTTGTCCGAGCGCCCGGCCCGACCCGCCACTTGCCGCATCAGCTGAAAGGTGCGTTCGGCGGCGCGAAGGTCCGACCCTTGCAGCCCCAGATCGGCATCAATCACGCCGACCAGTGTGAGGTTGGGGAAGTTATGTCCCTTCGCCACCAACTGCGTGCCGATGATAATATCCGCCCCGCCATCTGCGATGTCGGCAATCTGTTCCTTGAGCGCGCGAGCCGAGGTGAACAGATCGGAGCTCAGTGTCGCGATCCGCGCCTCCGGGAAGATCGCACGCGCCTCTTCCTCCATCCGCTCAACGCCCGGCCCCACAGCGGCGAGTTTTCCCTCCACCTTGCACGACGGGCAGACCGTGGGCATTGGTGTTGTTTCACCGCATTGGTGGCACATCAGCCGCTTCAGAAACCGATGCTCCACCATGCGGGCATCGCAATGATCGCAGCCGATCTGATGCCCGCAGGCCCGGCAGATGGTAACAGGTGCATATCCACGTCGGTTGAGAAACAGCAGCGATTGTTCGCCTGCCTCCAGGCGCGCTTTTACCGCCTGCTCCAAAGACGGCGAAATCCAGCGATGGGACGGCAGCTTCTCAAGTCGCAAGTCAATCGCCCGCATATCGGGCATGACTGCCGCACCAAAACGGGCGGTCAGATCGAGGCGCGTATATTTACCAGCTTCCGCATTGGTCCAGCTTTCCAAGCTGGGCGTGGCCGAGGCCAGCACAACTTGCGCGCCGCAAAGGCTCGCCCGCAGAACGGCCATATCGCGTGCGTTGTAAAGCACGCCGTCTTCTTGCTTGTAGGAGGTGTCATGTTCTTCATCGACCACGATCAGACCCAGATCACGAAACGGCAGGAAGAGCGCTGATCGCGCGCCCACCACGACTGAGCAATCGCCCTGGCCTGCCATTTTCCAGATCCGGCGGCGTTCGGTCATAGTGACGCCCGAATGCCATTCCGCCGGGCGGGCGCCAAAGCGCGCCTGCATCCTCATGATGAATTCTGCAGTCAGCGCGATCTCTGGCAACAGGATCAGCGCTTGCCGCCCCGCGCGTAGGGTCTCTGCCACGGCCTCCAGATAAACCTCAGTCTTGCCAGACCCGGTCACGCCCCGCAGAAGCGTCGTGCCATATTGGCCCGACCGCACAGCGCCGCGCAAACTGTGGGCAGCGCGCGTCTGATCATCGGTCAGCGCGACGCCTGCCCGATCAGGATCGAGCCTTGGAAATGCTGTGTCACGCGGGGTGTCGGCTTCTTCAACCGCACCCTGCTTCACCAACCCTTTCACAACGGACGACGTCACACCCGCCTGCTCCGCCAACTCCTTCAGCGTGAACGACAGCACGTCATAATCGCGCAGCACATCGAGTACGCGCCGACGGGCATCGGTCATGCGATCCGGTTCCGCCGAACCCAGCCGATAGACTTTCCGCATCGAAGGCGGATCTGATAGCCCCGGTGCACGCGTCGCCAACCGCAGCATCGCTGGCAACGGCGTCAGCGTGTAATCCCCCGCACGGATCAGAAAATCGCGCAGCTCGTCGCGCATCGGTGGCGCATCCAGCACGCGCAGGATCGCGCGGATCTTGGATGCCTCATACCCGCCTTCACCCGCCCCCCAGACAACGCCGAGGACCTTGCGCGGCCCCAGCGGCACTTCGACAAAGGCCCCCAATGCGCACCCACCCTCCGGCGCGCGGTAATCCAGCACGCGGCCCAGAGGTTGGGTCGTCAGCACGCCCACAAGCGCGCCTTCCGCGAAAAAGCCAGGAGCTTCGGACAAATGGTCCTCCTCGTGAGGGGTTTCGGCAAGCTACCTCATGGGGTAAAGCGAATTGAGCGAAACCAAAAGCAGGTTGCAGGGGGACCCCATGAAGTTTTTCGTTGATACCGCCGAAGTGGACGCCATTGCGGAGCTGAATGATCTGGGCATGGTCGATGGGGTGACCACGAACCCGTCACTCATTCTGAAATCAGGCCGCGACATTCTGGAAGTGACCAAAGAGATCGCAGAGATGGTCGATGGCCCCGTCAGCGCCGAGGTTGTGGCGCTCAAGGCCGATGACATGATCGCTGAGGGGCGCAAATTAGCTAAAATCGCTGACAATATCGCAGTGAAAGTGCCGCTCACCTGGGACGGGCTGAAGGCCTGCAACGTGCTGACCAATGAAGGCAATATGGTCAACGTGACCTTGTGTTTTTCGGCCAATCAGGCGCTGCTCGCGGCCAAGGCGGGCGCGACCTTCATCAGCCCCTTCATTGGGCGGCTGGATGATATCAATCTCGACGGTATGCAGCTCATCGCCGATATCCGAGAGATCTACGACAATTTCGACTTCCGCACGGAGACCCTTGCCGCGTCCATCCGCACGGTCAATCACGCGTTTGAAGCCGCGCGCATCGGGTCAGACGTCATGACCGCGCCGCCTGACGTGATCAAGAAAATGGCCCAGCACCCGCTGACCGATAAGGGGCTGGAGGCGTTTTTGAAGGATTGGGAGAAGACAGGGCAAAAGATCCTCTGATCAAGTCCGGAAACAACCCCAACAGAGCGCCTTGGTTAGGCCCCGGTCCGGCGATCCCGACCATCGAACTGCAGAACTTTATTGTTCACTCCCGCTGTACATGTGAACATCGCGCTGACCCACCACATTCGCCAGGCCCTGGGTGGGGCCTGACGAAGGCGCGGCGGCCCAAGGGCCTTGATTCCGCGCCAAAGCAACGGCCAACGATTGTGGCAAAAAAATCTCTGACAAAATCCCCTATCCCCGTGCTATAACCTGCCAAAATAATGAGTAGAGGCTCAAAATGAGTGGTAATCCGTTGGCCATCACCGATGTGATGCGCCAAAAAATTATTTCCGAACCTGACATGATCCTTGAGGATCAGGACCTCATGCGCGCGCTGATTTCGGCCAATGAACGCGCTATGGGCGGCAACATCGTAGACCTGCGCGGCATTGCCATGGAACGGCTGGAAGCGCGGCTCGCCCGCCTTGAAGACACGCATCGTAGCGTGATTGCCGCTGCCTACGAAAACCTCTCCGGCACAAACCAGGTGCACCGCGCCATCCTGCGCATGCTCGACCCCGCCGAATTTGAAGAATTCCTGCGTGATTTGGGCGGCGAAGTGGCCGTGATCCTGCGCGTCGATTGCGTGAAGCTGGTGCTGGAAACGGTACAGAACGATGATGACCCGGCGGTGCGCAAACTGGGCGAAGTGCTCTCCGTCGCTGAACCCGGGTTCATCGAAAACTACCTGACCGGCGGTCACGGCCCCAATCCGCCGCGCCAGGTGACCCTGCGCCAGATCCACGAAGGCGATGAGGCGGTCTACGGACAAGAGGCCGAATTCATGCGGTCCGAGGCCTGCATCCTACTTGATTTCGGCCCCGGCCGCCTGCCCGGCATGCTGGCCATGGGCGCGGAAGACCCGCACCAGTTCAGCCCGCAACAGGGCTCCGATCTTCTGGGCTTCTTTGGCGGCGTTTTTGAGCGCGCCATGCGCCGCTGGCTGTCTTAAAGCGATGATCTCCGACGGTCTACGCGACGCGCTGCAAGGGTTTCTGGATCACGCGCGCGGGTTACGCGGAGCCTCAGAGAACACAATCGCTGCCTACAATCGTGATCTGGTGGCGTTCCTGAGCTTCATGAGCGTCCATCTGGGCGGTGACATGGGCGTGGCCGCCTTGGGCCGGATCGGCATCCGCGACATGCGCAGCTGGATGGCCTCGGAACGCAGCGCCCAGAACAGCGCGCGCACCATCGCCCGCAAACTCTCTGCCATCAAAAGCTTCTTCCGCTGGCTGGCAGAACGCGAAGGCTTTGACGCCACTGCAGTGCTCGCCACTCGCGCGCCGAAATTCAACGCAAAACTGCCACGGCCGCTTTCGGTCGATGCCGCGAAAGACGTCATAAACCTGATGGATGTTCAATCGGACACGCCATGGGTGAACGCCCGCGATCAGGCGGTGGTGATCCTGCTATACGGCTGCGGTTTGCGCATATCTGAGGCGCTGTCCCTCACATGGGGTCAGGTCCCCCTGGCCTCGACACTGCGCATCAGCGGCAAAGGCGGCAAGGAACGCATCGTGCCAGTCATCAACGCTGCACGTGAGGCGGTGGATCATTACGTCAGCAGGGCACCATTCGAGTTTCCGGCCAATGCCCCCCTCTTCCGAGGCACCCGTGGCGGGCCGCTTAACCCCCGGCAAGTGCAAAAGGTTGTGGCCTCTGTCCGCATGCAATTGGGCCTGCCGGCCTCGGTCACGCCTCACGCCATGCGCCACAGCTTCGCCACGCATCTTTTGAACGCCGGTGGCGACCTTCGCGCTATTCAGGAACTGCTGGGCCATGCGTCCCTTTCCACAACGCAAGCTTACACCGCAGTAGACACCGCGCGCCTGATGGAAGTGTATCGCAAAGCCCATCCCAAAGGCTGACCCAAAGCCTGATTGCAAGCGCCCCCGTTTTCGGTCATGACACATCCATGGCGCGCGAACTCAAAGCTCTCTCCGTCCATCTTTTCACGGCCACCGGTGCCGTTTTTGCCATGCTGGCCATGTTGGCGGCGGTGGATGAGAAATGGAGCCTGATGTTTTTGTGGCTGGTCGTGGCGTTCTTTGTCGACGGCATAGACGGCCCGCTCGCCCGCCACTACGAGGTGAAGAAATACGCAGCCCAATTCGATGGCAATCTGCTCGATATGATCATCGACTATTTGACCTACATCTTCATCCCGGCCTTCGCGCTCTTCAAATCGGGCCTGTTGCCGGGCTGGACCGGCTGGGTGGCGATCATCATCATCACCTTCGCCTCCGTACTTTATCTGGCTGACACGCGGATGAAGACCAAAGACAACTCCTTCTCCGGCTTTCCCGCCTGCTGGAACATGGTCGTACTGGTGGCCTTCGCGATCGAACCCAATTTCTGGATTACGCTGGCTTGGGTCACGGCACTGGCGATCACCATGTTTATCCCGTTCAAATTCGTCCACCCAGTGCGGACCGTACGCTGGCGCCCTATCACCCTGCCCATAGCACTGGCGTGGACCTTCTTTGCGGGATGGGCGGCATGGGTCGATTTCCACCCTGAAAGCTGGGCCCATTGGGGCCTTGTTTGCACCACGACCTATTTGATGCTGGCGGGCGTCGCACAGCAGATCATACCTGAGCGCTGAATGGCCCCAAAAGCGAGGGGCGCCCCTAAGGGAGCGACGAGCCGCCCCTCAAATCAAAAGTCCAGCCGCACCTTCATGGCGCAATAGCCAAACCTTTGTTTCAATGCCAACCCCGCCGGAAAACCCGCCCAGATTGTCTGCACCAAGCACACGGTGACACGGAATGATCACGGGGATTGGATTGCCACCGCACGCCGCGCCCACCGCTTGCGCAGGCAGACCGACGCGGGAGGCGATATCGCCATAGGTCAACGTCTCGCCGAACGGGATTGCGACTATTTCTGCGCAAACCTCTCTCTGTGTGCCTGTGATCCACGCACCTCCAACGGCAGATCAAACGCATCCAGCTTGCCGTCAAAATACGCCGTGATCTGCGCGCGCGCCTCCAAAAGCTCCGGCTGTTCCGTCTGATACTCTGCGCGCCGCCAGGCAACGCCCGTGATCGCGCCGTCTTCGCCCATTACCGTCAAGTCACCCACAGGCGTCGTAAAGGACAGTTCCGCCGTCACGCAACCATCACTCGGCCGCCAGCAAAACCGCCTCAACCCGGCGATTGGCGCGGCGACCTTCGTCAGTCGCATTGCTGGCCACCGGCGCAAGGTATCCCATTCCATCCGATGCCAATTGCCCCTCAGCCACCTCGTAATCGTCAACCAAACGCGCCATGACCGATGCCGCCCGGGCCTGCGACAGTGTCACATTGCCCTCAAGCGCGCCCACCGCATCTGTATGACCCACCAAAATGACCCGCCGCGAGGGATCCGCTTTCAAAAAATCGGCCAGGTCGGAAAGCGAGGCATAACTGCCCTCCTCCAGTGTCGATGACCCGGTCGCAAAGACCAGATCGGGCAGGATCACATGACCATGCGCCACCAACGCCGCCGCCAGAGTATCGCTCTCAGGCTCAGCTTCTGGCACGGGCTGGGGCTGTAAAACAGGCGTCTCCACCTCCGGTACGACTGCCACGCCCTCATCGCCCGCCAGCACCAGTTGAATATACCCCACATCGCCCGCGCGACTGACGAGCACGCTCACATATTGTGCCCCAGGCACCGCATCATTGCGTGCAGACAAAAATCGAAAATCGAACAGATCCACAAACATGTCCGGCGCGGGCAGTACATCGACGCCAAACCGGAAGTCAAACCCGCCGCATTCCTCCCCCGCGCAATCCAGCAGCACATCATAGCCCTGTGCCTGCACCTGATCCCGGATCGCGCTCAGCAAACCAAGCGTCGAAAACTCCTCCCCTGCAATCTGCCAGGCCTGCCGGATAACCCTGCCTTCCAGCTCTTTACTGGGAACGCGACCCTCAGTTATCGGCGCTGTGGGCAGGAAATACGTGTCAGCAGCGCGGTCCACCTCCCGTACCAACTGCGCTTCCCCGGGCAGGCTCAGGTCAAGAGCTGCCACCGGGCCAGCCAAGGCGAGAGACAAAACAGCGACAAACCTCACCGCGCTTGCCCGTGATATTCGGGGTTGGGTTGCATCCCCACAGCACTGGCCATGCGATTGGACATGTTGAAAAAGCCCACGATGCTGGCGATGTCCCAGATGTCCCGATCGGTAAAGCCCACCGCGCGCAGGGCATCGCGATCAGCCTCCTCCACCTCTGCGCTGGCCTTGTTCACCTTCTCGGCAAACACCAGCATCGCCCGGGCCCGCGCATCCAAATCCGCCGCCCGCCAGTTCATCACCAACGCCTCGCCCAGCTCCGGCTTGCCTGAGATCGCCCGCACCGCCGCCCCGTGTGCCACCTGACAATACCAGCAGCGATTGATCGACGACACGACGACCGCAATCATTTCCCGTTCCAACTTCGTCAGCCCGCTATCCGCCAGCATCAGATCATTATACATGGCCGTGAACGCGTTCAGCTTGTCCACGTCAAACGCGTAAGCGGCCAGCACATTGGGCACGATCCCCAGCTTTTCGCGACACACATCGAAATACTTCTGCGTCTCTGCCGGCAACGGATCGACCATCGGCAAATCCAACGCGGTGGGCCCTTCACTCATCTCTCATGTCCCTTTGAGGTGGCGATAATGATACTCTCCCACAACCTTGAGGCCCATGGAAGCATAGAGCGCATTCGCCCCGGCATTCGCCTTGGTGCAGAGCACCGCCATATGCTTGGCCCCCGCACCACGCGCCCAGCGGGCGGCATGTTCCGTCATCATCCGCCCCACGCCCAGTTTGCGATGATCGGCCAGCACTTCCACCGCGTGAACCATCGCGATGCCCTGATGGATCGCAACAAATGCCGTACCCGCCGGGCTGTTCTCATACCGCCCGAAAATCGCGGTCTTTTCCCTCTCTGCCCGGTGCATCACTGCGACACGTGCCGGGCCAATCCCGCCCTCGGCCCAGATATCCTTTTGAATTTCCAAAGGCGGCCAGATGGTAAAGACCCGCGCCCGGGGCGGCGGCGTCTCTGCCATGCCAGTCAGCGAACCATAATAGAGGTTCACTGGATCAATCACCTCATACCCTCGCGCGGCCAACAGGGCATCCAACCCCTGCTGCCCCTCTTGAATCATGAAAAGCGGCGCCTGCCCCATCGCCTCTTCAGCCGCAGTAACATCCGCCTCATCCGCATCGCGTGTGGCCGTCGCCGCCGACACCCGCTTGCCACCCCCTTGGCCCTCGCGCAGCATCCACGGCCCCATCATCCGCGTATGAGCCGCAGGCCATGTCGCATCAATCGCGGCATAGAGCGTGAGAAGGTCGTGGGTCATCCCCCAAACGCCGTCTGCAACTTACCCATCGCCTCGGTCAGCTCCGCCTCATCCGTCCCGCGCATCACGATATTGGCCCCGAACCGACCCTCGCGAATGAACGGGTAAGATCCCATGGAAATCTGCGGATACGCCCCCGCCAATTCCCCCAGCGGCCCGGCAATTTCCCCCTCGGGTCGGAAAATCTCCACCGATTGAGAAATCACCGGTGCGCCCCCTGTCAGGTTCGGCAAAAGGCTCTGCAACATGACCTCAAAAATCTTGGGCACGCCTGCCATCACATGTACATTCTCAATCGTAAACCCCGGCGCCGTGCTGACCGGATTGTCGATCAACGTGGCCCCGTCCGGTATCCGCGCCATGCGCAACCGCGCCTCATTCAACTCCTGACCTGACTTGGAGTAATGCGCCTCCAAAAGGGCGCGCGCATCATCCCGCACCGAAATCGGCCGATCAAACGCCCGCGCCACGTTGTCCGCCGTAATGTCATCATGCGTGGGCCCGATCCCGCCCGAGGTAAACACATGGGTGTAAACACCCGACAGCGCCCGCACCGCAGCCACAATGTCATCAGGCTCATCCGCCACCACGCGCACCTCACGCAGGTCGATCCCACGCTCCGTCAGCACGCCAGCCAAGTGATGCATATTGGCGTCCCGCGTCCGCCCTGAGAGGATTTCATCACCGATGACCAGCATCGCCGCAGTTGGATTGGACATTGGACTTCCCTTGCATGTTGAACGCCCTTGGGTATAGGCGCAGAGCATGCGCTTTCAAACCCCTCTGGTGCCCGGCACGCTTCTCAAACGCTACAAACGCTTCTTTGCGGATGTCCGGCTGGACGATGGCCGCGACGTCACCGCCCACTGCCCCAATACCGGCCCCATGACCTCCATCTCAGACCCAGGTTCCCGCGTCTGGCTGGAGCCCAATGACGACCCCAAGAAAAAACTCAAATTCGGCTGGCGCCTCCTGCAAGATGGAGAGGCTTTCGTGGGCGTCGACACCTCTCTGCCCAACCGCATCGTGAAAGAGGCGCTGACGGGTCCGGGTATTCCCGGGCTGGGGGGTTATGACGAAATCCTCCCCGAGCAGAAATACGGCCAAAATAGCCGCATCGACTTCCTCTTGCGCGGGGGCGGCCCGGACACCTATGTAGAGGTCAAATCCGTCACGCTCCACCGCACGCCCGGCCTCGCCGAATTCCCCGACACCGTCACCACCCGCGGCCGCAAACACCTCGAAGATCTGGGTGAGGTGGCGCGGTTGGGCAACCGCGCCGCGATGCTCTACCTCGTGCAACGCAACGATTGCACTGCCGTGACGCTCGCCGAAGACTACGATCCCGCCTATGTCGCCGCCTTCCGCACCGCCCGAGACGCCGGACTGGAAGTCATCGCGCTGGCCTGCCAGATCACCCCGGAGGAGATTATCACAGGCGATCAACTCAGCTTTGATCTCTGACCACTGGTATAAGCCGCGCAACTGACCTACATGTCATGATCAACCACCAAGGCAAACGACGTGCAAAACGAACACACAGGACGCATGACCCGCGACGGCATCCGCATTCACGAGCGGGCCGATTTCGCGGGTATGCATACGGCGGGCGCGTTGGCGTCGCGGATCCTTGATGAAATAGCTGAGCATGTTTTCGTGGGCCAAACGACCGGCGAAATCGATCGCCTGATCGAGGAAAAGGTCGACGCCGCTGGCGCCAAATCCGCGACCATCGGCTACAAAGGCTACAAACATGCCAGCTGCATTTCCGTGAACCACGTGGTCTGCCACGGCATCCCGGGCGACAAGCGCCTGAAAGACGGCGACATCCTCAACATCGACGTCACAGTGATCGTCGACGGCTGGTTCGGCGACACCTCCCGCATGTATGTGGCGGGCAAGTTGAGCCGCAAAGCGGAACGCCTCGTCCAGGTCACTCATGACAGCCTGATGCGCGGGATCGAGGCCGTGCGCCCCGGCAACACCTTCGGCGACATTGGCTTCGCCATCCAGTCTTACGTCGAAGGCGAACGCATGTCCGTCGTCCGCGATTTCTGCGGCCACGGCCTGGGCCGCGTCTTCCACTCCCCCCCCAACGTGCTGCATTACGGCCGCCCCGGCATGGGCCCCGCGCTGGAAGAGGGCATGTTCTTCACCATCGAACCCATGGTGAACCTCGGCCGCCCTGAAACCAAGGTGCTGGCCGACGACTGGACTGCCGTGACGCGGGACAAATCCTTGTCAGCGCAGTTTGAGCATTCGATTGGGGTAACGGCAGACGGGTTTGAGATTTTCACGCTGTCCGAGGCGGGATTGTTTTATCCGACTTGGGCGAGAGACCTCTGACTGAGTCTTCTTACTAGGCTGTGCGCCGCTTTCGAACTGAACTTTATACTCAATCTACATTTGGTCACCTTAAGTCACCTATGAATGACATGAAATATACTCAAGAATATTTTGATAATATCGAACGAAATGCTCCATATCTGCTAGATCACGCTCGATATCTTGAAGTGTTATCTAACGAGAGCGATAGAGGCGCAGTGTTAGTAACTGCCCAAATGTTGGATAACACCTTAGAAAAACTGCTCCGAGCGCGTTTGGCGGAGGGCAAAGGTGCCGACAAACTTCTGAAAGATGAATTTGCGCCACTCGGAACCTTTTCCGCTAAAATTGCGGCGGCACACGCCCTAGCAATCGTACCTGAAAATTGGCGTAGAGAACTCGATCTTCTTCGCGATATACGAAACAAGTTGGCACACAGCATAACAGCGCGTTTAGATGATCAATCAATACTGGATAAGTGCAACGCACTGCGGCTTTGCTTACCCAACGTAGCGAAAGACGCTGCAAGTGCTCGTAGAAGATATTGGGAGTCGGCAACACTGATGATCTTCAATTCTCTGAATCACCTTAACGAAGGAGGCGTTTGGCGTATTCCCTCGCCGAAGGAAAAACAAACGTAGGGTGTGGTTTCACCCCACCAAATCAATTTGTTAGAACCACAACCTACCCACGAAGAAAAAGCCCCGCACTCAGGCGGGGCTTTTTCTGTTTTACATCACCAAAAGGATCACTCCTCCCGGCTCTCCGGGGTTTCGACGAAATTGTCGAACGGATCGCCGCCCACGACATCGTCCATCGGAGCCGCAAGCGCGGCGGCCGCTTCGGCCTCCTCGCGGCGGGCTTCAATGACAACGTTGTCGCGGCTCTGCGCGATCTGGCGCACCTTCAGCGTCGCACCACCCGTCCCGGCCGGGATCAGACGGCCCACGATGACGTTCTCTTTCAGGCCCACCAGCTTGTCGCGCTTACCTTGCACAGACGCCTCGGTCAGCACGCGGGTGGTTTCCTGGAAGGATGCCGCCGAGATGAAGGACCGGGTCTGCAAGGAGGCCTTGGTGATGCCCAGCAGGATCGGCTCGCCCTGAGCGGGACGTGCCCCTTTGGCGAGCGCCTTCTCATTGGCCGCGTCGAACTCAGCCTTGTCGACATGTTCGCCCTTCAGCAACGTGGTTTCACCGCTATCCAGGATCTCCCACTTCTGCAGCATCTGACGCACGACAACCTCAATGTGCTTGTCGTTGATCTTCACGCCCTGCAAGCGGTAAACGTCCTGCACCTCGTCGATCATGTAATCAGCCAGCGCCTCAACACCCATGATGGACAGGATGTCATGGGGTGCTGGGTTACCATCCATGATGTAGTCGCCCTTCTGGACGAAATCACCTTCCTGAACCGGAATGTGCTTGCCCTTGGGCACCATGTACTCGACGGGCTCCATGCTTTCGTCGGCGGGTTCAATGCTGATACGGCGCTTGTTCTTATAGTCGCGACCGTAGCGGACATAGCCGTCGATTTCGGCGATGATGGCGTGATCCTTGGGGCGGCGTGCCTCAAAGAGTTCAGCCACACGGGGCAGACCACCGGTGATGTCCTTGGTCTTGGCGCCTTCACGCGGGATACGCGCGACCACGTCACCGGCTGCAATTTCCTGACCGTCTTCGATGGACAGGATCGCATCCACAGACATCGGGTAGGTCACCGGGTTGCCTGCCTCATTGCGCACAGGCTCACCGTTGCTATCCGCAACAAGGATCTCAGGCTTCAGCTCATTACCCTTAGGCGCGGCACGCCAGTCGGTCACGATCTTCTGCGTCATACCTGTCGCATCGTCGGTCACCTCACGCACGGCCACACCGTTCACGAGGTCCACAAACCGCGCGGTCCCGCCCTTCTCGGCGATGATCGGCAGCGTGTAGGGATCCCACTCAAAGAGTTTATCCCCGCGCGCCACCTTGGCGCCATCCTTGACGAAGAGCTTGGAGCCGTAGCCGATCTTGTGGCTGGCCAGTTCCGTGTCACCCTCACCCATGATCCGCAGCTTCATGTTGCGGCCCATGACGAGCGTTTCACCGGCGGCGTTTTCCAGCAGTTGAGCGTTTTCAAACTCAACCTTGCCTTCCTGACTTGCTTCCAGGAACGACTGCTGACCACCCTGGGCCACCCCACCAATGTGGAAGGTCCGCATGGTCAGCTGCGTGCCGGGTTCACCGATGGACTGCGCGGCAATGATGCCCACAGCCTCACCAATGTTCACCAGCGTACCGCGTGCGAGGTCACGACCGTAGCACATGGCACAAACACCATCTTCGCTTTCACAGGTCAGCGGGCTGCGGATGCGCGCGGTTTGCACGCCCGCCTCTTCCACGCCATCGGCCATGCGTTCGTCAATCAGCTGACCGCGCGTGATAAGAACCTCGCCGGAGCTTGGATCGACGATGTCATCTGCCGCCACACGGCCAAGAATACGCTCACCCAAGGTGGACACAACCTCACCATCATTCACAGCAGGCTCTGCGGTGATGCCACGCTCTGTCCCGCAATCATGCTCGCGCACGATGCAGTCCTGCGCGACGTCCACCAAACGACGGGTCAGGTAACCCGAGTTCGCTGTTTTCAGAGCGGTGTCCGACAGACCTTTCCGCGCCCCGTGGGTGGAGTTGAAGTATTCCAACACCGTCAGGCCTTCTTTGAAGTTCGAAATGATCGGCGTTTCGATGATGTCACCGTTCGGCTTGGCCATCAGGCCGCGCATGCCGCCCAACTGCTTCATCTGCGTGACAGAGCCACGCGCACCGGAGTGCGCCATCATGTAAACCGAGTTCGGTTCGGCCACCGCACCGTTTTCATCGGTCTGGTCGGCAGAAATCGTGCCCATCATGGCGTCGGTGACCTGGTCGTTACATTTCGAACAAGCATCAACCACCATGTTGTACTTCTCACCCGGGGTGATCAGGCCGGCCATATACTGCGGTT
>JBCCNB010000006.1:0-120313 GCA_039026055.1 Pseudomonadota bacterium | reverse complement strand
TCCGCACCCACCTCATGCGCCACGGTCAACGCACCCACCGGCTCGGCATCGCGATAAATCTCAGAATAGCACTCATCCGCGAAAATCTTGAAATCGTGCTTTTCGGCCAGCGCGATCAGGTTGGCCCAATACTCTTTAGACTCCACGGCCCCCTGAGGGTTCGACGGCGAGCACAGATACACCACGGCCGTCTCATCCAGCACCTAGGCCGACACCGCATCGAAATCCGGCAAATACCCCGTTTCGCGCGTCGCATCCAGAAACACAGGCTCGGCCGCCACACTGAGTGCGGCCACCATGTAGACCTGATAAAACGGGTTGGGGATCAAGACCTTGGGCCGCTTGCCCCGTTTCGTCTCAGGGCAAAGCGCCATCATCGCGTTGTAAAGCCCCTCCCGCGTGCCACACAGCGCCATCACGTTTTTATCCGCGTCAAGCGAAACGCCATAGCGCCGCCCGACCCAATCTGCGATCGCCCCGCGCAACTCCGGAGAGCCTTCATTCACAGGGTATTTCGAGAACTCACCCGCCGTCTCCGCCAGCACATCCCGGATCCAGGGTGGGAAATCATGGCGCGGCTCACCGATGGTCATGGCAATAGGTTCGCCACCCGGCGCATGCACGTCCAAAAGCGCCCGCAAACGCGGAAACGCATATTCCGGAAGGTTCGAAAACCGCTCGGGAAACATCAAAAACTGCCTCGTTCTTCGGGATCATTGACGTCCCGATTTGTTCCAAGCGTACTCAGTTTGCCGCGACACGTCCAGAAAAACCCGCCCTGCGGGCCGAAATTGTGACATTTTCGCAGAGGGTTAGAAGAGACCCGTCAAAGCACGTCTTCCGCCGCCTTCGCCACCCGCAAAAGCCGCTCCTCCGCGTATGGCGCACCCAGCAGCATCACACCGCAACTAGGCGTACTTGTGGGCAAGCTCACCCCGCACAGACCCATCAAGTTGCCAATGCGGGTGTTTCGCAGGGCCAGAAGGTTCTCAGTGATGTAGTACTCATTGTCCGTCAGCAGCCGTTCACGATCCGGTGGAAGGATCGGCGCAGTGGGGCATATCACGGCATCAAACCCCTTCGTGCGGGCATGCCATGCGGCCCGCAATTCCTCCAGTTTGAACCACCCCGCGACATAATCATGTGCCGCGAATTTCTCGCCAGACCGGAAGCGTTCCAGAATGGCCGGGAAC
The DNA here is from genome assembly GCA_039026055.1 of Pseudomonadota bacterium. Classification (GTDB taxonomy): domain Bacteria; phylum Pseudomonadota; class Alphaproteobacteria; order Rhodobacterales; family Rhodobacteraceae; genus Roseovarius. The sequence continues at coordinate 119,120 of JBCCNB010000006.1, read as the reverse complement.
ATCTTGTCAGGTGCCGACTCAATCACCTCAGACCACTGCCCGTAGGCTTCTGCCGTAAACAAAATCCCGGAAAACGGCGTCGCCTCTGACAGCTCCGGCGCCTCAAACGGCACGATCTCCGCGCCTGCATCTTCGAGCCGCTCCACCGCGTCTTCAAACGCCTTCAGCGGCGCATCGCGAATATCGTCAAACGCCACATTCTGGACCACGCCGAGGCGCTTACCCTTCAGGGACACACCCCGCAAATCCGCAGCCTTGCCACCTTCCAGCGCCGCCAAGATCAACGCGCAATCCTCCACCGACCGCGACAACGGTCCCACCGTGTCAAACCGCGCACAAAGCGGGACCACACCGTCATTCGAAACCCGCCCATGGGTCGTCTTCAGCCCGACAAGATCGTTCCATGCCGACGGAATACGCACCGACCCGCCCGTGTCACTGCCAATCCCGCAGGCCGCGAGCCCAAAGGCCACGCTCGCTGCCGCACCCGAAGACGATCCGCCCGGCACCAAAGCCGGATCATTCACATTGGGTGGCGTCGCCGTCATCGGATTGAGCCCAAGGCCCGAAAACGCCAACTCACTCATGTGCGTCTTACCCAAACACACGAGTCCCGCCTTCGTCGCATTAGCCAACACCCGCGCATCCACTTCAGGCACCCGCCCCTCAAGAAGCCGGGACCCCGCCGCCGTTTCGGTGCCGGCACTGTCAAAAAGGTCTTTCCAAGAAATTGGAACCCCATCAAGCGGCCCCAGCCGCTGATTTAATTCCGCCCGCGCTTTCGCCGCTTCCGCCTCCGCCAAGGCACGATCCGGCGTCACTGTCGAATAGATGTCATCGCGCGAAGGATGCGTGTCGATGGCCGCAAGAAAGCTCTCCGTCAGCGTAACAGGGTCAACCTCCCCCGTCCCGATAGCCCGGCCCAGATCAGCGGCGGATTGATCTCTCACATCGGTCATCTTGGCCTCTCCTTCGGCTATGTCGCCCGTGACCGTAGCGGCAGCAAAGCGCATGGACAATCCCGCCCGCGCGCCCATATGGAGGGGCATGGAATTTGACAGCGATATTCTCATCGTCGGCGGTGGCATCAATGGTTCGGTGCTTGCCCTTGGCCTGGCGCAAACCGGGCGCAGCGTGACGGTGATCGATGCCGTGCCCGAGCCCGTGCGCCGCAACGCAGGATTTGACGGCCGGTCCTACGCGCTGGCGCTGACCTCTGTGCGGCTGCTTAAAGGCATCGGCATCTGGGACCAGATTGCCGACAAAGCCCAGCCAATCCTGGAAATCAAAGTCTCCCAAGGCCGCGCGGGCGAAGGGCCGGGCCCGTTCTTCTTGCATTTCGACCATGCCGAGCTGGAAGAAGGCCCGATGGGTCACATGTGCGAAGACCGCTTCCTGCGCCGCGCCCTTCTTGATGCGGTGGGCGAGGACGACCGGATCACCGTGGTGGAAGACCAAGTGGTGAACCAGTCCGTGGCGCAGGCCAGCGTGGAATTAGACCTGGCCTCGGGCACGACGCTGACCGGGCGCATGCTGGTCGGCTGCGACGGGCGCGGATCGGGCACAGCCACGCGGGCTGGGATCAAGCGCACCGGCTGGGGCTATCGCCAGACCGCGCTGGTCGCGGCGGTCGAACATGAGCACCCCCATAACGGCATCGCGCATCAGTTTTTCATGCCGCAAGGGCCGCTTGCCATGCTGCCCCTACCCGGCAACCGCAGCTCCATCGTCTGGAGCGAAACGGAAGACACCGCCGCACAGTTTGCCGCGCTCTCCAACGAGGAATTCCTCAAAGTCCTGCGCCCGCGCTTCGGCGATTTCCTTGGCGACATCGCGATCAAGGGCAAACGCTATACCTATCCTTTGGGCCTGAGCATCGCCCAGAAACTGGTATCTGACCGCCTGGCCTTGGTGGGCGACGCCGCCCACGGCGTGCATCCCTTGGCGGGCCAAGGCCTAAACGCCGGTCTGCGTGATGCAGCGGCTTTCGTGCAAGTGATCAAGGAAGCCGCCCGCCGGGGCGAGGATTTCGGCACCGAGGCCGTCCTGGAACGCTACGCCCAATGGCGGCGCTTTGACATAACGGCGCTCGCAATGGTGACGGACGGCACGAACCGGCTCTTTTCCAATGAAAACGGGCTTCTGAGAGCCGCACGGGGCCTCGGCATGGGCGTGATCAATGCGCTGCCCGGGCTAAGGCGTGGCATGATGCGAGAGGCCGCAGGGCTGTCCGGCGACCTACCAGATTTGATGAAGCCCTGAAAGATCGATCAAGACTGAAACTCGTAAAGCCTGATCATGGTGTCGCCATAACGTCGCTCGTCGATGGGTTGAAATGACGGCGGCGCAGCGACGGGCGCATTCTCCTCCCATATGACCAATGCCCCGGGCGCGAGCCAGTCGTTTTCGATCAGCGACGCCAGCGCCTTTTCACCCATGGCTTTGCCATAAGGCGGATCAAGGAAGATCAGATTGGCTGGCGCTTGGGCTTGCCCCGGTTTGCGCACATCACGCGCGATGACCTGCGTTTGCGCCTCTGCCCCGCATGTGGCGATGTTGGCGCGCAACAGCTTCAGCGCGGCGCGGCCTTGATCAATGAAAGTCACCCTGGCCGCACCGCGTGACAACGCCTCAAGCCCCAAAGCACCCGTGCCCGCGAAGACGTCGAGCACGTCGGCGTCATACAGCGCCTGCCCGTGGTTGCTTTCGATGATGTTGAACAGGCTTTCGCGCACTCGGTCAGATGTCGGCCGAAGGTGGCCGGCCGCATCGCCCTTGCCCACCGAGGCCAAGCGGCGACCGCGAAAGGTGCCGCCAATGATCCTCACGCTTTCAGGAGGGCCTTCAACTCCAGCCCCATGTCGGCAATCTGCTCCGGCGCAGGCGACTTGCCTGCATCAATCAGGCGCTTGCCGACCATGTAGGCGCGGGGTTCATTCACTGCATCAACGGCCAGCAATTCGGTATCCCTGAAATACCAAAACGACATGCCCTTGCCCTTCCCATCAGGCCGCGACACCACGTTGTTGTAGCCCGTGTTGAGCCCCGCGATCTGCAGCTTGATGTCATACTGATCTGACCAAAACCACGGCTGCGCGACATAGGTTTTTTCCGCACCCATGATGTTCTCGGCCGCGCATTCAGCCATGTCATGGGCATTGGGCACACTTTCCAACCGCACGCGATCCCCGCGATAGGGGAAGGACGCGCAGTCGCCCGCCGCCCAGATATGCGGGTCCGAGGTACGGCAGTGCTCATCGGTTTTGATCCCGTTATCAATCTCAAGCTTGGCCATCGCCGCCAGATCGGTGGCCGGATCAATACCAACACCGACGATTACAAAATCCACCTTCAGTTCTTCCCCATCGGCCAGATGCGCACCAGTCACACGGGTATCGCCGACCAGCCGCTCTAGCCCGGTGTTCTCGCGAATGTCGACGCCGTAACTTTGGTGTAACTCGCGGAAATAATCCGAAGTCTCAGGCGAGGCCACGCGCTTCAGAATGCGATCCGCCATTTCAATCAACGTGACCTTGAGCCCTTTCTTGGCCGCCACCGCCGCCGCTTCCAACCCGATATAGCCACCCCCCACAATCAGCACATGGGCACCTTCGCGGAACTCGGGCGCCATGGCGTCCACATCCGGCAGCCCACGCACCAGATAGACACCTTCCAGATCACCGCCCATCGCAGCAGGCAAGCGGCGCGGGACCGACCCAGTGGCCAGCACCAGATGGTCATAGTGGATCGTGTGATCTGGCGTCGTAATCTCCTTTGCACCCGGCACGATAGAGGTGACCTGTTCATTCAGACGCAGATCAATGTCGTTCTCCGCGTAGAAGCTTTGAGGCCGCAGATACATCCGCTCTAGCTCCAACTCCCCCAGGAGATACTTCTTGCTGAGCGGCGGTCGCTGATACGGGGGGGCTGCTTCTTCGCCGATCAAAGTAATCTGCCCCGTGTATTCCAACGCGCGCAGCTTCGCGACGACAGAGGCCCCGGCCTGTCCGCCTCCAACAACAACGATGCCCGGCATATGCGCCCCTCCCAAGTCTTTTTTCATGGTGCATTCCTCGCGCGACCCTATATCTACGGCCAGGCGAAACACAATTGATAAGGCACGCGTTATGACAATTTCCCAAGGCGACACCCTGCCAGAAGCCACTTTCATCGTGATGGGCGAGGGCGGCCCGGAAGAGGTCAACCTGTCGGACAAGACAAAGGGCCGCAAAGTGGTGATCTTCGCGGTGCCCGGCGCCTTCACACCCACCTGTCATTCCGCCCATGTGCCCAGCTTTATTCGCACCAAGGACGCGCTGATGGACAAAGGCGTGGAGGAGATCATCTGCGTGGCCGTCAACGACCCCTTCATCATGCAGACCTGGGGGGAAGCCTCCGGCGCGACGGCGGCTGGAATCACAATGCTGTCGGATGCGGAATCGACGTTCACCAAGGCCGTGGGTATGAACTTCTCCGCCCCGCCCGTAGGGTTCGTGGATCGCTCCAAGCGCTATGCAATGCTGGTGGACGATGGCACGGTAAGCCTGCTGCAAGTAGATGAAAACCCCGGCACATGTGAATTGTCTGCGGGTGAAGGTTTGCTCGCCTCCATGTAAGGCTTTTTCCCGGCGCGGAATCAAGGACGCAGTCCGCCGCGCCTTCGCCAGGCCGTCCCGGGGCCTGGCGAATGAGTGAGGTAAGCGCGTCGCTCAACCATAGTCCGGGAACCCAAAGATAAAGTACTGCTGATCAAAGGCCTGATCCCCCCGCCACGGCCTGTCAAAGCCGCTCTCTTCGCTCTTGATGGGTCCGTTAAGGCGCAGGCGTCAGCACCTCCCGCAGCAACGCAACCGGATGCGCCTTGAGCGACAGCCGCGTCGCCACATAATCCTCCACCACTTCCTCACCAATCGTCATCTCCGGCAAGAGCGCCGCAGGCTCCACAATCCCCTCCCCATCCATATCCCCAGAGAACAGCGGCAACGGCTTGTCCCCCGCCAACGCCCGCGCCTCCCACAGCGCCTCCCGCCGAGACAACCCCAACTCTGCAAACGCATCCGCCTCCGCCAACCGCGTCACCGTCAGCGGCGACACCCCCGCCCGACGCCACACATCCGCGACCGTCACATAGCCATTCCCCCTTGCGGCGGTGATCCAGGCGGCATCCTCCTCCACCATCCCCTTGATCTGCCGAAACCCAAGCCTGAGCGCGAGCCCCCCGCGCCCATCAGGCTCCATCACATTGTCCCAGTAACTTTCCTGCACACAGACAGGCCGCACCGTCACCCCATGTTCCCGCGCATCCCGCACAATCTGCGCAGGCGCATAAAACCCCATGGGCTGTGAATTCAGCAGCGCGCAGGCGAAAATCCCCGGATGGTGGCACTTGATCCACGCGCTGGCATAAACGAGCAGCGCAAAAGACGCCGCGTGACTTTCCGGGAAGCCATAAGACCCAAACCCCTCAATCTGCGAAAAACACCGCTCGGCGAAGTCCTCATCATAGCCATTTTTCGCCATGCCCTGCAAAAACCGCATGCGGAAATCACTCACATTGCCATAGCGCCGAAAAGTGGCCAGCGACCGGCGCAAGCGGTCCGCCTCCTCCGGCGTAAATCCCGCCCCAATGATGGCAATCTGCATCGCCTGTTCCTGAAACAGCGGCACCCCCAGCGTCTTGCCCAACACCCGGCCCAATTCATCGGAGGGAAACTCCACCGGCTCCTCCCCGTTCCGCCGCCGGATATAAGGATGCACCATGTCGCCCTGAATGGGCCCGGGCCGAATGATCGCAACCTCAATCACCAGATCGTAGAACGTGCGCGGCCGCATGCGCGGCAGAAAGTTCATCTGCGCGCGGCTTTCCACCTGAAACACCCCGACACTGTCGGCCTTGCACAACATGTCATAGACTTCCGGGTCCTCCGCAGGCAGCGAGGCCAACGTGTAATCCAGCCCATGATGCTGCTCCAAGAGCGCAAACCCCTTGCGGATACAAGTCAACATCCCCAACGCCAGCACATCCACTTTCAGGATCCCCAGCGCGTCGATATCATCCTTGTCCCAACAGATGACCGTGCGCCCCTCCATCGTGGCGTTCTCGATCGGCACCAACTCATCCAGCCGCCCTTCGGTCATGACAAACCCACCCACATGCTGGCTCAGATGCCTTGGAAAGCCTTCGATCTCATGCACCAGCGCCATGGTCTGCCGCAGCCTTGGGTCGTCCGGGTCCAGACCAATCTCCAGCATCCGCTCCCGCTCCAGATGCCCATTGGAGAAAAACCCCCAAAGCTGCGAACTCATCGCACCGATCGTATCCTGGCTCAGCCCCATCGCGCGGCCCACCTCCCGAATGGCGCGCTTGCCGCGATAATGAATGACCGTGGCGCACAGCCCCGCGCGCTCCCGACCATACCGGGCATAGATATGTTGGATCACCTCCTCGCGGCGCTCATGTTCGAAATCCACGTCAATGTCGGGCGGCTCATCCCGCGCCTCTGACACGAAACGCTCAAACACCATGGTCCCCATTTCCGGGCTGACCGAGGTGATGCCGAGACAAAAACACACAACCGAATTGGCCGCCGACCCCCGCCCCTGACACAGGATCCCCCGCGACCGCGCAAAGGCCACGACATCATGCACGGTCAGGAAGTAGGGTTCATATTTCAGCCGCCCAATCAGATCGAGCTCATGCTCAATCATCCCCCGCACCCGCTCTGACGCCCCACCGGGATAGCGCCAGCGCAGCCCCTCATAGGCCAGCCGCCGCAACCGATCGCCCGGCGTCTCATCACCCGACAACTCCGAGGGATATTCATACCGCAACTCATCAAGAGAAAACTCAAGCGTCTCCGCAACCTCCCCCGCCCGATGCACAGCATCCTCATGCCCCCGGAAGAGCCTCAGCATCTCCGCCTCAGACCGCATGCGCCGCTCCCCATTGGCAAGCGCTGCGCGCCCCAACTCCTCCACCCGACATCCCTTGCGGATCGCGGTCAGTACATCCGCCAACCGCCTGCGCCGGGCGTGATGCATCACGGGCAAGGCAGAGGCGACCGTATCCACACCCAACTCCTCCGCCAACGCGTACCACCGCGCAAATCGCCCCTGATCCTGCCCGTCATAGGACGGCGCCATCAGCAGATATGCGTCCTCTCCAAACGTCCGCACAACCCGCTGGGCAGCCCCACGCCACTTGCCCTCAAAGACCCGATCCGGCGGGTGCAGCAAAAGCGCCATATCCGCCCCCCATTCAAGCAGATCATTAAGGTTGAGGTCGCATTCACCTTTCTCGGCACGCAACCGCCCCCGGCTGATCAAACGACACAGATGCCCCCAACCCACCCGCGTCTTGGGCAGGGCCGTCACCTCCAGCCCTTCGGTCAACTGCACCCTTGCCGCCGGGATCAAACGCGGCACCACCGCCCAACCCGGCGCACCCCCATCCGGCGCTGGCGGCCCAATCACCCCATCCCGCGCCTCCATCTCCTGCCGCGCTTTGACAACCCGCTCAATCTCCCGCGCCGCCGTATGCGCACGCACGATCCCGGCGACTGAATTCCAATCCGCCACGACGATGGCCGGCAGCCCCAAAAGCGCCGCCCGCTCCGCATACTCCTCCGGATGCGACGCCCCGGTCAGGAAGGTGAAATTCGACGTAATGGACAGCTCAGCAAACATGATTCCGTGACTATATTCACGTTTTGTTCTCATTGGGAGTCCTACGTAAAATTCTATACCTCCGGCGGGGATATTTTCAGCCAGAAGAAACATGGCCTGTTTCTTTTGGCTAGAAATATCCTGGGGGAGCGCGAGGGGGCAAAGCCCTCTCGCATATAGTGGGAGACCGCGTAGAAGGCGGGGGCAAAGCCCCTTAAAACCCGAACTCAGCGAGCACCTGTTCATAAACAGCGCGCTTAAATGGCACGATATTATCTGCTAATTCACCCACAGGCAGCCACCGCCATTCAGAGAATTCCTGATGATCGGTGAAGATATTCACATCCCCATCTTCCCCGTGAAACCGCATCAGAAACCACTTCTGTTCCTGCCCGCGATAGCGGCCCTTCCAAAGCTTGCCGATCAGATCCTCGGGCAGATCATAGCGCACCCAGTCCTCAGATTCGGCCTCAACGGTCACAAGGCTGGCCGGAACACCCGTCTCTTCTTCCAACTCCCGCAAGGCGGCGTCTCGCGGGCTTTCACCGGCATCAATCCCGCCCTGCGGCATCTGCCAGGCGGCAACCTTGCTGTCCTTGCGCTGACCCACGAACACCTCGCCTGCGTGGTTGATCAACATCACGCCCGCGCAGGGACGATAGGGAAGGTCTTCATAACTCACGCAGCCAATCCCCGGCCCTTCAGCAAGGCCTCCACCCCCGGCAGACGACCACGGAAGGCCAGGTAAAGCTCTTCAGCATCCTTCGACCCGCCGGTCGATAGGATATGCGTCTCCAAAGCCCGCGCGCGACCTTCGTCAAATGCGCTGCCCGCCTCTTCAAAGGCCGCAAAGGCATCGGCGTCCATCACCTCCGACCACATATAGCTGTAATACCCGCTGGAATAGCCATCGCCTGAGAACACATGCGCAAACTGAGGCGTCGCATGACGCATCCGGATGGCGCGTGGCATGCCGATTTCTGCCAACACTTCAGCCTGCCGCGCCATGGTATCTGCGGGCGCAGACCCTTCGTGGAAGGCCAAATCCACCAGCGCCGAGGCCACGTATTCCACCGTCTGGAAACCCATATCAAACGTCGCTGCCCCCAGCACTTTACCCAGCATCTCTTGCGGCATCGCCTCACCCGTCTCGGCATGGGTCGCGTATTCCGCCAGCACCTCAGGCACCTCCAGCCAATGCTCATAGAGCTGGCTCGGCAGTTCCACAAAATCACGGGCCACGTTGGTACCGGACAGGCTTTCATAGTGCACATTCGACAGCATCTGATGCAGCGCATGGCCGAACTCATGGAACAGCGTGCGCGCGTCATCATAGCTGAGCAGCGCCGGATCCCCCTTGGCGAAATTGCACACATTGATCACCACTGGCCCCTGCACCTTGGGAGTCTTTGCCTGCCCGCGCATCGCCGAACACCACGCGCCTGACCGCTTGGACCCGCGCGCGAAATAGTCGCCTATAAAGACCGCCACGTGTTCGCCTCCACGCGTCACCTCCCACGCGCGACAATCAGGATGATAAAGCGCCACATCGAGCGGTTTGAACTCCAACCCGAACAGCCGGTTTGCACAGGCAAAAGACGCCTCAATCATCCGCTCCAACTGCAGGTAAGGCTTGAGCGCCGCCTCATCGAGATCATGCTCCGCCTTGCGCCGCTTCTCCGCATAATACCGCCAATCCCACGGCTCCAGATCGCCGTTGATGCCATCCTCCCGCATCATCGCGGTCAGCACCTCGGCATCCGCTTCCGCCCGGGCCTTGGCGGGTTCCCAAACCTGCATCAACAGATCGCGCACCGCGCCGGGCGTCTTGGCCATCTCGGTTTCCAGTTTGTAATCGGCAAAACTGTCATACCCCAAGAGACCCGCGCGTTCCTCCCTGAGGCTGAGGATCTCTGCCGTGATCGTCCGGTTGTCCGTCTCGCCGCCATTTGCCCCGCGCGCCTCCCACGCCTCAAACGCTTTTTTGCGCAGATCGTGACGCGGGGAAAACTGCAAAAACGGCACGATGATCGACCGCGACAGCGTCACGACAGGCCCGTCCGCCTCCTTTTCTCGCCCCGCCTCGGATGCCGCAGCAACTACAAATTCAGGAAGGCCCTCCAGATCATCCTCGGAAAGCGCCATGTGCCAGGCCGCTTCATCCGCCAACAGGTTCTGCGTGAAGGACGTGCCCAACTCCGCCAAACGCCCGCGAATCTCTCTCATCCGTGCCGCCTGCGTTCCGGTCAGCGCCGCCCCCGCGCGCACGAAACCCCTCCGGGTCAGCATCAAAAGCCGCTCTTCTTCATCGGAAAGACCCAAGCCCTCGCGCCCCTGCCACAACGTCTCAATCCGATCAAACAGCGCCTTGTTCTCGTAGATATCCGACGAATAGGCCGCCAACTTCGGGCTGAACGCACGCTGCAATTCCTGCCGCCTGGGGTTCGTATCCGCGCCCGAGACGGAGAAAAACACCGACAAAACGCGATCCAGCGTCTTCCCCGCCTGTTCCAACGCCTCGATCGTGTTGGCAAGTGTCGGCGCCTCTGGACTGTCGGAGATGACCTTGATCTCTGCCCGCGCCTCCTCCAAGGCGGCATCGAATGCAGGCTCAAAATGCACATCATCGATCGCATCAAAGGGTGCGATGTCAAACGGGGTGGACCACGGGGTCAGCAGCGGATTGGTCATGAAGATCTCCTTTGACCACAAACTAGGGCTGACAGGGTCGGATTGAAAGGTCAGCGGCTCAGGTCTCAGGACCCGCAAACCGGGCAATCGGGGTCTTTCTTGATCTTCACTTTCCGGCTTTCCCCGTAAAGCGCGTCATAGATCAGCAGCTCGCCGCGCAGCGTCTCGCCCGCGCCTGCCAGATGCTTGATCGCCTCTGCGGCCATCATCGACCCCATGATGCCTGCCAGCGGACTGAACACCCCAGCCTCAGCGCAGGACGGCGCAAGCCCATCAGCGGGCGGTTTGGGAAACACACAGGCATAACAAGGCGTGCCATTTGCAGGGTCAAAGAGGCTCAGCTGCCCCTCCCATTGCGACAGCGCGCCGGAAATGAGCGGCGTCTTGGTGGCCACGGCTGCGGCATTGACCAGATAGCGGGTGTCGAAATTGTCCGACCCGTCGAGGATCAGATCATACTCGGCAAACAGCTCTTCCGCGATCTCTTCGGTCAGGCGACGCGTGTAGCTGCGCACGTCAATATTGGGGTTCTGCGCGCAAAGGGCATCATAGGCCGATTGCACTTTAGGCCGCCCGATATCGCGGTCGCGATGAATGACCTGCCGCTGCAGATTGGAATTGTCGACCAGATCGTCATCAATAACGCCCAGCGTACCCACGCCAGCCGCCCCCAGATACATCAGCGCAGGCGATCCAAGCCCGCCCGCCCCCACGACCAACACCTTGGCATCCTTCAACGCCTTCTGCCCCGGCCCGCCAATCTCCCGCAGCACGATGTGGCGGGCATAGCGTTCCAGTTCGGCCTCCGAGAACGGCCCCTTCTGCTCGGGTGTATTCCGCCGTTCCGCCGTCTCCTTCAAGAAAGCGATCCCCTTGCCATAGCTGAAGGCGATGGCCGTAAAGACCGCCAGATAGACCCAAAGCGACGCGGACCCACCGGTCGCATTCCTCAGCGGATGTCCCACAGGCAGCAGGATATGCATCGACACAACGCCCACCCACAAGAGCCCGATCATCAAGAACCGTGCCTGTTGCGGCGTGCGCAGGGCCGCGCCCAGACCCCACAGCCCGGCGGCCAGACCAAACACGACCATCATCGGCCTACTCCTGTCGATCCAAAACCGCCCGCGCCCCGCGCAGTATCAGAGAGCACACTTACCTCGACGAACCCGGCCTGCATCACCGGCGCGATGATCATCTGCGCAATCCGCATGCCATGGGTGATCTCAAACGCTTCAGACCCTGCATTCATCACGATCACCCCCAGCGGCCCGCGATAATCACTGTCGATCGTACCGGGCGTATTGGGCAGCGTAATCCCGTGCTTCAACGCCAGGCCAGAGCGCGGCCTCAGTTGCATCTCATACCCCTCCGGCACCGCCACCCGCAGCCCCGTGGGCACCAAGGTACGACCACCCGGCAACAGGCTCACCGCGCCGCGATCTGTAAAATTCGCGCGCAAATCCGCGCCCGCCGCGCCTGCTGTTTCATAGCGCGGCAAGCCGAGGGAGGTATCCGCCCCCTCGTCCCAAAAGCACTCGATTGTCACAGTGTCCCGCTGCTTCATCTTTCCAAAAATACTCCCGGCAGAACCTTGAACTGAGACACTAACTCAATTCAAAGCCGCCGCCACACGCTCCGCCAATCGCTTGGCCACCTGATCTTTCGAGATGCGCGGCCAATCCTCCGCACCCTCAGCCGTGATCAGCACCACATCATTTTCCGTACCACCCATGATTCCGGTCTCAGGCCGCACGTCATTGGCCACAATCCAATCACACCCTTTGCGTTCCCGCTTGGCCGTGGCATGGGCCACCACATCATCTGTTTCCGCGGCAAAGCCGACGACCAACCCGGGCCGCCCGCCATTCATCCGGGAAACCGTCGCCAGAATGTCCGGGTTCTCGGCAAACTCCAGTTGCGGCAGGCCCGCATTGGATTTCTTCAGTTTGCTGTCCGACGCCGAGGCCACCCGCCAATCCGCGACGGCAGCGGCGAAAACGGCCGCATCCGCGGGCAAAGCCGCCTCCACCGCGTTCAGCATCTCAAGTGCCGATCCCACGGGCACGACCTCCACCCCGCCAGGCGGGGCCACATCCGCTGGCCCGGTGACAAACACCACCTCCGCCCCCAAGGCAGACAAGGCCCGTGCAATCGCACTGCCCTGCGCCCCCGAAGACCGGTTCGCGATGTAACGCACAGGATCAATCGGTTCATGGGTTGGGCCAGAGGTTACCAACACACGCTTGCCCTTGAGCGGACCATTTGCAATCCGATCCTCCACCGCTGCGACAATCTCCAACGGCTCCGACATACGCCCCGGCCCAAATTCTCCGCAGGCCATATCGCCCTCATTGGGTCCGACAAAGCCGATGCCATCACCCTTGAGCACCTCAACATTGCGCTTGGTCGCCGCATGCTCCCACATCCGAACATTCATTGCGGGTGCGACCAAAACAGACGTGTCCGTCGCCAAAAGCAGCGTCGAGGCCAGATCATCTGCCTGCCCCCCTGCCATCTTGGCCATCAAATCCGCCGTCGCAGGGGCCACGACGATCAGATCGGCTGAGCGGCTGAGCTCAATGTGCCCCATCTCCGCCTCATCGGTCAGATCAAACAGATCCTGAAAAACCTTCCGCCCCGCTAAGGCCGAGACCGACAAAGGCGTCACAAACTCCGCCCCCGCGCGCGTCAGGACGGGCGTCACAGACGCACCACGCTCCTTAAGTCGCCGGATCAGATCAAGCGATTTGTAGGCCGCGATCCCGCCGCCGATGATCAATAATATGCGTTTGTTAGCCAGCATGGACGCGCTCCGGCTTAATCGTGCGGAGATGGTAAACTTGGCGCGCGCCATGCACAAGAGCCGCGCAACCGCCTGCCCTGAAACAAATTGTCCTGCGCGAAACCCGCGCAGGACATCATCACCTTGCGAAAGGGACTGGCCCTCAGGCCAGCAAATTATGCACTTCCGACCCGTGACGCTCCAAATGCTTGCGCATCTTCTGGAAGGCTGCCGCCTCCAACTGACGCACCCGTTCTTTAGACAAGCTCAGCTCATCGCCCAGGCTTTCCAGCGTGCGCGGCTCATCGCGCAGCTTACGCTCCCGGACGATAAAACGTTCACGGTCATTCAGCTTGGACATCGCGTCACCCAACCAACCGCGCAGCGCGCTCAGATCGTGATCTTCTTCCACCAGTTCATCACCGCGCGGGCCGTCATCCTCGATGGTATCGATCCACTCGCGCCCTTCGTCTTCAACTGATTGCGTAGCGTTCAGAGAGAAATCAGAGCCGGACAACCGACCTTCCATCATCTCCACGTCGCGCAGCGGTACACCCACTTCCTGCGCAATCATCTCCCGCAGCTGATGCCCGTCAAGCTCCTCACCCTGCGCCATCGCTTCCCGCTCAATCCGCGCCTGAACCCGGCGCATGTTGAAAAACAGCGATTTCTGCGAAGAGGTGGACCCGGTGCGCACCATGGACCAGTTGCGCATCACATAATCCTGGATAGATGCCTTGATCCACCACACGGCATAGGTCGAAAACCGTACACCGCGATCAGGGTCGAATTTGTCAGCGGCCTTCATCAGCCCCAGACCCGCCTCCTGGATCAAGTCATTCATTGATGCGCCGTAGCGCTTGTATTTGGCAGCCATAGAAATGGCGAGGCGCATATAGGCAGTAATCAGACGGTGCAACGCTTGTTCGTCGCGTTGGTCCCGCCATGCATAGGCCAACCTTTGTTCTGTTTCAGCATCCAGCAGCTCCGCCTTCATGGCGACGCGGGACATATTTGTTGAATGATCACTGTCCAACGGCATGGTCATCCCCCTGTGGGCAGCGAACGCTGAGGTCCGCTCTTTTTGGCGCGTGTGGATAGTGGTACGAGCTTTATAGCACATCGGATCATTAAAAAGGTGTTAAATTGTTGCCACCCCTCTCTCTCGTGCTAGGCGGCGCCGCATCAGGCAAGTCCACCTTCGCTGAAAATCTGGTCTCCGGCACCGGTCGCGCGCGCGTTTACTTCGCCACCGCGCAGGCCTTTGACACTGAAATGAAAGACAAAATCACCCGCCATCAGGAATTGCGCGGCCAGGGCTGGCGGACCATCGAAGAACCTCTGGAGGTTGGGCGAACCCTCGCTGGGATCAGCGGTGATCACGCCGTGTTGATGGATTGCGCCACAATGTGGCTGTCAAATCACCTGCTGGCGGAGAACGATCTGGCAGAGGCGGAGGCGGGATTGATGGCCGGTCTTGCGCTGTGCGCCGCGCCCGTGGTGATCGTCTCAAACGAGGTGGGCCATTCGGTTGTGCCAGACAACGCGCTGGCCCGGAAATTCCAAATCGAACAGGGCCGCCTCAACCAGAAACTTGGTCAGAAGGCCGATCTGGTGGTGAACGTCATCGCAGGGCTGCCCCAAGTGCTCAAAGGCACTCTTCCATGACCCGCGTCTTCTGGGTCCGCCACGGGCCGACGCATGCCAAGGCCATGGTCGGCTGGTCCGACATTCCGGCCGACCTGACCGACACCGCCCGCATTGCCCGCCTGAACGCCTTCCTGCCAACCGACGCTGTGGTCGTCTCTTCCGACCTCATCCGCGCAACCGCCACAGCCGACGCGATCCAAGGCCCCCGCACCCGCCTGCCCCATGATGCCGATCTGCGCGAAATCCATTTCGGCGATTGGGAAATGCAGAATTTCGAAACGATCGAGGATCAGGAACGCTTGCGCGCCTTCTGGGATGAACCGGGCCTCGTACGCGCGCCGGGTGGCGACACATGGGATGAGGTCGTGACCCGCGTCGACCGCGGCATCGCGCGCGCCATGGCCGCTCATCCCGGCGCAGACATCATCGCTGTGGCCCACATGGGCGCCATCCTTACACAGGTGCAGCAAGCCGAACGCATCTCCGCCTATCAGGCCTTCGCCCAAAAAATCGACAACCTGTCCGTGACAGAACTGGTTCATGATAGTGACGGCTGGCGCTCGGTGCGGATCAATCACTGCCCGTGATAGTACGCGTCACAATTCATCGTTGTTCGTCAGACGCGTGGCTGCGCTAAGCTGAACCTCATGACCTATGACCTCTACATCGGCGATCGCACCTTTTCCAGCTGGTCCCTACGCGGCTGGCTGATGTTCCAGAAATTCGACCTGCCTGTGCGGGTCCATGTGGTCGGACTCTACGCTGGCACGATGACCGAGGATCTGGCCGATCTCGCCCCGGCCCGCCTTGTTCCCGTGATGCGCGACCAACAAGGCACCGTGATCGGCGACAGCCTCGCCATGGCCGAAACTCTGGCAGAACGCCACCCGGATGCCGGTCTATGGCCTGCCGACCCCGCCGCCCGCGCCTTCGCCCGCTGGATCGTGGCAGAGATGCATTCCGGCTTCACAGAACTCCGCGGCGATTGCCCCATGCAGCTTTCCCACCAGATGAAAGGCTTCAAGCCTTCAGACGCCGTGCTCGCCGATCTCGCCCGGATCGAGGAACTCTGGTCCCTCGCCAAATCCCGCCACGGCGGGGATGGACCTTGGCTCTTCGGCACCTACAGCTTGGCGGATGTGTTCTACGCCCCGGTCGCCGCACGGGTCGCAGGCTACGACCTGCCCATGAGCGACGCCGCCCGCGAATACGTCAATCAACACCTTTCCGATCCGGATGTCCGCGCCTGGCGCGCAGAGGGGCTCAAGGTCACCTACGACCCCTTCCCTTATCACACAGGGCTCCCCTCGGCGCCCTGGCCCGCGTCAGACTAAACCAATCACCAAGCCGAACAGTCGGATTTAAGTATTTATAGCCAAAAAGAAGCAAAATCGCGCGCTTCTTTTTGGCTTGAAATACTCCCGCCGGAGGCATCAAAACTCTGGTGCGCGCTCCTTCGTCGCCGCCTGCGCGCAGAAACAGGACGCGGCCACGGCCCTGTCCGCGCGCGCCTGCGTCAAATCGAGACGTTGGCGGATTTGAACGATCTCCACAATCTCACGCCGCGCTTTCAGGCAATCATGCAGCCCTTTGAGCGCCCAAATGTTGTCAGGATGAATGCTCGCCCGTGACAGCGCCCCGCCAAGGCCGAGGTCTTCGCGATACACCGCTTCGGCCTCTTCCACGCGGCCCTGTTCGAACAAAAGCGCCCCCAAGGCATGGCGGGCAGGCTGCATCCAGCCCCAAGGCTCATCATATAAAAGCCCGTCATCCAGCGCGACCGACCGGCGCAGTGCCGCAAACGCCGCATCAAAATCCCCCTGACGATAGAGGATTTCCCCCCGGACCATTTCCGCCCCGACGGCCAGCAGATCGACCACCTTGTTATTGTGCAAAAGCCGGGTCTCCGGCACGCGGGCCACAGCGGCGAGGTAAGCTGCTTCTTCGCGCAACGCCTCATCCACCTCCCCCAAAGCCGCATGCCCCACGGCGCGGGCGTAATGCACATGGGCGGTCAGGGTCGCATAAAGCGCCTGATCCTCGGGCAGCGGAAACTCCGTCGCCTCCCGCCAGCGGCCGAACCGGACCAGCACGTGAGGCTCAAAGCTCAGATAACTTTCAAAAAAATCCGCCATGGGCGGGCTTTCTATGCGCAGCACATCTTCGGGGAAGGTCGCCCACGCGCCCCGCACCGCCCGCAAGGCAGGCTCGATCTGGCCCAGAAACATCGCTCCATATATGATGAAATGGTAATTGTGCAGCCGGTAGCCTGAATAGCGCTTCAGCGCCCCGTGCAGACGCCAGTATTTCAGATCCGCCTCCACCGCCGCCTCATTCCAATCGACCACGTTCTGGTAATGCCCGCAGAGCACATCAATATGGGTGGGCATGTGGATGATATGCCCCGCATCCGGCATCATCCGGCGCAACCGGTCACCCGCCTTGAGCGCCGCCTCGGGTGTAGGCGACATTTCCATCAAATGAACATAGAGATGCAGCAGGCCGGGATGGTCCCAGGCCTCGGGCTGCGTCTGCATTGCTTTT
Organism: Pseudomonadota bacterium; assembly: GCA_039026055.1. GTDB lineage: Bacteria > Pseudomonadota > Alphaproteobacteria > Rhodobacterales > Rhodobacteraceae > Roseovarius. The sequence goes on along the minus strand of JBCCNB010000006.1, from coordinate 101,785 downwards.
TCCAGCAGCCCTTGCGCCTCAAGGGTCGCCGCGCCTTCTGCGGGTTGACCGCTGGGCAAATCCCACATCTGCCAGGGCGTGAGGTTCATCAGCGCCTCCACGAAGACCGTGCAAATGGTCAGGTTTTCGGGATGCCCGGCCTGCACCTTGCGCATCGCATCGGCAAAGGCATGGTTCCAGCTGATCATCACCTCGATATCCGTCACCTCTGCTTGCGGAAACCGTTCTGGCAACGCACGCAGCAGCGCCGCTTCCCAATCCGAGACCTTATCCGCCAGCGCGAGCCCGGCCTGCGCCGCCTCATGCCCGACCGAAAGCGCCTTGGCCCGACCCCGATCATCGAAACGATGCCATTCCATGTTGTAATTGGGCCCCGCCGCATAGGCGCGCCCCCAATGGGCCATCGCGCAATCCGGATCGGCGGCAATCGCGCGCTCAAAACAGTCGACGGCCTCTTCGTGGTTGAACCCGAAAGTCCACAAAAGCCCGCGGTCAAACCAAATCTGCGCCTCTGCGCTGGTCGTGGTCACGGGGCAGGTAAACCCGCCCAGATCGAAATAGTCGTCCATGCCGTCCCCCTTGCCTCAAGCGTCCATCGCATTGCGCCTCACGTCAATCCAAAGCTAAGTGGGCCTATGTCCTATGACCCCCATGACAGCCTGATCCGCCCAGCGCGCAAATCATCCAACCCCGTGCGGCTGATCTTGGGGGCAGGTTTGGCCGTGGCGATCTACCTGTCGATCCTGATCCTTTTTGTGAACACCTTGCCCTCCATCCTCGGGACCGGCGCCATGGATCAGCTTTTCGATGAAGAGGGCGGCGGCTACGTCTTTTTCACGCTCTTCCAATTCACCTTCCTGATCGTCGCGCTCAGCATGGTCCTGCGCACACTTCATCGCCGCCAACTGCGCACGCTTATCGGGCGGCGCGACCGCGCTTTGGGGGATTTCTTACTCTGCGCCAAATACCTCGCGCCGCTTTACTTGTTCTTCTGGCTCATGCCGATGCCAGAGGGGTTCCAGTTGGAGCGGCACCTAAACTTGGGGCAGTGGCTCTTGTTCCTCCCCCTCGCCCTGCCGCTCGTGATGATCCAGATCAGCGCCGAAGAACTGGCCTTTCGCGGCTATCTTCAAAGCCAGCTCGCCGCCAAGTTCCGCCACCCAGTGATCTGGATGGGCGTCCCATCCGCACTCTTCGGTCTTTTGCACTATAGCCCTGATGTCGCAGGCGAAAACGCCTGGATGCTGGTGCTCTGGTCCGGCCTTTTCGGCATGGCAGCCGCCGATCTCACAGCGCGCAGCGGCACATTGGGCGCGGCCATCGCGCTCCATTTCATCAACAACGTCTTCGCCATCCTTTTCGCCGCCCCGCACGGCGAATTCGACGGCACAGCACTCTATACCTTCCCCCTGTCGCTTGACGCCCCAGGCCTTGCCAGCACGCTTTTGCCGCTGGAGCTGATGATGACGCTCTGCGCCTGGCTTGCCTGCCGCCTCGCCTTACGGGTTTGATTGCAAATCCCGCAACGCCGGATTATGTCCACATGACTTTAGGCAAAGGGGACACTTGCCCGCATGAACTGGATCACCAATTACGTGCGCCCGCGCATCAACTCGATCTTTTCGCGCCGGGAAGTGCCGGAAAACCTGTGGGTGAAATGCGAAGCCTGCGGGACGATGCTCTTCCACCGCGAACTCTCGGACAATCACTATGTCTGCACTAATTGCGGGCATCATCTGGCGATCACCCCGCGCCAACGCTTTGACCGTCTGTTCGATGGTGGCGTCTTCACCGAAGTCGACGTTCCAATACCGGTGGCTGACCCGCTGCAATTCAAGGACCAGAAAAAATACCCCGACCGGATGAAAGCCGCACAAAAAGGCACGGGCGAATCCGAGGCCATGCTTGTTGCCCGCGGCGAAATTGGCCGCACGCCCATTATTGCCGCCGCACAGGATTTTTCCTTCATGGGCGGATCCATGGGGATGTATGTCGGCAACGCCATCATCGCCGCCGCCGAAGAGGCGGTGAAACTGCACCGCCCCCTGATCCTCTTCTCTGCTGCCGGTGGCGCGCGCATGCAGGAAGGGATCCTGTCGCTCATGCAAATGCCGCGCACGACAGTTGCGGTACAAATGCTGCGCGAAGCTGGCCTGCCCTATATCGTCGTGCTGACCCATCCAACAACCGGGGGTGTAACCGCGTCATATGCCATGCTGGGTGATGTGCATATCGCCGAGCCCAATGCGCTCATCTGCTTTGCAGGCCCCCGCGTCATCGAACAAACCATCCGCGAGAAACTCCCCGAAGGCTTCCAGCGCGCCGAATACCTTCTCGATCACGGCATGCTCGACCGCGTGACGCCGCGCACGGAAATGCGCGAAGAACTCATCACCATCACCCGCATGCTTCTGGGCCTACCGCCTGCCATCATGGGCGATCTGCCGAAACCAGAACCTGATGAGGCAAAACCGTTTGAAACACCGGAAGAGCCTGCAGCAGAGGTGGAGCCGGAAGAGCCCGCCGAGAAATGACCTCCGCCACATCCGACGCTATCCTCGACCGGATGATGTCGCTTCACCCCAAGATCATCGACCTGACGCTGGATCGTGTCTGGCACCTGCTGGACCGCCTCGGCAACCCACAAGACAAACTGCCCCCGGTGATCCACATCGCAGGCACGAATGGCAAAGGCTCCACCCTCGCCATGCTCCGCGCGGGGTTGGAGGGCGCGGACCATAAGGTCCATGCCTACACCTCCCCCCATCTGGCGCGCTTCCATGAACGCATCTACCTCGCCGGATCGCTGATTTCCGAGGGCGACCTGACCGCCGTTCTCGACGAATGCTATGCCGCCAATGACGGCGCGCCGATCACCTATTTCGAAATCACCACCTGCGCTGGCCTTCTGGCTATGTCGCGGGTGGAGGCAGACTACACCCTGCTGGAAGTCGGCCTCGGCGGGCGTCTGGATGCCACCAATGTCATCGCCAAACCCGCACTCACCGTGATCACGCCCGTCTCCATGGACCACGAAGGGTTCCTCGGCGACACCGTCGGCAAAATCGCTTTTGAGAAAGCAGGCATCCTCAAGCGCAGCGTGCCTTGCGTGGTCAGCCCGCAAGCCGACGACGCACAGGACGTGATCGAAGCGCAAGCTGCGAAAGTCGGCGCAGCACTGCTCGCCCACGGCCAGCACTGGCATGTGAGCACGGAACGCGGTCGTCTGGTGTTCCAAGACGAAACCGGCCTGCGCGATCTGCCCCTACCAAACCTTCTTGGCGCGCATCAAGTACAAAACGCAGGGGCGGCCCTCGCCGGTCTGCGCCATCTAGGCATCTCGGATTCCGGCCTTGAAGCCGCCGTCACCCAAGCCCGCTGGCCCGCCCGGATGCAACGGCTCAAAACCGGCCCTCTGGTCGAGGCCGCAGGTGCAGCAGAGCTCTGGCTCGATGGCGGGCACAACCCGGCAGCGGGTCAGGCGCTTGGCGCTTACCTGTCGACGCTACGAGACCGCCCCACGCATCTGGTCTGCGGAATGATGAACACAAAGGACGTGGCGGGCTACATGGCCCCTCTGGCCACCCATGCTGCCAGCCTAACCGCACTCTCAATACCAGGCGAAGTGAACACTCTGCCCGCCGAAGAAACCTCAAAAATCGCCCGCGACTGCGGCATGAAGGCCGACATCGCCGCCGACGCCACCACCGCCGTCAAAACCATCGTCGCGAACGACCCCGACGCCCGCATCCTCATCTGCGGCTCCCTCTACCTCGCCGGCGCCATCCTCCGCGAAAACGCCTGACCCAGCCGCGCTTCGTCAGGCCCCGGTCTGGCGATCCGAACTACTGAACAGCAGCACTTTATCATCGGGTTCCCGGACTCTATTCGAGCGACATCCTGCGATTGCCATTTCGCCAGGCCTTGAGTGGGGCCTGACGAAGCGCGGCGGCGCAAGCGCCTTGATTCCGCGCAGGGCGCAAATCAAATACACCGCCCCCCATCCACCTCCATGCAAACCCCCGTCACCATGCTCGCCTCATCGCTGCACAAGTAAACCGCCGCATGCCCCATATCCTCCGGCTGTGAAAACCGCCCCAACGGAATGGTCGACAAAAACTTCTCCCGCATCTCCGGCGTGTCCTCGCCCATGAAGGACTTCAACAGCGGCGTCTCCCCCGCCACCGGATTGATCGCATTCACCCGCACCCCCGCAGGCGCCAGTTCCACGGCCAGCGCCCGCGTCGCCGTGATCATCCATCCCTTCGACGCATTGTACCAATTGAGCCTCGGCCTCGGGCTGACCCCCGCCGTGGACGCCACATTCAAAATCGCTCCCGCCCCCCGCGCCTTCATACCCGGCACGAAGGCCTGCGCGGTAAGGTAGACGGATTTGCAATTCACCGCGAAGACGCGATCAAAATCCTCCTCCGTCACTTCCTCCAACGCCTGCGGCAAATGCGTGACACCCGCATTGTTCACCAGAATATCCAGATGCCCAAACTCCGCCACGGCAAGCTCGGCCATCGCCTCCACACTCGCCCGGTCTGACACATCCACAGTGCAGGCCACACCTCCGTGCTCCGCCGCCACATCCCGGGCCGCGTCCGCATTGATATCCGCCACCATCACCCGCGCGCCTTCTTCGGCAAAGCGCCGTACAATCCCCTCGCCAAAGCCGCTGGCCCCGCCGGTCACGATGGCCGTCTTGTCATTCAATCGCATCCCAACATACCTTTCTTCAAACCTCGCACCGCACCGACGCAATACCGACGTTATACCGACACGATACCGACGTTGGGTTTCGGGCCCGGATAAGGAACCGACCAGCCTGTATCTTTGATCCCCGCCAACCGGGCAAACCGGGCAAGCTCGGCCTCAAATTTGTCAAACCGCGCGGGCGTCCATTTCACGCCCGCCTCCGGCCAAAACCCGGTCACGCGCAACCACCCTTGCGCCCGATCCGCCTTCACCTCGCACCGCCCCACGAACCGATACCCCTCCAGCAGCGGATACACATAATACCCCCAGCGCCGCTTCTCCTTCGGCACAAACATCTCATTGCGATAATCAAATCCAAAGAGCCGCTCTAACCGGGCCCGATCCCTTATCGCCGGATCAAACGGATTGAGTATCCGCAACCGAGTTGACGGATCCGGCGCACGTTCCAACCGCTCTTCAATGTCGGGTACCGCAAACCCCACACGCCACGCCCCATCCGCGCCCTGCACCTCAACCTCAACCGGGCAACGACGCTCCGCCCAGCCCTTGGCCTCCGCCGCACTCATCGCTTCCCAGAACCTCTGCACCTCCCCGCGGGTGCCCACAGAAATGTATTCCAACGCCCGGTCGCAAAGCCAATCAATCCCCTCTTCCTCCCCCGGCGCATGATCTTTTCCGGGGCGCAACTGAGATGGAAAAATCCGCTCCCCCAGATCGTAAAACTTCACGAAATTCTTGCGATGACACGTCCCCAAATCGCCCGCATACCACATCTGATCCAGCGCCTTTTTATGCGGCGGTCGCGCCCACATCTCCCGATTTTCGGCTTTGGTATCAAAGGCATGGGTCGACAACGCACCCTCCTTCTCAATCCTAGCTCGGATCCCGGCAATCTCCGACCTCGCCAAACCCGATTGAAACCAATCAGCGGCGGCGGCCTTGCGCCCCAACCGATCAAACTGCCTCTGCCAATAGGGCAACACCTCCATCGGAATGAGCGAGGCATCATGGGTGAAATGCTCAAACAGATCCCTCGCTTGCAGTCGCGGCCAAAGCAGTTTCTCCCGGTAATTCTGATTGCGTGACCACAGGATATGATGATGCGCTCGCGTCACATTCCGGATCGTATCAATCTGCACGAACCCAAGGCGGCGGATCATCCCCATCACATCCAGCGGCCCGGTGGGCGTCGCCGACAACCCATTGGTCCAAAGCCACAACCGCCGCGCATCGCGATTGGCGATCCTGAGAGGTGCGCTCATGGTTGCCCAAGGAGCAAAAGCCCGTTGCGCTGATCACCCTGCGGCAGCGTCAGCACGGCCGTGTAGAACAGCCGCCCAATACGACACGCATCCTTGTTCCGCGCCCGATCCAGATTGAGCATCACCCCGCGCAGCCGTTCCGCATCCGGTTCCGACTGCAAGAGCGCCTCAAGCCGCACATCAATCGCCGCCCCCGCCGCGCGCTTTTGCGCCTCCGTCAACCGGGCCGCCCCACGTTTCGCCCCCAGCTGCGCGGCCTTGAACTCAATCCGGTAGAACTCTTTCAAAGCGTCTGTATCCAGCCGCGCCGCCATACGCGATAAAGCGTCCGAAAACTGCTTATCCGAGAACTCCCCTCGCATCGCCTGCCCACAATCACGGATCGACATGGCGTTTATCATCGCCTGCTCGACGGAATAATAGTACCGCAGCTCACTCAGGCTGACATGCCCCATGCCCCGGGAAATCATCGGCCAGATGAGACCTTGCGCCTCCACGACAGCACTGGGATCAGTGTAGGCCGCAATCACGCGATCCGCGATGTACCCGGCGATAACAGGATCTTTGTAAAACGATCCCGCCTGCGCCACAGCCAGCTCCAGATTGGCCCCTTCGAACCCAAGGCTCTGTAAATCTTGCCGGATCGGCATGGCACTGGGCAGATCGCCCAATATTCGGATCATCTCGGATCGGTTGACCGTTATCGCTGCGTTCTGTGCCCATGCCATCAGAGGAGATAAGGCCATCATCAGCGCAACAAGAGTGGTTGAGATCAATCGGCTCAAAAACATTCTCCGGCAGGTCGGGTTGCAACCTTAGGCACATCCCGGGCAAAACACCATCGCGCAGATGCGCCCTCACGTAATTTTGCCAAAGGGTAGAATGGCCTAGCACGACCTGATATCTGTTCGCCCGACCAAACATGCCAGGCGAGACAAGTCCATGAGCGCCACCGCCAAGAAAACCGCCCCTCTGCCCGATGACATATCGGCCATGAAGGGCCAAACCCCCATCGTCAGCCTCACCGCCTACACCACGCCCATGGCCCGCCTGATGGATGAGGCCTGTGATTTCGTGCTGGTGGGGGATTCGGTCGGCATGGTCCTGCACGGCCTGCCGTCGACACTTGGCGTGACAATGGACATGATGGTGATGCACGGCCAGGCCGTAGCCCGGGGCCTCAGCTCCGCCATGCTGGTGATGGACATGCCGTTCGGGTCCTACGAGGAAAGCCCTGCACAGGCCTTCCGCAACGCCGCCCGGCTGATGCGCGAAACCGGGGCCGCCGCCGTGAAGCTTGAAGGCGGCACGCACATGGCGGAAACGATCGCGTTCCTCGTGGCACGCGGCGTGCCAGTGATGGCCCATATCGGCCTCACCCCCCAATCGATCAACACGCTGGGTGGCTACAAGGTGCAGGGCCGCGATGACGCGGGTGAGGCACTGCTCTCGGACGCCCACGCGGTGGCTGACGCGGGTGCCTTCTCCGTTGTTCTGGAAAAAGTCCCGGCCACCCTCGCCGACAAAGTCACCGCCGAGATCGCCATCCCCACCATCGGCATTGGCGCCGGTGCGGGCTGCGATGGTCAAATCCTCGTGGTTGATGATATGCTGGGCCTCTTCACCGCGTTCAAACCGAAATTTGTCAAACGCTTCGCCACGCTCGGCGATGACGGCAAAGCGGCCATTGAGGCCTACGCCGCAGAGGTCCGCGCCCGCAGCTTCCCCGCAGCAGAACACACATTCGGCGACAAAGCCCCCTCTAAATGAGCGCGCCCCAATGAATACCTTAATCACTCCACCGCCCATCATCCGCCAACTGGCTGACCTGCGCGCCATGACCGCTGGCTGGCACCGCGCTGAGGAAACCGTCGGCGTCGTGCCAACCATGGGCGCGCTGCATGATGGGCACCTGTCGCTCGTCACCGCCGCCAAGAAAAAATGCGACCGGGTGATCGTGACGATCTTCGTGAACCCCAAACAGTTCAACAACCCAGAAGACCTCGCCAACTACCCTCGCACAGAAGAAGAGGACGCCCGCAAACTCACCCGCTTCGGTATTGACGCGCTCTACGTACCCGACCCCGATCAGATCTACCCCGACGGCTTTGCCACCACCGTCTCCGTCGCGGGGCTGACGGATGTCATGGACGGCGTCTACCGCCCCGGCCATTTTGACGGCGTGGCCACCGTGGTGACGAAGCTTTTCACCCAAACCACGGCCACAGATGCCTTCTTCGGCGAAAAAGATTTCCAGCAGCTTCAGGTCGTCAAACGCCTCGCCCGAGATCTCGATCTGAGCATAACCGTCCACGGCTGCCCCACCATCCGCGACATCGACGGCCTTGCACTCTCATCGCGCAACCTCCTCCTCTCCGACCGCGCTCGTACCAAGGCCTGCCGCCTTTTCGAGGAAATGGAGACCATCTCGGAGGCGCTGCAAAAAGGCGAAGCTTTCGAACCTCTCCGCGACCAAGCCATCGACGCCCTAAAAAGGGCCGGTTTCACAGATGTCGAATACCTCGACCTGCGCGCTGCAGATGACCTCTCAGAACTCTCCGGTCCGACGCGTGAGGCCCGTCTTTTCGCCGCCGCTATGCTTGCCGGGGTACGCTTGATCGACAACATCGCCGTTTAGGCCCTACATATTTCTTTCAGAGTAATCTGGTCCGGTCATAGAAACCTTCGGATCACTCTCGGCTTTATCTTTCCAGAAATACTTACACACACGCGACGGCCAGAGGTGCCGTTTTCACCAATCGCTCATTGCTTTCCGGTAAGGACTAGGCGGGTGGCGGGCTCTCTGGTACACAATTGGCAAAAAAGAGCATGAGGCGACGATGGACAGCACCCCCAGCTGCACGCTTGTGGGCACGGTCAAGGATGAAGGGCCGTATCTGCTGGAGTGGATCAGCTATTACAAGTTGATCGGCTTTGAGCGGGTGTTCATCGCTTCCAATGACAGCCAGGATATGACGCGGGAGATTTTGGATGCGCTGGATCAGGCGGGCGAGATCACGCATCTGGAGAATTCCGTGCATGTCAAAGGGGAACCTGAGGATCCTCAGAACCGGGCCTATCAAAGGTTTTGGAAGATGGACGCGGTCAAGGGATCGGATTGGATCCTTGTGGCGGATGCCGACGAATTTTTGAACATTCACGCCGGAGATGGCACGCTGGGCGCGCTTTTTGCCGAATTGAAGGCGCGCGGGGCGCAGAACGCCCACGCGATTGCGGCCACCTGGCGGGTGTTTGGCAATGGCGGCGTCATAGGATTTGAGGATGAGCCGATCATTGCACAGTTCACCCGGTCCGCCCCGCCGGGCGTCAATCGGGTACAGCGCTATACCGGGTTCAAGACCATGTTCCGCCCGCGCGGCGTGCGGCGCTTGGGGGTGCATCGGCCCAAATATGCGCCGCGCTTTCGCAATGGGACCGTGCCACTCAAATGGGTGAATGGATCGGGTGAGGAGATGCCCGCGCAGTACATCACCCAAGGCTGGCGCAGTTTTGAGGGCAGCTATGGTGACGCGCTGGTCAGCATGAACCACTACATGATCAAAAGTTCTGAAGCCTTCCTGATGAAGCGCTATCGCGGCACAGCCAACAGCGCGGATCAGGATCGGATCGATTTTTCCTACTTTGAGACCTTCAACGCCAATCATGTGGAGAATGTGAGCATACAGCGCCAAGTCCCGGCCCTGCGCGCAGCGATGGAGGATCTGAAAACGCGGGTGCCCAAGCTGCGTGAGTTGCATGAAGAAAGCCTCAAATGGCATCGCCAGCGGCTAGATGTGGCGCGTGCAGAAGTGGTGGCGGACCTGCCGGAGATTGCGCAGAAGCTGGGTCTGGTGGCGTAGGATGGCGAAACCTGAGACATATCTGGCCGTCACCACGATGAAGAATGAGGCGCCCTTCATGCTGGAATGGGTCGCCCATAATCAGGCCATCGGGTATGACAGTTTCCTCATCTACACCAATGATTGCGATGACGGCACCGATGACATTGCACGGCGGTTGGAGGAGCTTGGTATAGCGTCTCATGTCGACAACAGTGACCGGCCCATGGGGCGCAAGGAAAAGCCGGTGTCGCCTCAGCGGCATGCGTTGCGCGGCGCCACAAAGCATGAGCGGTTCAAGGACGCCGATTGGGTGATCTGTTGTGACTGTGATGAGTTTCTGAACCTGCGGGAGGGCACAACCCTGCCCGATCTGGTGAAGGCAAGCGGGCCTGCGGATGCGATTTCGGTTTGCTGGAAGCTTTTCGGCAATGGCTTCCGGCGGCATTATGAAGACGTGCCGGTGATGGAACAGTTTTTCCATGCCGCGCCCGAAGGGGGCTTTACCAATTACCGGGGCGCCGGGCTGAAGACGCTCTTTCGCAACAACGGGGCCTTTCACATGATGGGCGTGCACCGCCCGAATGTGGACGCCAAGAAGGCGCCCGATCCCGAAAACCCCTATGGTCATGTCACATGGCGCGATGCAGGTGGGCAGGTGTTTGACGGCAACCGGGTCAAATGGCGCAGCTGGCCCGGGTTTTCCCATGCATTTGCGCGGATGCACCACTATGCCATTCGCAGCTGCGACAGTTTCCTCGTGAAGCGCGATCGGGGGCGGACGAACCATGTGCGGCTTGATCAGGGGCGGGATTATTTTGACGCAATGAACACGAACCAGACGCGCGATGACACGATGATGCGGCTGGTGCCGGGGATGCTCGCGGCGCGGGCCAAGCTGCTTTCTGATCCGGTTCTGAAGGAACTGCACGACCAAGGTGTGGCATGGCACCGGGCAAAGATCGAAGACATCAAATCGCGCGACGATTGGGGGGAATTCATCGACATGGTCTATAGCCACCCAGGCGTTAAAACGCGAACCAAGGTGGAACGGATTGCCGAAGCAGAGGCGGCGAAGACCTGATGGGCAAACTGCAAGAGATCCTGCCGAACTATCACACCCGTCGGCACCTGCTGCAGAATGTGCATCTGCCGGCCAAGCCCTATGGGGGCCAGAATTTCCTTTATATGAAGAACCACAAGGCGGCGTGCACCAATGTGCTGACGCTGCTGATCACGCAAATGCATCACGCGTTGTCCTCGGATGATGCGCTTGAGATTTCGATGGACGGGGTCCACAATCTGCCGCCGGATTACCTGCGCGCGGGGGCGAAGGCGCTCGATTTGGCGACGGTGGATGATGCCCTGACGGGGGATTGGTTTCGCTTCACGATCATCCGCGAACCCCTGAGCCGAACGGTGTCTGCTTGGTCGGACAAGCTGCAAGGCGATACGCGACACCGGCGGGATCTGAATGCGGCTTTGGGGCGTGATCCGCAAACAGAGATCACCCTGCCCGGCTTTCTGGATGCCATCGCGCAAGAAGAGGCCGCACTGATGGTCGACAGGCATTGGCGGCCGCAGCGGTTGGAGATCAGTTTTGATCAGCTCACCTACGAATTCATAGGCCGGGTGGAGGATATGGACGCCGCACGCAACCACATCATCGACACGCTGTTCGGGGCAAAAGGCCACGGGGTGAAAATTCTAGATACCCGCGAACATCTGGGCCACAAATCCTCGAGCCGCGCCCATCGCGATGCGCTGTCGGCCAAGGACCGGCGCAATGTGGAACGCGCGCTGGCCCGGGATTTTGACATGTATGAAAGCGTGGTGGGCGCGGAAGCCGCCTGATGCGTCAGCTCTGGATCCATATCGGCACGCCCAAAACGGGCTCTACCGCCGTGCAGCGCTATTCGAGGGCGCGCAATAAATACCTGACCTCCAAGGGCATCGATTTTCTGGTCCGCAAGCAACGCGCCTCTTACAACGATATGGGCATCGCCCTGCGGGGCCGGTCGGTAAAAGATGCCACGGAAATTGGCGATGCCATAAAGACCCGCATGTCGCGCAGCGTGGCGCAGACTTTTGTCATCAGCTCCGAGATGCTGACAGGCGGTGACCCCAACCTGCTGCGCGATGTGATCACGATGGATGAGCCATTTGACACCAAGATCATCGCCTATTTCCGCCGCCAGGATCGGTATCTTGAAAGCAATTACAAACAGAAGATGAAGACCGGCAAAGTCGCCCCTGGCTTTGACAACTATCTCGCAAAATTCGGCACAGCGACAGGCGAATACGGGCGCATTGTGAAAACCTGGGAAGATGCGTTTCCCGAGGCCGAGTTCATTTTCCGTCGATTTGAACCCGCGCGTTTTCCCAAGGGCGATGTGATCCGGGATTTCATGTCGCTTCTGGGGCTCGATATCGATGCCGATGACAAACTACCCTCCGATGAGACGGCCAATCCTACGCCCCATATCGATATGCTGGACCTGATGCAGATCGTCACCCGCACGCCCGATTTGGATGCCCGCACGGTATTTCGGTCCATGCCTGTAGCCGACTTGCCCCGCTTCAAAGGCCGCGCCATGAGCAATTTCGAGGCGCGCATTATTCTGGCCAAGTTCGAGGATGAAAATGAAGCACTTCGCGCGAGGTTTTTCCCCGATGACAAGGTGCTATTTGACGCGTCCGACCTCGATGGGCCGGAACCGGACATCGCCACTCCCACCTTCACCGATGATCAGCGTCAAATGATCGAGGAATTGCTAAAATCCGTGGTGGCCAATGTCGGTCGCAAGCAGCGCTGACCACGCGGCAAAAGAAAAACCCCCGCACTTGGCGGGGGTCTCTCAAATCATAGTAACAGCGGTTTAGCCCTGGCGGGCTTTGAACCGACGCTGGGTCTTGTTGATCACGTAGACGCGGCCTTTGCGGCGCACCACGCGGCAGTCGCGATGCCGGTTCTTCAGCGAACGCAGCGAGTTCTTGACCTTCATGGTCCTCTCCTCTTTGTCGCGGCGCGGTCCGGTAGGTCGGGACGCCTTGGGTTGCGGGTGCCGCGCGATAACGCGACAAATCATTATGGTGGGCGATACTAGGATCGAACTAGTGACCCCTTCGATGTCAACGAAGTGCTCTACCGCTGAGCTAATCGCCCGTGTGACCGGCGCGGTTTCAAAAACCCGATGCCCCAAAATAGATGGGGCGCGGGGTAATCCGCGCCAGCGTTCACGCCGTATAAAAGCTATGTCACCCCGGATCAAGGGCTTTTAGATCGGCAATTTCGCTCTATGATGCAGGTGCGAAAGGAATGCTCATGCCGCATATGGCTTATCATGTCTACGAGCCTTTGGACCGCAACACCTGCGTGGTGTTCGCGTCGCCCCATTCGGGGCGGGATTATCCAGAAAGCTTCATGCGTCAAAGCCTGCTGGACAAACACGCGATTCGCAGCTCGGAGGACGCGTTTGTCGATGATCTATTCGCAGCCGCGCCAAATTGCGGTGCACCTCTGATCGCCGCGGGCATGCCGCGTGCTTTTGTGGATGTGAACCGGTCAGAGGATGAACTTGATCCTGCCCTCATTCAGGGCGTGCGCCGCTCCGGCCACAACCCGCGTGTGGCGTCTGGCCTGGGTGTTGTGCCGCGCGTGGTGGCCAACGGAAAGGCGATCTATTCCGGCAAGATCACCCGGGCAGAGGCCCAGCGCCGCATCGATGACTACTGGCGCCCCTATCACACCGCGCTGCGAGCCGAATTGGATCGGGCCAAAGCGGTGTTCGGACAGGCCATCCTGCTGGATTGCCACTCGATGCCCCATGAAGCGATGGACAGCGTCGCCCAGACCGGCACGCCGCGCCCCGATGTGGTTTTGGGCGATCGCTTTGGTGCAGCAGCCAGTGACCAGATCGTCGGGCTGGTGGAAGATGCCTTCCACAACGCGGGCTTGACCGTGACACGCAACACCCCTTTCGCGGGCGCCTATGTGACCCAGCATTACGGCCGCCCATCCAGCGGCATACATACCATTCAGATTGAGATTGACCGCTCGCTCTACATGGATGAGCGCCAGATCAGACCGCATGAGGGCTTCGATGCTTTCCGCAAACTGATCACGGGCGTGATCGCCGATATTGCACAGATCGGTCGCCCCTTGGAAAACCCACTCGCTGCGGAATAGCAACAGCCCTAAGGGAATGTTCACATCTTGGACGTAGTGATTTGCCTGTCGGCCCGGGCCAACTAGCTCTGGCTGACTGACAACACGCCTTCACATTATGTCCGGGAACCGACCTCGTGCAAACCTCATTGCTTTTGCCCTTAATCCTGCTTTCAACCAACGGCCCGGCTGTTCCGACATCACACAATACAACCCTCGCAGACGCGATACCCCGCCACTATGCCGCTCTGAATGAGACGGGTCAGACTTTATCCATCAAGGACGCCCCAGCGCGCGGTGATCAGATCGCCGAAATTTTCGATGGCTGCCGGCCCCCGGTGCTTGACCCGCGCGAAGCCAGCAAAATCCTTTACCAAAGAAAAGTGGATGGGCTGCATGATGCGCTGCGCGCCGATCTTCCCCGGGCGAGTGAGGAACCGCTCTTCATTTCCCGCTGTGGCTCGGAATTCGTGCTCTTTCACCGTCGCGCAGCGGATCAGCCGGGCGACATCCTATACCTGCGCTTCAAAGAGGGCAGTTTCGAGCTGCTAGAAGAGGCTTGGGGATAGGAAGAGTTAATACGCCCGCGCGCCCCAACTGACGCAATCGCCTCATGTAACCGTGCGTTTTTGAGTATTTGTGGGAAGATGAAAGAGGGAACGGCCCCATGCTTCGCCTTTCCAGAAATACTCAATGAGGGGTGTATTTGAAGAGGGTTTGACCAGCCGGTGTGGCGTCACGCTTCAAAGAACTTGTCCTATCTCAACGCCCGTCCCTTGATGATCGCGTCATCCCCAAACTTGCGCCGTATTTCATCTGTGGCGCGCTCTGCCTGTCCGCGCAACCGCGCGCCGGGGTCGAGCAAATCGGCGGACAAATCGGCCTCGTTGGCGGACACCAGATGCGACAAGCCCACACCGATCAACCGGTACGGCGCGTCATGATCCACCTGATCCATCAACGCGCGCGCCTCATTATAAACCGTGTCGGCCAATTGCGTGGCATCCCGCAGCGCGTGTCGACGGGTGATGATCGAATGATCCGCGCGTTTGAGTTTCAGTGTCACAACACGGCCTGCAAGATCCTTGGCTTTGGCCCGGTCCGACACCTTCTCCGCCATGCGCCAGATGTGACCGTCAAGGATTTCCAGATCGGCGGTGTCTTCGCCAAAGGTCGTCTCGTTAGAGATGGATTTCACCGGCTCATGAGCGGTGACGCGCCGCCGGTCCTGTCCGCGGGCAAGATGCCATAACCGGTCGCCCATGGCACCAAAACGCGCGGTGAGGTCCTCGCGCTCCCAGCGCAGAAGATCGGCAAACGTGCGAATGCCCGCTGCATCCAATGCGCCCCGCGTTGCATGGCCCACACCCCAGATCAGACTCACCGGCTTGGGTCGCAGAAAATCCTGCGTTTCAGCTACGCCAATGACGGAGAACCCGCGCGGTTTGTCGAGGTCAGAGGCCACTTTGGCAAGAAACTTGTTATGGCTGAGCCCGATGGAGCCGGTCACGCCCAGTTCCTCTTGCATCCGCTTGGTGAGCCGCGCCAGCATCACGGCGGGTGGCGCACCGTGCAGACGTTCGGTGCCCGTCAGATCAAGGAATGCCTCATCGAGCGACAACGGTTCAATCGAAGGCGTCAACTCCTCCATCATTGCGCGGATCTGGCGGGACACCTGCGCGTAAACCTCCATCCGAGGGCGCACCACCACGGCCTCCGGGCAAAGCTTCAACGCCTGAAACATCGGCATGGCCGAGCGCACCCCGCGAATGCGCGCGATGTAACAGGCGGTGGAGACGACCCCGCGCCGCCCGCCGCCGATGATCAGCGGGGTGTCCTTCAGCTCCGGATTGTCGCGCTTTTCAACGCTGGCATAAAAGGCATCGCAATCCATATGGGCGATCGACAGATCGAACAGTTCCGCGTGTTGCGTCACGCGCGGACTGCGGCAGGTGGGGCAGCGAGCCCCGCTTTCAAAGGTGGTCAAACAGGCACGACAAAGGGCGGGCATGGGTCACGTGTTTTCAGATATGCGCGCACCGAGTATAAGCGCCAAGAACCGCCAGGGCGAGAGGCCGCGCCATCGATTGGGACAGTTTATGTCAGCGAGCAAGGATTTCACCGGTGCCAAACTGGCGCTTTTCATCGGCGCGCATCTCGCTGTTATCCGCCGCGATGACAAGCCCGGTCTGCCGTATCGGGGCCATCTCGACCTGCCCGGCGGTGCTCGCGAAGACACCGAGACGCCAGAGGCCTGCGTGCTGCGAGAATTGCGTGAAGAACTGGGGCTAACCTTGCACCCGCCCGACCTGCGCACCCCGCGTTTTTACACATATCCAAACCGCGCCTGGTTCTTCTCAGCGCATCTGCCTTCTGCCCGGGCAAAGGACATCGTTTTCGGTGATGAAGGACAGGGTTGGTCGCTGATGGACCCATGGGCGTTTGTGTCCGCAGGGGACGGCGTACCGCATGTCCGGGACCGTGTGCGCGCCATTCTGCATGCATTGCCCGCTAACCAAGTCGAATGGTGACAAACTGGTCGCCCATCCAGATTTACACTAGCTGATTTCGTCCAAAATAGCGCGCGCGGCAGAGGCAGGGTCTGGGGCAGCGTGAATGGGGCGGCCGACGACAATGTGATCCGCCCCATCCGCCAAAGCCTGCGCCGGAGTGGCCACGCGTTTTTGGTCGCCCAAACTAGCGCCTGCAGGCCGGACACCCGGGGTGACGATCAAGCGACCAGAGGCCTCCGGCAGGGCACGGATCATGGCGGCTTCTTGGGGGGAAGCGATCACACCGTCAGCACCGGCGTCAAAGGCGCGGCCCGCGCGATCTTGGACCAGATCGGGGATGGCACCGTCTTTGATGAGGCTGGCATCCAGATCATCGCGATCAAGCGAGGTCAGGATCGTCACGGCGAGGATCTTCATGGGCGATCCGGCGGCACCCTCTTGGGCCGCTCGAACCACATGGGGGTCTCCATGGACGGTCAGAAAATCAAGATCGAATTGTGCAAGCCCGCGCACGGCGGCCTCCACGGTCGCGCCGATGTCGAAAAGCTTCATGTCGAGGAAAATGCGTTTGCCATTCTCTTGCTTGAGCTCATTGGCCAACGCTAGCCCACCGCCTGTCAGCATCCCAAGACCGATCTTGTAAAAGGAGACGGTATCGCCCAACTGCGCTGCAAAGTTCAGGCCATCCAATGCGTTGGGCAGATCGATGGCGACGATCAAACGGTCATCGGGCATGGGAGGCAGATCCTTCAAAAGCAAACTGCTGCCCTTGTCGCGATCCGGCCCCGTGTCGTCAAGCCACCGCTGGTATCACGCGGCTAGAAGACCGCCCAGAGCCGGCGTATTGCTGCGACGGAGGGCATCTCGCAGAAAGCGCCAAGTCCGATCCCGCCCATGGCCATGCTGCTTGAACACTTGAGCCGTGAGGCCGCGCATTATGAATTCGAAGGCCGCATGCGGTGCAGCTGGCAGGCTAGCGCTATAGTAAAAGACCGCGCCACCGTCCTGTACTTGCGCTTTAGCTTCGAAGGCGCCTGTCTCGGGGTTGTAGACCGGCTGGCCCAGTATGACGATTGGGGTCATCGTATTGATAGACATGGATAAGTTCCTTCCACCTACTGCCTTTCGGCAATACGCAGCAGAGATGGAGTCCCGTCGTGCGAATTGAAGACATGCTCACGGAAAAATGCGAAATCTTGTGATCTGGCGTGAAGTGACCACTGCATGTAGGCGAAACATCGCTGTAGCGCCTAATTTTTAAGCAGGCTTGAATGGGTCGCCTGCATCTCCCATTTAACAAGTAAGGTTCCTGAAAGATGTATGCCTCTAAGAGGGTGCACCGAAGGGAGAACGCTTAGAAGGAGAAAAACGATGGACTTGTCCAAGTTCACGGAGCGCTCACGCGGGTTTTTGCAAGCGGCCCAGACGATCGCCATGCGGGAAAACCACCAGAAACTGGCGCCCGAACACGTACTCAAAGCATTGATGGATGATGATCAGGGGCAGGCGAGCACCCTCATAAAACGCGCGGGCGGCAAGCCTGAACGCGTGGTGCAGGCGCTGGACCTGGCGCTTGGCAAGATCCCGGTTGTCACGGGCGACACGGGCCAAGTGTACATGGACACGCAGACCGGAAAGGTTCTGGGCGAGGCGGAAAAGCTGGCCAAGAAGGCGGGCGACAGTTTTGTGCCTGCCGAACGGCTTTTAACCGCTTTGGCGATTGTGAAATCTGCCGCGAAGGATGCGCTGGATCAGGGCGGGGTGTCAGCGCAGACGTTGAACACCGCGATTGAGGATGTGCGCAAGGGGCGAAAGGCTGATAGCGCCACCGCCGAGGATACCTATGAGGCGTTGGAGAAATACGCGACGGACCTGACGAAGGCCGCCGAAGAAGGCAAGATTGATCCGATCATTGGTCGCGATGACGAAATCCGACGTGCGATGCAGGTGCTGAGCCGGAGGACGAAGAACAACCCTGTGCTGATTGGTGAGCCGGGCGTGGGTAAGACGGCGATTGCGGAAGGTTTGGCGCTGCGGATCGTGAACCGCGATGTGCCGGAGAGTTTGCTAAACAAGAAGCTGCTCGCGCTGGATATGGGCGCGCTGATTGCTGGTGCGAAGTATCGCGGAGAGTTTGAGGAGCGGCTGAAGGCTGTTCTGAATGAAGTGACCTCTGCGGCCGGTGAAATCATTCTATTTATCGATGAGATGCACACTCTTGTGGGCGCGGGCAAAACCGAAGGCGCGATGGATGCCGCTAACCTGATCAAGCCTGCGCTGGCGCGGGGGGAGTTGCACTGTGTGGGTGCGACGACGCTCGATGAATATCGCAAGCATGTGGAGAAGGATGCCGCACTGGCGCGTCGGTTCCAGCCGCTGGTGGTGGCGGAACCCACCGTGGAGGATACGATCTCGATCCTGCGCGGGATCAAAGAGAAGTATGAGCTGCACCATGGGGTGCGGATTTCGGATAGTGCCTTGGTGAGTGCGGCGACGCTGTCGAACCGGTACATTACGGATCGGTTCTTGCCGGATAAGGCCATTGATTTGGTCGATGAGGCCGCGAGCCGCTTGCGCATGGAAGTGGACAGCAAGCCCGAGGAGCTGGACGCGCTGGACCGCGACATTTTGCAGAAACAGATCGAGGCGGAGGCGCTGAAGAAAGAAGACGATGCCGCCAGCAAGGATCGGTTGGAAAAGCTGGAAAAGGATCTGGCCAATCTGCAGGAGAAATCCGCGCAGATGACCGCCGCATGGCAGTCGGAGCGCGACAAGCTTGCCGGTGCGCGGGATCTAAAGGAACAGCTCGACCGCGCCCGGATTGAGCTCGAGAATGCCAAGCGGGCGGGTGATCTGGCCAAGGCCGGGGAGCTGTCTTACGGCGTCATTCCCGATCTGGAAAAGAAACTGGCTGAGGCCGAGGCCACCGAAGAGACCGGCGTGATGGTGGAAGAGGCCGTGCGCCCCGAACAGATCGCGCAGGTTGTCGAACGCTGGACGGGCATTCCCACGGCCAAGATGCTGGAAGGCGAGCGGGAAAAGCTGCTTTCCATGGAAGACGGGCTGCATAAGCGCGTGATTGGTCAGAATGCTGCCGTCAAAGCCTTGGCCAATGCCGTACGCCGGGCGCGGGCGGGATTGAACGATGAAAATCGTCCGCTTGGGTCGTTCCTGTTCCTTGGGCCGACAGGTGTGGGGAAGACGGAACTGACCAAGGCCGTGGCAGAATTCCTCTTTGACGACGACAGCGCGATGGTGCGCATCGATATGTCGGAGTTCATGGAGAAACACGCCGTGTCGCGCCTGATCGGTGCCCCGCCCGGTTACGTGGGCTATGATGAGGGTGGTGTGCTGACCGAGGCCGTGCGGCGCAGGCCCTATCAGGTGGTGCTGTTTGACGAGGTCGAAAAGGCGCACCCAGAAGTCTTCAACGTGCTGTTGCAGGTCTTGGATGATGGCATGCTGACCGATGGACAGGGCCGGACGGTGGATTTCAAGCAGACGCTGATCATTCTGACTTCGAACCTTGGGTCCCAGGCCTTGAGCCAGTTGGCCGAAGATGCGGATGCCTCGGACGCCAAGCGCGATGTGATGGACGCGGTGCGGGCGCATTTCCGACCCGAATTCCTCAACCGTCTCGATGAGATCGTGATCTTTGACAGGCTTGCGCGCGCGCAAATGGATGGGATCGTGGATATCCAGATGGCGCGGTTGCTCAAGCGGCTGGCCAGCCGGAAGATCAAGCTCAACCTGGATGAAGGGGCCAAGACATGGCTGGCGGATGAGGGCTATGACCCGGTCTACGGGGCAAGGCCGCTGAAGCGGGTCATTCAGAAGGCGTTGCAGGATCCATTGGCCGAGGCGCTGCTGGCCGGTGACATTCTGGATGGGTCTGAGGTGGAGGTCTCTGCCGGGACTGATGGTTTGATCATCGGGGATCGGGTTGGGTCGACCAACCGGGAGCCGCCGAAGGATGCGGTGGTTCACTAACGGACAAGTCAGGTGGGGGGCCAGCCCCCCACTGGGGCTTCGCCCGTACTGGCCTCGAACGCCCTGAGTTAGTCTGCTATGTCCGATTTTCTGAGCATCTTTTTCTACTTTGGCGCCCTCATTCACGATCTGTTGGAGTTGTGGAGTTTTGCGCTGATCTTTTTGGTCATTGGTTTTGACGCGTTAATTGGCATGCGGTCCAAGAGCGCGTTGATCTTCTGCGTCTTGCAAGCTTTGGGCCTGACCCTTGGGTTCGTTTGGGTCATGGCTCACGGAGGCAATTTGGAAGCATCCGGCTGGTTCTTTTGGCTGAAAGTTCTGGGCGCTTGGGCAACAAGTGCGATCCTGTTTCACATTGTTTTTGCGTTGCACTGGTTCTGGTCGAAACGAGCTTGAAGATCTGAATTTCAGAACTTCTTCCGGTGTTTTTGCGGTTTGACGGAAATTCAACGGGTTTGGGGGAAATTGGGGAGGGATGTTCGTGATTGTTTCCAGATGGGAAACGGGTGTGTATAACTTTGGGCAATGAGGCGGAATGATCGCGAAAGAGATGATCATGGAAGAGGCGACACATGGGTATTGATGCACAGCTGGCCTCTCAACTGGTGGCCGCGCGCGAGTTGGTTGAGGGCAAGAAGACCGGCGTGATGCTGGGGCGGCAGAAGTTTCACATCAAGGGGAAGTTTCGCCGGTATGTGCGCCAGAGCCTGCGCCGGGCGGGCCTCAACCCCGACATTCCTGACTATGAGCAAGAGGATGGGTTTGCAGAGCATTTCCTTAAGAAGATCGGATACCCGGAGATGAAATCGCTAGATGCGTCGGACTATGAGGACTGTGATTTTGTGCATGACATGAATGAGCCGCTGCCCAAGAAGCTGCGGTCGAAATTCGATGTGATCATTGATGGTGGCACGCTGGAGCATGTGTATAACACGCCCCAGGCGCTCGATAACGTGTTTCACATGTTGAAGAAGGACGGGATTTTCATCTCGATCAACGGGATCACCGGCTGGGCCGGGCATGGGTTTTATCAGTTCAGCCCGGAGCTGGTGTGGCGGTATTGGAAGGACGCGCGGCGGTGCATTTTGCATGAATGCGCGGCCGTTCCCCATGATGTGAATGATGGCAAACCGCGTCCGGCACCCGATACGGGGCAGGCCGGGCGGCGGTTCCGGGGCGCGGGCATGAATGGACGGTGGTATCTCTTCTACATCATCGAGAAAGGCAAGGACGCCGTGAAGGATGAGCGGATCACCAATGTGAGCCAGGGCGATTATTCCGTGAGGTGGGAAGACGCCACCGCCGCTGAGTAATGAGCGCGCCGCGATGAGTGCCAAGGACACGCCTGATCCCACGCCGGCGGTCGAACAGATCGACAAGCCGATGTGGATGGATGAGATCGGCCCGTGTGGGACTGCGTCGGGTTTCGTGCATGCCGATCCACATCATCCGATGCTGTTTGTGAAACGGCGGCGGCCGATTTTGATGGTCACTTTTGATAACCTGTCCAATGTGAATGATCGCGATCCGGCGAGGTTGCCCTGGGCCTATAAATTCGCGCGGGACAATCTGCTGTGTCATCTGGGCGTCTATGCGCATTTGCCGAATTGGTATCGCGATGCCGCGCTGATTGAGAAGATGCGAGACATGGCCAGTGATGGCTTCTTTGAGGGCTATGAGCGGTGCATATTTTCGGGGTCCTCCATGGGGGCGTTTGCGGCGATGGTCTTTGGGCAATTGGCGCCCAATGCGCATGTTATGGCGTTCAACCCGCAATCGACGCTGAACACCGATCTGGTCCCGTGGGAGGAACGGTATCGTACGGGTCGGCGGCAGGATTGGACGTTGCCTTTGGGCGATGCGGCGGAGGCTAAGGTGGAGAAAGCCTTCGTCTTCTATGATCCCTATTTTGAGCCGGATCAGCACCATGTGGATCGCTTGTTGGCGGGCCCTGTGGCGGAGAACATGACGTTGATGAAGTGCTGGTTTTCCAATCACAAATCGGCGGTGTTCTTGCGCAAGATCGGGGCTTTGAAGCCGTTGATGATGGAGGCGGCGATGGGTGATCTGACCGCGCACAGCTTCTATCAGCATTATCGCGAGCGGCGCAGGCTCAGGTGGTATCGCGGGTCGCTGTCGCATTACTTTGAGGAGCGCGGGCGCGACAAGATGGTGGCGCGCACCACGAAAGCCTTCCGCCGCGCCCAGCGCAAGATGGCTGAAAAGACCGTGGATCGGAGCCTCTGAATGACGCGCGTCTACGTCGCGACGGCGCTCAGCAATGAAGCACCCTACCTGCTGGAATGGGTTGCGCATTATCGCGGCACGGGTTTTGCCGGTGCGATCCTGTTTACCCATGACAGCGAAGATGGCACCGATGAAATGGTCACGCGGTTGGCAGAGATGGGACATGTGCATGCCGTGCCGATGAAGGCTGGTGCGAAGGACCCAGTGCGCAAGGCCATGCGAGATCTGCCAGATATCGCGCGAGGGCTGGGGGCGGACTGGTGTCTGCCAGCACATATCGACGAATTTCTGCATGTGAGCGCGGGGGCTGGGCAGGTGGAAGACCTGATCAAGGCATGCGGCGATGCGGATGTCATCTCTGTTTGTCGCAGGACGTTCGGATCGTCCGGCCATCGCGGGATTCCGGCAGGCCAGCTGCGGGAAACGCACCGGTTGTCCCATGCAACGGGCAACAAAGGACCGATGGTCGCGCGCGGGATCAAGACGCTGTTTCGTCTGGATGCCATCAGCCGCGCCGCACCCCATCGGCCGTTTTTTCCGGAGGGTGCCACCCCCAATTGGGTAGATGCGGGCGGTCAGCCGATGCCGGATGAATACCTGACCGGCAAGTGGACGGCGCATGACGGTTTTTCCCAGACGCATGCGCAGCTGCATTACTACCCTGTCCCCTCGCCCGAGGTCGCCATGATCCGTGGCGGGGTGCCAGAGAATGGAAAGTCGCGCAAAAAGTTTGAGGCGGATTGGCAAAAGATCGATCTGGGCGATGTGGCCGATGACTCGATGGGGCGCGCGGTGGGTCTGTCGGACCCGGTGCTGGCCAGTTTGCATGCCGATGCCAAGCTGAAGGACCTGCATGAACAGGGCCGCGCTTGGCATGACGCGCGGGCGAAGGAGATGTTGGCCGATCCGGAGATCAAAGCGCTGTGTGATCGGCTGTCAGGGACGGAAGATGCGGAGAGCAAAGGCACCGTGCGCAGTTCGCCGCGTGGGGGCGGCGGGACGTATTTGCCTCCGCCTGTCCGGCCCATTCGGTTCAAGATCAAGCCTTCGAAGACCGGAGAGACGCAGGCCGTTCTGCATGGCGGGTTTCACAAGACAGCCACGACCTATCTGCAGCGTTTGCTGGAGGACAATGAGGAATGGCTGGGCAAGCAGAGCGTTTATGTCGTGCCGCATCTCAAGCTGCGCAAGCATATTACGTTTCCGTCGCAGCTGGATGCCTACAAGCAGCTGAAGATCAAGCGGCGGACCAAGTTTTCGGAAGACGAACTGCAGGGGTTTCAGGATGCGTTTTTTGCCGACGCACTGAAGGCTAAGCCCGCGCGGATGATCCTGTCGGACGAAAACTTGCCCGGGTTGCCGGCGCATTGCGTGACGACGGGGAAGCTTTATGAGCATCGAAAGGCTTTTTTTGCAGCCTTTGCCAAGCGGATGCCGTTGCCGATTACGGATGCGTTTTTCGCGGTTCGGAGTTACGCGGATTTCTTTGCGTCGTCATATGTGGAGTACCTGCGTGCAGCGACCACGACGACGCGGGGGCATATGGACACGCCGGAGGTGATGAAGCGTAAGCTGTTTGCGGCGCTGCCCAATTGGCGCAAGGTGTTTGATGATTTCGAGGCCGTCTTTCCCGACACCCGCATCCACATCTGGCGGTTTGAGGATTTTCGGGCGCTGACCCCCCGCATTCTAGAGACGTTCTGCGGTGAGGGCGTGGATGTGTCGAAATTCAAACCGCCCAAGGAACGGAACGCCCGACCCTCGGCCTCGGCCCGGGCGGTGGATGAACTGGTGCTGATGTCGGAACTGGAGGGGGCTGCGGCGATGGCAGAGCACGCCAAGACGGTTCAGGATATGTATCCGCAAGGGGATGATTATGAGCGGTTTAATCCCTGGACGGCGCAGGAGCGGGCGCATTTGACGGCGCTTTATGAAAGGGATTGGAAGGCACTGTGCGAGGACGGGCGGTTTGTGACGTTGGTGCCTTAAACAGAACAGCAGAGCGCCTTCGTCTGGCCCCGGTCTGGCGACCCTGACCTATAAACAGCAGAAGTTTATTGTTGGTTCCCGGCCTCCATTCAAGCGATGGGCTGCGATTGCCAGTTCGCCAGGCCCTGGGTGGGGCGAGGCGAAGGCGCGGCGGGCTAAAGCCCTTGATTCCGCGCCGGAAAGGACAGGCTTCAAGCCTGACGTCGCTCGCTCAAACCCGGCACATAGCGCGTCCGGGCAGCGCTTTCCTGCATCAACCAGCGGGCGACCACGTCTGTTTCGGGATGCTTCGGCGCGCCTTGACGGCGCAGCAGGTAATAGCCCGAATGCGTTCGCACATGCACATCGCCCAAAGGCCGCACCAGCGATCCGTCCTGCAGGTGACGATCCACCAGATGCCCCCAGCCCAGCGCGATGCCCAAGCCATCCAAAGCCGCCTGAATGGCCAACGGGTAAGTGTTCACGAAAGTGGAATGGCGTAGATCAGGATCGGTGTTCAACTCGGAAAACCATGTCTTCCAGTTCAGCCATTCCGTGTGGTTGCTGGTCACTTCGATCAGGGATTGCTGCAGCAGATCCTCGGGGCTTTCAAGCGCCGGATGGTTCACCGCGTAGCCCGGCGCGCAGACCGGGAAGACGGTTTCACCAAAAAGCTTTTCGGCGTCGTAGCCCGGCCAATCCCCATCACCGCGCAGGATGGCCAAATCAAAGGCCTCGGTCAGGCATTCAGAGTCCAGATCCGACGAAAACAGATTGATGGTCACATTGTGGTTCGACATCTGGAATTTCCGCAGTCGCGGCATCAGCCAGAGCGAGGCGACGGAATTGGTGGCGGCCATCCGCACGGTCGACCGTCCCTGTCCTGCCAACATGGTCTCGGACGTCCGCTCCAGAGCCTTCAGCGCAGGGGTGATGCCGCTCAGCAATTTGCGACCGTAATCTGTCAGCTGAACAGACCGATGCCCGCGCAAGAACAGCGCACAGCCGAAATGCGTCTCCAGCAGGCGGATTTTCCGGCTGACGGCGGTCTCGGACACGTTCAGCTCCTTGGCGGCGGCGGCGAAGCTTTCGAGCTCGGCGGCGGCCTCAAAGGCAAGCAAATATTCAAGCCGCGGCAAGGCTGCGCGATTCGTGATCATAATAAGAACGTCCGTTCTGTTGGCGCGTAGAAAGGATGCAACCCGACAAAATTTAGGCCAAAAGGGCGGTTTTGCCAAACTTTTTTATGGGCAAAGCGCAATCAAATTATTGTCTGAGACGTAGCCCACATGTGCCAACCTATCCGCACTACGAAGGAGTACCGACCGCCATAAGAACAGGCCGGGCATCCGACGCAAACCGATAGGGAGAAATCATGAAACTCAAATCAATGGTGTCTTTGGCTGCGCTTAGCGTGGCAATGACGTCAGCCGGCGCGGTGTTCGCGGCGGATGACAGCTCTGACCCGATCGTCATTCCGATCCACAACTGGTCCAGCCAGATCGTGATGTCGAATGTTGTGGGCCAGATATTCGAAACCATGGGCAACAACGTAGAATTCGTCACAACTGATAGCCAGGCCGTTTATGAATCCGTCCGTCTGGGCGATGTGACGCTGGAATTGGAAGTGTGGGAAGGCGCGTTTGGCGCATCTTTCCGCGAAGCGCTGTCCAAGGGCGGTCTGCATGACGCGGGCGACCATGACGCGGTCACACGCGAAGATTGGTGGTACCCGATGTGGACGAAAGATGCCTGCCCGGGCCTGCCAAGCTGGGAAGCGCTGAACGACTGCGCGGAACTGTTTGCCACGGCGGAGACCGGCGGCAAGGGTCGGTATCTTGACGGTCCGGTTGACTGGCTCAAGCACGGTAAGGAACGTGTGGAATCGCTCGGTATGGACTTCGTTGTGATCAACGCGGGTTCTGCGGCGGCACTTTGGGCCGAAATTGGCGCAGCAGAAGCCGACAAGACCCCGGTTGTGGTGTTCAACTGGACGCCGAACTTCGCCGAAGCCGTCTGGCCCGGTGAGTTTGTTGAATTCCCCACATGGGAAGACGGCTGTGACACGGATCCGGCGAAGGGCCCCAACAAGGAAGCGCTGTTTGACTGCGGCAACCCTGCGGATGGCTACCTGAAAAAAGCAGCCTGGGACGGGATGCAGGAAAAATGGCCGAACGCCTATGAGGTTCTGACCAAGATCTCTTTCACCAACGCACAGATCGCTGAGATGGCGCGTCTGGTCGACATCGAAGAGATGGAGCCCGATGAAGCCGCAGAAGTGTGGCTGGAAGAAAACGAAGACGTCTGGAAGGATTGGATGCCGGAAGGCAGCACCTGATCTGACCGTGTGACACAAGCTCGCCCGGTGCTGAACGCATCGGGCGAGCTTTTTTAACCGCTGCATTTGCGCTAAGCAGTACCCTTGGGGAAATAGAGCCGAAAGACTGCCCATATGACCAGCGATCTGCCCGTCATCTCCTGCAGAAATGCATGGAAAATCTTTGGCCCAAATCCTACGAATTATCTGAAAAACATGCCCGCCGGGCGGACATTCGATGAAATCCGCGCGGATGGCTATATCGCCGGGGTTAAAGATGTTTCCGTCGATGTGAGCCGAGGCGAGATGCTGGTGATCATGGGGCTGTCGGGGTCCGGCAAGTCCACGCTTGTGCGCTGTTTTTCGCGTTTGCATGACATCACCGGTGGCACAATTCAGGTCGAAGGCCAGGATATCATGGCCCTTCCCGAGAAAGACCTGATTGAATTGCGCCGCTCCAAGATGGGCATGGTGTTTCAATCCTTTGGCCTGCTGCCGCACCGCACGGTGTTGGAGAATGTGGCCTTCCCGCTGGAGATGCGGGGCCAAGACAAACACGCCCGCCGCGCGCGAGCGCTTGAAGTGATCGAACTGGTGGGCCTTGCGGGGCGGGAGGATTACTTCCCCCGCGAACTTTCCGGCGGTCAGCAGCAGCGCGTGGGCATCGCGCGGTCGCTCGCCATTGAGCCTGATATCTGGTTTCTGGATGAGCCGTTTTCGGCGCTTGATCCGCTTATACGCCGGGAGATGCAGGATGAATTTCTGCGGCTGCAGGGGATGCTGGGCAAAACCATTGTCTTCATCACCCATGATTTTGACGAGGCGCTGCGGCTGGCCGATCGAATTGCCATCATGAAGGATGGTGAGATCGAACAATGCGACACGCCGGATCAGATCGTGCTGAACCCGATGACGCCTTACGTGAAAAAATTCACCGAAGAGATCGAGAAATCCCGCGTGGTGCATGCCTCTGTTATGGCCTCGCCTTTGAACGGCAAAGCACCGGAAGGCGATGCGGTCGATGGCGCGCTTACGATCCATCAACTGGCGCGCCAATTAGTGAACGATACGCGATCCCACTTGCCCGTTGCGGGCAAGGATGGTGCGCTTATTGGCATGTTGGAACGCCAAAAGGCGCTTGATGTGCTGTTGGGTGACGATTGATGGCTGACATCGCCGCCACCACGCCCCTGAGGCGCGAAAGGCCCGCGCGGGACATGGTGCTTTGGTCGCTTTTGGGGGTGGCTTTGTTGCTGTGTGCGGCCAAGCACGTTCTGCCCGATTTTCTAATCCGTCTGCCCGAGGCATGGATCCCGCCCACCGCTGACATCCTCGACCGCTTTTTTGACTGGATCAAAGGCGACCGGGAGGAGGGGCGCTTTGGCCTCATCTACATCACCCGTTGGTTTGCCGAAGGGCCTTTGGAATTTATGCTGGGCCTCACCGCGAACCTGCTTGAGGGCAAGCACCGCTGGCCCTTTATCGGCCCGCTGCCTTGGTCCTGCGTGGCCGCTGTTGCCGCTGTGATCGGCTACTATCTGGGCGGCTGGAAATTGGCCGCACTGGCGGGGGGGACGTTCATTTGGACAGCGTTGATCGGCCAGTGGGAATTGGCAATGCAGACGCTGTCCGTTCTAGCCGTGGCCGCGCCATTGGCCTTTGTGATCGGCCTTGGGCTTGGCATTCTGGCGTGGAAATACGCGTGGTTTGATGCTGCGGTGAAGCCTGTGCTGGCGGTTTTGCAGACGATCCCGTTTTTCACCTACCTGCTGCCAGCCGTGATTTTCTTCAAGGTGGGCCCGACCGCGGGGGCCATCGCCACAACGATCTACGCGATCCCGCCGATGGTGCTAATGTCGACGCTAGGCCTCAAGAAGGTCAGCCCGGAGATCGTGGAGGCCGGCAACATGTCCGGCTGCACCCGCTGGCAGATGCTGACGCGGGTCTACATCCCGTCTGCGCGGACCGAAATTTTGGTGGGCGTCAATCAGGTGATCATGCTGTGTCTGGCGATGGTCGTTCTGACCGCCTTTATCGGGATGCCCGGTCTGGGAGGTAAGCTTCTGTCCTCTATGGGCAGTTTCAAGCTGGGGCGGTCGTTTGAAATTGGGGTGACCATCGTGCTGGTCGCCGTGATGCTGGATCGCTTGTCCAAGGCTTGGGTTGTGAAACTGCCTGAGCATTTTGAGAAGGGCACGCCGTGGTACATTCAGCACAAGTATCTTGTGCTTTCGCTGGCAGCGTTCGCTTTCTTCCTGGGGCTCGCGCAGTTCAATGAATGGTTCGCCGAAATCGGCCGCCGCCAGTCTTTCAGCCAAGGTCGGGAATTGGACAAGGCGATCAAGGGCGCGCTGGCGGTGGATTGGGTCAAGGCAGTGACCGAACAGATCCGCTATGTAATGAATGTCTGGATCCTGATCCCGTTCCGCAACGCGCTCCTGTGGATCCCGACACCTGCCTTCATCCTCTTCGTGGTCGCCTTCGCCTGGACCGTGGGCGGCAAGCGGCCTGCGATCTATGCCGCGATCTTCTTCACCATCGTGGCGTTCTCCGGCTGGTGGGATCGGTCGGTCATCACGCTCTATTCGGTGATCTCTGCCGTGATCCTTTCCATGTTCATCGGCATCCCACTTGGCATCTTCGCATCCCGGTCGGAAAAGTGGTCCAACCGGATGCTGCTGGTCTGCGACACCGCACAGACCTTCCCCAGCTTCATCTATCTGTTGCCCGCGATCATGCTCTTTGGTGTCTCGGACGTGACAGTGGTGCTGTCCATCGTGATCTTCACCACCGTACCGCTGACCCGATACACGATCGAAGGGCTGCGCAACGTGCCGCCTGAGATGACCGAGGCCGCGGACATGTCCGGCGCCACGAAGCGACAAAAACTTCTGACTGTGCAACTGCCGCTAGCCCTGCCCACCATGGCGGTGGGGTTCAATCAGGCGATCATGTTTGCCTTCTTCATGGTCATCATCGCGGCCTTCATCGGCACGCAGGATCTGGGCCAGGAATTGCAACGCACACTGGCCGGGACAGATTTGGGTAAGAATTTTGTCTTAGGGATGAACGTGGCGCTCATGGCGCTGACATTCGACATGGCCATTATCAGTTGGGCCAACCGACGGAAAAAAGCACTGGGATTGGGATGATGGGAAACCTTGCCAATCATCGCACGGTCGCCACCTTCGACAAGGAGGGGTTTGAACTGCTTGATATGCCCGGGCTTCCGGGGGAGCAGGTGTTTTGGAAGAACGTGTCTTTCGATGAGGCGACGGGCCAAGGCAGCTACCTTCTGGTCATGGAACCCGGCACGCGCTGCAATCCGCATCGGCATAACGGGCCGGAGGAATTCTATATCATCGAAGGTGATCTGGAAGACTGCGATGGGCACATGTACCGCGCGGGTGAGTTCGTGTCCCTGTCGGGCGGGTCGGAGCATTTCTCGGTCACGCGGTCGGGCTGCAAACTGGTGGTCACCCATCGGGGGGCGATGGATGATCTGCGCGTAGATGAGGTGGAGAGCGTGATATGAACGTCCACCCCGTGTTCGAAACGCCTTATGAGCGCGCTGGGATCATCACCCCCGGCCTGCCCATCCTGCCCCACGGCACAGAGCGCCATCCAGTGCCAGGCGGCGGGTCGCGGGCCGTACCGATTTTTGCGGGCGATGAAATTTCCGTGCTGGATCGTGAAGGGTTGCAGCCCGGCGAACTGGTGTTTTTCTCCCCCGATGGCACGTCAGATGCTGGCAAACTTGGCGCAGAAAGCAGTGGGAAACCCGAAGGCCTGATGCAGGTCTTGCTGGAAGGCACAGTGTCAGGCAAACGCGTGGCGGCGGCGCTCGACAAGGCCGGGTTTGACCTCGACAAAGCGCAGGCCGTACGCATTTTCCGCGATGGATCGCGCCCCGGCGATATGGCGACCTTCCACGCCGAATGCGACGGCATGATCATCCTTGCAGCACCCGGTGGCCCGATGGCGCCTGAGGCGCAGAACCCGCCATCCGAGCTGATCCTCTATATCCGCCGCGCCAATCCGGGGCTTGCGAAGG
Organism: Pseudomonadota bacterium; assembly: GCA_039026055.1. GTDB lineage: Bacteria > Pseudomonadota > Alphaproteobacteria > Rhodobacterales > Rhodobacteraceae > Roseovarius. The sequence continues at coordinate 70,705 of JBCCNB010000006.1, read as the reverse complement.
GCGGGCATCAACCGACCGATCCGTTGGCCGACCCGCTGGTCGATATCAACATCCAACCGGGGCATGCGAGAAGCTATGAGGTGAAGAAGGGGCAATTTATCCAAGTGCTCGATGTTCAAGGGCGCGAGTGTTCCGACTTCCAAGCCTTTTCTCTGCGTGACCTGGATAAGGGCCTGGAACGGGAGATTGATCCGACCACCACGCGCACGCTGATGGGCAGCCTTTATCCCACGCCGGGTATCTTCTCAAAGTACTGGAATGTGGATCAGCAGCCGCTGGTGGAGATCGTTCAGGATACCTGCGGGCGGCATGACACCTTCGGGCTGGCCTGCACGGCGCGGTATTATGAGGATCTGGGCTATCCGGGCCATATCAACTGTTCGGACAATATGAACAAGGATCTGGAACAATATGGCATCCGCCCGCGCGGCGGCTGGCCCGCAATCAACTTCTTCTTCAACACCACGCTTGATGACACCCACGCGCTGGGCATGGATGACCCGTGGTCGCGACCCGGGGATTATGTGCTGTTGCGCGCGCTCACCGATCTGGTCTGCATCTCATCCGCCTGCCCCTGTGACGTGGATCAGGCCAACGGCTGGAACCCCACCGATATCCAAGTCCGCACCTATGGTGAGACTGAAAAATTCAGCCGCTCCGTCGGCTACAGAAAATCCGCGGAGGCCGAATTGGAACCCACCAAAGAAACCGCTTTTCATGACTGCTTTGCCAAGCACACAAGGGATTTTGTGGAATACAACGGCTAGTGGCTGCCCAACGCGTTCCACAATTTCGGACCGACCGCCGAGTATTGGGCTTGCCGTGAGAAGGCGGCGATCATGGATCTGTCGCCCCTGCGCAAATATGAGGTGACAGGGCCGGACGCCGAAGAACTCATGCAGCATTGCGTGACTCGGAATGTGAAGAAGCTGGCGGTGGGGCAACTGACCTATACCGCCATTTGCTATGACCATGGCGGGATGATTGATGACGGGACGCTGTTTAAGCTAGGCGAGACGAATTTCCGTTGGATCGGCGGCAACGACACGTCCGGGCTGTGGATACGGGAGCAGGCAGAGAAGCTTGGCCTGAACGCTTGGGTCCGCAACTCCACCGATCAATTGCACAATGTGGCCGTGCAAGGGCCGAAGAGCCGCGACATCCTCAAAGGTATCATCTGGACGGCCCCAAATCAGCCCACGGTCGAAGAGCTGGGTATGTTCCGCTTTACCCCTGCCCGCCTTGGGGATTTTGACGGGACGGCGATCGTGATTGGGCGTGCAGGGTATTCGGGTGAGCTGGGCTACGAGGTGTTCTGCCACCCCAAGGATGCCGTAGAAGTGTTTGAGACAATCTGGGCCGCAGGCGAACCCCATGGCATGGCACCACTGGGCTTGGCCGCGCTCGATATGATCCGCATTGAAGCAGGACTCATTTTCGCGGGCTCGGAATTTGACGATCAAACCGACCCGTTTGAAGCAGGGATTGGTTTTACTGTGCCGCTCAAATCCAAGAATGACGATTTCATCGGGCGTGCGGCGCTGGAAGAACGCAAGGCGCATCCGCATCGCAAGATGGTCGGGCTCGATATCGAAAGCGGTCTGGTGCCCAGCCCTGGCGATTGCGTGCGCATCGGCAAGGCGCAGGTGGGCGAGGTGACAAGCGCGATGAAATCGCCGATCCTTGGCAAGACGATTGCACTGGCGCGGGTGGCCGTGACCCACGCCGAGCCCGGCACAGAAATTGAAATCGGCCAGCTTGACGGGTTGCAAAAGCGCCTAAAAGCCCGAGTGGTGCCCTATCCGCATTTCGACCCCACCAAGGAACGGGTGAAGGGCAATTACGAAGACGCCTGATGGCGTGACCCCTTCATCATGACTATCCCATGGGCCAATCGCGCAGGATTGCGTGAATTTTGGTCATTTTCATGCAGATCCTGAAAAACCGGCAAACGAGGCGCTGCGCGCCATTGCATAGCGACGGGAACGGGCCATTTGTGCGGCAACAGCTTCAAAGGCTTTGCCCCATGACCATCCATTCTCCGCCAGCGCGCCTGTCCTCCATGCCGGACTGGACCTACCTTTTGCGCGACAGCTATGACATCTACCGCCGCATGCCTGCAGGCGGCAGCGCCACGATACGCAAACATCAGCGTAGCGTCCGTGAACGGATCAGCCGGGTTTTGAAATCGGATCCCCAGGTGATCCAACCCGCACCACAGCAAAAGCCAGTGGTCGCCCATCTGCGTCGGGCGCTCAACAACGGGCGGGAAGAGCGGCATAGCGGGTTCATCAAATCGCTGGAGGCGATCTGCTCGGAACTGGTTTGGCAATATGGTTATGAGAAAGTCCCACGCGGGCTGGAAAAGAAATATGCCTATGCCGAACTGGTGGGGCCAAACGGGCCGGTGCTGACGGATGAGGTGATCCTGGGGCTGGTTCTGTTTGCGCCGGGGTGTACGTATCCCGCCCATGCGCATGAGGGCATATCGGAAAGCTATCTATGCCTTTCAGGTGCGGTATCCGAAAATGATCAGGGGGTTTATGCGCCCGGTTCTTTGATCTTCAACCCGCCAGAACAGCTGCACCGGATCACCGTGGCCGACACCAACCCCGCGCTTTTGTTTTATGCATGGGAAGGGTCGCGGGAAAAGCTGGCCCATCAGAAAATGGTGTTCCGCCGCAAACCAAAGTGATCAACAATTGAAGCATCCGTGTGACCCGCATCAATCGCTTCGACTGGTCGCGGATGGTTTGGTCTGTTTCAGATCGATCGTGCTGGGCACGCTGTCGGGGCTAAGGCGCAGAATGTAATCCAGCGTGGCGGTCATATCCTTCATCGCGATGGGCACCTGTGGGCCAAAATCGCCCCGGGCAATGTCTTCGAAAACCTCAGGCGTGGCCACATTGGCCGGGTTGATCACTGTCGTTGCGATGCCCAGAGGGCGCAAAGACGCATTCAATGCCTCCGCCGCGCCGCGCAACCCGAACTTGGAGGCCGTGTTGGCGACCTCATGGCCACCCGAATTTTCCAAGCCGGAGACAGACCCCATCAGGACAATCCGGGCGTTATCCGATAGGGAGAGCGCCGAGACCAAACCGCGGGCAAGCAGGATCGGCGCGGTGAGGTTCACAGCGATCACCTGCTGAATTTCACCAACCGGGCTCTTCAGGAAATCATAGCTGTCGGTGAACGCGCCTTCTTCCCAAATTCCACCCAGATAAAGCAGCCCGTCCAGCACACCGCTGCCGATGGCGCGAACGACGTGGTCGATGCCCTCAGCCGTGCCGATATCGGCCTCAATCCACTCACCCGTCCTAGATTGCGTGCGCGATACAGACAGAATGTCATGCCCCTGCCCGGCCAGATGTTCGGCGCAAGCCTTCCCAATCCCACGGCTGCCACCGACAATCAGATATCGCGCCATCAGCCGCGCCCCACATAGGGCATCTTGGTCGCCATCACGGTCATGAACTGCACATTGGCCTCCGGTGGTAGTTTGGCCATGTGCAGGATGGACCGCGCAGCATCGTCCACATTCATCGTGGCCAGACCTGGATCATGCTTTTTTAAACCTGCGACAAGCTCTGTCGCCGCATTGCCGATGTCGATCTGCCCGCAGGCGATATCGAAGGGGCGGCCGTCCAGGGACAGCGTCTTTGTCAGCCCCGTGATGGCATGTTTCGTGGTGGTGTAGCAGACTGAATTGGGCCGAGGGGCATGAGCGGAAATGGAGCCGTTGTTGATGATCCGCCCGCCCTGGGGCGATTGCGCGCGCATGTGTTTGAAGGCGAGCCGCGCGCAGATGAACATGCCGCGCAGGTTCACGGCCATCACCTCGTCAAACGCCTCGACCGGGACTTCGTCTATGGTGGCTGCGAGGCCGAACATACCCGCGTTATTGAAAAGCGCATCAATGCGGCCGGCCTTCGCCATAAAGCGGTCAAACACGTCTTCCATCAAACCTGCATCCGTCACGTCGCCGGGCAGGGCGATAGCGTGCTCATGGGCTGCGGCCATGTCCTCCAACGGTTCCACCCGACGTGCCACAAGTCCCACGCGCCAACCAGCGGCGAGAAACTGTTCCGCGGATGCACGACCGATGCCGGAACTGGCCCCTGTGATCAGGATGGTCTTCATATCTCTTCCTCCATGTTGGCGGGTTCCATAGTCAGCGGTGCAGGCGTGCCCCCGCGCAGGTCATCCACACTCAGCCCGCCCGTAGGCTTGGACAGCCGATTGCGCACCACCCAATGGAGCCGCTCTTCGGCACGTGTGATCGCCACATAGGCCAGACGTTTCCACAGCGGCTGCCCGGCTTCCGTGCGCCCCATCCGGGCGGCAGCATAAATGTCAGGGGCGAAGACCTGCACATCCTTCCATTGACTGCCCTGTGCTTTGTGAATGGTAACGGCTGCGCCGTGCAGAAAAGCGGCCCCCATGCGGGCAGCGAAGGGTATGAAGGGTTCTTCTTCATCCGGCTTTTCGATTTTGACGATGGAGGCGGCGCTCACCTGCGGTTCCGTCGCGCCCACCACATGGAGCCGCGAAAACCCGGGCTTGCGGCCCGGCCCCAGATAGATCACCTGCGCGCCCTTGATCAGACCGCGCGCTTCCAGATCGAGGCGTTTTTTGCGGTGCTTCATGGGCAGCTCAATCCCGTCGCAGATCAGCGGCTCACCTTCGAGCAGTTCTGTCTCCGGCGCGCCATAAACCGCACGGAAGGCATTGATCAGGCGAATGCGCGTGGCGTTGCGCCAAACGAGGACGGGGCTACGGGCCATCAGATCGACCTCAACCCGCTGAGCAAAGACCACGCGGTCGTCGCGCTTGGATGTTTCCTCCACCATGCGCTCGAAATCCTCAAAGCCCATGTCAGGATCGGCCAGCGCATGGGCCAGATCCAGGATCGGGTTGTCGGCATCCTGCCGGTGGACACGGTGCAGCGTCAGCCGCGCAGGATCGGGCAGAGTTTCGAAGACCATCTTACCGTCGCCCGTGCCGGGGGCCTTCACCGGGGGCAGCTGAGCAGGGTCGCCGAAGAGGACGAGCGTTGGAAAAATCTCACGCAGGTCCTCGAACTGTTTGGCATCCAGCATTGAGGCTTCATCCACAAACCCGATGTCGAGGGGCTCGGATCGCCGGGTCCAGCCACTTATGAAATCCGACCCGCGCAGACCAGCAGCGGCCAAGGCGCCGGGCATGGATTTGTTTTCCTGATAGAACACATGCGCCCGGTCGAGCGCCTGATCAGTAAGGCCTTCGATCTCCGGTCGCTCCCCCTGCCCCGCCAGCCATTCGGCGATGCGTTCATATTCGGGGTCATATACAGGGGTGTAAAGGATGCGGTGAATGGTCGTGGCGGGCACGCCCCGCATGCGCAAGACACTTGCGGCTTTATTGGTAGGCGCGAGGATGGCAAGCGTGCGTTTGTCGCGATTTTTACGGCTTTCCCAATCACCGGAAACGATCTCAACACCCGCATCCTCCAACGCCTCATAGAGCGCAGCGAGCAGTAGCGTCTTGCCCGATCCCGCCTTGCCGACTACGGCCAGGACGCCCGTTTTACCCTCGCGCGGCGGCGTGAGCATCGCGTTTTCAAGATCGACGCCCATTGTGGCCAGCATCTCCGCAATGCGGTCATGGGCGTCGGCCTGATCGTCAGAATATGTGATGGAGGGCAGCGCCATGGCGCGACTCTACCCCTGCCCTGCCCGCGCTGCCAGTGAAAGCGTCAGACAGCAGCTGAGAAATCTGTCGAGGGCGATGCGGACGGCGCGTTGACGCCGAAATTGTACCATTCTTCCACCTGAGCGGCGGAAATCCCAGCCTGTGCCGCGATGCGAATGCGGTCCTCCAACCCGTAAGACCAGAGGCCCACACTTATCCGATCCCGGCCTTCGCCTGCGCTGCCCAGCACCTCGGGTGGCCAGCCGATGCGGCCATAGATGCGCACCATGCGGGCATCAAAGACGCCGACAAAGTGCTCGATCGCGCATTGACGCATGATCTCTCCCCCGCCCAGAACCAGCGCAGCTGCCACGCGAGAGGGCGCGCCCTTGGCAAGGCAAAACCGCGTGCATTCCCAGATGAAGGGGCTTTCCAACGTGCCGCCGCCGATCAGATGGGTGAAATGATCATTAAGCATGGTCCGACCAGTGGTGGGCATGAACCGCATGGAGCCCTGATGCCGCCCGTCGGGGCCAGAGGCGATCAGGTAAAGCGGATTGAGGTCATCATATTCATCACGTTCATGGCCCTTGGCGTTGACGGTGACATCCCAATCGAGGCGTTTCTTGAACTGGCAGGCGCGATCGCGAAACATGGTGTCTTCCAGCAGCGGATGCTGGGGCAGGTCATTGGCATAGATGAAATGAAGCATGTGCTGTCCCCTTTGGTTTTTCTTGGGGATCAGGCTTGGTCTTGAATGGTTAACTATGGGGAAGCGCTGCGTACGATGCTCTTCAGCCCGGACGGGCTGCCTCGCCACTATCAAATGGCACTGGACACGAAAAAACGGAGGAGGCCAAGCATGCCGGCCTCCTCCGTTTCACCCGCGTGTACCCATTCCCACCACGCGTGTAACTGAAAAAGATCGGCCATCCTGGCCATAGATTGGTTTTACACGGAAACCGCCGCTACACCAAATGCCAAGTGTTTCAAATTTCACGCAATTCTGCGGCATCCAAAGAATAAGCAATTGTAAGTGTTAAGGGGTCGGTAAGGGGCCATCTTATATGTCCGATCCCGGGTGTGGAGTTTAGGTGGTGGAGATGTCTGAGGCGGGCGATAATGCCGTCAGGCCTATCATAAAGAAGAAAAAGGTCGTCCAAGGCGGCGGGCATCATGGGGGTGCCTGGAAAGTGGCCTATGCCGACTTCGTGACCGCCATGATGGCGTTCTTTCTTCTTATGTGGCTTTTGAATGCGACAACGGAAAAACAGCGCAAGGGGCTTGCGGATTACTTCGCGCCTTCCATCGCGATCAACCGTGTGTCTGGCGGGGGTGACGGCGATTTCGGCGGGGACAGCGTGTTCACTGAAGAAACGCTGGCGCAGAACGGATCGGGGGCGAGCAACCGCCATCCATCCTCTGCACAGGCCGCGAGCGGCCAGACAGGCGGCTTGGAGACGAACCCACAAAGCACAGATGAAGATAGCAGCGCGCAGCTTTCAGAAGAGCTGCAGCAGGTGGAGGACGTGCTGCTGGGCCGATCCGGTGAAAGCGAAGTCGCTGATGAATTGATGCGCCACATCACCACGCGGGTGACCGATGAGGGCCTGATCGTCGAGCTCTTTGATCTGGAAGAGGCGCGGCTTTTTGAAGGCGACACCGCTACGCCAACGCCGCTTTTGCGCGATCTGGCGGGGGTGCTTGTCAGTGCGGCCGATCTTGTGGTCAATGATCTAGCGATTGAGGGGCACACCCATGCACGCGCCGTTGTGGTGGCCAACGCACCCGTTTGGGATATCACCGCGGACCGCGCCAATGTGATGCGCGTTCTGATGAAGGATCGCGGCCTTGATCGCACCCGGGTTGACCGCGTGACAGGCCACGCCGACAGGCGGCCCGCAGTGCGCAATCCGGTGTCCATCCGCAACAACCGCCTGGAGGTTATCTTTCTGAGGTCAGACGTGGGTGATATCTGAACACAGGAAATAGAGCGCATTTTATCTGTTAGCGCGCTGTTAAAGACCGGGCCTTACTGCTGCGTCGAAATTCCTATCGATGCAGCAGAAAGGCGTGTCTATGACTATTTCTTCCTCACTCAATGCGGGTGTTGCCGGGCTCAGTTCCAATGCAACCCGGCTGGCGGCGATCTCCGACAACATCGCGAATTCGGGCACTTTTGGGTACAAACGTGTGGAAACGGATTTTGAATCGCTCGTTGTCTCGCAAAGTGGCGGGCGGTATTCAGCGGGTGGTGTGACTGCGAACACCGAACGATTGATCGATCAATCCGGCTCCCTCGTCAGTACCACCAATCCCACAGATCTTGCCGTGACAGGCCGTGGCTTCCTGCCCGTGGCGCTGGTGACGGAAGTGGAGGCGGGCAATGGTCAGCCGCAGATGCTGCTGACCACCACGGGGTCTTTCCGAACGGATAGTGATGGGCGGCTTGTCACGGATTCCGGCCTCGTTTTGATGGGTTGGCCGGCCAATGCCGATAACACCATTCCGCAGTTTTCGCGTGATACTCAGGATGGTCTCGCCCCTGTGCAGATCAACGCAAACCAATTGTCTGCAGAACCAACAACCCAGGTCACGCTTGGCCTGAACCTGCCAGCCGTTGAAACGGATGCCGGTGCCGCCGGGGATGTGCAATCGCTGTCTGTGGAATACTTCGACAACCTCGGCCGGTCTGAAAGCCTGGTTTTTGACTTTTCGCCGACGGTTCCCGCCACCGGATCCTCCAATGAATGGACCCTCACCATTCAAGACAGCGCAAATGCTGGCGCAACGATCGGGGAATACACGTTGACTTTTGACGATTCTCGCGCCGCCGGGGGCCGGTTGCTCTCAGTGGCTGACGTATCCGGCGGCGCCTATAACCCTACAACCGGCACTTTCATCGTGAACGTGGCGGGCGGCCCTATGGAGATCAACATTGGCCGTATTGGCGAACCATCCGGACTGACCCAGCTGTCAGACAGTTTCGCACCCTTGCAGATCAACAAGGATGGGTCCCCCGTCGGCAACCTGATCTCGGCGGAGGTAGATGAAAACGGGTTTGTCCTTGCCACCTTTGACAGCGGCATCACCCGGGTGATCTATCAGATCCCGCTGGTGGACGTGCCGAACCCAAATGGCATGGTGGCCCTGGCACAACAGACCTATGTGCCTTCCTCCGACAGTGGTTCCTTCTTCCTGTGGGATGCGGGTGACGGACCAACCGGTTCTGTCGTGTCCTTTGCCCGTGAAGAAAGCAACACTGACGTGGCCGGGGAACTGACCGACATGATCCAAACGCAGCGGGCCTATTCATCCAACGCGCGAGTGATCCAGACAGTCGATGAAATGCTGCAGGAAACCACCAACCTGATCTGATGGGTTGGGGCTAAATCATTGACCAAAATCCAAGAACTTCATTTCGGCAGCCTGATCAGGATTGGGCTGGCGAAGTGTATCGAGGCCGCTTGAACGCATTGGCGTGATCGCCAGACCCAAGTCGACCCATCGCAACTTAGCAGAGGACGAGCATGAGTATTTCCGCCGCTTTGAACAGCGCCATCAGTGGGCTCAACGCGAGCTCCCGTCAGGTGCAGGCCATTTCGAACAATCTTGCCAATGCCCTAACCCCGGGATACGGGGCAAGGCGCATCGAACTGACCGCGGCGCCCAATGAAGTGGGCGGCGGCGTGCGCATCACGGGCATCACGCGCAGTGTGAATGACGTTTTGCTGAATGACCGCCGCCTTGCTGACAGCGCCGTCGCTGCCAGCACGACATCTGCCAATTTCTTTGCCGAAATTGAACGTCTTCTCGCCACGCCTGAAGACGCGCAATCTATCACAGCGCGTCTCGCGGATTTTGAAGGCAGCCTTGTCTCCGCGTCCGTCCGACCGGAAGAAACCGCTCGCCTGCAAAGCGCCGTATTGCGTGCCGGTGAGGTGACACAGGCGCTCAACGCCGCATCTGACCGCGTGCAGGTTTTGCGCAGCGACGCAGAAATTCAAATTCAACGGGATGTCGACGACGCCAATGAATTTCTGCGCCAGCTCGCAACCCTGAACAACCAGATCATCGACAGCAGAAACCGGGGCACCCCCTCTGCAGGGTTTGAAGATCAGCGCAGCCTCGTGATGGATCAGTTGGCCGAAATCATGCCCTTGCGCGTCTTCCAACGCGACAATGGTGCAATCGCGATCTACACCCCCACAGGGGCGGGCCTTCTTGATGGCAATCCGGCGGAGCTCAGCTTTACCCCGACCAGCCTGATCACGCCGCAGATGACCCAAGACAACGGCCTGCTATCCGGGCTTGAAATCAACGGCAGGCCCGTACCCACCGAAGGTCCGAACAACCCGATTGCCGGCGGACGGCTGGCGGCCAATTTCGATCTGCGCGACCGCCTCGCCACCGACACCCAAGCCCAGCTTGATGCAATCGCCCGCGACATTGTCGAGCGGTTTCAGACCCCGGGTGTCGACCCCACGCAGGGCGCGACCGATCCAGGCCTTTTCACTGATGGTGGCGTGTTCTTTGGTCCGGCCAACGAGGTGGGTCTTGCCGGGCGCATTGCCATATCCGATGCGGTGCTGCCCGAAGCCGGCGGCGATTACTGGCGCCTGCGCGATGGGCTTTACGCGACCGCACCCGGTGCGCCGGGGGATGCCACAGTTCTGAACAACATCGCGGACGCGCTCAGCGATCCGGGCAGTCTGGCGTCCGGCAATCTGGGCGGCTCGGCGCGAAACGTCTCCGGTCATGTGGCTTCTATGATGTCCTATTTCGGCCAACAGCGGCTCAGCCTCGATCAAACCGTGTCTTTCGCACAGGCCAACCAGAACGGGCTGATCGAATCCGAACTGGCCTTGGGCGTGAATTCTGATGAAGAGCTGCAAAGGCTGCTGCTCGTGGAACAGGCCTTCGCCGCCAATGCGCGGCTCATTCAAACGGCGGGCGACATGCTCGACCAGATTTTGGGGATTTAAATCATGACCGGTTTTGGCATCTCTGACCTGTCGCGCAGCTTTGTTTTGCGCGGGCTGAACACCGACCTCAGCCAATCGCTCGTCCGGCTGAGCGAAGAAGTGGTTTCCGGCCGATCCTCCGACACAACGCTGCGCCTCAATGGTCAGTTTTCGTTTCTCACGCAGATCGAATCCGACCTGATCCAGACCGAGGCCCGTTCCACCGCGTTGAGCGAAGTGGCTTTGTTGGCTGAATCTCAACAAAACGCGCTTGGCCGGTTGGTGGACGGTGCTGATACTGTATTCGGCACACTGGCACTTGCCCGCAATGACGCCGGCACGCTGGATGTTGATACCCTCGCTGCCGAGGCGCGCGGTTTGCTCGACAGTATGGTCAGCGCGATCAATGCCAATGTTGCCGGGCGGTATTCCTTTTCCGGCACACAGGTCGATGCCCCGCCGCTGGTCAGCACAGATGAACTTCTGGCGGAGCTGACCACCGCGATCTCCGGCGTAACGAGCGTTCCCGATCTGCGCATTGCGGCCGATGATTTTTTCAACCTTCCCGGCGGCGTGTTTGAAACAAATGTCTATCAAGGGTCCACGCAAAGCCTGAGCCCGATCAATATCGGCAATGGCGAAACTGTTGCACTCAATATGCGCGCCGATGATCCCGCGATCCGCGACATTCTAAAATCTGTGGCCCTCATCGCCGTGGCAGGTGAACCGGGCGCACCGCTGCCGGATGACGCGTTGCGCTCCATGATTATTGATCAGGCCGATGAGGTGCTCAACGCCCGCGGTGGTATCATCGACCTACGCGCACAGCTGGGCTTTTCCGAAGAGCGCATTGATCGTTCCACCACACGGCTTGAGGCGGAACGCACCAGCCTGCAACTGGCACGCAGCGATCTCATCGGTGTGGACCCGTTTGAAACCGCCTCCTCGCTGGAGGCCGTACGCGCACAACTCGAAACCCTCTATTCCGTCACAGCACGAACCCAAAACCTCAGCCTGGTGAACTTCCTATGATCCTTCGTTACCTGTCATTTCTTATCATTGTCGGGCTTGCCCTCCTGCGGCCTGAAGCGGCAAACGCCGATGTGGCCACCGGTGGCACCATCCGGATCAAGGATCTGGTGGAGTTTGACGGCGTGCGCGGCAACGATCTGGTGGGATATGGTCTTGTCGTCGGGCTTAACGGGACGGGCGACGGGTTGCGCAACGCACCCTTTACCGAAGAGATCCTGACCAACATTCTTGAAAGACTGGGCGTCAACGTGACGGGTGAACAGTTTCGCCCGCAAAACGTAGCCGCCGTTTTCGTCACGGCCTCCATGCCCCCCTTTTCCCGGGCCGGATCCCAGATTGACGTGACAGTGTCGGCCATTGGTGATGCTGATTCCCTGTTGGGTGGCACCCTCATTATGACGCCGCTCAATGCCGCCGATGGCAATATCTACGCCGTGGCCCAGGGTACCATCATTGCTGGCGGCGCCTCCGCCGAAGGCGATGCCGCGCGCGTCGTAGAGGGCGTGCCCACCTCCGGCACCATCCCCGCTGGCGCGCGGATCGAGCGCGAAATCGATTTCGATCTGTCGTCGCTCGGCACGGTGCGCCTCGCTTTGCGAGAACCCGATTTCACAACGGCAGGCCGGATCGAGACCGCGATAAACATAGCCCTTGGTGGTCGGTCAGCCCTCATGCTCGACAGTGGCACGGTGCAAGTGAACCTGCATGCCGCCAAAGCGCGTTCCACGGCCCACGCGATCCAGAGCATCGAAAACCTTCTTGTCGTGCCGGAGAGAAAAGCCCGGGTCGTGGTCGACCAGCGATCTGGCACCATCGTGATGGGCGAAGATGTACGCATCTCTCGCGTTGCGGTCAGTCAGGGCAACCTGACGCTGCGTGTTGATGAATTCCCGCTGGTCGCGCAACCCAACCCCTTCGCGAATGGCGAAACCGTGGTCGTACCGCGCACTCAGGCCCAGCTTTTGGAAGAAGAAGGCACGGGCCTCGCCGAGGTCGCGCCCGGCACCTCTTTATCGGAGGTCATTGCCGGGCTGAACGCCCTTGGCGTCGCCCCACGCGATATGATCGACATCCTCAAAAGCATCAAGGCAGCAGGAGCGCTGCACGCGGAATTTGTCGTCCGTTGACATATCTCAAATCAGTTTGCTTTCGGCACCACCACAGGATGCGCGAGCTTGGCGCGCGTACTCTCAGTTTTTTGCCCAGGTTGGGTGGTACATTGGGCCAAGCGTTTCACTCGGCCGTTATCCGGCGAGGCGTGCGAAAGGCGCCACTTTTCATATGTCACGTCACCAAATCAAACCCTGCTCTAGGCGCTTTGTTGAAACAAAAGCGAAGCATTCTGATGGTAGATCGCACATGACAAAAAGTCTCGTCAGAGGCGCGCTAAAAATATCCGCGGACAAGGCTTGTCGCGATCAACGTCCAGCCATCGGCGACGACAAAAAAGGCCAGCTTGAATGGCAAAGACACAATCACTGGCGGCACCATCATCATCCCCATGGACATCAGCACCGCCGCCACCACCAGATCGATGATCAGGAATGGCAGGAAAATGAGAAACCCGATCTCGAAGGCGCGGGCAATCTCGGACAGCATGAAACTGGGCACAAGTACGGATAGTGGCGCATCTGCAGACAGATCAATTCCTGCGTTGTCAGGCCGCAATGAAGAAAGCGCAAAAAACGTATCAGCGTCCAGGCGCACTGCCATGAAATCGCGAAACGGTTGCAAGGCCAATGGCACCGCAGTTTCGAGATCGATCGATTCATTCAAAAGCGGTGAAACACCGGCCTCCCATGCAGCGGTGAAGGTGGGTTCCATCACGAAATAGGTTAGAAAAAGCGCGAGGCTCACCAGCAGCATATTGGGCGGCGATTGTTGCAACCCGATCCCTTGACGCAGAATGGCCAGCACGGTCACGAGGAAGGGAAAACACGTGGCCACAATGGCAATGCCCGGCGCCACAGAAAGGACTGTAATGAGCAGCAGAAGTTGAATACTGCGCGCGGTGAGCGACCCATCTTCGCCAAGATTTATTGTCACATCCTGCGCGCTTGCAGGCGAGGCCGAGGTCAAGACAAGGGCAAAGCCGAGGACGGTCCATATGATCAGCGAAGGTTTCAAAGATGTAGGCCCGCTCGGGTCATTCCAGCCCATCTTGCATCTGCGCCACCTCGGTCAGGCGCACGGCGAGCTGACCTTGCGCATCCCCGTCCAGCTCTTCCAATTGGCCGCGTGCGATCAAGCGTTCACCCACGTAAAGCTCCACCGCGTCATCCACCCGCCGATCCAGCGGCAAGACAGAGTGTTTTTTCAAAGCCAGCAAATCCCGAATCAATGGCCGGGCGCGCCCGACAGAGATCGTGATTTCAATGGGCACCGCGGAGAACGGGCTTTTCATATCCGGCTTCATTTCGACGGGTGCGCTACCTTCGCTGGTCACGTCCGGGCTACTCATCAAGCGGTCTCCTTCATGTCATCGAATGCGGGCCCGACATCGGACCCCGTATCAGCCTGCGTTTCGAAAAATCCGTGCAGTGCGGTCTGGATCCCTGCAATCAGGGAGGCGCTGTCCAGCTCCTGCTCCTGCGCATCGTCAAATCTCAGCCGAACTTGTCCGGCCAAAAGAGTACTGTCCGTCTCAAGGACAACGTCCAAGCCCTCATCCAGTTCATCGACCAACGGCTGCAGAAAACCGCAATCCTCTGAAGCCGCGAAGAGCATCAGTGAGCGGTGCGATCCAAGCGCGAGCTCGGCCTCAATCAGCTCCAAAATACGTGGGCCCAACGTGTCCTGCGCCATGGCTGGTAAAACTGCGTCAACAATTTGCGTGAGAAGGGGTTTCATATCCGCCAAAAGCGCCGAATAGGCCTCCTGATGAGTCATCGAAAGGTCCTGAATGTTCTGGGTGAAATCAGCGGAGACCTGTTTTCCTGCATCCGAATTGGCCCGCGCGCTATCATCCCAACCCGCCTGATACCCCGCCTCAAACGAGGCAAGTTTCTGTTCTTCCAAAGACACATCCGTAAGCGTGACCGATGCTTTTGCACTCCGCGCACCGAATTCCGGTAGGATACGGGATAGGGACATTATGCCTTCTCCTCCTCACCCTCGAGCCATGTGCGCAAGATTTCCACGGTTTCATCCCGACGTTCGTCAATCAGCCCGCGCAGCCTGTCCACTGGGTCGCCCGAACCGCCGCCGGCCATCCCAAGCGCAGGCAGGTCGCCGCCCAGATCACCGCCCAGATCGGTCAAAGCAATATCGGACAGATCACCCGGGCCGTCCGAACCAGACACCAACGGCAGGTCGCTCCCATCCCCTAGCGCGTCAGAAGGATTTATCTCACCAGTCAATGCGCCGCTGGTATCAGCGGCCTGCGACGCGGTTGATACAACGCCCACCGCAGAGCTGCCCGGGTCAGGCGGCGGCGCCAATTGCGGCACGTCGCGGACCCCGCCCGTCAGCACGGGCCGCACAACGAAAAGCCCCAGAACGAGCGCAACAAGCCCTAAAATTGCCGCCTGCAAAAGCGACATCACATCCAGGCCGAGAGACGCAAAAAAGGAACTCTGCGCCTCGGTGCCTTCCGGCGCGGCGGTCTCAAATTCCAGCGTTTTGAGCGTCAGATTATCACCTCGCGCCTCATCGAACCCCACAGCGGAGGCCACCAGGTCGCGCAGATCATTCAATTCCTCTTCCGAACGCGGCTCAAAGCTTGCAACACCGTTGGCGCCCGTCGTGGTTGTCCCGTTTACCAGCACCGCCACGCTCAACCGTTTGATCGCACCCGGGGCCAGAGTGATCTCGCGCTCGGTCTCGGAAATTTCATAATTGATGCGCTCGCGCGTTTCATTGTTCTGCGAATTCGAACTGTTGGACCCCGCCTCACCATCCGGCAGGTTTGAAGCCACGGTGACATCGCCACCACTGTCCTGCGACGTACCAGAACGTTCTTCGGTATCGGTGCTGATCACCGTCCGACTTTCAGGGTCGATCACCCGTTCGCGCAGCATCTCCGATCGGGTAACGGTTTCCACGCTGACCTCCACCACCGCATTGCCCGGGCCCACGCGGGCCTCCAAGAGACGGGTCACTTTCTGGCGCAAGTCATCTGCACGCTGATCGGTTACATTCGCAGGCGCCTCTTCAGCGGCCGAAATCAGTTCACCATTGCCGTCGATGACAGATACGTCTTCGGGCGAAAGCCCGGTCACCGCAGAAGCCACAAGAAACTGTAGCGCGCGCGCCTGCGCAGGCGTAATACCACCAGCCGCGGTGTTCACGGCCACAGATGCCGACCCCGTCACATCCCGCTGGAAAGGGTTATTGCCCGCATTTGCGATATGCACCCGGGCTGAGGAAATCTCCGGATGGGCCACGATCGTGCGTGCCAGTTCACCTTCTTTTGCGCGCCAATAGGCCGCGTTGAACATCTGGCTGGTCGTGCCGAATCCCGAAAGATTATCAAGAAGTTCATACCCACGCGCCGAATTAGCAGGCAGCCCTTCCCCCGCCAGCGTCATTCTCAATTCATCGCGTCGCGCCGAATCAACCATAATGGCGCCGCCGCGCACGTCATAGGCCACGCCACGCTGTTCGAGGGCAGCAACGACATCGCCCGCCGCACTGCTTTCCAAGCCAGAGTATAATAGAGACATGGATGGCTGCGATGTCATCCGGGCCAGCCCCAAAACGGCTGCAAACATGGCCAGACTGGCCAGAACAACGATAATCCGCCGACGCGCATCCAACGCATTCCACAGGTTCAAAAGCTGCAATTCTTTGCCTCCGCCGCTTCGGGCCTTCGACGCGGGCATTCTGTCCGCGCGCTTCCTTTGTGTTTCGCCCATCAGGCTTAACAATCGGTTAGTTCCTGAGAGGTATTGTTCACCAAAATCGCATTTACGGGTTTTTCGATGGCTGACACGGCAGAGATTGAAGAAGAGGTTGAAGAGAAGCGCTCAAAGATGCCTCTCATCCTCGGGCTTGTGCTCGCGCTTCTGGGCGGGGGTGGAGGATTTTTTGTCATGTATTCCGGCATGCTGGGCGGATCGGAAGAAATGGCAAAGGCCAAGCCAGAAATGAAAGACAACCCCGATTTACCGATGTCCGATAACGGAACAGAGGTGGCGTTTGTCACCATTGATCCGCTGGTGATCTCGCTTGATCAGGCGGGCGGCACCAACCTGCGATTCCGTGCCAGCCTTGAGGTATCCAAGGACGCCGAGAGCGAGGTGACCAACCTTCTGCCGCGTGTCGTGGATGTGTTGAATTCGTACCTGCGCGCCGTTGAGGTGGCCGATCTGCAGGATCGCTCCGCCCTCACCCGAATACGCGCGCAAATGCTGCGCCGGGTGCAGGTCGTGGCAGGTGGTGGTGCTGTAAAAGACCTTCTTATCATGGAATTTGTACTGAACTGAGGACCGAACATGGAACTTATCGCTGATATTCTTCTGGCCGCCGGTGCCTTTGGCGCGGGCTTTTATTGTTTCGTCCTGTCCCGGCGGCTGAGCCGGTTCAACGATTTGGAAAAGGGCGTAGGCGGCGCGGTGGCCGTGCTATCCGCACAGGTTGACGACCTGACGAAGACACTCAATCAGGCGCAAGAGACAGCAAATATGTCGACCATGTCTCTGGATGGCCTGACCGAACGGGCAGAGGGTGTGGCCAAACGGCTAGAGCTTCTGGTGGCGTCCATGCATGACCTGCCTGGCTCAGAAAAACCGGGCACACAACCAGCCGATGAAGAAACACCGCTCGGGCCGATTTTCCGGCGCAGGGCCGAATTTTAAGGGGTAATCCATGGCATTCTTACGCATGAAATTGCCCAAACGCGCAGGAAAGCGGGCGGGTCGTTCCGTTTTGGCAGTGATCGCCGGTTTGTTGATCGCCTCCGCGCTTGTTCGTCTTGGCGGCGGTGCGGGTCAGGCTGTTGCGCTGGTCACTGACGGCGCGATGAACACCATGATGCAAGACGGCGCAGAAAAAGGCCCAGAAAAAGGCACTGCGCCGCCCGTCGGGGCCGCGATGGCCGAAGATTTCCCGCCAACCATGGGTGCCTCCGAAATTTCCGACATGGTCGCGGCCTTTCAGGCAAGGGAAGCTCGGCTTGTCGCTCGTGAAGAGGCATTGGAAGATCGTATGGCGGCCCTGCGCGTCGCTGATCAGCAGATCAGCGAAAAACTGGCCAAACTGGAACAGGCAGAGACGCAGTTGCGCGAAACAATCGCGCTGGCAGAAACGGCATCCAAAGATGATCTCGATCGGTTGACCCTGGTTTATGAGAATATGAAACCGAAACAGGCTTCCGCTCTCTTTGAAGAGATGGATCCCAATTTCGCCGCCGGTTTCCTGGGCCGGATGCGCCCCGAAGCAGCGGCCGCCATCATGGCCGGTCTCAGCCCCGAATCGGCCCATCTTTTCAGCGTGGTTCTGGCAGGTCGCAACGCCAATGTGCCCCAAGAATAGTCACTGATGCTGGCTTAGGGCGACAGACCGCTCGTGGTGGCTAGCGTCTGCATTTTACCCGTCGGATCCATCCTTCGATCAGGGTTTTTTAACCGGTATCTGCGATCCTTTCAGCAACCAAAGTGAGGCAAAGGCGGACATGCTGGGAATTGTTGGGATCGTTGTTGTTTTCGTCATGGTTTTTGGCGGCTACATGCTCGCCGGAGGCAAGTTTGGCATCATCATCAAGGCGCTGCCATTTGAAATGATGATGATCATGGGCGCCGCGACCGGCGCCTTCCTGATTTCCAACTCTGGCAGCGGGGTGAAGCAGACGCTCAAGGACGTGGGCAAAGTTTTCAAAGGCGCCTATTGGAAACCAGAGGATTACCGCGATCTACTTTGCCTTTTGTTTGAATTGATCCGACTGGCACGCCAGAATCCTGTCGCCATCGAAGAACATATTGAAGATCCTGAAAACTCCGCCATTTTCGGCCGTTACCCCAAAATCCTCGCCGATCATGAGGCGATTGAACTGATCTCTGATACGTTGCGTTCGGCCTCGATGAACTATGATGACCCGCACCAAGTGGAAGAGGTGCTGGACAAGCGTATGGAAGCAAATTTGCACCACGCGCTTCATTCCAGCCATGCGCTTCAGACCGTGGCCGATGGCCTGCCCGCGCTTGGCATCGTGGCCGCCGTTCTTGGCGTGATCAAAACCATGAGTTCGATTGACCAGCCTCCTGAAATTCTTGGAAAAATGATCGGTGGCGCGCTTGTGGGCACATTTCTCGGGGTGTTTTTGGCCTATGCCTTCGTGGGGCCTTTCGCGGCCAAGGTGAAAGAGGTGGTCGAAGACGATGCGCATTTCTACAACCTCATTCGCGAGGTGTTGATCGCCAATATGCACAATCATGCCACCAATATCTGCATCGAAGTGGGTCGCCAGAACACGCCCCATCACAACCGACCCAGCTTCAATGACCTCGAAGAAGCCATCAAGACCGTAAAGGATGCCGCATGAACTGCGCGAGCATGGCTCATATGATACGTGCGCTGAGTGCAACGCTTGTGCTTTTGATATCCAGCGGGGCCGGTTGGTCACAATCGATCATTGTGCGCGCGGGCGAACATGCCGATTTCACGCGCGTTGTCTTCAACACGCCGGATCGCCTGGATGTGGCGCTGACCTATCGCGAAGACGGAATTGATCTGCGCTTTGAGCGCTCAGATCTGCAATTCGACATAGATACCGTGTTCGATGTCATCCCCCGAAACCGCCTTACTGCGATAGATGTAGAAACATATGTGGGACAACCCGGATCGGATGCGGGTGCGGGTTTGCCGGTGATCACATTCTCACTCGCCTGTCGCTGTGATATTCAAACCGCATGGGTCGGCGATACGGCCTTCGTGGTTGACATCAGCGACGAAACGGCGATCTCTGCCGCTCTTTTTTCCAACGCTGAGTCCAGCAGCGCAACACCGGCAGGCCCGGCAGCTGTCCCTGAAACCCCACCCGATCCAGAGCCCACTGACTCCGAAACCGCATCGGAAAATGAAGCCCAAACGCTAGAACAACCAAGTGTTGCCTCTGCTGAATCGGTTCCAAACCTGTTTTATGGGTCTGAAAAACCCAGCGTAGGGTCCGTCGCATTCTTGCTTGCTGATGCACAGGAACGCCTGCAGGATTTGCGCACCCAACCCCAGGCGGAACCCAGTGCCTATTCTGATCGGTTGCGCGACAGCCAAGGGGCCATTCTTCAGCAAATCGGCCGTGCTGCGACCCAAGGCCTGCTAGAGCCACGAAGTGTCGTGCTGCCGGACATTCCCGAACCCAATGACACATCTGATCCAGCCGCCGCGACCTCTGCCCAGACCACCCGCGCCAACGCGGAGCCGATGCAAGCGCCGCCCGTTAAAAACATCTCAGTCAACGCCCAGACCAGCATGGACCAAGCCATGTCAGAGCGGCTCAATATCACGGTTGGAGATAACCAAATGCCCGGTTGCTTGGCCACCCGGCGCGTCGATGTCGCCGCATGGGCCAAGGAGGAAAGGTTCATCGATCAGATCGGTGATTTGAGGTCAAATATACTGGGTGAATTCGACGAACCATCCCCCTCGGCCCTCAAAAAACTTGCACAATTCTACATCCATTTCGGCTTCGGCGCCGAAGCCGCGCAGGTCATGACCATGCTGCCAGAGGGCAAGAAGGTCGATCCGATTTTGTCGGCGATGATCAATATTCTCGAAGACGGCAATGACGGGTCGGCGTCCGTTTTGGCAGGGTACATGGATTGCGACCCAGTGGTCGCAGTCTGGTCGCTTTTGTCCTATGAGGCAGTGCCCGGAAATGAACCCATCGATCCCGATGGCATAGTGCGTGGCATCATGAATTTTCCCCTGCATCTGCGCGCCTATCTGGGCCCCATCGCGGGTGAGAAACTTCGCGTGGCGGGCTATCCCCGCGCAGCTGATCACATTGCCCGCGGTCTTTTGCGCAACGAAGATACAACCAGCACCGCAGCAGCCTTCCTTGACACTCTGAACGACAAAGCCGGGCCAGATGCCAGCCCGTCAGAGGCGGACCTGGGCGCGGTCGTGGCGGACAATGGTCAACCCTCAGCAGAAGCGCTTTTGAAACTGATCAATGCGCGCTTGGCCGACGAAACGCCCATGTCCGAAGATATGGCTCTGCTCGCCGGGGCCTATGCTACCGAACTGCGCGATCTTCCTTTGGGTCAGGACATGGCGCGGGCTTATGTATTGTCCTTGGCCGCCTCCGATCTGTTCGAGCAGGCATTCGCGGAATTTGGGCGGCTCACCAATGCAGCACCTGCGCCTGTTGACGGCACACTGTCCGATCTCATGGACATACTGACGCAGAACGCCGGCGATCCGCAGTTTCTTACCCACACCATTGGTGCAAGTAGCGCCACGCGGTTTGGCATTGACGACGCTGTCGGCAATGCCATCGCGGCGCGCCTTATGACGCTGGGTTTTCCTGAGGAAGCAGGCGCGTTTGTGGCCCCGCTGGCCCAAGGTGCCGCCGAACGCGCGCGCAAATTGATCCGGGCGGAAATTGCCATACTGAACAATCGCCCTCGTCAAGCAGAGCTGGAACTTTTGGGTGAAAGCGGAGCGGACGTGCAAAACATCATCGCCCGCGCCCGCAGCATCGCCGGTGAACATGCCGCCGCACAACAGATCTTCTCACAGATCAACGCAAATGAAGATGCCCAGCGCCAGGCATTTCTCGACGGCGATTGGGAGATGCTTCAATCCTCACCAGATCCCGTGATTGCCGCCGTGGCCGAACGCCAAACTGAACCAGCGGTCGAAGACGAAGTCAGCGAGGTCCTCGCTCGCAACACTATCATGATCGAAGAGAGCCAGACCATGCGCACAGAAATTGAAGCGCTTTTGGCGGGTGTCTCTATCTCTGATGGTTCGGGCGCAACCAGCCCGTAAATCGGCATCATGATTACCGAATCGTAAGGGCTCCACGCCTAGACTGCGTTGGATAGGGGCAGAATGCCCACAACGCGCGGAGATCGAACTGTGCAAAAGCCAGTTTTGCTGCATAATGGGGCAGGCAGTCCCCATCATCGAATGCATTGGGCCGTGATCATCGGCCTGTTTACTTTTTTGCTTTTGCTTTCCAAACCAACGGCTTCCACCGCAAACGCCTATAGCGGAATGTGCGATCTAGCGGCCCATCAGGCCGCACAGGAAAGCGGTGTTCCGATATCCGTGATGAAGGCCATTACACGCACGGAAACCGGCCGCAATCAGGGCGGCCGGCTGACTCCATGGCCCTGGACCGTGAACATGGAAGGCGCGGGGCACTGGTTTGATAACCGGGCGGAGGCACAGGCCTATGTCGCAAAACACCACGCCCGCGGCGCGCGCAGCTATGATGTTGGCTGTTTTCAGATCAATTTCCGCTGGCATGGACAGCACTTCACCTCCGCTGAAGCCATGTTTGACCCGCTGACCAATGCCCGATACGCCGCGCGCTTCTTGTCCGAACTGTTCACAGAGACCGGCGATTGGTCCGCGGCCGCGGGTGCCTATCATTCCCGCACACCGAAATTCGCCAACCGCTATCGCACACGGTTTGATCGCATCCGCAGCCGCCTTGACCCATCTGCCGAAACGACCGCGCCGCCCCGCCTGGCCGCGGCAGATCCAACACCTCAGGTGACCCGGCAGACACCACGCATCAACCTCTACCCACTTTTGCAACCTGGCGCACAAGCCGGTGGGCTAGGCTCGCTTGTGCCCAGCACCGCGACCTCGCGCCCCGCGCTCATCACACTCTATCCTGGGGCGCAGCCATGAAAAAATTCAACCTAAAGGACGTGTTTCACCCCACAGTGCTGCTTGCTCTGGCGCTGATGGCGGTCATCGTGATGATGATCCTGCCCATGCCCGCTTGGGTTCTGGATGTGGGGCTGGCGGCCTCCTTCGCGCTGGCGATCCTGATTTTCACTGTCACGCTTTTCATCGAAAAACCGCTCGATTTTTCGGCTTTTCCAACGATCCTTCTCGCCTCACTGATGCTGCGCCTGTCGCTTAATGTGTCGTCGACGAAATTGATCATTGGTCAGGGCCACACTGGCACCGATGCTGCAGGCGACGTGATCGAAGGGTTTGCCAATTTCGTCATGGGTGGCAGTGTCTTCCTTGGTCTTGTGGTGTTCGGCGTGTTGCTCATTGTCAATTTCATGGTCATCACCAAGGGCGCGGCGCGAATGGCTGAAGTGGGCGCGCGATTTGCACTGGATGGCATGCCCGGAAAACAGCTTGCCATTGACAGTGACATGTCCGCAGGCGCCATTGATCACGCTGAGGCCAAAGAACGCCGCGAACGCGAACAACAGGAAACCACCTTCTTCGGGTCGCTTGATGGTGCGTCCAAATTCGTCAAAGGCGACGCCATTGCAGGGCTGCTTATCACGCTTCTGAATTTCGTGATGGGCCTGATCATGGGCACAGTTGTCCATGACATGCCGCTGGGCCAAGCCTTTGAAACATATTCAATCCTGACCGTCGGCGATGGTCTGGTCACGCAGATCCCCGCCGTGGTCATCTCTATCGCGTCTGCACTATTGCTGGCCCGCGGCGGCACGCAGGGATCCACGGATTCTGCACTGGTAAAACAGCTGGGCCGTCATCCCGCCGCCATGGGCACAGTTGCCTTGCTGATGGTCCTCTTTGCGCTTGTTCCCGGCCTGCCTTTCACGCCCTTCATTGCAGGTGGGCTGGCGCTTGGGATCACGGCATACTGGCTTTACAGGAACCAGGGCAACGAGGAAGCGGAGACCCCCGACGACGCACCAGATGTGCCCGCTGAGCCCTCCATGGGTGACATACTGGAACTTGATGATATCCATGTGGAATTCGCACCCGACCTCGTCGATCTGGTGCTGGATTCAGGCACCGGATTGGATGCCCGCATTGCCAACATGCGCCGCCATGTGGCCACGCAATTCGGGCTGATCCTGCCCGAAATCCGGCTTACGGATGATCCATCCCTGCCGACCGGCACCTATGTCATTCGCATTCAGGGCGTCGATCAGGCCCGGGCGATCTTGCGCCCCGATCACATACTCGCCCTCGATCCTGAAAACAGCCCCGAACTGCCACAAGGAGAGGCTGTGGCCGAACCCGTCTATGGCGCTCCCGCCCGTTGGATCCCGAAAAGCGGCAAGGATGCTGCAGCCCTGACCGGGACAACCCTGGTCGGCCCCGCGGAAGTTCTGGCAACTCATTTGCTGGAAATCATCAAACGCAACCTCAGCCGCCTGCTCAGCATGAAGGCCATGCGCCGTCTGCTGGATGAATTGGTCAACATTTCCGATCCAGCCAGGGCAGAGGCCAACCGCAAACTGATAGAAGACTTGATCCCAGACAAAGTACCCGCCGATCTTTTGCACGCCGTTTTGCGCCTTTTGCTGGCCGAACAGGTCTCCATCCGCAATCTGCCCTTAATCCTTGAGGCAGTGGCAGAAGGCCGCGCAAACCATACGCAAGCGGATGGTTTATGTGAATTTGTCCGTCAGCGTTTGGGCTTCCAGATCATTGCAGGGCTGCAGCGGCCCGACGGTACATTGCCTTTGATCCAATTGGCACCGGAATGGGAAGACACCTTCACCACGTATCAAATGGATGCAGATCGCGGCGGGCTTGACGTGGCCCTGCCACCTGATGTGTTCAACGCCCTGGCCAAGGCCGTCGGGGATGAGGTCGCCCGTGCCGGCGAAAATGGTGCCTTCCCGGCGATTGTCACCTCGACCCTGCGGAGGCGTTTCCTGCGCACAGTACTGGCGGCCAAAAGCATCACCAACCCAGTGCTATCTTTTGAAGAGATCGGTATGGAGGCGCGGCCGTCTCTGATGGGTGTGGTACCCGGATGAATGATCTGGCCGCACTGCTTGATCTGACGGAAGATGTGCTTTGGCTGCATTTCATCGTCTTTCTGCGCGTGGCAGCCGCGATTTCCCTCTTCCCAGGGTTCGGCGAACAATCCGTACCCATACGCATCAAGCTGGGCCTTGCGATCATGATGACGATGATCACCGCGCCCGCGATATCGCCAGCGCTTCTTCCATTTGCAGCGGATCCGCCGCCTATTGGCCTGATCGTGTTGACCGAGGCCATTGTGGGCCTGCTGATCGGCTTGGGTATCCGCCTTTTCGTGATGGCGCTCCAGACCGCAGGCACCATTGCGGCACAGTCCACGTCACTATCGCAGATCCTTGGTGTGCAAGGCATCGAACCGATTCCTGCGATGGGTCACATGCTGGTGCTCGGAGGGATCACCCTGGCAATGATACTGGGGCTGCATATCCGCCTCGCCGAGTTGATCATCCTGACGTATACCCTGTTTCCGGCGGCTGAATTTCCCGATCCCTCGGCGGTCTCCTCATGGGGCATACGGCAGGTGGCAAACGCCTTTGCACTGGCTTTTGCGCTGGCCGCGCCCTTTGTTATCGTTTCAGTGCTCTATAACCTGACACTCGGCATCATCAACCGCGCCATGCCGCAGATGATGGTTGTCTTTGTCGGCGCACCTGTGATCGTGGGCGGCGGCATCGTGATCTTGCTGGTCATGGCACCCACCATCCTCGCTCTATGGGCAGATGCGCTCGGCGGGTTCATGGCAAACCCGTTTGGGGGCCGCTGATGGCGCAACAGGGCGACGACGACACAGATAAGACGTTAGAGCCGACCCAGCACAAACTGGATGAGGCACGCAAGAAAGGTGATGTGGCCCGTTCTGCCGATCTTGATACGGCAGCGACCTATGGTGGCATCCTGATTGTCGCGCTTGCGGCGGGGGCTTCCACGACAGAACGTGCAGGTGCGGCCATGCAGGCTCTCCTGGACCAGCCGGGCATGATCGCTGATCTTGTCTTTAACGGATCCGGGGCCTCGGCCCTATCGGGTTTGTTGATCGCCATCATCCTCGCAATGGCCGCGTGGTTCGTCATTCCAGCCTCGCTTGTAATCCTTTCCAATCTCGCCCAGCAAAGCCTTGTTTTTGCGCCCGAAAAACTGCGTCCGAAATTGTCACGCGTGAACCCTATCCAGAACGCGAAGAACAAATACGGGATCACGGGCCTTTTCGAATTCGGCAAAAGCTTTGTGAAATTGCTGGCCTTTTCCGCAGTGCTGGGCGTCTACCTGACGGCGCGGCTCTCTCAGATGGCAGGGTCCGTTCATTCCGAGGCGCGCATGATCGGCGCTTTGATAATGGACATGATCGTGGAATTTCTGATGGTGGTGCTGATCGTCACGCTGGCCATCGGAGCCATCGATTTTCTCTGGCAACGCTTTGATCACCGCCGCAAGCTCCGCATGTCGCACAAAGAAGTGCGCGATGAACACAAAAATCAGGAAGGTGACCCGCATCTGAAGCAGGAACGCCGTCAACGTGGCACGCGCATTGCCATGGATCAGATGATGGCCGACGTGCCCGAGGCAGACGTGGTGATCGTCAACCCGACCCACTATGCCGTCGCCCTGAAATGGAGCCGGCTGCCTGGGTCAGCGCCAGAATGCGTGGCCAAAGGCCAGGATCACGTGGCACTTGCCATTCGAGAACGCGCTTTTGAAGCGGGCGTGCCGGTGCATCGTGATCCGCCCGCCGCGCGCGCGCTCTTTGCATCTGTAGAGATCGGGCAAGAGATTTCGCCCGACCACTATCATGCGGTGGCGGCCGCCATCCGGTTCGCCGAAACCATGCGCCGTCGCGCAAAGGTGTTCTCGTGACGCCCTCTCAACTGGCAGAGTTGACCGCACTCAGCCAAGCGGTGCAGGAGGCTGACGCCGCAATACTTTTGTCTATCAAGGCGGAGGAAACCCGCATCAGAGCCCAGCTTGCCGCCCTTGATGCCCAGCACAAACAGGCAAAAGACCTACCCATGATCGACACGCTGCACCATCGCAGCCTCGGTGGGGATATGAAGTGGCAGATCTGGGTTGGCCACAGACGACGGGAGTTGCAAATGCAGCTGGCCCGTTGCCTGGCCCGCCAGGGCATGGCGCGTCGCAAACTGCGTCAAAGCTTTGGAAAGCGGGCGGCCCTTTATCACATCCAAACGGACCTGGAGACAAAAAGAAATCATGCAAAGCGCAGCGCAGGCAATGAAACCGTTATAGGATTGGGTGTTTTGCAAAAGGGGCGACCGTAGCATGAACCGACAGGTCCGTTGGATTGCCATGCCTGCCGCGCTACAGATCCTGACGAGCCAGATCCACGATCAAGACCCCATAGACGCTATCAGGCAGAACCTGCCGCGCCACATCCGTCAGACCCGCACGCAGAATGGCAAGGTTATTGGCTTCCGTGAAAGAGCCGTCAAACCCACCAACATTGGCATGATCGAACATCACCTGAAGCAGAGCATCCCGCAGTTTTGGTTCTCGCTGAAACACAGTCGCGCGCAGGCCGGTATCAACCTCGAGGCTGAGTGACATAACCACGAGCGAACTGACCATCCCCTCAGACACCACCGGCACGACGAATTGGTTGTTGAGCTTTACAAACTCGGTTGTTTGCGACCCTTCATCTGTCGCTTCATCCATCTTCTCACCTTTTGGCGTGCGGGATGCAGCATCCTCTGGCCCTTTGTCGGAACCCTTGTCTGATCCGTTCTCAGCCATCTGGCCCGTGGCCACGGCGGCCTTTGCCTCCGCCATTCCAGGCGCAGGTTTCAGGAACCAACCTGCCCCAGCGCCGGCACCGATACCGACAAGGGCAAGGATCAAAGGCAAAATCAGTTTTCCCATGGTGTCGCCTCAGTTTCGTTTCTGTGTAGCCTTAGAATGGAAGGAAAATATCAAGGACCTGCTGACCATAGCGCGGCTGCTGCACATCCGTGATCTGACCGCGCCCGCCGTAGGAAATGCGCGCCGATGCGATCTTGTCATAGGTGATTTCATTCTGGCGGGAGATATCTTCAGGCCGCACAAACCCGCTGACCAGGAGTTCGCGTAGTTCAAAATTCACCCGCACCTCCTGCACACCCTGAATTTCCAGCACGCCATTGGGCAGGACCTGGGTGATCGTGGCGGCCACACGCAGGGTCAGTTCTTCGGCGCGGCTGACTGACCCATCGCCCGAAGAGGACCCGTTCGATGTGATATCAACTGCGTTGTCCAGACTTGCCCCGTCCGGCAGGCGTTCATTGATCCGCTGTGGAATGCCAAACAGTTGCGGCACCTGTAGGCCTTCATTAGCATTGCGGGACCTTTGCGACTGGTTCGAAATTTCCGCCTCATCGTCAATCTCGATGACTACGGTCAAGATATCGCCCTTCTGCATCGCCCGCCTGTCACCCAGCAAGGATCTGCGCCCCGAACTCCACAAGGAAGCGCGATCGACTTGGCGCGAGGGATCGGCCACCACAGGCAGGCCACCATAGATCATCGCGGCATGTTCATTGCCCTCATTGGCATTGGTAAAGGCCGGCGCCTGCCCGACATTTTCGAGCCGCGAACAGCCCGACACTGCCAAACACAGCAACGCAAATGCGACATAACCTCTAATCATCTCAATCCCTTTTCAGTTGGCCACGAAGACAGTGCCATCGGGGGCCACCCAGCCGCTGACCGTGTGGCGCGACGACAAGTTCATCACCCGCACCCGTTCCCCAGGGGCCGCACGGCTAAGCGACCGGCCCTCGGCGGTGATTTGCAGCCCGTTTTTTTGAAAAACCAACGGCACCAGTTGATTGCGCTCAATCACCGCAGGAGGCCCAATATCCGAAAGCCGCACCGGCCGACCGGCATAAATGGCAACCCGTGCTTCCTGTCCTACGATCTGGGCCGTGTCTTCGACTGCGCCCGGCATGTCACCATCCGCCATCGTCAGATCGCCCGGCATAATCACGCTTTGGGCGCGGATCGTACGGGTTGCGATAACCATATCGGCGCGCAGGATCTCTGGGATCACACAGGCGGCGATGGACAGTGCTATGATGCCAAGCTTAATCATCGGATCTGCGTGGTCGCGCCCATCATCTGATCGACAGCAGTAATGACCCGGGCGTTGAGTTCATAGCCCCGCTGAGCCTCAATCAGCTCGGAAATTTCACGGACCGGATCGACGGAGCTTTCCTCCAGATACCCCTGCCGCAAGGTGCCAAGCCCGTCCTGACCGGGCGTTGAATTCAGCGGTGCACCAGAGGCTTCGGTTTCCAGAAAATTATTGCCGCCGATGGCCTCAAGCCCTTTGGGGTTGCTGAACCCCACAAGGTTCAATTGGCCCAACAGTTGCGCTTCGGGCTGATCGGCGAAATAGGCAAATACCTCGCCCTCGGGGTTGATGGACACACTGCGCGCGTCATCAGGTATCGTGATCTCCGGCGCCACGGCAAAACCCGCCGCCGTCACAATCAGACCCTCACCATCGCGCTTCAGCGCCCCATCGCGGGTATACGCGGCCTGGCCCGAAGGCAGCGTCACCTCAAGATAACCATTACCCTCAATTGCCACGTCCAGATCACCGCCCGTGGCCGCCAACCCGCCCTGTTCGAGATTGATCGTGACCGCCGCAGGCCGGACGCCAAGCCCAAGCTGAACACCCGTCGGCAGCACCGTGCCATCGGTGGCATTGACCGCACCGGGCCTGGCCAATTGTTGGTAGTGCAGATCGGCAAACTCCGCACGGCGCGTGTTGTAGCCCGTGGTCGTCATATTGGCGAGGTTGTTTGAAATCGTTTCAACCCGCATCTGTTGGGCGGCCATACCTGTTGCGGCGATTTTCAATGCGCGCATGTTTCGGTCCTTTCTGCTCTGCTCATTCGGTGCCCGATGGGCGTTGTTGTTCGGCGCATCGCGCGCAAGAGTTTCAATCAGTTCGCGGCGCCATTACCTTTGCGCGAAAGATCGGATCGCGTCCCGTACCCGCTCATTTTCGGAATCCAGGAAACTCTGCCCAAGCTCATAGGCGCGCTGCACCTCGATCATTCGGCTGATCTGCAGCATCGGGTTGACGTTCGAACTTTCCAGATGCCCCTGCATCACACGCGCGTTTTCCGCTGGCTGCAGCGGAGTCTCTGGGCGGAACATCACACCACCTTCACGGATCAGATCGCCCGGGTTCTGCGCCTCCACCACACCAATCTGGCCCAGAAGCGCCCCGTTCACACTGATCGTGCCATCACTGCCCACATCCACGCTGGCGGCATCGGGCGGAATGAAAATAGGCGCGCCACCGGCATCGAGCACATTGAACCCATCATGGGTCACCAGATCCCCATTGGCCGACAGGCTGAAACTGCCCGCTCGGGTCAACCGTTCGCCTTGCGGCGCTGCGATCAGGAAGAATCCATCGCCCTCAATGGCGAAATCCAGCCGCCCGCCCGTCAGTGTTAAGGTGCCCTGCTCATAGGATGTATTGCGCACATTCCCCCGCGCCATCGACAAGGACGGGCCGCCTTCCGTGCCAACCACGAATTCGGAAAAAATCATCCCTTCCTGCCGAAAGCCGGTGGTGTTGGCATTGGCAATATTGTTGGCGATGGTCTGCATTTCATTCATCAGACCGGTTTGCCGTGTCAGGGTTGTGTAGCCAGATGGATCCATTTCAACCTCCGATAATGAGTGGGACAAGCATGTCCTGAAAATAGGACACGAGCGTCTGCGTCATGAACCCCATGGACAGCCAGAAAACGAGCACGATCGCGCCCAGTTTCGGCACGAAGGTCAGCGTCAGCTCCTGAATGGATGTCAGCGCTTGAAAGAGGCCAACCATCAGGCCCGCCGCCAACGCCACACCCAGGATCGGCAAGGATATTGTGAGAGACACCCACAGCCCCTGCCGCATGGTATCAAAAAAGATAATCTCATCGCCCATAGGGGATCACACCGGCATTCGCAGGATTTCCTGATAAGCCTCAACCACACGGTCCCGTACGGTAACGGCGGCCTCCACTGCCATTTCTGTCTGGGCCAGTGCCTGCACCAAGGTATGGGGGTCTGCCCCCGAGGTCATCGCGGCCTTCGCCGTTTCCTCGGTTTCTTGCAGGGTCGCGGCAAAATCGCGTGTGATCCCCTTCAGGTAATCCCCCGCACTTTGGCTGGGGGCTGGTTCCGTGGCGGAACGGGCGGAGGCGTATTTCTTCGCCGCACCAATTGCTTGAATATCCATTCTGGATCTCCTTTACCGTCTGAGAAGGTCAAACAGGCTGCTGCCCATTTGCCTTGTCTGTTCAAACATTCTGAGGTTTGCCTCATAGCTTCGCTGCGCTTCGCGCGCGTCTGACAGCTCAATCATCAGATTGACGTTTGAGCCCTCATAATTTCCGGCCTCATCTGCCATCGGATGCGTCGGATCATAAATTTGCAAAAGATCGGATTGGTCCAATCGTACCCGCCCGGTTTCGACCATGCCGGGGGTCTCAGACCCGTGCATAACAGTATGAAAGGCAATGGTTTTGCGCCGATACCCGGGCGTGTCGACATTTGCGATATTCTCCGACAAGTGCCGCAGCCGTTGCGATTGCGCCTGCAGCGCCGACGAAATAACCGACAGAGAATTAGAAAATTCTGACATATCAGAACCCTACCTGCGGCCAATGGAATTGCGCAGAATGGTCATAGAGGACTGATAGATCGCCATCGCCCGGTCATGTTGTCGCTTGGCGTTCACGCCGTGTACCATCTCTGTCTCAAGAGACACGGTGTTGCCATTGGGATCGGCTACCGCATCTTCGCGGTCGAAAACGGCGGGCGTGCCAGGCCCTTGGCCAATGTTCAAATGCGCCGCCCGCGTGGCCCGTATTTGAAAATCGCCGCCCTGCTGCGCCATATTCCGTGACAGATGGGTTTGGAAATCCGCGATATCCTGCGCCTTGTAGCCAGGGGTATCGGCATTGGCCAAGTTTTGCGAAATCACTGCATGTCGTGATCCCGCATGGCGCGCCATCGCATGCGCCATCTGAAAGACTTCTATCTTATCGAACACCGGGGCTTCTCCCTCGATTGGCTTCAATCAAGGCTTAACCGTGATTCCTTTAAAAACGGTTTTCAGAAACATGCTCATGCCACTTAAGGGAGAACCCCATGTCACAACCCGCCTTTGCCGCCCTGACATCTCAGATTGCATCGATGCAAGCCCATCACCGGGTAGGGCGCGTGGCCTCGGTGGAGGGCGGTGTTGTTCGTGTGGCGGGTTTGTCGAACGCAGCATCACTGGGGGATCGCCTATGCATCAACCGCCCAGGCCAACCGCCCCTGATGGGTGAGGTGCTGCAACTTTCTAACGATCATATCACCATGCTGCCAGAGGAGACGCCGATGGGTGTGGCCCTCGGCCAACGCGTGCAGCTCAGCCCACCGGATCAGATCGCGCCCGATGTCTCTTGGCTGGGCCGCGTCATTGATCCTTTCTGCCAACCGATGGATGGTCGGCCCTTGATGCGTGGGCGCCAGACACGCGCGCTCATGACACCCCCGCCCCCACCGGCGCAGCGCCGCAGCCTTGGCGCGCGGTTGGAAACCGGAATGTGCGTGTTCAATACGCTTTTGCCCATCGTGCGTGGCCAGCGGATCGGGCTTTTCGCAGGCTCGGGCGTGGGCAAATCCAGCCTTCTGGGCCACTTGGGGCGACAGATGGAGGCCGATATGGTGGTCTTTGCACTCGTGGGTGAACGCGGGCGTGAATTGCGCGAATTTGTAGAGAATACGTTGGGGCCGGAGGGCATGAAACGCTCGGTCGTCGTGGCTGCCACGTCGGATCGTTCGCCACTCATTCGCCGGCGCTGCGCCTGGACAGCAATGGCCATCGCCGAACATTTCCGCGATCAGGGCAAGCACGTTCTGTTCCTGGCCGACTCGGTCACCCGCTTTGCCGAAGCCCATCGCGAAATTGCCACCGCCGCGGGTGAGCTACCCGCCCTTCGCGGCTATCCGTCCTCTATGGCCCACATGATCATGTCGCTGTGCGAACGTGCGGGGCCCGGGGCAGAGGGTACTGGCGACATCACAGCGCTGTTCAGCGTTCTGGTGGCAGGTTCTGACATGGATGAACCAGTGGCAGATGTGCTGCGCGGTGTTTTGGATGGTCATGTAGTGATGGACCGCGCCATTGCCGAACGCGGGCGGTATCCGGCAATTGATCTCTTGCGGTCGGTCTCCCGAAGCCTGCCGCGCACGGCCGTTTTGTCTGAAAATGAGCTGATCCTGCGCGCACGGCGACTTCTGGGCGCCTATGCACAATCAGAAACCATGGTGCGTGCGGGGCTATACACGGACGGTACCGATCCGGAGCTGGATCAGGCCCTGCGTATCTGGCCAGATCTTGACGCCTTCATCGGAGAAACCGAGCAGGGCAATTCAGAAAACAGTTTCAACAAACTCAACCTGATCCTGCGACGGGCGGCACAGGCGGCCAAGCCTCCTGCTGTTGCCGCGCATTCACACCCGCGCGTTGATCAAAACTAATCCCACAGGAACCACAAAATCTTTCAAAGATTTTGCCCGCATTTTTTTAAAAATGCGCCTCCCGGGAATGGCGGCGATCAGCTTTGCAATAAGGTGAGGGCAATAGACTGCGCAGACAAGCCGGACACACCTGTCACTTGTTCTCGCAGCAGATAGCTGCGAACCAGATCTTCGCGCACATTGGCATCGGCAAAATCACTGAAATTCTCCACGCCCAACACCTGCTCCGCGCGGTCCTTGAACTCATCAAGCTGCCGTTCGATATCTATCTGCCCAAAACTTGAGGGCAGGTTCAGCGCTCTTTCAAACACCTCTCGCAACGGCGGCGTGCCAAGGACACGAAACCACAGCGTATCGTTGCTGACATTCTCCTCGGCCATATCCGCCAGTTCCCGCGTCGCATTCAGTGCAAGCCGCAAGGATGCATCCTGCTGCCCCACCGCCGTCTCAAATCCACGCGTGCGAAACTGTTCGACAATTCGTTCTCCAAAGCCCGGATCGCCCGTGTTCGTGCCAAAAAGAGCATTACCAAACCCAAAAGCCGCGGAAAACTGCGCATACCGGTCATCCGAAAGTCGATTGGCAATCGAGGCCGGATCAGACGTGCCATCTTCCAGCACCTTCTGAATGAGCGCGCGGTTGTTGATGTCATCGTCTAGCCCGAACGCGCCCAGCGCCACGGTCAGAAGCCGCCGATCTTCTACCAACTCCGCCGCAGTGCGAACTGAGCCGATATTCTCTACGAAGTAGTCCGTGTCCCGCTGGATTTGCGGCGACGCGTTGAAGGCTTGCGTTTGGCTCTCCAGCGTCCGGTTCAGCAGGATCCAGCCGGGAAGCCCGGAAAGAGGAAGAACCGGCTGGAACATCAGTGCAGCCCGTAGGCCTCACCATGGGCAAACAGACGATCCTCGCGCGGCAAAAGCGTGCGCAGCGCCTTGAGCGACTGGTAGTAATTGTCGGCGAGCACTGCCTCACTCGCGCGGGTCAGATTGGCGCGGCTATCTGCATCGGTAAAGACCTGGCTCAGTTCCTCAATCCGGCGCAACAGCTGAAGTTTCGCATCATCGGCACTGTGATCGCCGGTCAATACCAGTTGCGTGGCATAGCAGGCCCGTCGCACCGGCGTATTGGCGGTTTCGGGGTGAATGGCGTCACGCAGCCGCAGGATATTCGCATTGGGCGATAATACCGTCAGGCGCGACCTGCGGTCCCCGTTTTCGACCACGGCCTGGTTGATCAGGATCCGTTCTTTCGGGCCCAGTTTAAGAATAAGTCCACTCATGATGCGCGTGCCTTCTCCTGCGGCTCCACCTGCGGCAGGCCAGCTTCCGAGAGGCCGCGCATGATGGCGATGTTAATCTCAAGCAGAGGCACGACAGAGGCCTCCGATTTCAGAACTTTCAGTGTGTGTTGGCGGGTAAATTCCGCCAGTGACAGAATGCCCGCACGAAGCTCATCGGGCAGGCCATTGCCACTGTCGGCAACATCTGCCGCAAGCAGCGTCCACAGCTGGCCGTTTTCACTCAACGCCTGGGTCAGTTCTCCAAAATGGCTGGTGATGTGGAGCGGCGCCTTGGTGTTATTTTGCTTTTCCCAACGTTTGGATTGGGCAAGCTTGGCAGCGACAGCTTTCAAGCGGCTGGTAATACGGGCAAAAGCCTCATATTCGACACCGCGGGGCGTGCGGACGGATCGTGTACCGGAGCCATACGCGGTCTGCGCGAGTTGCGTGGCGTTCACGGCGTATCCTTTCTGGATTGGAATGGGTTTCTTGCGTCTTTAGTTTGGCAATCTGGGGCGCAGCACTGTACGCCCCAGATCATGGTTCAGGCTGCTCGAGTTAACGGAACAGAGACAAGATCGTCTGCGGCGCCTGGTTGGCAATCGACAACGACTGGATCGCCAGCTGCTGCTGTACCTGCAAGGCCTGAAGACGTGCCGAGGCCTCTTCCAGATCCGCATCCACCAGCGTACCGATGCCGGATGTCAGGCTGTCCGTCAGATTGGAAATGAAGGACGTCTGCGTTTCAATCCGACCCTGGTCAGAGCCGAAGGAAGACGCGGCATCAATCGCAACGTCGATCAGCGTATCGATTGCGGTCAAAGCGCTGGTCGCACCTGAATCCGTGGTCACGTCGATGGTCTGAACCGCGGAGAGATCACCAGACCCGCCAGTGGCACCAGCAGTACCGCCCGTCTGCACCCGTGCATAGATGTCCAACGCGCCGTTGGTCACCGTGCCGTCACCGTTGGTGATGGTGAAGGTGTTGGAGGCTGTGCCCGTGCCTTGCGTCACGGTGTAGGCGTTGGCCGAACCGGTTGCCGCGCCGAAGAACGCGTTGATCTGGTTGGTCAGTGCACGTGCCACATCTTCGGTACCATCTGTGGCGCTGGCCACATATTCAAAGGTCCGATCCGCAACGGCCGTGCCGCCACCTGCTGCGTTGACTTCCACATTGCCGATGACCAGCTGGATGCTGTCCCCGGCGGAAATCGTGCCAACTGTAAAGGTGGCAGAGGCCGTGTCCGCGATGGTTTCAGTCGCGTTGGCACCGTTATACACAACGTCGGTTTCAACCGTGTTGGCGCCCGTACCCTGGAAAATGGCACTGGCGGCGGCCGCGCTGGCCGGGTTGCCCCCACCAAACTGTTGCGCGTTCGCCGGACCCGTCACCGACAGGTTCTGACGCTCAACAGCGATCGAGCTGCTGGACACAGTGCCGTCAGAAGAACGATCAAGCGAAGACAGAACGTTCAGCGCATCTGTGGTCGACCCGTCAATCAGGTTGAGACCATTGAACTGCGCCGCACCCACGACGGAATTGATCTGCGACTCAAGCGCATCAATGTCGTCCTGGATCGCAGAACGGTCCACATTCTCTTCCTGTGCGGCCACGATGCGGCCTTTCATCTCAACCAGAAGATCTGTGATGGTTTCAGAGGCCTGACGGGCCACAGCCACAGTGGACTGACCCAGATCAAGGCTTTCAGAGATCGCCTTGAAGCCTTTGACATCCGATTCCATAGTCTTGGAGATCGAGAAGATGGCAGAGTTGTCTTTCGCGTTGGCAACTTTCTTGCCTGTGGAGATCATTTCCTGAGTATCGGCCAGATTGGCATTGACCGATTTCAGAGTTTGCAACGCAACCATTGCGCTGTTGTTTGTCAGAATGCTGGACATCGCATTTTCCTTTATGTTGGCGCTTTTGCGCCCGTTAAAACCCGCCCCACTCGGAGACGATATCGAAGCTGTCGTTCTGACAAATACGGCTGGGGGATAGTCCCTCCGTGCCACCCTGCTCGAGTGCTGCGGGGAACATGACCTTGAATGTGCTAATGGATTGCTAAACAGGCCTGCTGATCTGCCGCAGATTTATCCGACTTTTGTCGGGGATTTATGGATCTTTTGTGCGGGATTTATCGTGGATTTGAGACAAAGCCGCAGTTTGTTCAAACTGCGTCATCCTCACCGCATCTCCAACACTTCAGAGCTCAAAATGAGCCCTGCATGGAATTCCGGAATTACGGTCATGTACAACGGCCACGACAGCCTCACCATCGACCATCGACCATCGACCATCGACCATCGACCATCGACCATCGACCATCGACCATCGACCATCGACCATCGACCATCGACCATCGACCATCGACCATCGACCATCTAGGCACCCAAGCAATCCCACAGCGCAAGCAAAAACCACCCAACTGTCCATCAGGGAGCCGAAATCTTTGAAAGATTTCGGACGCATTCTTTTAAAGAATGCGCGGCGCTTGTTCCGGACAAGTCGCTATACCCGGGTACCATCTACATTTTTATGTGAACCGATTACGCCCGTTTTTCAACGTGGCGCACCACCTGTCCCTCAATGGTCTGACGATTGCCACGCTGGTCATAGGTATCGAACGAATGCCGCAAGCTCTGCATGGCCTGCATCCGTTCGGAAACACGTCGAATGCCGTCTAGCGCTCCGCTTAGCAAAACCTGATTGCGCTCCGCTTTGTCCTTCAGGCCGGTCAGAACATCATCCTCTGTCGCCCCCAGCGCGTTCAATTGCGCGATCAGGTCAGATTTCTCCTCCATCAGTGGCGCGATTGCATCCAGATCTCCGGTCAACAGCGCGGCCTTTTCCCGCTCAAGGCAGGCATCAAGGGCGGAAAAAATCTCACTCGCGGTCATGGTCGTTTCAACTGTCTCTTCCGGCATCGTTCTGCGCCTCCATCATTGCGTTGAAAAAATGTTCCGCCAGGCCGATCCCACCGGCCTTTGCCATGTGATTGGCGAGGGCGTCACGGTGAAAAGACGCGAATTGATCTTCCCCGGCGCTACCGGAAAAACTGTTGGTTTGTTCGCCGAATCCTGCGGATTTTAGCATCTCTGCCAGGAAAGAGGCCTCAAGCTTCAGCGCCGCATCCTGCGCCCGTTTCACGATATCGTCTGACGGCTCCGCGCCCTTTGCAGCGGGAATTGCAAGGGATTTCACGGTCAGGGCCGTAGGGTTCTCCGGGGGAATCATAACGTCACGATTGCTCCAATTGTAAGCATTTCGAGGGCATCAAACGTCAAACAGGTAAAGATACGGTAATCCCTTTCCGCCATTTTCACTGCACGCGACAGAACGTGCGGAACATGTCCGGAGGCGACACATGCAGAATGTATCTCAGGTTGATTTGGCCCTTTTGGGTCTTGTCGGCGGTGGCGAGGCCAAAACCCGGGGCGTGTCTCATCCATCTCCTTTCATTGCAGATCCCCATATCACCGGGCACCCCGGCTCTGCGCCCAGTGCGTCACCCTTCCGCCCAGGCTCGGATGGCCGAGACGGGCTTTTATCTGAATTCCAATCCGTTTTCGAAGAGCTGAGCAATACAGGTGAAGGCCTGCCTGATGTCGCGCCTCAGGATACGGACGTGCCCACCGACGCGCTGGTACTGTTGGAGACGGTGTTTCTCACACTTCAATCAGAAGAGGTCGACATCGACGGCCTGCTTGGCGGCAATGTGGAGTTGAGTGGGCAGGCAAAAGCCCTTTTGTCGGACCTTGCGGATCGGCTGAGCACGGCGAAGCCGGGTGATTTGGACGGTGGTCTGGCCCTACGCGATGTGATGGAAATGATGAAAGACATCACAACGTCGTCCCCGGGGACATTCGGCACCCTTGGGGAAAAGTTGACCGCCCTTATGTCGCAGACAGACCGCTCCGTGCCAGGCTGGGTCGCGCCGTCTATCGCCCGACCACTCTCACCCCCGAACATGACCAATACCAACCTGCAAGATGCAGATCTGGCGCCGGGGAAGTTCCAAGCTGCGACGCCCATACCGGATGACGCCGCAGATATGCCACTGCCGATGACAAATCGAAGATCACAAACCACGACCGGCAGTGACATGGTGCCCCCTGGCCCACAGATCGCTGAACCCCTTCAGATGGGGCGGCGCGAGGATGTTCGGATGCAAGCGCTGCCCGGGCTCCAAAATGCCAGCCAGACCGAGGCGCATAAACCATCCCCAAACCCAACGCAGATTTCCGGTCAAACTTCAGCGATGGCTGCCACCCAAACCGCAGAACAAATGAACCAACCCCCAGTCCAGTCACCACTCTCCTCTATGGCGCGGGATATTGATCAGATGCGCAAATCCGTAAATGCCGACCTTGAGGAGGTGCGCATTTCTGCTTCTTCGGACCGCTCGGGTGACTTCCCGCGTGATGGCATTTCAACGCGAACGCCCGCTCAGGCCACCTTGCCGGGTTTCCCTCTGCTGACCAATACCGCGGCACCGCAGAACACCGATGCGTCTGTGACCGGCCAGCCCGTCCTTGGATCATCTGCTGATGCAGGCGCTATTGAAATGGGAACAGATCTGTCCCCGCGGGAAGGGCGCAACGCCGGACCCTTGGGCACGCTCGGCACACCAACACCCCTCACACCGTCTCAGATGAGCCCGGCACAGGCGCAACAGGTCACCCGACAGATTGCATTCGCCATTCAGAACACCCCCGGCCGCAGCGTTGAGATCACCCTCAACCCCGCAGAGCTGGGCCATGTGCGCATTAGCCTGTCGAGCGCGGAAACCGGGATGGTTGTCTCCATTCAAGCTGACCGCCCGGAAACACTGGAACTGATGCGCCGCCATGCGGATCTTCTGGCCAGTGATTTCCGCGATATCGGCTATGACGGCACCAGCTTTTCGTTTGAACAATCAGGCGGGCAAGGGACCAGCCGGGATAACGATACACCGCACCCGAAATCTGACACCACGACCGATGGCAGACCCCAGCACTTAACGACCGACCTCTCCGATACCGCCCCGCCTCCTACCATCCTGCGCGTGGGTGAAGGCGGCATCGACATCAGACTTTGAAGAAGGACATAGAATGGAAATCACCGACACATCCCGCCCCTCCAGCCTGATCGCCACCCCGCCTGCGTCCACATCCGTGCAGGACGGGGCCGCAGGGCTCAGCTCCGATTTTGAGACATTCCTGCGCATGCTGACTGCGCAAATCGAAAATCAAGACCCCCTGAATCCCGTGGATTCCACCGATTTCGCCACCCAGCTCGCCACCTTCTCCAGCGTTGAACAACAGGTGCTGACCAACGATCTGCTCACCTCACTTGGGGAACAGATGGGCGCGCTCGGGGTCTCGCAACTCTCGGGTTGGGTCGGTATGAATGCCCGCGCCATTATGCCCGTGAACTATCAGGGCGAAGCGGTGAACATCGTGACCAACACATCTCAGGCCGCCGACGCTGCTCAGCTTGTGGTGCGCAACGAACAGGGCGCTGAAGTGGCTCGCTACGATATTGAAACCGGTCGGCAGGATACGGCCTGGGCAGGGCTCGACGCCACCGGTGCAGCCCTTCCCTACGGCACCTATTCACTAGAGGTTGAATCCTTCCTTTCCGGTGATGTTATCGGCACAACGCCCGCGCTCGTTGAAGACCGTATCGTTGAGGCCCGCAATGAAAACGGCGTGCCGATTCTGGTGATGCAAGGTGGGCAAGAGGTGCCATCGGCGGAAATCGTCAGCCTTCTGGAACCCGCTTGAGCCTGCGATTTGGTGTATTTTGGCTGAAACCCTGCGCAAAATGACCACCAGACGTGGTATTTTTACCAAACGGTGGTCCGCCGCCAATTGCGACCTTCCCTACGCTCAAGCGTTGAATTACAATTCTATAAAATGTATGACACCCTCACGTTGCGGAAAAACACTTCCGAATTGGAGATTGAAATGACCAGATTGATGAACACAGCTGCGTTCGCTTCCGTCGTTGCCATCGCTGCGGCACCCGCCATCGCACAAGACACAACAGCTCCGACGCCATCGGCGGACCCGTTCGTTTCGACGCAAACTGGTGAAGGTGCAGGCCTTTCTGGCTTGGCTGTCGGCGGTCTGACACTCGTCGTGATCGGCGGCGTGATTGCTCTGGTGGACTCTGACGGCAACGTGGTTTCCACGACAGCGGCCCCGTAGCAGGCGCTTTGAGCTTTTTGTCAAGGACGGGCCTGTGAGGGTCCGTTTTTCTTTGGTTCCCAATTATCGGACCAGAAAAACCTCGGCGAACGACTCAGCGCAGTTGCGCCATATAGGCAAAGCCCAGAACCGGGCCGACCCATTGACGCATCTCGACAATGCGCCCTCCATGATCGACAAGGAACAGATCAACGAACTGCCGGTCGTCGGAAAAGCAGCTTGAAAACATCTGCAGCACCCGCACCACCTGACCGCTGCCAAGCTCCGACACCTTGTCATAGCCGCGCGATACCTCGCAGGTATAACTCTCTTCCACGGTCACGAAATCCCCGTCGATATAGCGCAAGGTGTAGGGCACGGTGCCCTCATCCCGGCGCTGCACCAAATCATGCACCGCTTCCGATTCCGCCGACATCAGGTCCTTGTTCAAACTGCGCGTGGCAACAATCATGCCGTTCTTCGTCGACACGGATTTGCGATCGCTTGTGCCCCATGCAGCCCAAGTTATGTGCTGACCATTGGTTTCCACTTGGCGCAAAACCGATGCAATGCCCACAGAGTCCAAGCGGATAGACGCCAGCCGCTCCCCCGGTGGGGTTGTCGCCAGGGCTTTCTTGCTATCCGTGGCAATCACGACATCCGGGTTCGGCAAGGTGTTGGCATTACGCCCCTTGAACGTGTCCGCCGCAATGCTGCGCAATTCGTCCAACTGAAACTGGTTTGTGTCATTGCCACAACCCGCCAGCCCCATGGCCGCCCCCAGCAAAGCCATAGTCGCTCTGCGCCGTAAAGATCTTGAGAGGGTCATTTCCAGAACCTCCCCCAACTGGCCGCCACATTCGGGCGGTGTGGCTCACTCACAATATCATAAAGGCGATCCTGCACATTCACCCGCTGACCACCATCGCGCTGGATCGGGCGCAGCACGGTGGCATAAGTCCGCTTGGTTTCATTCCCCAAAAGCCAGCCGAACGGGATCTCAAAGAAAAGCCCCTTGTCAAAGGAGCCTTCCCCGAACTCAGTGGCTGACACATCGGTCTGCGTGGCAAAGGCTCCGATGACCCAGCCATTGTTGAACTGCCGCGAAAATTCCAGCGTCGCCCCCCAGTCGCCAGCCAGATAGCGCCCGGCGTGCACATTGGCCTGATAGCCCTTGTTGAAACTGTAATAGGCCGACAAATGCCCGTTCACATGGGGAATCGTTCCACTGGGTGTCGTGTGGCTGGCAAAGCCGAAATCCACATCCGTATCGCGGAGTTGCACGTAATTCACCTCCGCGCCCAGGGCCAGCCTGCTATCCACAGGCTTCCACAGGACCTCAATCGAGGCACCTGCATATTGCAGTTCCAGATAGCCAACCGTCGCGCGGCCATACCAATCCGGGCCGAGGCGGGCGTATTTCGCCAGCGTCAGTCGATCCAACGTCAACCCGTCCGACTGAAAATAATCAGCAATCGTCGTCCGCACCCGAGGCAGCAAGGAATTCGAAGGACGGTTCGAACTGTCCAGATTGCCGATCACGCGGATCGAGGTGGACCCCGCCACATGCCACCCCCGCCCCAGATCAAGCGAGCCCCTTGCTCTGGCCCTCAAATCGGTGCGGAACGGATTGCTTGGATCAAAGGCCGAAAAGCTCAAGGATGGCCCGATGGACCAAGTGAATTTCGGGAAGATATCCGCCTGCGGATCCGGCACATTGCCAAAACGGATGCTGTCAGTGAAGGTTGCAGCGGCAAGCGCCTGGGTTTCGTTTTCAAACTCCAGACGCTCCAGATCGCTGCGCGCGATCGTGGTTGTCATCAACGGGATGCCATTTCGCTCCACCGTCACGCTCAACTGTTCAACCGATCCAGGCAGCACCCGGCTCATGATCCGCAAGGTCCGGCCCAGCGCTTGGGCCTCGGCCATGAACACTGTGTTTTCGATGCGCACATGCGCAGTGCGACCCGTCACCTTGGCACCGATGAAATCCAGGCCTTCCTGTTCCACAGAGGTCCTGATCTGCGCCTCCAGCGCGTCGGGGACCTGCGGCACCGCGGCCCATCCCAGGTCATTGATCCCGGCCGGGTTGCGCACCGCCACAGGCAGCGGCGCAGGCCCGCGTTGTTCATAGGCCGGCTGACGCGGGTTCAGCGTGATATTGACCGTCACGCCCACTTCTTCGCCATAATGCGAAAACAGCCGCAAAATCAGATTGTCACTGGCCTTGTAGGTCGCTGCAAGATTGATGGGCGTGCGCCGCCGGAACACACCTTGGGCCTGTTCAAAATCATAATTATCCGAAGAATATTCAGCGCTGAAGCTGACCTTGTCCGTCACGTCGTAGCTGAACCCACCAAACAGCGCCACGTCGCCGCTGAAATAATCGCTAAATCGGAAATCTCCGCCTGAGCCGCCATTGGCAAAAGAAAACGTCTGCCGTGTGCCAGCCGACGCGAAACTATTGTAACTGCCAAGCCGCCCCCATCCGACACCGCCAGTCACACGAAGGCGGTTGCCGAACTGCTTGGTCGCCGCGATGTATTCACCGGACAAAAGGCCGGTGCCCAGAAAATCCTGCAGGCCGATGGCCACACCGGGCAAATAATCGGTTTCCTTCAACAGCCGCAGGCGCACATCGAAACTGCGGTCATAGTAGATGTTGAATTGCGGGCTCAGGTCGTCGACGCCGATGTAGCGGAAACTGCCCGACAACCATGGGGTCAACTGGAAGGTCGCAGTGCTGCGGGTGTAGCCGCTAAAATGCGAGACATTGACAGAGAGCTGGCCGTCCGGTGCCATCTCCGCCGTGGGCATATCGATCAACCCGCCGGGCGTGCCGAAACTGTTCGTCAGCGTGGTTGTAAGCCGGTCTTCGTCCGCCAACGCGGGCAGCGCAAAAGGTGACAGCAAAGCCAAGACAAGACCAAACGTCCGGATCACAAAATAACTCCACCGCCTCTGTTTTTTCGTTGCCGCAAGTCATAACGAACTAATGCATTAGCAACAACGCAACAATGCCGATTTTCCAACTTGTGGCAAAGGGTTGCGACCGATACGCAACTGTCCTGCTCCCCAGTCCCGTGAGGCAACCCTTCAGCGCCGAAGAGCCGTCACAAAACCTACGATAAAAACCAGATGACCGCCAAGGTCACCGCAGCCCCTGCTAATGCCGCCAAGACGGCCCGGCCCAACGCCCGCCACCTCGATGATTTCGCCATCTCTGGTTCGGGCTCCGCCTGCCGTAAAAGCGCGGCCTCCACAATCCCTGGCAGGCGCGGGCCGTACCGCGCAAGCACCTCAACAGTCTTTGCCAGATCACGCAGTGCCGCCCTTGGCCCCACATTGAGGCGGATGTATTCCTCCACCACCGGTTTTGCGACCTGCCAGATATTGATCTGCGGGTTGAGCGACCGCGCAACCCCTTCCACGACCACCATCGTGCGTTGCAACAGGATCAATTCAGTCCGCGTCTCCATCCCGAACCGTTCTGTGACTTCAAAGAGATAGCTCAGCAAAGCCCCCATGGAAATCTTGGAAGCATCCATCCCGAAAATCGGCTCCCCCACCGCACGAAGCGCGCGGGCGAATTCGTTCACATCCCGGTCGGCCGGCACGTAACCGGCCTCAAAATGCACTTGTGCCACGCGCTCATAGTCACGGCGAATAAACCCAAAGATAATCTCGGCATAGACCTTGCGCGTATACTCATTGATGTAGCCCATGATCCCGAAATCAAACGCCACAATATCGCCATTCGGCGCGACCTTCAGGTTGCCTTGATGCATATCCCCATGGAAATACCCGTCACGCAACGCATGGCGCAGAAAAAGCTGCAGCACCCGCTCGCTCAGTTCCATACGGTCATGCCCCGCCGCATCCAGCGCGTCATTGTCACCCAACGGCTCGCCTTCGACCCAGGTCTGCGTCATCACCCGCCGCGCGGACAGATCCCAATTCACCGATGGCACCGCAAAGCCCGCATCCCCGGCCGTATTCGCACCGAATTCTGAGGCTGACGCGCTTTCAAGCCGCAAATCCAGCTCGCCCAACACGACCCCTTCAAAATGCGCAATCACATCCGAAGGGCGCAACCGCCGCGACGAAGGCGACAACGCCTCAATCGTGCTCGCCACAAAGTAAAACGCATCAATATCCTTGCGAAACGCCTTCTCAATCCCCGGGCGCAGCACCTTGACTGCTACTTTCTCCCCGGTGCGCAGCCGCGCCTGATGCACCTGCGCGATGGACGCCGCTGCAATCGGCTCGCTGAACTCGGTGAAAATCTCCTCCACCGGGTGCCCCAATTCCTGCGCGATCTCCCGCTTGGCAGCACCGGCATCAAAGGGGGGCAGCTTATCCTGCAAAACGCGCAATTGCCTTGCCAAATCTGAACCCACGATGTCCGGCCGCGTCGAAAAAATCTGTCCAAATTTAATATAGGCCGGGCCAAGCGC
The DNA here is from genome assembly GCA_039026055.1 of Pseudomonadota bacterium. Lineage (GTDB taxonomy): Bacteria > Pseudomonadota > Alphaproteobacteria > Rhodobacterales > Rhodobacteraceae > Roseovarius. Next base: position 25,712 of record JBCCNB010000006.1, on the reverse strand, counting down.
AGTCAGCGCACGCACTGTTGGCGGCTCTTTAGGGTTCCCGCGATACCCCAACCACTGAAACGGCCACCCCACCACGCGCACCGCCCCGCGCACCAAAGGCGGCGCATCCATCGCGTTGAGGATTTCGCGCATGGCACCCGTCCGCTCAAGCGTCGCGCCCGTGCGGACCAGCCGCAAAAGGTTATGCGGCCCGCGCATAACCTAGAGTTTCCAACCCGAATGCAGGCACGCAATGCCGAGGCTCAGGTTACGATACTTGGCCTGTTCAAACCCCGCGTCCTTAACCATCCCCAGAAACGTTTCCTGATCTGGAAACTTCCGAATAGATTCAACAAGGTATTGATAGCTGTCCCGATCACCCGTGATGACCCGTCCCATCTCAGGTATCACGTTGAAGGAATAGAGATCATAGGCCTTCTGCATCAGATCATTGGGGATCTGGCTGAATTCCAACACCATCAACCGCCCGCCCGGCTTCAACACCCTAAACGCCTCATTCAGCGCCTCCTGTGGCCGTGTCACATTCCTGATGCCAAAGCTGATCGTGTAGACGTCGAAGGTATTATCGGCAAAAGGCAACGCCATCGCGTCCCCCACCAGCCAATCCAGACTGTCACCCATACTCTCGGCCTCGGCCCGTTGCCGCCCCTCAACCAGCATCGCCTCCGTGAGGTCCAGCACAGTCGCATGCCCCTCACCCGCCCGCTTCAAAAACCGAAACGCAATATCGCCCGTGCCGCCCGCCACATCGAGCAGGGTCTGACCCGCGCGCGGCGCCAACCAATCCATCATCGCGTCTTTCCAAAGCCGATGAATACCGACGCTCATCACATCATTCATCACGTCATATTTTGACGCCACCGACCCAAACACACCCCGCACGCGGCCTGCCTTTTCATCCTCGGGGATATCTTCAAACCCGAAATGGGTGGTTCTCTCTGTCATGGGGTCTCACCGTAAATCATCACCGGTCTTTATAGGGTGCCCGCCAAGGGTTACAATGCGGCGAAACAAATGACGAATGGGTCATGACCTTCAAATCAGCCAGCATCTACGCATCCATATCCACATTAGTGCTTTGCGCGTTGATCTACCTCGTGCAGATCAGCGGTATCATCTGGATCCCCAGCCTGATCATGCAGGGTCTGGTCACCGTCTGCCTTTTTCCCATCTTTACATGGTTCGTCGTGACCATGCCGATGGGACGCGATGATGCGAGAGTGGCCGAAGATGGCAGCCGCTACAGCCTTGTCAAACTGGGTGCACGGCTTTCAATGACGGCGATTTTCGTGCCCCTCGCACTGATCTCCTCTCCGCCGGTTCTCTGGGGCAATGCGGGCGTTGGGTGGTTTCTGGTGCCGCTCTTTGGGGCAAGCTGTTTTGCGCTGGCCGCGATCTGGCTCACGCGGATGCAATGGGACGATCGAACCCTGATCATCACATCGGTCATTCGCGGCAAACAGGCCTTTGACTGGGCCACACTTTCCCGCGTCACCACTCGTGACAGGTTGGATTTTACCACGCTCACGTTCATAGACGGTCGCAAAGCGCATCTGGGCAGATATATGGAAGGCTATACCGACGTCATGACCATAGCGGAGCGTCACCTGAAGAATGCCTGAACTGCCCGAAGTGGAAACCGTGATGCGCGGCCTAACCCCTGCTATGGAAGGTCAGGTGATCGCGCGCGCAGACGTCAACCGTCCCGATCTGCGCTGGCCCTTTCCCGACCGCATGGCGGAACGTCTGACTGGCAAACAGGTGCAGAGCCTCCGCCGCCGTTCGAAATACATCCTCGCCGATCTCAATTCCGGTGAGACGCTCCTTATTCACCTTGGCATGTCCGGCCGCATGCTCATCTCCGGCGATCCGCTGGGTCAGTTCGTTCACGATCACCCCGCCCCCGAAAAGCATGACCACGTCGTCTTCCACATGGAAAACGGCGCACGGATCACCTTCAACGATCCCCGCCGCTTTGGCGCGATGGATCTGATGGATACCGCCACCGCCGATCAACACAAACTGCTGCGCGTCATCGGCCCCGAACCCTTGGGCAATGCCTTTGATGAAGCCTATCTGATCGCCGCCCTCAAAGACAAAAACACCCCCATAAAGGCCGCCCTTTTGGACCAACGCATCGTCGCGGGACTGGGCAATATATACGTGTGCGAAGCGCTCTACCGCGCGGGCATCTCCCCCAAACGCAAAGCGGGTGCAATTTCCAAACCCCGTGTCGCTGCCCTAGTGCCCATCATCCGGCAGGTTTTGCAGGACGCGATTGAGGCGGGCGGCTCCACCCTGCGCGACTTCAAACAGGCCGATGGGGAGCTGGGTTACTTCCAGCACAGTTTCGATGTCTACGGCCGCGAAGATGACCCCTGCCGCCGCGATGGCTGCGGCGGGAACATCAAACGCGTCGTGCAATCGGGCCGCTCCTCTTTCTACTGTGCGACCTGTCAAAAGTAAGGTTGAACCCGCCCTCCCCGGTGATACCCTGCCCTGAAGCAATCTGAGGAGCCCCCCATGGCCTACGAAACCATCATCGTGGATATCGAAGACCACGTATCGGTCATCAAACTGAACCGGCCCGATGCGCTGAATGCGCTCAATGCTCAGCTGATCGAAGAGATGATGGATGCCCTGCAGAAGGGCGAAGCCGATAAAAACGTGCGCTGCTTCATCCTCACGGGGTCGGAAAAAGCCTTCGCCGCCGGGGCAGACATCAAGATGATGAGCTCCAAGAGCTTCACCGAGGTTTTCACCGATGACCTCTTCGGTGGGTTCGCCGACGATTTCCAGCGCATCCGAAAGCCGATCATCGCGGCTGTCAGTGGTTATGCCTTGGGCGGTGGCTGCGAATTGGCGATGATGTGCGATTTCATCATTGCCTCGGAAAGCGCGAAGTTCGGCCAGCCGGAGATCAATCTCGGCGTCATGGCGGGCCTTGGCGGGTCACAGCGCCTGACGCGCTTTGTCGGCAAATCCAAATCCATGGAAATGAACCTGACCGGCCGCTTCATGGATGCCGATGAGGCAGAACGCTCTGGCCTCGTGTCCCGCGTTGTGCCCACTGACAAACTGCACAAAGAGGCGATGGCGGCCGCAGTGAAGATCACCGAGAAATCCATGATCGCCGTGCGCGCGGTGAAAGAGGCGGTGAACCGGTCCTATGAAATGACCCAGCGCGAAGGGCTGCTTTATGAACGCCGCATGTTTCATTCGCTTTTTGCGACTGAGGACCAAAGCGAAGGCATGTCCGCCTTCGTCGAAAAGCGTGTGGCGCGGTTCGAAGACAAGTAGAACAGAGCGCCTTCGTCAGGCCCCGGTCTGGCGATCCAAAACTGCGATCAACAGCGTTTTATCCTTCAGTTCCGCTGAACATTTGAGCGACAGCCTGCAATTGCCAATTCGCCAGGCCCTGGCGGGGGCCTGACGAAGGCGCGGCGGGCTACGCCCTTGATTCCGCGCCGGCGGGGCTCAGTACATAAAGTGCAAATCCGTGAACTGCCTCCGCAGGTCCGCAACACGCGCGGCGACCGTATCAGGCTCTGATCCCAAGCCGTCCGCAATCAATTCTGCCAATAACGGCGCATGATCCGGGGTGACACCCCAACGCACCAATTCCGGCGTACCAATGCGAAGCCCGTTCATGTCACCCTCCACTGGTTCCATCGGCAACCCGATCCCGCATGCCAAGAACCCTGCCCGGCGCAAGGCCTTGGATGCCGCCTGTCCCCCACCATAGCGCGCGGCCTCAACGGCAAACTGATGCGAGGTGGTAAAGCCGCGCGATTTTGCAAACACAGGCACGCCGCGCGCGTCCAAAGCCTCCGCCAAAGCACGGGCCAGATCGATCATCGCGCGTGCATAATCCGCCCCGAAACCGCGCCAATCGAGCAAGCTCACCGCCAATGCCGCCGACTTCGCAGCATCGAAATTGGCCGTCATCCCCGGAAAGGCAATTGTGTCCAGCCGCTCGGCCATCTCCGCCTCGTTGGTCACGATCAATCCGCCCGCCGGGCCACCAAGGCTCTTATAGGTGCTCATTGTCATTATATGCGCGCCCTCGCTCAGCGGGTTCTTCCACGCCCCGCCCGCGATGATCCCGCATTGATGGGCTGCATCAAACAGCACCTGCGCCCCCACCTCATCGGCGATGCTACGCACCTCGGCCACGGGATGTTCAAACAGGTTCAGCGATCCGCCAACTGTTATGAGCCGGGGCCGTTCGCTCCGTGCCATCTCCCGCAACCCGTCCAGATCAAGCGTATACCCATCCCCATCAATCGGCGCCTCCAGCACCCGCAGCCCATAAAGCCCCGCGCAGCCCGGCCCGTGATGCGTCACATGCCCGCCGATGGAAGCAGGCGGCGCAATGATCGTATCACCGGGCCGACAGGTCGCCATGAACGCATACAAATTGGCCATCGCGCCCGAGGCCACGCGGATTTCCGCAAAACGCGCACCGAACACCTCTGCGGCAAGATCGGCAGCGATCACCTCGATCTCCTCAATCGCCTCCAACCCCATCTCATATTTATCGCCCGGATAACCCAGCGATGGCCGCGACCCCAAACCCCGCGCCAAAAGCGCCTCCGCCCTCGGGTTCATCACATTGGTCGCGGGGTTCAGATTGAAGCAGTCGCGCTCATGAATACGGGCGTTCTCGTCGGCAAGCGCCATAACCCGGTCATAGATCGCCTGATCGGATTGCCCCGCAAGCCGCCGCGCCAATTCCTGCACGCGGGTCTCCGCATGGTCGGGCACCCAGGAACGATGGGCAAGTGTCATGGTCGATCTCCTTCGCAATCTGTCCGGATCATCGAGCCCCTCGACGCCCCGCGCAACTGAGATTATAAAAAACTGAATTTAGAAAAACTCAACCTGATGCCTGTCACCCCGCCCCGCCCCAAAGGTCCCCCACTCAACGCCCTGCGCGCTTTTGAGGCCGCCGCACGGCTGGGCGGGTTTTCCAAGGCCGCTGAAGAACTGTCCGTCACCCCCGGCGCAGTCACGCAACATATAAAGGCCCTGGAAGACTGGGTCGGCACCCCGCTCTTTGAACGCCGCTCTCAAGGCGTGCGCCTGACGCGGGCCGGGGCGCGGCTTCAGCCGGACTTCACGGCGGCATTTGACCGGATGGGTCAGGCGATCCACGCGTTGAAAGAGGCCTCCGAGACGCAGCGGGTGCATATCGCCGCGCTGCCGTCTGTGGCCCAGCTTTGGCTGTCCCCGCGCATGCCCCGGCTCAGGGCAGAAAACCCGCAGGTTCAGTTTTCCGTCACCGCGCTGGAACAGCCACCCAATCTGCTGCGCGATATGTTCGACTGGAGCGTGTTCTTCGGCCACCCCACAGGCGAAGACGATGAGATCATTCTGGACCAAGACCTGATCACCCCGGTCTGCGCCCCTGAACTTGCCGCGACACTCAGTGACCCCGATGACCTCTCCGCACACACCCTTCTGATTGATGAAAGCTGGGCGCAGGATTGGACGATATGGGCAGACCGCGCGGGCTGGGACATGGCAAGAGCCGGACGACAGGCGCGGTTTTCTCTCTATGCGCTGGCGGTGGAGGAGGCGCGCAATGGCGCGGGCCTTCTGATGGGGCACAAAACGCTCATTCAGGCCGATCTGGAGGCAGGCCGCCTGGTGGCACCCTTTGAAACCGTTGCGCCGACAGGGCTGATGCTGATCCTGAAATCCACGGCGCGCTGCCGGGCGATGGCCGACTCATTTGTGACGTTTGGGTAACACAGCGACGATTCATGAAAGACGCCCATCCGAATCCTTGATCAAACAGCCATCGCGTGAACCGCCTTTCAAAGACCCTTTGCAAGCACGCGAATCTCCGCTATATGCCGCCGCAATACATGCGCGTGCGGCCCGCTCAGGCTTGATCTTTCCGAGGAAAATACCTTCGGCTTGGGCGTACTGTCACGTGTTTAGGAATTGAAACGCCCGAATAAAGGTCTGAAAAGCATGGCAAATAGCCCTCAATCCAAGAAACGCGCGCGTCAGAACGAACGCCGCTTTGCTGTCAACAAAGCACGCCGTTCGCGCATCCGCACCTATTTGCGTAAAGTCGAAGAAGCGATTGCATCCGGTGACAAAGATGCGGCCCAATCCGCGCTACAAGCCGCTCAGCCGGAGCTGATGCGCGGCGTCACCAAAGGCGTCTTTCACAAAAACACAGCCGCGCGGAAAATGTCGCGTCTGACATCGCGGGTGAAGGCATTGGGCTAAAAACGCCCCTTAAACCTTTGATCAAAAACGGCGGGTTCTGTGACCCGCCGTTTTTCGTGCCGGGGTCATTTTCGGACGACCACCGATTCTTTTCGCCGATTTACAGGTCAAGCCCATAAGATCGGTTGCCGCCTCTTCAAACCCCTTGCTAATTTCGGGGTGCGAATCTGCAAGGGGGATTGGCTGCCACCTTCACTCCTCGGAGGTTACAATCGCTGGCATGGGTGTGGATCCATTTTGATCCGCTTACGATAAACCTGCTGACCAGGGCTTCGATTGAACTGACCGTGAGTGTGACGCGCTTACCAGAAATGGTGGGTGGGCCAAGTCCAGACCGGGGATGCACCGAAACACGAGCCCAGCGTGGGGGACACGCGCATATGGCTTGTGGGCACATCCCTTGCCCGTGGAAGGGCAGAACCACCTGTTGGGCTATCCGGCAGGCTATGGTTCTTACGGTCTGAACCAATATTGCGGCGTCGCCGGGGACGGGCTTTTGGGCACCGTCTTTGCAATGGGACTATAGTCGCGGAATGGAATGATATGACTTTGGAAGAGTGGGGCGCTGTCAAAAACGAACTCCGGGAAACGATCGGAGCGCATAATTTCACAAGCTGGATTGAACCGCTGGATTTGAGGGAAGTGACAGATGGTGTGGCCATTTTCGATGTTCCCACCAGTTTTCAGGGAAACTACGTATCGCAAAATTTCGGCGACAAGATCCTCTACAAGGTCAGTCAGGTAAACTCTGACATCAAGCGCCTGGAATTCAGCGTGCCGACCGTGCGTCGCGTGCACAAAGGCGCGGTGCGTCCTGTGAATGCACCGATCAAAAACGGAGGCACCGCAGCCGCAAATTCAAGCGCCAAACCGGGCGCCACAAGACCAGACGCTCGGCCGACGCGACCGACCTTCCGGAACGGTGGAGGAGACGGGCAATTCCCGGCCGCACCGCTGGATGAACGCTTCACGTTCGACCGATTTGTCGTTGGCAAGCCCAATGAACTGGCCCATGCCGCAGCGCGTCGCGTGGCAGAAGGTGGGCCCGTCACGTTCAATCCTCTGTTCTTTTACGGTGGCGTGGGCTTGGGCAAAACGCACCTGATGCACGCCATCGCATGGGAACTTCAGACCGCACGCCCTGACCTCAATGTGCTGTATCTTTCCGCCGAACAATTCATGTACCGCTTCGTGCAGGCCTTGCGCGACAAGAAGATGATGGACTTCAAGGAAATGTTCCGGTCAGTCGATGTGCTGATGGTCGATGACGTGCAGTTCATCGCCGGCAAAGACTCCACGCAAGAGGAGTTTTTCCACACGTTCAACGCGCTCATGGATCAAAACAAGCAGATCGTCATCTCCGCCGACCGCGCGCCGGGCGAAATCGAAGACCTCGAAGATCGCATCAAATCCCGCCTGCAATGCGGTCTGGTGGTTGATCTTCACCCAACCGACTATGAGCTGCGCCTCGGCATCCTGCAGTCCAAGGTCGACCGCTATAAAGCCGACTACCCCGATCTGCAGATGGATGATGATGTGCTCGACTTCCTTGCCCAGCGGATCAGCACAAATGTCCGCGTGCTGGAAGGCGCACTGACCCGTCTCTATGCATTTGCCTCGCTTGTCGGTACGGAAATCACACCCGAAATGGCACAGGATTGCCTGTCTGACATCCTGCGTACGTTCGAACGCAAGATCTCTATCGAGGAAATTCAGCGTCAGGTGTCAGATCACTACAATATCCGCCTCGCGGATATGATCGGCCCCAAACGTGTGCGCAGCTTTGCACGTCCACGTCAGGTGGCGATGTATCTATGCAAGCAGATGACCCGTCGCTCACTGCCCGAAATTGGCCGCCGTTTTGGCGGGCGGGACCACACAACAGTGATGCACGGGGTAAAGCGGATCGAAGAGCTTCGGCATTCTGATGCCCAGATTGCCGAAGACTTGGAAATGCTGCGCCGGAGCCTGGAGGGCTAAACGGCCAAAGCGACTTCGTCAGGCCCCGGGCCTGACGACCCATAAGTTTTGAAAAGAACCCCTGGCGCGTTGCCCTTCCAAAAACTGATTAAGATGCGGCGGGTGACGCGCTTGAATATTGTCCTCGGCGAAAAGCGCGTCCACGAATAATGTGATACACTCCTAGAAATTATTTTTTTAGGAGATTTCCCTTGGACAGAAATTCACTCATTGCTCAGATTCAGGCCGAACAAAATCTGGAACGCGCTCAGACGCTGGTCGAACTGCTCAAAGCCGTCGATGACGATAGCCGCAACCGCCGCATCTTTTGGTCCAATCCGCTGATGCTCGCTGTTGCGGGTGGCGTGATCTCCATTCTGGGCAGCATCTTGGCAGGCGTCATTCAACACTTAAGCGAAATTGAACTGGAACGTCGAAAGGCCATCAATCTTCTCGTCAATGACGCCATCGCAAGCAGCGCGGATGCCTCCATCACAAACCTGACCTTCCTGGCAGAGGCGGGATTGCTGGGGGAACTCGGACCGAAAATCACCAAAGCCGCCCGAACTCACGGGCCTACCAATGAAGAAAAAGCCGCCTTCGCGGTGGAACCTGACACCCCCACGGCGGTGTTCTACGGATCCTACAGCACCATCGACGGCGCCAAACGCGCCATTTCACAGCTGCGCGCAGCCGATCACCTCTCAGAGGCCGATTTCGAAATCATGTTTCGCGAAGACATTGATTTATTTAGCGTATTCCTCGAAGTGCCAAGCCGCCAAACGGCCCGCCAGATGAGCAGCAACCTCCCCACAGGATCAAACACACCGTTCCTGCGCACATTGCAGGATACCTGCGCCTCCATTGATCCGCGTCCGCAGGACGACCCGATAACAAGCGGCGCGCTGCTCTGTTCCAGCCCCGCGTCAGACTGATCACCGGCCACAATTCGTCACAAATTTTCCTAAAAACACCCGATTGTCACCAAATCGCGAACAATCTGCACCGCCACCTTGATCCCAACAAAACAAGGTGGAGACGGATCCATGCCAGTCTTTTACGGCTATCAAAATGCAATCTTCGGCACACAGTCGACGGTCAATGGGTCACCGGTTGATTACAACTTCGCGCCCCCTCTGGGCGGGGATTGGTCCTGGACGGGCTCGACCACCAATTTCCACGTCCGCGAAAATGATGGCGCCACGCTCTACAACGGTGACAACACCAACGAACAGGTGGGCACCAACGAACAGTTGGGCGGTGTCTGGGAACAGGTCACCGAAATCAATGGCACCTATTTCCAGACCATCTGGGATTACACGTTTGAAATCACCGACGGCACCAACACCTTCAGGGTGGCGGTGATCGATGTCGACCTCAACAATGACAATGATCTCAGCGATGTGGTCGGCGGGGACAGCGAAGATGGCTACTATCTTGTCTTCCCCGATGGCGTGCCCACGCCAGGTGTTGACTACACGGTTGGCAACATCGTCGAAAACGACGGCTTCACACCGCATTTGGGTCTGGGGGCTGAGGTTGTCTGTTACGCCTCCGGTACTTTGATTGATACCGCCCTCGGCCCGCGCCCCATCGAGGCGCTGGAACCTGGCGATATGATCCGCACGAAAGGCAACGGGTTGCAGCCGGTCGTCTGGCATGGTGTCTCCCGCGCGAACGCGTATGGCAAAACGGCCCCTGTGGTGATCCGCAAAGGCGCGCTCGGCAACACGCGCGATCTGGTCGTTTCCCAACAGCACCGTATGCTGGTGGAAAGCTTCCGGGCAGAGCTTCTTTTCGGCGAAAGCTCCGTGCTGGTGAAAGCCAAGGATCTGGTCGACGACCGCGCGATCTACATCCGCGAAGGTGGGCTGGCCGATTACCATCACCTCTTGCTGCCGAACCACGAAATCATTTTCGCCGAAGGCATCCCCAGCGAAAGCTTCCAACCGGGTGCGCAGGGCATCTCCACGCTATCGCCAGAAAACCGCCTTCGCCTTCTGGCCGCCGTCCCCGATTTGGAACAAGGCGCGCAAGGCTACACCGCTGCCCATCCCAGCCTCAAACGCCACGAAACCCTTTGCTTGATGGCCGCGTGATCGGCCCGAAGCCGCGATCAGGCTAGATCGGAAAAGGCGCAACCCCACCTGCAAACGCAGACAGGATCGGCGCAGTCAGTGCAAACCCCGCGCGCAAATAATCCCCCAGCCCATCCTTCAATCCATGCGTTGCCATCCAGTCCTGAACAACCAGCGCGTCCGCTCTGCGGCCCGCAACCTGCCTTGACAGGCGTCGCGCCCGTTCACTCAGAATAAACGCAACCGGCAAATAAAAACTGAGCAGCAACAACGTGAAAAACGTGCCCGAGAAAAGCGCCGCAGACAGGACAAGCGATCCATATGCCGCTTTCTGCGCGTCCAGAATCACGGGCACAGGCCAGTTCATCCAACTCGTCACGAAAAACATCCCAAAGGTCAAAACAAGACTGGCAAGGTAAAGCTGTTGGCGCATCAGGCGCAGGTTCTCCGCCAGAAGAGCGGCCTCTTCCTCCGCATCCTCGCAGCGTCTTGTATCCAGACACAGGATCATACCGACAATCAATGCCCCTACCGCAAGCCCGGCCAACAGGTTGATGACGTCCATGATCCGCTCAAACAGGGAAATCGCCGGCATGTCACCGCATCGCCCCAACAGCCAGTGATCACCCGGCGCCGCGCAACCAGGTACCGTTCCTTGTGCCAAAGCAGCTTCGAAAAACGTCTTGCCCAGCACCCGGTAGGCCGGCGATCCGCCGTCACCAAAGGCGTTCATAATCGTGGGCGAAAGTGCCAGAGCGACAACAACCAACCATGTCATCAACGCGACCACCCTTGTCTGGCGCGTGGTGGGTTGCAAAAGTCTGCGCACCAGTATCCAGACCGCAAGCACCGTCAAAGCCGCGAAAAACCACGTCGAGGCAAGAAACCTGTAACGCCCCGCAGCTTCCAGCCAATGGTTATCCGCGCTCAGTATGCCGGTGGGCACCTGCACATCTTCGGCCATAAGGTGATCGGATATGACGGCTTCCATGACAAAGACAGCAATAGGAACCAAGACAATCAGGAAGTAACGCGTATCCACGCGGCGAACGCCCGGCCCGGCAAATTTCCCATGCTCTTCAGTCATGGGACAAACCTAACACAAACCGACACGCCTCGCGAAGCGGCCAAGATTTTTGTCGTCTCAACGACAGAGCAAGATGTTGCGATAGAAAGCACGTCCACGGCTCAACGACGCGGCATCACTCCTGCTTGTGGCCATATCGGCCACTTTTCTCCGGATACATCGTGCTTTTGGAAATCCTGTCAGACACATCAACCCAACTGAAGGTTTCCCTGGCTGACGCGCGGTTCATCTTGGCGATGATCGCAGAATGACAGTACAGATCCGGCACATGTGTGCCTGCCAGATACTCATCTGCATCGTGCGCAAAAACCCCATCGATCGGGTTGTCGAGGCCGGAGTCAATCAACTCAAAGCCCATTTCCGGGCAAAACAGATTCTCCAACGTGTTATTGTTGAATTGAAAAAAGTGCCAGGGAAGTTCGTGTTCGGAATAGGAAAACGTTGTTTCATGTGCCGTGATGCCGCCGTCCTTGAGAAGCTTTGAAATTTCCTCAGACACCAGCCAGGGCAGCGCGATATGTTCAAAAACGGCAAAGCTCAGGATGAAATCAAATTTCTTGTCCTGAAAATACTCACTCAAACGGTGCGCGTCGCCGACAACATCCACGTTTCGGCCCTGCATGACGTCGAATCCGGTGTAGTCGCATTCGGGAACGTATGTCTTCCAGCTACAGTCTGACGCGACAGACCTGGAGCCGATCTCAAGTACGCTCACATCGGGCCTGTTGGCCCGCTCACTCAGCCATGACCAAATGTTCGAATGGCGTGCGATGGTAGAACGTTTGGTCTGCCATCTGAACTTGGCGTTGTATTCTTCAAGTGAGGTCAATCGCCCTTCTGTTTTTCCATACAGTTCATAATGAGACCATCCGCTTTCAAATTCGCCCCTGGCGACTGCGGCGGCTACATCGCGATTAACCTTTAAATACTCTTGCTCATTAAAATTCGACATCTTGGGGGTCCTTTAGCACCTCATCCGGCAGCCATTCTTTGGTTTCATGTGCTGTCTTTCGGGTTAGCATTATGCAGTGACGCGTAAAACATAAAACAAGCGAGTTACCGTATTCGAAAATCACTCGCTCCGACAACAGGCATGAAAGCCTGCGCGACACCAACATCTGTTCTTTAACACATGCACCGACCAAGGCTTTAGCAAACTCCAAGACGAGTTTATGCGTTATCCCTTATCAAAAACTTACAAATCGCATGTCACATGACGTCGTAAGACGGCCTTCGCTTTAACGAAAGCGGTCTCGCCTTCAAGCAGCCGCTCAAAAGATTGCTGTACAAAGCGGACTGCGTCCCGGTTCTCCGCAATTGTATTCGATTGACATGCATTCGTCGCATTACACCGTGCCTCAACCTTGAACCATCTCCCATTTTGAAATCACATCAAATCCACCCACCCCACAAAAAAGCTTGAGCCCCAACCCAGAATTGCTAGTGTGCCCCTCCCACCGCCGCGCATGCAGGGAGCAAGGGCATGAAATTCAGCATCGAACGTGGAACGCTTCTTAAGGCCGTTGCGCAAGCCCAATCCGTGGTCGAACGCCGCAACACGATCCCGATCCTCGCCAATGTGCTGATTGAGGCGGAAGGCGACAGCGTGCAGTTCCGCGCGACCGACCTCGACATCGAAGTGGTGGACAAGGCCGATGCAAAAGTCGAACGCGCAGGGGCGACGACCGTCTCTGCCGTGACCTTGCATGAAATTGTCCGCAAACTGCCCGACGGCGCTTTGGTCAGCCTGACGGATGACGGCGCGACGGGCCGTTTGACTGTGGAGGCAGGCCGCTCGAACTTCGCGCTGGCCACCCTGCCGAAAGAAGACTTCCCGGTCATGGCGTCCTCGGAATATGAGTGCAATTTCTCCGCCAAGGCCCCCGAGCTGCGCCGCCTATTCGACAAATCCAAATTCGCGATCTCGACGGAGGAGACGCGGTACTACCTCAACGGTGTCTACATGCATGTCTCTGACGCCGATGGCGGTCAGGTTCTGCGCTGCGTGGCGACCGACGGCCACCGCCTTGCCCGCATCGACAGCGACCTGCCCGATGGCGCAGGTTCCATGCCCGGCGTGATCGTCCCCCGCAAAACCGTGGGTGAGCTGCGCAAGCTGCTCGACGACGACGAGACCGTGATCGCCGTCTCCGTGTCGGAAACCAAGGTCCGCTTCGCCACGCCCGATATCACGCTCACGTCCAAGGTGATCGACGGCACCTTCCCCGACTACACCCGCGTCATCCCCACCGGCAACACCCGCCGCCTTGAGGTGGACGCGAGCGAATTCGCACAGGCCGTCGACCGCGTGGCAACCGTCAGTTCTGAACGTTCCCGGGCCGTGAAACTGTCGCTGGATGAAGACCGGCTGGTTTTGTCGGTAAATGCCCCTGACAGCGGCGCAGCAGAAGAAGAATTGGCCGTGGCCTACGGTGATGACCAGCTCGATATCGGCTTCAACGCCAAGTACCTTCTGGAAATCGCCAGCCAGGTGGATCGCGAAAACGCGGTCTTCATGTTCAACTCCTCCGGCGATCCCACGCTGATGCGCGAAGGCAATGACACGACCGCCGTTTATGTCGTAATGCCGATGCGCGTCTGACCAAGTCTTAGCATACGATCGCATCCTAAATTCAGTTAAAAACACCCGTTTTCGGACGATTTCGGCGAAAATCTTACGCAGATGTCATGCGCTCGCGCGCACGTGAAGAACATACTGTCGCACCTGAGCAGTTCACAGCTTGTCGGGCAGGCCCAGCACCCTATCTGCCTGCAACCAGCTTCCCCGCCAGTTATTAATCAGCTCCGTCGTGATCCGGGCCGTTTGCATTCCGCCGCGGCCAGCGGCTGGGCTTTTTCATTGCATTAGGACAGGACACAATGACAGACACTTCGACGACGCAAACTGAAACGATACCCTATGACCGCTACCACGGCCCGGCTTTCCTTTCCAAATGGATCGCAGCGGGCCGCGTACAGGGCCTCACCTGGACAGACCGCTTCAGCCATTGGGGATTGCGCATCCCCCTGGCTGGCATCCTGTTCTACAACAGTTCCTACAAATTCCCCGATGTCTTCTACGCACCCGGCGATCATGGCGTCCCGGCCATCTTTTTCATCCTGACTGCGTTCGGGGAACTGCTGTCGGCCATCGCGCTGATCCTGGGCGGCGTGATCGAAACATGGCGACCAGGGCGCGGCCTTGCCCGCCTTTTTGGGGACGCGATCACGCGCATGGCCGGGCTCGCTGGCACGATCATCCTGATCTCGATCATCTACGTGCTCTTCGGCGGGGTGCCCTACAACGATCCCCACTGGCTGATCTTCGGCGCGTCCGTTTACTTCCTTCTGCGCGGTAGCAATTACGGCGACCTGAAGTAACCACGCCGCGTCCGGCAACAGAATGCAAAAAATCCGTGCCGCCGAGGCGCGGACTTTTTGTATGTCGGCACGGGGGTCTGTATCAGTTGCTCTATGCAGCTCTACCTCAGCCACCTCACGCTTTCCTACTTCCGCTCGCACCAATCGGCGCGGATCGAAGCAGACGGGCGCCCCGTGGCGATCTATGGCCCCAATGGCGCGGGCAAGACGAACATTCTGGAGGCGGTATCGCTCTTCTCCCCCGGCCGTGGGCTCAGGCGCGCCGCAGCCGCCGACATGGCGCGCAGGCCCGATGATATCGGCTGGAAGCTCACAGGCCATCTGCAATCGCTGGCGCAGGTCCACGAGGTAGAGATCACCGCCCAAGGCGAAGAGGCGCGAAAGGTCCACATCGACGGCAAACCGGCGTCACAGGTCGCTCTGGGCCGCGTCGCTCGGGTCCTCTGGCTTATCCCCGCGATGGACCGCCTCTGGATCGAGGGCGCAGAAGGGCGGCGAAGGTTTCTCGACCGCATGACGCTCAGCTTTACGCCGGATCATGCCGAGGCTGCCCTTGCCTATGAAAAGGCCATGCGCGAAAGGAATCGCCTACTGAAGGATCAGGTCCGCGATGGCCACTGGTATGTCGCGCTCGAACGCCAGATGGCCGAGGCGGGCATCGCCATCCACCAGAACCGCACAGACGCCCTCTACCGCTTGGCAGACGCCCAAAAAGAGGCTGACACCGCCTTCCCCTCCGCGGAGCTGGAACTGACCGTGTCCGAGGGCGCCATGCCCGAGACGGAGGATGATTTCCGCGAAGCCCTCCACGAAAGCCGCTTCCGCGATCTGGCGGCGGGCCGCACCCTCGTCGGCCCCCACCGCGCCGATCTCTACGGCGTCTATGCCGCGAAGGGGGTTCCGGCCAAGGATTGCTCCACCGGCGAACAAAAAGCACTGCTCATATCCCTCATCCTCGCCAACGCCCGCGCGCTTTCGGATGATTTCGGCGCGCCGCCTCTCCTCCTCCTAGACGAAGTCGCCGCCCACCTCGACGCCACCCGCCGCGCCGCGCTCTACGATGAGGTCTGCGCACTGAAGGCGCAGGCGTGGATGACCGGCACAGGGCCGGAACTTTTCGCAGAACTGGACGACCGCGCCCAGTATCTGCGGGTCACAGAGGACGGTGTGACCGCCCCAGCGCCTACTTGAACCACGCGTGCAGATAGGGCTCCAACCGCGCCTCCACGGTAACTGAGGAATGCAACGCGCAAAACTGAAGCGAAACCGCCTGGATCAGGAACGCCCCGATCCCTTCGGCAATCAGTTCCGCCGGGATATCATCGCGCACGGGCCAGTCCGGATTCATGACCCATTTCAAGCACAGCTCATACTGTTGCAAAAACGTCTGGGCAATCGGCCCGACCTCTTGGATCGCCGTCGCCCCACTGTAGCGCAGCATGATGTCAAACACGTACCGCTCCGAGGTCGCAAACGCGATGAAGGGCGTTAGGGCCGCAACCATGTCTGACGCGGATTTGGGCACGGGGCCCGCTTCAATCTCCGTCAAAATCTCCGACAAACGCGCGCCGATCAGTTGATCCATCAACGCCTCTTTGTCCTTGAAATGAGAAAAGAAAGTGCCCTTGGCCACCCCCGCCTTCAGCACAACCTCCTCCACACGAAGCGCCTCATACCCAGAGTGTTCGATCAGATTCTTTGCCGCGCTCAAAAGCTTAGCGCGGGTTTTCAATGTGCGGGCTTGAACTGTCTTTGCCATGGCGTCTTTTACCAAAAAACTGACCAGGGTCAAATTTATTATTGACCGCGGTCATTTTCTTTCTCTAAAAGTGACCATGGTCAATTTTATAGATGGAATCACCCAATGACACCGAAGAAAATCACCCTCATCAACGGCCACCCAGGCCAATCCTCCCTGTCGCGCCTGCTCATTGAAACCTATGCAGAGGCCGCTAGTTCCGCGGGTCACCACATCCGCCTGGTGCAACTGCCGGATCTTGAATTCGACATGGATTACGGCAAAGGCGGCTACACCGATTACAAACCGCTGGAGCCGCAGATTGAGGCGGTCCTGAACGATCTGGAATGGGCCGATCACGTCGTTCTGGCCGCGCCCATGTGGTGGGGCGGCATCCCAGCCAAGCTAAAGGGGCTCTTTGATCGTATCCTGCTGCCAGGCCGCACGTTTGACACGCGCAATCTCGACGCGCTGAGCATGCCCTCGCCCATGCTGAAGGGCAAAACCGGCCGTGTGATCCTGACATCCGACAGCCCACGCTGGTATCTACGGCTCATCCATGGCGACGCGATGTGGCGGCAATTGCGCGGTCAGATCTTCGGCTTTGTGGGTATCAAACCGACGCGCCTGACCTATTTCTCGGGCAC
This sequence comes from Pseudomonadota bacterium, assembly GCA_039026055.1. Classification (GTDB taxonomy): domain Bacteria; phylum Pseudomonadota; class Alphaproteobacteria; order Rhodobacterales; family Rhodobacteraceae; genus Roseovarius. The sequence goes on along the minus strand of JBCCNB010000006.1, from coordinate 8,576 downwards.
GTCGCATCCAAAGGACGGCGCGGTTGAAAAATGGACGCAAACCGTACGCCAAATCGGGCTTCAAGCCGCGTGATCAACACGGTGGGCGGGGCGGGTCAGCCCATTCCGCCCACATACAAAATATTGTGCCAATCGCGTGACAATCCCCCCAAAAACCGCTACAAAAAGGGGAAAATAAAAGGGCAAAACCCGCATGGCAGAAGCAGTCCCAGCACCCGAGGAATACGGCGCTGATTCCATCAAAGTTCTCAAAGGCTTAGAGGCGGTGCGCAAGCGCCCGGGCATGTATATCGGTGACACCGATGACGGCTCCGGCCTGCACCACATGGTCTATGAGGTTGTCGATAACGGCATTGACGAGGCTCTGGCGGGCCACGCGGACCGTGTGACGGTAACCATTCACGGGGATTCCAGCATCTCCGTCAGCGACAATGGCCGCGGCATTCCGGTGGAAACCCATGAAGAAGAAGGCGTCTCTGCGGCCGAGGTCATCATGACCCAGCTGCACGCAGGCGGCAAATTTGACAGCAATTCCTACAAGGTCTCCGGCGGTCTTCACGGCGTTGGCGTATCGGTCGTAAACGCGCTCTCTGATTGGCTCGAACTGCGCATCTGGCGGGGTGGCAAAGAACACATCGCCCGCTTCGAAGGCGGCGACACCGTGGATCACCTGAAAGTCGTCGGCGATGCAGGCGATCGCAAGGGCACCGAAGTGCGCTTTCTGGCCTCCACCGACACGTTCTCGAACCTCGAATACAGCTTCGACACGCTCGAAAAACGCCTCCGCGAACTCGCATTCCTCAATTCCGGCGTCCGCATCATCCTGCGCGATGAACGCCCCGCGCAGCCGCTGGAAACCGAACTGCACTATGACGGCGGCGTTAAAGAATTCGTCCGCTACCTCGACCGCTCCAAAACCGCGATGATGCCCGAACCGATTTTCGTCACTGGCGAAAAGGACGACATCGGCGTCGAAGTCGCCATGTGGTGGAACGACAGCTACCACGAAACCGTGCTTCCCTTCACCAACAACATCCCCCAACGCGACGGAGGAACCCACCTCGCAGGCTTCCGCGGCGCGCTCACCCGTGTGGTGCAGAAATACGCGATGGAAAGTGGGATCGCGAAAAAGGAAAAGGTCAGCTTCACGGGCGATGACGCCCGCGAAGGTCTGACATGCGTTCTGTCGGTCAAAGTGCCCGACCCCAAATTCTCCAGCCAGACCAAAGACAAACTGGTCAGCTCCGAAGTCCGACCCGCCGTCGAAGGCCTGATGAACGAAAAACTGACGGAGTGGTTCGAGGAAAACCCAAACGAGGCCAAGATGATCGTCGGCAAGATCATCGAAGCCGCGCTGGCGCGCGAAGCCGCCCGCAAGGCCCGCGAACTCACCCGCCGCAAGACGGCGATGGATGTGAACTACCTCGCCGGCAAACTCAAAGACTGCTCCGAAAAAGACCCCTCCAAAACGGAACTCTTCCTCGTCGAGGGTGACAGCGCCGGCGGCTCCGCCCAAACCGGCCGGGATCGCGGCACACAAGCCGTCCTGCCCCTGCGCGGTAAAATCCTCAACGTGGAACGGGCGCGGTTTGACCGGATGCTGTCCTCCCAGGAAATCGGCAACCTCGTCATGGCACTCGGCACGGGCATCGGGCGCGATGAATTCGACATCTCCAAACTGCGCTACCACAAGATCGTCATCATGACGGACGCGGACGTCGACGGCGCGCACATCCGCACGCTCTTGCTCACATTCTTCTACCGCCAGATGCCCGAGCTGATCGAAGGCGGCTACCTCTACATCGCGCAACCCCCGCTCTTCAAAGTCATGCGTGGCCGGTCAGAGGTCTACCTCAAGGACCAACCCGCGCTGGAAGACTACCTGATCGGCCAAGGCACCGAAGACGCCATCCTCCGCCTCGGCGGCGGCGAAGACATCACCGGTCAGGACCTCGTGCGCGTCGTCGAAGAGGCCCGCATCGTGCGCCGCATCCTCGACAGCTTCCCGACGCATTACCCCCGCCACATCCTCGAACAGGCCGCCATCGCAGAGGCCTTCGTGCCCGGCCGCGTCGACACCGATCTGCAAGCCGTCGCCGATCGGGTAGCGGCGCGCCTCAACCAGATTGCCGTCGAATACGAGCGCGGTTGGTCCGGTCGCCCGACTCAGGACAAAGGCATCCGCCTCACCCGCGTTCTGCGCGGCGTCGAAGAGGCCCGCACGCTCGATGGCCCCGTCCTGCGCTCTGGTGAGGCCCGCCGCCTCGGCACGCTCACAACGGGCCTGCGCGACGTCTACGACGACCCCGCCACGCTCCACCGCAAAGAACGCACGCAAGACATCTACGGCCCCCTCGACCTGCTGGATGCCGTGCTGCAGGAAGGCGAAAAAGGCCTCACCCTGCAACGCTACAAGGGCTTGGGCGAAATGAACCCAGACCAACTTTGGGAAACCACGCTCGATCCCGAAGCGCGGACTCTCTTGCAGGTAAAAATCGACGACATGGCCGAGGCCGATGACCTATTCACCAAACTAATGGGCGACGTGGTTGAACCTCGCCGCGAATTCATCCAGCAAAACGCCCTCAACGTCGAAAACCTGGATTTCTGATCAAGGTCGGACGGGGCTCTGCCCCACGTCGAAACGCCATGCGTTTCAACGCTCCCCGGAGTATTTCCAGCCAAAAAGAAGCATGATTTATTGTCTTCTTTTTGGCCAAAAATACTCAAAGCCCTCCGGTACCACCAAGCACCGCGCTCAATTCATTTGACAGAATCACGCCACAGGCGCAGCGTCGTGCCATGAAAACTCAAGTGACCAACAGGCGCATCGGCCGCCGCGCGGAGAAGACGAACCTGGTCGACTAGACCGGAGGCAATCCGCCACGCCTACCCTGTCTCACTTGGAACCACCCCAATGCCCGAAAACCCGACCCTACGCCTCGCCGTCGATATCGGCGGCACTTTCACCGACACCGTGTTGATGGAGGGCGACACCGTCCTCGCCACCACCAAGACCCCCACGACCCCGCACAACCCCACTCTCGGCGCGCTCGACGGCGTTACCCACGTGATGGCGGATCGTGATTGGGCAGATATCACCGGCTTCGTCCACGGCACCACGCTCGCCACCAACGCGCTCATCGAACGCCGCGGCGCGCGGGTCTCCACGATCACGAACGACGGCTTCCGCGACATCCTCGAAATCGCCTATGAACGCCGCTACAGCCAGTATGACATCAACCTGCAAAAACCCGATCTGATCGTCCCTCGCGACCGCGCCTTCACGATCGCAGGCCGCATGGACGTCTCCGGTTCTGAGATCACCCCGCTCGATGAATCCGCCATCCCCACCCTCGCCACGGCCTTGCGCGATGCGGGCACAGAGGCCATCGCTATCTGCCTCCTCCATGCCTACGCCAACCCCGCCCATGAGATCCGCATGCGCAGCCTTCTGCAGGCTGAACTCCCGGGCCTCTCGATTTCCCTCTCCCACGAACTCTCTCCTGAGGCGCGCGAATTTGACCGCCTCTGCACCACCATCGCCAACGCCTATATCCAACCGCTCATGTCAGACTATCTCTCTGACTTTGCCGCACAATTCGCGGATCTCGGCATCACCTGCCCCATCCTGATGATGACAGCTGGCGGCGGCATGACCACACTCAAAACCGCCGCAGCGCTGCCCATCCGCCTTGTCGAATCCGGCCCCGCTGGGGGCGCCATACTCGCTGCCCGGGTCGCAGAGGAAGCGGGCGAAACAGACGTCCTCTCCTTCGACATGGGCGGCACCACCGCCAAGCTTTGCCTCATCGACAACTACCGCCCCCAAACCGCCCGCCGGTTTGAAATCGCCCGTGCGGAACGCTTCATCAAAGGCTCCGGCATGCCCGTCCGTATCCCTGTGCTGGAGATGATCGAGATCGGCGCAGGCGGCGGGTCCATCGCGTCCGCCGACCGGCTTGGCCGCATTCAGGTCGGCCCCCAAAGCGCAGGCAGCGAACCAGGCCCTGCCGCCTTCAACAAGGGTGGCACGCACCCCACCGTGACAGATGCCGATATCCTCGAGGGCCTTATTGAGCCCGCCAGCTTCGCCGAAGGCCACCTGCAGATCGACATCGCGCAGTCAGAAACCGCGATGGTGACTCATTTAGGCAACCCGCTCGACCTCACCGCCCGAGACGCCGCCGCCGGGATCAGCGAAATCGTCGATGAAAACATGGCGGGTGCCGGTCGCATGCACGCGGTTGAATCCGGCAAGGATTTGTCCACCCGAACCATGATTGCTTTCGGCGGCAACGGGCCTCTGCACGCCACCCGCGTCGCCCGCCGCGCAGGCGTTCGCCGCATCCTTATCCCGCACGACCCCGGCGTCGGCTCCGCCGTTGGGTTTCTATACGCTCCCGTATCTTTTGAAATCGTCCGCAGCCGCTATGCACGCCTTGACGCACTCGACATCCCCGGCCTCAATGCCTTCTTCACCGAAATGAAAAACGAAGCCGAAACCGTCGTCCGCGCAGGCGCCTCAGGCCCACTCGACCGGACCCGCTCCGCCTTCATGCGCTACCACGGCCAGGGCCACGAGATTGAAATCCCCCTGCCCGATCGCGATCTGACACCAGACGACATCGAAACCCTGCGTGCAGCATTCGAACAAGAATACAAATCCCAATTCGCCCGCGCTGTCCCCGGCATGACCATCGAAATCCTAAACTGGTCCATCCGCGTCGCCAGCTGCACCGAGAACCGGCGAGACGTGTCCCGCAAGGGAGCGGCGAGCAGCCCAAAACCCGCGCGCTACACCACCATCCTCTGCGATGTCGCCAACGCGCAACGCAACGCCGCCATCCATGAGCGCAAAACTCTGAAGCCCGGCGCCCAAATCCCCGGCCCCGCCCTCATCATTGAGCCGCAAACCACCACCTATGTCGGCGCTGATTTCGCGTGCGAAGTCGCGCCCAACGGCACTCTCATCCTCACCGCGCAGGAGGCCTCAAAATGATCCCCAAAACCCGCCTCCAAGTCATGTGGAACCGCCTGCTCGCCGTGGTCGAAGAACAAGGCCAAGCCCTCATCCGCGCCGCTTTCAGCCCCATCGTCCGCGAAAGCGGCGACATTTCCGCGGGTATCTTCGACGTACACGGTCGCATGCTCGCCCAGGCCGTCACCGGCACGCCCGGCCACATCAACACCATGGCAGAAGCCGTCAAAAACCTCATGGCCGTCTTCCCAACGGACGCGATGAACCCCGGCGACATCTACATGACGAACGACCCCTGGCTCGCCTCCGGTCACCTTAACGATTTCCTGCTCCTGCAACCCGCCTTCCACAAAGGCCGCGTCGTCGGCTTCACCTCCTGCACCTCCCACCTCGCGGATTTGGGCGGCAAAGGCATGGGCCCCGAAGGTTCCGACGTCTTTGACGAAGGCCTCCTCATCCCCCCCTGCAAACTCGTCGCCGAGGGCGAACTCAACGCCCTCCTCATGACCATCGTCGCCGCCAATTCCCGCGAGCCCGTCGCAAACGAAGGCGACATCTACGCCCTCATCGCCTGCTGCGAAACAGGCGTCGCGCGCCTCACCGGCATGATGGAAGAATTCAGCCTCGACACGCTCGAAGCCCTCTCCGACTACATCATCGACACCTCCCGCCAAGGCACGATCGACGCCATCGCCGAGATCCCCAAAGGCACCTACCACCACAAACTGATGGTCGACGGCTACGACACCCCCATCACCCTGCAAGCCGCCCTCACCATCGCAGAAGACCACATCCTCCTCGACTTCACCGGCACCTCCGGCTGTTCCGACAAAGGCATCAACGTGCCGCTGAACTACGCCACCGCCTATTCTGTCTTCGCCCTGCGCTGCATCATCGGCTCCGACATCCCCAACAACGCAGGCTCCTTGGAGCCCTTCATCGTCACTGGTCCCCCGGGCTGCATCCTCAACGCGCAAGCCCCCTCGCCGGTCGCAATGCGCCACTCCATCGGCCAAATGACCCCCGACCTCGTCTACGGCTGCCTCTCCCAAGCCTTGCCCGACAAAGTCCCCGCCGAAGGCGCCTCCTGCCTCTACGACGTTCCCCTCCGCCACACGCCCGAAGCCGCCCGCGACGGCGGCCAAACCTTCGCTCTCGAACTGGTCTACAACGGCGGCACCGGCGCACGCCCGACACTAGACGGCCTCTCCGCCACCGCCTTCCCCTCCGGCGTCTGGGGCTCACAAGTCGAACCGACCGAGGCCACCGCCCCCATCCGCATCACCCGCCGCGAGCTGCGCCCCGACAGCGGCGGCGCAGGCCAGTTTCGCGGCGGCCTCGGCCAACATATCGAAATGGTTTCGAGCTCGGGCGAAGACTACCTCGTCTTTCTCTCCGTCGAACGAATCCGCTTCCCCGCCGCCGGTCGCCATGGCGGCCAGCCCGCCGCCAAAGGCCGGATCCGCATCGGCAACGATGGCCCAGATCTTCCTTCCAAAGGCGAATTCCGCGTCCCCGGCGATACCCCGCTCATCTTAGAGACCCCCGGCGGCGGCGGCTTCGGCGATCCCACCACCCGCGATGCAAGCGCAGTCCAAGAGGACGTTGAAACCGGCCTGGTCTCCCCTGAAACTGCCGAAAAGACATACGGCTGGGAAAAACCATGACCAAACCCAACCTCCACATCGCCAAAATGGCCGCCTACGCGCTGGCCGACCTCTCCGCACCCCCGGGCAAACGCCTCATCTCACTGAGCCAAAACGAAAGCCTCCGCGGCCCCAGCCCCCGCGCCATCAACGCCGCGTCAGAGGCGACCACCAACGCCTATCTCTACCCCGACCCCGATTGGACATCGCTCCGCACCGCCCTCGCCACCCATCACAGCATAGACGCCCAAAACATCCTGCTGGGCAGCGGTTCGCTGGACCTCATCGGCTGCATAACCCGCACCTATCTCGCCCCCGTAGACGCCGCCTTGGCCCCTGCTCATGCCTACCCCTTCTTCTCCACCGCCACCCTTCTCACCGGCGCCCGCTTCGACAACGCCCCCGAAACGAACCTTCATGCCGACCCCGAGGCACTCCTCTCCTCAGTGACCCCAGAAACCAAAATCCTCTTCCTCGCCAACCCCGGCAACCCCACCGGCTCACGCCTCCCTCGCACCGAAATCCTGCGGCTCCGCGACGCCCTCCCCGACGACATCCTCCTCGTCCTCGACGAAGCCTATGGCGAATTTGCAGATCACCTGACTGAGCCCATGTTCGACCTCGCAGAAACCTCTAACACCATAATCTTGCGCACGTTTTCAAAGGCTTACGGGCTGGCGGGTCTGCGCATCGGCTGGGGCCTCTTCCCCGCCCATATCGCCGCGGAAGTCCGCAAAACGCTGAACCCCAACAACATCACCCTGCCCACGCTCGCCGCCGCAGAGGCCGCATTGGGCGATCAAGACTGGATGCGCGGCACCTGCACCCAAACCGCCCGCATCCGTGACACCTTCGCCACCAACCTCCGCCAGCTCGGCTTCGACATTCCGCAAAGCTTTTCCAACTTCACCCTCATCCCTTTCGCCTCCGCGCAGGCCGCGGCAGAGGCGGACAGCTACCTCAAATCCGAAGGCCTCTTCCTGCGCCCGCAATCCGGCGCGGCCCTACCGCACGTCCTGCGCGCCACCACCGGGGTACAACGGGATATGGACATCGCCGCAAACCTCATCGAAGACTGGACCAAAAGGAGGGCACCCACATGACCAGCCGCGGTACCGCGCGTTTCGGCGTGCTTGTCCCCTTCACCAACACCAATCTCGAACCGGACATGGTGCTGATGCGCCCTCCCGGCGTGTCGCTGCATTTCGCCCGCCTCGGCGGTTATGACGAAGACGAAATCCCCGATGAGGCCCAAATGGCAGGCCTCGGTGCCGCCGACATGTCTGAGCCCCTCCGCCTCCTCCAAGGCGTCAAACCTGACGTCGTCTTCTACGGCTGCACCTCGGCTACTCTCACCCACGGCCCTAGCTTTGACCGTAATCTGGCGCAAACGATCAGCGCGCAGTCCGGTGCCCAAACCGTCACCGCTGCCGGTGCCCTTGTCCACGCCATCAAAACGATGGGCGCGCAGAACATTGCCTTCGCCTCCCCCTACGTCCCGGCCATTAACGACCAAGCCATCGCCTTCCTCGCCTCGGAAGGTATCCAAACCATCCACCGCGCCGATTTCGAAGGCACTCTGGATAACGAAGGCCAAGGCGCGCTGACCCCAGATGACGTGGCGCAGCTGGCCCACCGCGCTAACCATATGGCAGCGGATGCAATTGTCCTCTCCTGCACCGACATGCGCGCAGTGGAAGTCATCACCCGTTTGGAAGACGAACTCGGCAAACCCATTATCACCTCCAATCAAGCCATGGTCTTCCAAGCGCTTGAGATGCTCTCCCTCCCCTCCCCCGGCCCCGGCATGCTCATGGACAGGCTCACCCCATGACCCAATTCGACCGCATCGCCGCCTTCGCCATCGACCCACCAGAGATCCCCGAGACCGCCCTCCGCCACACCGCCACCCTGCTCATCGACACAATCGGCGTCGCCGCCGGGGCCAC
>JBCCNB010000005.1:0-122877 GCA_039026055.1 Pseudomonadota bacterium | reverse complement strand
GCCAGTTTCCTGTGGATGAGCTTGCCGCGCTGGCCTCTCGTCGCTCTTTGGGCACGGAAGTCACGTTTGGTGAGAAAACACTGACGACGAAAGATATCGACACGTTTGATTTCACGGGCTGGGATATGGCGCTGTTTGCCATCGGGTCGGATGCCACCAAGCAATATGCGCCGAAGGCGGCAGCTGCGGGCTGCGTGGTGATCGATAACTCCTCGCTCTACCGCTATGACCCGGATGTGCCGCTGGTAGTACCGGAGGTGAACCCGGAAGCGGTGGAAGGCTATGCCAAGAAGAACATCATCGCGAACCCGAACTGTTCCACGGCACAGATGGTGGTGGCGCTGAAGCCGCTGCATGATCGCACGAAGATCAAGCGCGTGGTGGTGTCGACCTATCAATCGGTCTCCGGCGCAGGTAAGGACGGGATGGATGAGCTTTGGGATCAGACCAAATCCATCTACAACCCGACCTCTGAAGTGGCGCCCAACAAGTTCCAGAAACAGATCGCCTTCAACGTGATCCCCCATATCGATACCTTCATGGAAGATGGTTCCACCAAGGAAGAGTGGAAGATGGTGGCGGAAACCAAGAAGATCGTTGATGCCTCGATCAAAGTCACGGCGACCTGCGTGCGCGTGCCGGTTTTTGTGGGGCATTCTGAGGCCGTGAATATCGAGTTTGAGGATTTCCTCGACGAAGATGAGGCCCGCGATATCCTGCGGGAGGCGCCGGGGATCATGGTGATCGACAAGCGTGAGGCCGGTGGCTACGTGACACCCATTGAATGCGTGGGTGACTATGCGACCTTCATCAGCCGCATCCGTCAGGACAGCACGATTGAGAACGGGCTGAACCTGTGGTGCGTATCTGACAACCTGCGCAAAGGGGCAGCACTGAATGCCGTGCAGATCGCAGAGACGTTGGGCAATCGCGTGCTGAAGAAAGGGTTGGAGCCGGCCTAGAACGGCTCGATCACATCGAAATCTTCAGTGATATCTTTGACAGGAGGGCGCCGATTGGTGTCCTCTTTTCTTTTAAGTTCCGGCCCTGGAACGATTGACTGGGACAGCACGCGCTGCGCCAACCAAGCATGCGGGTGGCCGGGAAATGCCTCCCCCATTTGTTTGATCAGCTGCCGATACGCAAACCCAAGGTCTGATGCCTTACAAATACGCCGGCCGCTGTCCCGGCTGTGGAGGGCGAGGCCCCCTCCAGCAACCACCAGACAGTACCCTTTGGATTTCAATCGCGCGGTCAAATCCGACCATGACTTGGCTTGAGTGAAATCAGGCAACAGACGATCCCTAAGCACATGAAGCATCTGTTCCTGTGCGGTCTCCGCGGGTCGCGCTCGATGTGTCATGTCGATTTCGTGCGTGACCAGATCGCGCAGCAATTGGCTAACTGTGACACCGCGTTCCTGCGCCAGCATACGCGCGGCATCGGCGAGTTCAGACTTCAGTTTTACATCTACCCATTCCATACCTGACACCAAACACAAGCATGGTTAGTTAAGGGTTAATTGCAGCCAGAAAATTCGCTAGAACCTTTCGGCTCTCAGCACCTGACAATCCACCACCGTCACAACCCCGATGTGCTTTTCCACCACTGCAAAGGCAGCATCCAGAAGATGGTCGAGCCGCTCAGGTTTGATCATGCATACGACCTGTACCATCCCTGCGCCCCTTGTCACGTCTCCGGAACGCTCCCACTCTCCTGAACGGCCTGATCCGCCATAGACGGGAAGGATTGTATAGCCCGTTACGCCCGCCTCCTGCAGGGCTTGCGTCAGGCGGGATTGCATGGCGCGTTCAATTGTGATCTCCACGCGTTTTGCGTCATGGGTTTGCATGTCAGCCTCCTGTCATCGCTTGGGCAAGCGTAAGATAAAGTGGGATCCCAACGGTCAGGTTGAACGGGAAAGTGACCCCCAGTGACAAGGTCAGATAGATTGAGGGGTTTGCTTCTGGCAGAGCCACGCGCATGGCGGCGGGTACGGCGATATAGCTGGCTGACGCCGAAAGCGTCATCAGAAGCAGCGCCCCTCCGGTTGAAAGCCCCAAAGCCAAAGCTGTTCCCAAGCCCAGAAGGCTGCCGACCACCGGCATCAGAAGACCAAAAGCAATGCTTCCAACACCCAAAGCCTTGCGCCCCCGCTGCATGCCACGCCCGGCGACAAGCCCCATGTCCAGCAGGAAGAGACAGAGCACACCTTTGAATGGCGCCACGATGAAACTGTCGATTTCCTGCAGACCTTCTTCGCCCGTGATCCAGCCGATGAAAAATGCCCCTACCAACAGAACGATGGACCCATTGAGCAGGATCTCCCGCCACAACTGGCTGTCCATGCGGCCACCTTTTTCCCCGCGCGTCACGAGCCACAGCGCGGACAGGATCGCCGGTGCCTCCATCGCGGCAGCTACGGCCACCATGTAGCCCTCAGACGGGATTCCGCTGCCTTCCAAAACGGATGTCGCGGCGACAAACGTCACGATCGATATAGAGCCGTAATGCCCTGCCACAGCGGCTGCGTTCAGCCGGTCCATGCCAGACAACAAGCGCAGCAACACAAATGCGATGAACGGGATCAGCGCCGACAGAACCACCCCCGCCAGAAGCGACAGCCCAAGGGTCAGATCAACACCGTGATCGGCCACGCTGACCCCGCCTTTGAAGCCAATTGCGAACAGCAGATAGAGTGAAATGGCCTTAGCAGCCGCCTCTGGGAAAGAAAGGTCCGACTTGGCAAGCGACGCCGCTAACCCGAGCGCGAAACTCAGCACGATGGGCGACATCAGATTGTCCGCCGCCAATGCGAAGATTTCTGTCATGTCCTGCCCGCCCCATCTGCTCGCGTAGCGGCGTTGTATGTCGCCCAGCGCAAAAGGGAAGCCAAAATGCGCGGTTTAAGGGCCAATCCGGCAACATCTACCACCCTTTGCGCCAATTTTTCGGAGAATTCGACGGAGATTACCCCTCCGCCGCAACCATTTGAAAACCTAGAAAACCGATATTGTCTGCGTGCACTGGGGGGTGCGTTAATTCGGGGTGAGTCGTGGAATACGTTACATCTTTGCAGCAGCGTGAAAATGTCATGCTGGACAGTGATCGGCTGAACGATCTCTATGCGCAGCTGGGTCAGCATGCAGCAGAGGATGTGGTGTGCCGCGCGCTGGAAGAGATGGCCGCGCGCTTGACGCATATCGACAAAAGCTATCGCGCGGGGGATTGGGATGACCTGCGCAAAAATGCCCGTGGCCTGGGTGCCATTGCCGATCAATTGGGCATTACCGTTCTTGCCAAGGTCGCGCGTGACGTGAAGACCTGTGTGGAGTCAGGCGATCCTGTTGCGGTTGCCGCCACATTGGCCCGGCTGATGCGAGTGGGAGAAAGCTCCCTCACTGAAGTGTGGGACATGCAGGAAATCTGAACGCCGCGGCTTTTCTTGGCGGACACGAGGGCGTAGGCTCTCGGGTGAAACACCAAGACCCGAGGCCTCTCAATGCCGCCCAAATTTTCTGACGCCAAGTCCAATGCAATTCCGCTTCATGTGATCGACCAGGAAGACTTGGACGCGTTTCTGGAGGCGCAGCCTGCCCGTGTATCCTCTTGGGCCAGCGCCGCGGAATTCAACGCAGGGCTAGGCACGCATCTTTTGATCCCGTCCGAGGATGGTGCGTTGAAGGCGGTTCTCGCTGGGTACGGCACTTCGGATGCACGGGCACGAGGGCGATTTCATCTGGCCAGCGTCGCGAAGGCCCTGCCGGAAGGAGATTATCGGTTTGAGGGTCTGAAAGAGGATGCGCAGCCCACAGAGGCGCTGGGATGGTTACTGTCCGGGTATGGGTTTTCGCGCTACCGCGATCAGGCGGGCGCACGGGCGCGGCTGGTGGCGCCGGAGGGCGTTGATGCCGCCCGGCTTGAGGCGATTGCCGCGGGCGAATGCCTGACCCGTGATCTGATCAACACGCCTGCCTTTGACATGGGTCCCGCAGATCTAGAAGCGGCGGCCTCTGATCTGGCTCAGACCCACAATGCACAGATGAATGTGATCCGGGGCGAGGCGCTGCTTGATGAAAACTTCCCGCTGATCCACACGGTCGGGCGCGCGGCTGATCAGGCCCCACGCCTGATAGATATCCGTTGGGGGGACAAGGGGCCGAAACTGACACTGGTGGGCAAAGGCGTGTGTTTCGATACCGGCGGGTTGAACCTCAAACCCGGCGGGTCCATGGGCCTGATGAAGAAAGATATGGGAGGGGCCGCCACGGTTCTGGGGCTTGCCCGCATGATCATGGCGCTGGGCCTGAAGCTGCAGCTGCGCGTGCTGATACCGGCAGTGGAAAATTCCGTTGCGGGCAATGCCTACCGACCCGGTGACATCCTGACGGCGCGCAATGGTCAGACTGTGGAGATCAATAATACAGATGCCGAAGGGCGGCTGGTGTTGGCCGATGCGATGGCATTCGCGTCCGAGGAAGCGCCCGATCTGATGGTCTCCATGGCCACGCTCACGGGCGCGGCGCGGGTTGCGGTTGGTGCCGATCTTGCACCGTTTTTCAGCGATGACATGGGCTTTGTCCGCGCCTTGGAGGATGCCGCAGATCGCGTGGCCGATCCGGTCTGGCGACTGCCGTTGCACAAACCCTATGAATCTATGATCGAACCCGGCATCGCTGATCTGGATAACGCACCCAAGGGCGGCTTTGGCGGGGCCATCACCGCCGCGCTCTTTCTGCGGCGCTTTGCGGGTGACGTAAGGTATGCACATTTCGACATCTATTGCTGGTCCGCCTCCAACCAGCCCGCCCGCCCCAAAGGCGGTGTGGGCATGGGCGCGCGCGCTCTGCTTGACGCGCTGCCCGAAGTTCTGAGCCTATGAGTGACCGGCGACGTACGCCAGCCAATGCCCGCGTGGCCGCCGAACGGCTGCGCGGCACGGTTGACGTGCCAAGATATGTTGAGGGGATACAAGCGCGCGTGCTCAAACCCACGGTCGATCTAATGGCCGCCCCGGGTGGTGCGAGGGATCGGCAGCTGTGTTTTGGTGAAGCGGTCACGATCTATGAAGTGCATAACGGATGGGCTTTTGTCGAGGCCAGCAGGGATGGATATGTGGGCTATATGACGTCGCGCGATATTGGCGATTTGCAGGACCGCACCCACCGGGTCACAGCCCGCGCCACGCATCTTTACCCGCAGCCCGATTTCAAAATTCATGACCGTCAGATGCTCAGTTTTGGATCAGAACTGGCGATCAAAGGTCCGGTGGACGGGCGGTTTTCGGAGACAGGAGACGGGCTGTTCGTGCCGACATCCCACGTGACCCCTTTGGACAAGTTTGAAGACGATCCCGTCACGGTCGCCGAACGCCTTCTGGGCACGCCATATCTTTGGGGTGGCAATTCCAGCTTCGGCACGGATTGTTCAGGCCTTGTACAGATGGCCTGTCTGGCCTGCGGCATCCCCTGTCCGGGGGATGCCGACATGCAGGAAGAAGAGTTGGGTCATTCGCTGGCAGGTGATGTCCCATTGCGTCGCGGCGATTTGCTTTTTTGGCAGGGTCACGTGGCCTGGATGGCCGATGCTGACACGCTGATCCATGCCAATGCCTACCATATGGCCACGGCCTATGAACCGCTCAATGCCGCCTTGGATCGGATCGAGCGCCAGGGCGATGGCCGCGTCACATCCCGTAAACGACTGGAGGCTCCCTCATGAGCGAAGATTTCTTCCACCCTGTCTCCGGTTTTGAGCTGCCGCGCTTTGCCGGGGTGCCAACCTTCATGCGCCTGCCCCATGTGCCGTTCGGCCACGAGAGGTTTGATGACGTGCAAATCGGTCTCATTGGTGTGCCCTGGGACAGCGGCACCACCAATCGACCCGGGCCCCGACATGGGCCACGGCAGCTGCGGGACGCCTCTACGATGATGCGCGCGCAACATGCCGTGTCGGGTATGCGGCCCTTTGAGACGGCGCGTTGTGCGGATCTTGGCGATGTCGGCCCAAACCCCGCCGATATCGAAGACAGTATGGCGCGGATCACCGCGTTTTATGATCAGGTAATTGCGTCGGGCATCATGCCGCTGACGGCAGGCGGCGATCATTTGACCTCACTGCCTGTGCTGCGGTCGGTGGCCAGGAATGGCCCCGTCGGCATGATCCATTTCGACAGTCACACTGATCTCTTCCATTCCTATTTCGGTGGCATGATGTACACGCACGGCACGCCCTTTCGCCGCGCGGTGGAGGAGGGATTGCTCGACCCCAAGCGCGTGGTCCAGATCGGTTTGCGCGGTACAATGTATGACACCGAGGATCGCGATTTTGCCGCCGCTGAAGGCGTCCGCCTGATCCTAATCGAGGAATTCTTCGCGCGCGGCGTCGAGGACGTGATGGCCGAGGCGCGTGAGATCGCGGGCGAGGGCGACACCTATATCAGCTATGACATCGATTTTGTTGATCCGACTTTCGCGCCCGGCACGGGCACACCCGAGGTCGGCGGCCCAAATTCATTCCAGGCGTTGCAGGTGGTGCGGGAACTCAAGGGCGTGAAAATCGTGGGTGCGGATATGGTGGAGGTGTCCCCACCCTTCGACGAAAGCGGCGGCACCGCCTTCCTGGGCGTGTCGATCATGTACGAACTGCTGTGCCAGATGGCCGGTCTGGTGGAGAGCTGACCATGGCGAACCCCAATCAGGATCAGGCCGATTTCTGGTCGAAAAAGCCGGGGCTGACCTGGTCGGAAAATGACGCAGCGATGGATGCGACGCTGGCGCCCGTTCTGGATCATTTGTTGCAGGTGGCCGCCTTGCGGCCGGGTGAGCGGGTGCTCGATATCGGCTGCGGCACGGGGCTTAGCACAATGCGTGCGGGTAAGGTGGCGGCACATGTCACCGGGGTGGATATTGCCGATCAGATGCTGGTGAAAGCGCGTGCGCGGGCGGCAGGGCAGGGGAATGTGGATTTCCAATGCGCCGATGCACAGACCCATGCGTTCGGGGAGGGCATTTTCGATGCCGTGATCTCTCGCTTCGGGGTGATGTTCTTTGCTGACCCGCCCGCAGCCTTCGCCAATATTGCGCGCGCGGTGAAACCCGGCGGGCGGATGGTCTTCATGACGTGGGCCAGCGGGCCGGAAAACCCGTGGTTTGCCGTGCCCCGCGATGTGGCGATAAAAAGACTGGGAGAGGTCGAACCAACACCACCCCATGCGCCGGGGCCGATGGGATTGGCGGATGTGGATTACACCCGCGATGTGTTTGCGAAAGCGGGATTGACGGATGTGACGATCACGCCTGTGTCCCTGGACTTGACACCGCCCGGCACGGCCCATTGGATGGGGGAGTTTTCCCTGATCCTAGGCCCCGCGTCTCGGATTTTCGCCGAACTTGAGGGAACCGAAGAGGATGCCGCCGCCATTGTGGCCGGTGTGGCAGAGCGGTTTGAAGACTGTGAAACCGAAGATGGGCTGCGCATTCCCGCCGTTCTGAACCGCATCGAAGTGCGGTGCTGACGCGAAATCTTTAAAAGATTTCGTCCGCATTCTTTTAAAGAATGCGTGAGCCCTACAGAGACGCCTCTGGTTTGAACCCATCGGGGATTCTATCTTGCCCTTCAAGCACCAGATCGGTCATCACGACTGCCACCTTTGGCGCCATGCCAAAACCGATCTTGAATCCCCCATTGGCGATAAATTCCCCTTCGCGCACCGGATGGTTCCCAAGCATTGGCGCACGCGAACGACTGCGCGGACGCAGACCTGCCCAGCGTTCGAGAACGCGCGCTTCCTGCAATTCGGGCAAAGCTGCGCGCGCAGTTTCGATCAGCGCGTCCAACTTTTCGTCCGTCGTGTCAGGCGCGTCATAGTCCCGTTCTGAGGTCGACCCGATCGCGGTGGTGCCATCGCCATGAGGTACAATATGCAACCCGTCCACGAAAAGCTGTGGTGCGTTCCGTGCGTCAAAGTCCAAAAGCGCGGCCTGTCCTTTCACGCCGTTGCCGATGGACCGGTCCAGTTTGCGCGACATCTCAATCAATCCCGTGGCACCGGTCGCGTGGATCACCCTGCCCACCGCTTCGCCTTCGTGCAGTACCTCTGCGCCCCCCTGTTTGAGTGCTGCACACAAGGCCTGGCACGCTTGCCGCGGATGTAGCCTCGCAGAGAGCGTATCGAACACGTACCACCCCGTGGGTGAGGGCGGTGTGATCGGGCTGGGCGGGGTTTGGGTGACCTCCCATTTGGCGTGTCCTTGCCAAAGCTCTCTCGCGCCCCCTTCGCGGCCATGGGCAAGCTTCACTGTCCGGTCATCCAACAAAGGCTGCACCCGGCCCGTGCGTCCATAGCCGGACATCACTCCGCCCGCCGCCTCAACCTCCTCCCAGAACGCGCCCGCCATCAGCAGGCTTTCAAGTTGAAACGCCTTCTTGTCATTCCAGTTTTCAGGCACATGGGGGGCCAGGGCACCAACAATGCCGCCTGACGCGCCCGCGCCGGGACCGTCCGGATCAATCACCCGCACTTTCGCGCCGCGTCGCTGACATGCCCAGGCAATCGAAAGGCCGAAAACCCCCGCCCCGAAGATCGTCACATCTGCGCTTGCCATTCCCCCTGCCTCCTTGCAGTGTCGCGCGTGCCTAGCCCAAGGCGCACCCCACGTCGAGATCATCAAGGTGGTTCATGACAGACCAACAGCCACAGATCGACTGGCGCGAGGGCCGCGTGCCGGTGTCTCGCCGCTTTGACGATCCTTATTTCAGCCTTGAAGACGGGCTAGAGGAAACGCGCCACGTGTTTCTTGCGGGCAATGATCTGCCCGGGCGATTTCGCGATGGGTTTCACATCGCAGAGCTGGGATTTGGGACCGGTTTGAACCTCTTGGCCGTTCTGTCGCTCTGGCGGCAGACAGGACAGGTTGGGCGGTTGCATTTCACCAGCTTTGAGGCCTTTCCGATGTCTGTGGATGATATGATCCGCGCGCAGATGGCATTTCCGGGCCTGCAGGATTTGGCGCAATCGCTCGCCCACGAATGGGCTCGCTTGCCCGCGTTCGACCTGCCTGATCTGAGCTTCCGCCTGGTGGTGGGTGATGCGCGTGACACACTGCCCGCATGGGACGGGGCGGCTGATGCGTGGTTTCTCGATGGCTTTTCCCCGGCCAGAAATCCCGAACTTTGGGGGCCGGACCTGATGGCGCAGGTCTTCACCAAGACCGCTGCGGACGGAACCGCCGCCACATACACGGCGGCAGGTGATGTGCGGCGCGGGTTGCAAGCGTCCGGTTTCACGGTCGAACGCGCCCAGGGCTTTGGCCGCAAACGCCACATGGCACGCGCCTGGAAGGTCCTCTGATGGCGCAGCAAAACGCGCGCGCGGGCGTCCTGTTGATGATTTTCACGACCTTTGTCTTTGCCATGCAGGATGGCATCTCCAGCCACCTGGCGCGCGAATACAACGTCTTCATGGTGGTGATGATCCGGTTCTGGTTTTTTGCGACCTTCGTAATCGCGCTGGCCAGTCGGATGAGCGGTGGCGTACGCGCAGCGGCGGCGACATCCATCCCGGTGATCCAACTCACGCGCGGTCTGCTTCTGATCTGTCAGATCTGCGTAATGGTCTACGGGTTTACGCTTCTGGGGTTGGTGGAAAGCCATGTGGTGTTTTCCGCCTACCCTCTTCTGGCGGCGGCGCTGTCCGGACCGGTTTTGGGCGAATATGTGGGCTGGCGTCGTTGGGCCGCGATTTGCGTGGGGTTCGTGGGCGTGGTGATCATCCTGCAACCGGGTTCCGGCGTGTTTGATCCAGCCGCCACGGTGCCCCTTCTAGGCGCGTTAATGTTTGCGGTTTATGGGCTTCTGACACGCTATGCGGGACGTTCAGACACTGCCGCAACCAGTTTCTTCTGGACTGGTGTCGTAGGGGCGGTTGGCATGACCTGCGTGGGTGTGTGGTATTGGGAACCGATGAGTGCGGGCAACTGGGCCTGGATGGGTCTTTTGTGCATCACGGGCGCCTTGGGGCATTTCACGCTGATCAAATGCTATGAGCTGGCCGAGGTGAGCGCGGTGCAGCCCTTCGCCTATTTCCAGCTGGTCTTTGCCGCGGCACTTGGGATCACGGTCTTCAATGAAACCATTCGCGCCAATGTCGCACTGGGTGCGGGGCTGATTGTGGCGGCGGGGCTGTTTACTCTCTGGCGGCAAAGACAGGCCGAGTAGGAGGGGGCCAGCCCCCAACGTCCAAGCCTTTGGCTTTGACGCCTCCCCCGGGATATTTGTGGCCAGAAAAAGCAAGCAGTCTGGTGTTTCTTCTGGCTGAAAATATCCCCGCCGGAGGCTTAAAGTCTTCAAGCAAACCGTCCATGACAGAACCAACCCGCATTTTTCGCGGCACCATGGGCGTAGAAGAGCCAAAGCCGCTCACCCCCTTGCGTGACCACCTGCCAGTAGTCGCGCACGCCGCTGCGCCAGTCGGGATCATCCAGCCACCATTCCGGTGATACCCGTTCCGGGCCCCGCGCCTCTGCCAGCTCATGCATGCGCCCGCGCCAGCGGAATTGGCTGGCGGGATGGGGGTTGTCGGGGGCGTGAACGGGTTCGGGCGACCACAAGAGCAGTGGGCGCGGTGTGGGGGCGGCGGGCCAGTGTTCTGCCGGGTCGGACCAGGCGGCGGCCATGAGTTTGGAGGTTTTTTCAGGGATATGGCTTTCCACAGGGTGGCGGCGGGTCAGCGCTTCCATCCCCAGCCGCCCCCCAATGCGGCCCATCAGATCCTCCACCGCCGTACCTTGTTCATGGCGGGCCTTGGCCGTGTTGGCGGCCTCCAGATGACCGGTGGTGTGGCGCGTGTTGGTCTCTTCCGTTTGCACCGCTTCCAGCCGCAGCATTTCGATGCCGAAGCCCGCGTCGATCTCATCCAGTCGGTGGATGAGCAGAGGGCGGATGCGGTCAGGTGTGTCCGCCGGTCGGGCAAGCCCCGCTTCAATCCATTGCATCGTATGATCGACGCGCCATGCCTCCAGCCGCACCCGCCGCGCGCTGCGGGCCTTGCCCACCAGCATGTGACACAACCGCGACAGCAGCCGGTCCAACCCCGCTTCCACATCCTCCCTCAGGCCGATGGGGTCCGGCAATGTCAGGCGCGTGGCAAAGTGCTGCGAGGGGGCCGTAGGGGAAAGAGGCTCCGCCGCCGATCCCATCGCCTGATCCAGCCGCAGGATCAATTCTTTGCCATACCGCCGGGCGAGCGGCGCGCGGGGCTGGCCCAGAAGATCGCCCACCGTGCGCAGTCCCACGCGGCCCAGATCTGCGACCACCTCCGGGCTAAGGCGCAGTGCCGCCACGGGCAGGGGTGAGAGTGCGGTATAGGCCTTGCCGGGTGCTGCGATGCAAGGCAGGCCTGCCGCCCCCTTGACCATCAATGCAGGCGCCGCCCCACCCCGTTCCCAATGCCGCCTTTTGGCCGCGCGGGACCGTGTGGCGCGTGCTTCTTGATCAATCGCATCGCCCGATCGCGTGCTGCCCGCCTTAACCCCGCTAAAACGTGCCAGTGCCCAAGCCGCGCCCACCGTATCCGCCAACCCGCAACGTGCTGTTAGGCCCAGTCGGGCGGCAGCTGACACCATCTCTTCCACCAGCGCGGCCTCACCTCCAAAGAGATGCGCGCACCCGCTGATATCCAGCAGCAGCACATCAGGCTCTTCCGCTGCCACCCAAGGCGAAAACCGCCCCGCCCAACGGGTGAGAGACCGCAAGAATGCTGCCTCCGCTTGTGGGTTCTGCAACCGCGTCACCAGTGGTCCGCACATGGCATGGGCATCGCGCAGGGGCTGGCCCACATGCACCCCTGCCGCCTGCGCGGCTTCTGACACAGAGGAAATCACCTGCATCTGCCCGGTTTCGCGCACCACGGCAAAGGGCGCGTCCCCCACAGGTGGGGCGCGGCGCAAAAGGCGTTCGGCCCCCAGACGGGGAAACCAAACCGAAAGGATACGGCGTGCGGACATAGAAACACCGGGCAGATAAATGTTCTATATTTGTTCTCATTAGATCGCTTCCTAAAGTGAGTCGAGTCCCTCGGTTTCTTTCTGGTCCAAAAATACTCAAATCCAGGCTGTCATCGCACGCGCTTGCTTAGGAAAAACAAAACCCGCCCCAAAGCATCATTGAAATGCAGCACCCTTTCCCCCACACTCCCCGCAAAAGACTAGGGAGGACAGTCAATTGCGCACAACAGCCGCCGTGGCCCTTGAGGCCGGTAAGCCAATGGAAATCATGGAAGTGAACCTCGATGGCCCCAAGGCCGGGGAGGTGTTGGTGGAAATCAAGGCCACCGGGCTTTGCCACACCGATGATTTCACCCTGTCCGGCGCCGATCCCGAAGGCGCGTTTCCCGCGATCCTTGGTCATGAAGGCGCGGGCGTGGTGCTGGAAGTGGGCCCTGGCGTCACCTCTCTGGAGCCGGGCGATCACGTGATCCCGCTCTATACGCCCGAATGCCGCGAATGCGATTACTGTTTGCATCCCAAAACGAACCTTTGTCAGGCGATCCGGTCGACCCAAGGTCAGGGCGTGATGCCGGACGGGACCAGCCGGTTTTCCATGCTCGATGGCACGCCGATCTTGCATTACATGGGGTGTTCGACGTTTGCGAACCACACCGTGCTGCCCGAGATTGCACTCGCTAAAGTCCGTAAGGACGCGCCGTTTGACAAGATCTGCTACATTGGCTGCGGCGTGACCACCGGCATCGGCGCAGTGATCAATACGGCGAAGGTCGAGCTTGGCTCGCGCTGTGTGGTCTTTGGCCTCGGCGGCATAGGTCTTAACGTCATTCAAGGCCTGCGCATGGCTGGGGCCGATCAGATCGTGGGCGTTGATCTCAACCCCGGGCGCATCAACATGGCTACGAAGTTCGGCATGACGGATTTTGTGAACCCGACTGAGGTTGAGGGCTCCGTTGTCGACCATATCGTTGAACTGACGGGCGGTGGTGCGGATTACTCCTTCGACGCGACCGGCAATGTGCAGGTGATGCGCGATGCTTTGGAATGCGCCCATAAGGGCTGGGGCGAAAGCATCATCATTGGGGTGGCGCCAGCGGGAGCAGAGATTGCCACGCGGCCTTTCCAATTGGTCACCGGTCGTGTGTGGCGCGGTACTGCCTTTGGCGGCGCGCGCGGGCGCACGGACGTGCCGCAAATCGTGGATTGGTACATGGACGGTAAGATTGAGATTGACCCCATGATCACCCACACGCTGAAGCTGGAAGAGATCAACAAGGGCTTCGATATGATGCATGCGGGCGAAAGCATCCGCAGCGTCGTCGTCTACTGAAATCTGAATTTTCGGCAAAACGGCCCGGGCTATACTCGGGCCGTTTTGCTTTTGTTTGCACGGTCCATTGTGCGCCTCTGCACCTTGCCACCGAGGCGGTCGTGGTTATGTGTGCTGCAAACACACGTTTAAAGGAAAGCATCATGGGCGACCCAACCTATACCCCCCCGAAAGTCTGGACATGGGACAAGGAAAACGGCGGCACCTTCGCCTCCACCAATCGCCCGATCGCGGGTGCCACCCATGATGCCCCCCTGCCGCGCGGTGAGCACAAGTTTCAGCTATATTCGATGGGCACGCCCAATGGTGTGAAGGTGACCATGCTGTTCGAAGAGCTGTTGGAGGCAGGCCATAACGCGGAATACGATGCTTGGCTGATCAAGATCGGCGATGGAGATCAGTTCGGCAGCGGCTTCACGGACGTGAACCCAAATTCCAAAATCCCGGCTCTGGTGGATTACACCGGTTCATCGCCGCTCAACGTATTTGAAAGCGGCTCCATCATGATCCATCTGGCTGAGAAATTCGGAGTGTTCCTGCCCGATTCTGGCCCGGCGCGGACGGAGGTCTTGAACTGGCTCATGTGGCAGATGGGCAGCGCGCCATTCCTCGGCGGTGGCTTTGGACATTTCTACGCCTATGCGCCGGAGAAATACGAGTACCCGATCAACCGCTACGCGATGGAAACAAAGCGTCAGTTGGACGTTTTGGACCGCACATTGGCCGAACGGCCCTTCGTGGCGGGTGATGACTACTCCATCGCAGATATGGCCATTTGGCCTTGGTATGGGGGCGTTGTGCTTGGCCGTCAGTACGGTGACTCCGCCACATTCCTGAGCGTGCATGAATACGAAAACGTCATGGCTTGGGCTGAGAAAATCGACGCCCGCCCGGCAACCAAGCGCGGTCGCATGGTGAACCGCACGTCAGGCGAACCCCATGAGCAGCTTCGCGAACGTCACGGCCCCGAAGACTTCGAGACCAAAACCCAAGACAAGATCGGCTGATAAAATCAAGCGCGCCTCGACCAAAATCGAGGCGCGCCCAAAAGGGAGCGACGCGTGACCGGTTTACGCGCCAGCCAACTTGGCCCTCAACCCGTTACGCCCCTTCGGATTGCGTTTAGTTGATCAGCCCAGCGTGCCGCATTGCATCATCGACAAGCGCTCGCGTCTCGCCCGTTAGAGGCGTCAATGGAGATCGTACTTCTTCTTCACACAGTCCCAAACGCGATAGAGCATACTTGGCGCCAACAAGGCCTGGCTCGGTGAAGATCGCCTTGTGCAGCGGCATCAAACGATCCTGAATTTCAAGCGCCGTGGCATAGTCATTGGCCAGCGTCGCCTCCTGCATCTGGCTCAGCATTTTGGGAGCCACATTGGCGGTCACTGAAATGCAGCCAACCCCGCCTTGGGCGTTGAACCCGTGCGCTGTGGCGTCTTCGCCTGAGATCTGAATAAACTCTTTGCCACAGCTGATCCGCTGATGGCTGACCCGCGCCAGATCACCGGTGGCATCTTTCACCCCCACAATACGCGGCAGTTTGGCCAATTCACCCATGGTCTCGGGGCTCATATCAACAACCGACCGGCCGGGAATGTTGTAGATGATGACGGGTAACCCGCAGGCTTCATGCACCGCAGTGAAATGCGCAATCAAGCCGGCTTGCGTGGGCTTGTTGTAATAGGGCGTGACCACCAAAACACCGTCCGCACCCGCGCTTTCAGCATGCTGCGCCAGACGCACCGATTCGGAGGTGTTGTTCGATCCCGCACCCGCAATTACCGGAACACGGCCTGCAGCGGCCTTCACAACCGTCTCGACGACCAGATCATGCTCATCGTGGCTCAGCGTCGGGCTTTCGCCTGTGGTGCCCACCGGTACCAACCCGTGCGACCCTTCACTGATATGCCATTCCACCAGTTTTTTGAGCGTATCCAGATCCACCTCGCCGTTCTTGAACGGCGTGACCAGGGCAGGAAAAGATCCTTTGAACATGACACGCTCCTTTTTTGCGGTTTCAGGGAGTCCCCTTTAACGGGACCGAGATTCTTAACGTCCGCCCATGTAGCGCCAATTTGTGCCTCTGCCAAGGTTGTGAGTGGACGCCCCCGCCCGGTGCGCCTACCTTCAATCACAGCCCCAAACCAAACAACGTTCATCGATCCAATGATTATTCGCGCACTCTTTGCTTTGTCTTTGGCCGTAGCCCTCGCGACGCCCGTTTTCGCGCAGAACGATGCTGTACGTCCTCCCTCCTCTTTGGGGCTTGCATTACAGGCAACGTCGACCGGTCGGTGGTCTGACGCGGCAGAGATTGCCGGGCGCGATGGCGCGGCGGCACAGGCCGTCATTGAATATTCCCGCCTCTACGCCGGGCGCGGCACGCCGGACGAACTGCTCGGCTTTCTTACTGAGCACACCATCTGGCCCGGTCTAGACCAACTCCGCCGCCGCAATGAAGAGATGATGGCCGAAAACGCAACGCCCGCGCAGGTTTTGGAGTTTTATGAAAACCGCACGCCCGGCTCGGGTGTTGGCGCCCTCAGTCTCGCCGCGGCACAAGCCAGCACGAACCTCGATGGCGATGCCAAGGCGACTTTGGTGCTTGCCTGGCGCACGCTCGATCTCAGCACTGCAGAACACAACGCGTTCATGGGCAGTTTTGGCGACCTGCTGAGCGATCACCACGATGCGCGCCTGCAAATGGCACTCTGGCGCGGGCTGCGCGACGTGGAACTGATGTTGCCTTTGGTCGATGACATCACCCGTGGCCGCGCCGAACTGCGCCAGCGTGTTGAGAAGGGCGAACGCTTCACCGATGACGACCTGTCCGATGGTGCGCGCATTGATCCGGGGCTGTCATATGCCCGCTTCAACCAACATATCCAGGCTAACCGCGATGAGGCCGCGATTGAAACCATCCTGCGCCAAAGTGCCATCGAAGGGGGTTTGGGCGAAGCCGCGCGCTGGTCCGGCTGGCGTCGTGCGCTGGCCCGCAAGATGATGCGCGAAGGGGAGCCGGACGTGGCTTACAAACTGGCCTCCATGCATCAGATGGCGGGCGGTTCTGCCTATTCGGATCTTGAATGGCTGTCAGGCTACATCGCACTGACATATCTCGAAAAACCCGAACTGGCACTCGATCACTTCCAACGCTTTCGCGCAGCTGTCGCCTCACCCATCTCATTGGGGCGCGCAGGCTATTGGCTGGGCCGCGCGCAAGATGCCATGGGTGATACCGAAGCGGCACAGATTTCGTACGCGTTCGGCGGCGAATATCAGACCAGCTTTTATGGCCTTCTTGCAGCGGAAAGGGCCGGTCAGCCCCCGCAAAAGAGCTTGAGCGGTTCTGAACCCGACGGCGATTGGCGTTCAGCAGAGTTTGCGCAGACGACTGTTTTCAAGGCTGGTGTGCTGCTTCTCAATGCCGGTCGGCTCAGCCAGGCTGAACAGTATTTTGTCACGCTCGCCGCCACTTTGGATGAAGACCAACTGGCACTGCTTGGCGCCGCTTTGGAAGACCTCGACAGCGCGCATTTGCAAGTCATGGTAGGCAAGGCCGCCGCCAAACAGGGGCTGACCATCGCTGCGCCGTATTACGCGCTTCACCCGATGGTAGAGATGGATTTGCCGGTGGAAATGGAGTTGGCACTGGCCATCGCGCGACGCGAGAGCGAATTTGATTTCGGCGTCAAAAGCGGGGCAGGCGCAGAGGGACTGATGCAACTCATGCCCGGCACCGCCAGCGATGTGGCGCGCGATCTTGGGATCAGTCACAGCCGTGCAAAGGTCCTGAGCGATTGGCGTTACAACGCGACGCTGGGCTCTGAATATCTGGCCCAATTGGTGCGGCGGTTTGATGGTAACGTGATTATGGTCTCGGCCGGGTATAACGCGGGTCCCGGGCGGCCTTTGCGCTGGATGGAAACCTATGGCGATCCGCGTAAGCCGGGGATGGATATGGTGGACTGGATCGAACACATCCCCTTTCGCGAAACGCGCAACTACGTGATGCGCGTGGCCGAAAGCCTGCCGGTCTATCGCGCGCGCTTGAGCAAAGACCCACTGCCGGTGCCATTCTCCGAAGAACTGGTGAGCGGTACGTTGAAACTGGTCGCGACGCAGTGATGCTCAAAGTCGCCGCGCTTGATCACCTTGTCCTGACTGTCGCCGATCTTCCGCAGACCATCGGTTTCTATGAAAGCGTTCTGGGCATGATCGCAGAAAGGTTCACCCCCTCTGACGGCACAGACCGGTGGGCGCTGACATTCGGCGCGCAAAAGATCAACCTTCATGTCGCGGGTGCGGAGTTCGAACCCAAAGGCAAACGCCCCACGCCAGGAAGCGCCGATCTTTGCTTTCTCTCAGATGAACCCCTCACTGAATGGCAAACACACCTAGAAGAGCAAGGTATCGCGGTTGAAGAAGGCCCCGTGCGCCGCACCGGCGCCACAGCGCCGCTGTCTTCGATCTATATCCGCGACCCTGACGGCAATCTGATCGAAATTTCCAATACGTCTTAGGTCCCGAACCTGTCTGACTGTTCTGACCCAAATCGCGCCGAAGGCGCGCCCCTGTAACCCGCGCGGAGCGCGCCACCGTCGTCCGCCGCCGATTTAGCCCGCTAGGGCAGAAGAGGTGGCCGCATCACGCGAATATCACCCGACCGCCGCCCGCAGCGCATCCATGCGCGCCTTGATGGCCTTGAGGTAAACGTCATTGCTCATCTGCCCGGCTTCGTCAAATTCGTTATGTGCGCCTGCAACCAGCACCATAGGCCCGGGCAGCAAATTCGGACCAAGCGCCAGAAGACACGCTGTGACCATGTAATTCGCTGTCTCGCCGCCCGTACGACCCGCTGCGGCCGACATGACGACGCAAGGCTTGCCTTTAAAGGCCCCGCCCGGCACGCGGCTGATCCAATCAAACGCATTTTTCAGAACGCCGGGAATACCCTTGTTGTATTCTGGGGAGGCAATCAGGACCGCACCCGTACCCGCCACCTGTTCCGCCAGCTTCGTGACACTCGCCGGAATACCCTCTGCCTCTTCCAGATCACCATCATAAAGTGGCAGGTTCAGATCGGCCTCCGTCACGTCTGCAGGTCCAAAAGCCTCCACCGCCACGGCCAGAAGCTTGCGGTTGAAACTCTCTTTGCGCAAAGAGCCGGAGATTGTGAGAAGCTTTGGATTTGCCATGGCTTAAGTCCTTCATCTTGCATCGTTGCTCTCCAACCTGACGCCTATGGCGGCAAAGGCAAGGGGCAGCGCCACATGCGCGCCTCCAAAACAGAAAAATCCCGGCAGTACAGAATGCACTGCCGGGAAAGTTGGCCAAGTCTGGCGGACGGAAACTGTCTGGTGGGCGCGCACCAGATGGATTTTATCTCGTTTGGGGGGTATGCCTCACCAGTTGGTGGGCCCCTTCTCTGCGAAGGCATTGACCAGGAAATCGATGAAGGCGCGCACCTTGGGCTGGGTAAAGCGGCCCGGCGGGTAGACGGCATAGATGCCTTGCGTCTCCTGCGGCAGATCGGGGATCACATCCTCGATTAGACCATCCTTCATCGCGGCGGCATAAAGGAAACTGGGCAGATAGGCGATACCAAGGCCCGAAATCGCGGCGTTGAGCAGGGATTGCCCGTCATTGACAGACAGACCACCCGCCGTGCGCACCTGACGCTTTTCACCAGACGGCGCAGTCAGCTTCCAGACCGATCCATTGGCCTGGCTGGAATAGTGCAGCAGCTTGTGTTCATTGAGATCGTCGATTTTCATCGGTCGGCCATGCTTTTGCAGATAGCTGGGCGACGCGATCATGCGTTTGGTGGTCTCGGTCAGCTTGCGGGCGCGCAAGGTGCTGTCTTCCAGCTCCCCGATCCGCACGGCCATGTCAAAGCCTTCAGAGATCAATTCCACATAGCGGTTGTTCAGCACCATGTTCACGGTGATATCGGGGAATTCATCAAGGAACTCACCCAAAACCGGGCTGAGGTGGTTCACACCAAAATCCGTGGCGACCGAAATGCGCAGAAGGCCCGATGGATCAGATTGCATGGAACTCACCAAAGCATCTGCCTCACCCGCGTCATTCAGAACGCGCAAGGCACGATCATAGTAGGCCAGACCGATCTCTGTGGGGCTTACCCGCCGCGTGGTGCGGTTCAGGAGGCGCGCGCCAAGGCGTGCCTCAAGGGAGGATACATGCTTGGATACTGCGGATTTGGAAATTCCCATCTTGCGCGCGGCGTCCGTGAACCCACCTTGGTCCACGACAGTCGCAAATGCCTCCATTTCGGTAAGGCGGTCCATACTCGATACCTCTCGAATTCTTTGTCGAGGGTCAGCTATGCCGTCACATTCGGGCACAACTGGGGCAGCCCGCTGACAATATCAGGGTTTTCCTTGGGATCGTTGGTGGCGCGGAAACAAACGAATGAGCGTCCGTTTTGCCGAACTTGTGACGGCTCATTGGGCGGGAACTGTGGAAAATGAGCATATTTGGGTTAGCTGTGCTAAAACAAAGATAAGCACGCGAACGCAAGAACGACCCATGGGAGGATAACATGAAAAAGACAATTGCCTTACTGACCACATGCGCAGCACTAACTGGCTTTGCCATCGCGGGCGAAACCCCGTCACCTGAAGGCGCAGAAGCCTATTTCATCAATCTGGAAGATGGTGCCACGGTATCGAGCCCGTTCAAGGTGAAATTCGGCTTGTCCGGCATGGGTGTTGCGCCGGCCGGCGCGGATTTCGACAAGACCGGGCATCACCATGTGCTCGTGAACCGCGCGCCCTTCGGTGAGGGGCCCAATGATGCGGAGATGTCGGCGGACGGGCTTTACAATGATGAAAACCATCGCCATTTCGGCGGCGGTCAAACGGAGGCAGTGTTTGATCTCGCCCCCGGAACCTACACGATGCAGATGGTGCTGGGGGATCAATTCCACATCCCGCACGACCCGCCCGTCGTGTCGGAACAAATCACTGTGACGGTGGAATAACCCGCACAAAAAGGCGTTCCCTTGGGGACGCCTTTTGCTTGCTTGTTGTTTGACAGCTCCGCGGAGATGTTTCACGCCATAACGCAGGAGGTGAAACATTCAGGACATCTCTGCAATCTTGCAAGATATTTCCGCAGCGCAGACAAAGCGCGCGCTGTGGACGCTGCTTTTGGACTATTTCCACGACAATGGCATCGCGATGGTCAGCTATCATGCGGTCAAACGGGATGGCACGCCCTTTGCCATCGCAGCTGATGGTTTCCCAGAAGAATGGCTGTGTCAGTATATCGAAAAGGACCTCGTCACCATCGACCCGATCCCGGAACTGGCGGCCAAGATGTCCACGCCGTTTTTCTGGCACGATATCGAAGCGCTCGTGGATATCACACCGGAGCGCCGAAAGTATCTCGACGCTATGAAAGATGCGCATCTGGGTGACGGGCTTGCGTTTTTCGTGTTCGGGCCGGCCATGCAGAATGCCTATGTCGGCCTAGGCTTCGGTGTGGATCGCATTGAACTCGAACAGGCTGAAATCATAAAACTTCAATGCATCGCGCAGGCCGGGCATCTTAGGGTGTGCGCTCTGACGGAAAAACACCCAAGCTTTCAGGCCCTGACCGGGCGCGAGCGTGAAATTCTGGAATGGGTGGCGCAGGGCAAAAGCAACTCCGTGATTGCCGATATCGTGGGTATTTCATCCCATACGGTCGATGCACATATGCGCAACATCTACAGAAAACTGCGCGTTAATGATCGAACCTCCGCTGCCGTGCGCGGTATCGGCAGCGGCATTGTTCAATATCCCGGATGACACCACGTAATTGCGTGATGTCCCCGTCAACAGGCTTTTGCTAGGCGACCGGCCAAGACAAGTTGGGCGCGCGCCATGCCGCGCGTTTGTATCTGGCAAAAGGGGGCTGGTTATGAACGGACATGAAATCAATGACGGGGTCGCCGAAATGCCGGGGAACCTGACCAGTGAGGATACGGATCACGCAAAGATGCTCATGGTCAACGCGCGTATTCGTCTTTCGGCTGATTTGTTGCAGGATCTGGCCTATGATCTTGCAGGTTTAGAAAGTGCAGAGGTGGTTGCAGAGCTGATCCAGATGTCGGTCAATTTGCAGCGTCTTCTGGAACGGCGTCGGCCGGAGTGACAACAAGGCTGCGTGCATCGCAAAGGCGCATTGCCCGGTTATCATGATGAAACGGGCTTTATTTTGCCGTTTCTTCCAAGCGATCCGTAGCGGGCGCCGGACGAGGAGAGAGTGTTTCGATCTTTGCGTAATCGCCTTCGCTTAGTGTCACCTCACCGGCTGCCAAACTTGGGGCAAGTTGCGTCAAGTTCCGTGCACTGATGATCGGCGCAGTGATTGCCGGATGATGTGCGGCCCACGCGACGGCGAGTGTCGCCGGATGTGCATCCATATCGGCTGCTACCTCTGAGAGGTCAGCAGCCGTGTTGTGCATCCAGTCTTGTCCGTAACGGGCGGCATAACGTGCATCTGTCGAAAGCCTCCCTGCGCCACCCGTTTGGTACTTGCCCGTCAGAAGCCCACCACCCAACGGAGAGTAAGATGCAATACCCATCCCCTCGGAGAGAGCCATGGGGAAGATCTCCACCTCCGCCTGACGTTTGACCAGTGAATACATCGGTTGCAGGATATCAATCCGCGTGCCCACCCGTTGCGCCACTGCTTGCGCCTTCATCACCTGCCAGGCCGCGAAGTTCGAAACGCCGATAAATCGGATGCGGCCTGATTGCTGCAACTCGGCCAGCGTCTCAAAGCTTTCCTCCAGATACGTTTCCGGATCCCAGCGGTGCAGATACAGAATATCTATCCTATCAAGGCCCAACCTCTGTTGGCTTATCGCGAACTGGCTGAGAATGTTTTCGCGCCCGCTGCCACCGGTATAGCCTGCCTTTGTCGCGATGATCAGTTGATCCCGGTCGGGTCCGATGAACTCGCCCAACAGCGCCTCTGATGCGCCATCAGTATAGAGATACGCGGTATCAAAGAAATTCACGCCCGCCGCGCGACAGGCTTCATACATTGCGCGGCTGTCATCGGCGTCCGCTGCGCCGCCGAATTGCATGCAGCCAAAGCAAAGGGATGACGGGGTTGCGCCGTTTGAAGCGGTGAGGGATGTCATGCTCCGGACAATGCCCAATCCCAGTACATCTCACGCACGCGGCGGGTCAGGGGCCCAATCTGGTAGTTCGTGTCGTCAAAGGAGGTGATGGGCGTGACCTTCATCATGTTGCCGGACAAAAACACCTCATCCGCGTCGTGAAAATCGTCAAAGCTCATCACTGTTTCATACACCGTGATCCCGTCAGCGCGCATGTTTTCGATGTGGCGCGCGCGGGTGATACCGGCCAGGAAGGTGCCGTTGGGCACAGGCGTAAAGACTTCCCCATCCTTGACGGCAAAGGCATTGGCTGTCGCGGCCTCGGCCACATTACCCAATGCGTCCGCCACCAGCGCATTTGCAAACCCCTTGCGCTTGGCCTCTGCCAGCATGCGGGCATTGTTGGGATAAAGGCAGGCGGCCTTGGCATTGACCACGGCATCTTCCATGACGGGGCGGCGGAATTGCGTGCGGGTGAGGGTGGAGGAGGCGTCAGGCGTGGCCATGGGCACCTCTTCAAGGCTGATGGCAAAGCCGGTATCGCCGCCTTCCTTGGGGACAATCGCGGAATGCCCGCCTTCGATGGCCCAATACATCGGCCGCACATAAACGGCGGCGTCTTTGGAATAGGCCTTCAGCCCGTCTTCAACGATCGCAACCATATCTTCGATAGTGATAGTGGGTGTGACCATTAGCGCTTCGGCGGATGCATTGACCCGCGCACAGTGCTTGTCCAGATCAGGCGTCACCCCGTCGAAGAACCGCGCGCCGTCGAATACATTGCTGCCAAGCCACATCCCGTGGTCTGCGGCATTCATCACCGCGATGTCACCCTCGTGCCAGGTGCCGTTGAAATAGGTGCGGATATTGGTGCCTGTGGGCATGGTCGACCTCGTGCTGTATCCGCATGACGTTAGGTCGATTACCCATGCCCGTCCAGAGCGGCCTAAGGCGCTTCCGACAAAAGCTGTTCCAGATCGAGCCGTGCATTGATCATCTGCAAGTTGCCGTCTGCATCGCGCGGCCACTCTTCAGGCGCGCGGTCGCGATAAAGCTCTACACCGTTGCCGTCGGGATCGGATAGATAAATCGCCTCACTCACTCCATGATCTGCTGATCCTTCGATGGCGTAACCCGCCTCCGTCACCCGCCGCAACGCATCGGCAAGCTGCGCTCGATCCGGGTAGAGAAACGCGGTGTGGTAAAGCCCTGTGGTGCCCGGAGGGGGCGCGGTGCTGCCTTTGGATTCCCAGGTGTTGAGGCCGATGTGATGGTGGTAGCCGCCGGCACCAAGAAAGGCAGCACCTGAAGGCAGACGTTGTTGCACTTCAAACCCCAGCACGCCGGAATAGAACGCGATTGCGCGGTCCAGATCGGCGACCTTGAGATGGACATGGCCTATGGATGTGTTGGGATGCGTGGGGGTCATGATCTGGCTCCTGCTGTTTGCGATCCAGAACGTAGGGACGGGAACGGAAGTGCGCAATTTGGCAGGAACGAGCGTATTTTGTGCGCTGTTGCACAGGCCTGCGGTGCAAATGTGGCTGTTGGGCCACGCACCTAAGAGCCAGCATCGGACACACAAAAAGTTTATCGCCAATAACCGGCAAATCCGAGTGCAGATGCACATATACACGCAAAATGGACGGGACGATTGAGGATACCATCATGGGCAAGTTGATCACACGGCGCGGCCTTATCGCTGGCGGTGCGTCGCTTTTGGCAGCGCCTGCTATTGCGCAGGGCGTAACCGAAGCGCCAGACGAGGCGCAGGAATTTGTGCGCCGAAACATGTCGGGCTTCAAAAAGCCGCAATGGCAGGATCATTTTGATAGTCTGGGAAAAGGCGCCATCGTGGCCGACACGAAATCCCGCGCACTGCATTTCTGGTCGGGCGATGGTCAGACCTACAAGCTATACCCAACATCTGTGCCGCGCAGCCCGGAGTTGACCAAGCTCGGATATACCCGGATCACGAAAAAGGTCGAGGGACCGACATGGACCCCCACACCGTCGATGCGCGAACGCGATCCCACGCTGCCTGCCGTTGTGCCGGCCGGTCCTGACAACCCCATGGGCACGCATGCTATGCATCTAAGCTGGCAGTACTATCGCATTCACGGCACCCACGACACGCGTAAAATCGGTCGGAAGTCTTCGGATGGGTGCATTGGGCTTTACAATGAAATGGTAGCTGAGCTTTTTGAGCTGGTCGACGTGGGCACTCAGGTGCGGTTGATCTAAGACGCTATCCCAGACGATGAAAAACGCGGCCATGCCGCGCAAAACTATCTGAAAATTGCATTGGATTTTAAGTTCTGAGGCGAAAGAGCGACCGTAAGTTTCGCCGTTGTTAAATCTTTGCTCGTAGACGTCAGCGTTGATGACTCAGCGTGGCGTGTCGACATGAATCCAGTCAAGCGAGCAAAGGTGCTGTTCTTTTCGCGTCCGCAGCCCGAGGACGTGCAAAGCATTCTGTCCAGTACGCCGCTCAGCATGTACATCATGATTTATCTGGCGATCGTGTGCACGCCGATCGCGTCTGTCGCTATGCATGCCACCTTCGCCTGGAACTGGCTGAGTGTGACATTGGCTTTGTGTCTTTACGTGTTGTTTCGGGCGCGAAAGAACCAGGTTGAAAACATCACGCATGTCTCCAAAAGGCTGATGCGGCGGCTTTTGTTTTATCAGTTCCTGCTTG
The DNA here is from genome assembly GCA_039026055.1 of Pseudomonadota bacterium. Lineage (GTDB taxonomy): Bacteria > Pseudomonadota > Alphaproteobacteria > Rhodobacterales > Rhodobacteraceae > Roseovarius. The sequence goes on along the minus strand of JBCCNB010000005.1, from coordinate 97,699 downwards.
CCATGCCGTTTTCAGTTCTGGGCTTCATGATGATGGCCTACGGCAAGCAGCCTGATGCCAGTCACATCGCTTGGGCGTATGCAGGCATGGCCACTGGCGGTGCAACCCTGCTTAGGCGGGTCTTTGCGGCGGCTTGCGTTTACGGTGGCACAATGGCGGTCTTTGCCATTGCCGGGCTCGCGCTGAGTGGTGGGGCGTGGTCGCTTTTTCTGGCGTCAACGATCGTGATTTACCTGACATTTCTGTTGGCCCTGAGCGCATATATGGGCGACACGGAGCGGGAGCGGGACCGTTCCGTTGAAAAACTGTCTGCCGCCGTGCGTGATCTGGAAAAAGCCCGGGATGACAATAACCGCCTTGCAAATGTCGACACGATTACCGGGCTTGCAAACCGCAAGGCGTTCACCGGCTTTCTGGAAGATGCCACGAAAGACTACAAAGCGAACCGGACACCGTTTGCTCTGCTGCTTTTGGACCTTGATCGCTTCAAGAACGTGAATGACACTTTCGGTCATTCAGTTGGCGACAAACTGATCAATGAAATCGGGCAGCGCCTGCATGGGTACTTCGAAGGCACGGGCACTGTTGGGCGGCTGGGCGGTGATGAATTCGCAGTTCTGGTTCCGGGTATTTCCTATATCGAAGACTTAATGCCCATCACCGAAGGCCTGCTGACCTGCGTGAAAGCGCCTGCCAAAATTGACGGCCGTTCGCTGCATCCTGGCACTTCCGTTGGGATTGCGCTTTGCCCTCAGCATGGCGCGACCCCGTCTGACCTTATGCTGGCCGCCGATGTCGCGCTGAACCGAGTGAAAGACATCGAACGGGGCACATCCCTTATCTTTGATGAAGACTTGAAAGCGGAACTTTTGCGCGCTGACGCTATTGAGGCCGGGCTGCGAAATGCCATTCGCATGGATGGGTTGTCCATCCGGTATCAGCCACAGGTGGAACTGGCGACAGGCCGGTATCTGGGCGCAGAGGCACTTGCGCGTTGGGACGACCCGGAGCTTGGGTCCGTGTCGCCCGCAGATTTTCTAAACACCGCAGCAGAGCGCGGTCTGGTTCCCCGGCTGTCCCGATACATCATCGCGCAGATTGGTCAGGACATTCTGGAATGGCGCCGGGCCGGGATCGATTTTGGAAGGATCGCCCTGAACGTGCATCCGGTTGAATTGAAATCGCCAGATGTCTTGCTGCGCAACATCGAAAATCTGGAACGACAGGGTGTCATGCCCAATGACCTTGTGATCGAAGTGACAGAGGGGTGTTTCGTTGGGCGCGGCAATGACGCGGCCAAGATGTTCCTCGATACCCTGGAAGAGCGAGGTTATGAAATCTCGCTCGATGATTTCGGAACCGGCCATGCGTCGCTGTCGCATTTGCGTGGTCTGCCCGTAAAGGAACTGAAGATCGATCGCAGCTTCGTGGCCAGGCTAACGAACCACAGCGATGACATGGCGATCGTCGCTGGCACGACAGAGATCGCACGAGGCTTGCAGATCCGCTGTGTCGCCGAGGGCGTGGAAACACCGCGGCAACGCGACATTCTGGAAGCTATCGGGATTGAAATTGGTCAGGGCTTCCTTTGGTCGATGCCGCTCACGGCCTCCGATCTGGCCTCTTATGTCCAGCGGCGACCGACACCGAAAGCAGGCTAGACAGCTCCGCCGCCCGCTTTGATTGCAAGCAACGGGTCGTCGGGTTCAGGTCCCGACCATCCCGACAATCTGATATGTCTTTTGCAGAATTGGAGCCGCGATCGCGCGCGCACGATCTGCGCCGTTGGCCAGAATGCGATCAATCTCACCGGGATCTTGCATCAGACGCGACATTTCTTCTGAAATTGGCGCGAGCTTTTCGACCGCCAGATCAGCCAGCGCCGGTTTGAACTGGCCGAATTGCTGTCCACCCACGTCGGACATCACCTCATCCACCGATTGATCCGACAGTGCTGCGAAAATGTTCACCAGATTGCGCGCCTCTGGCCGATCCGCGAGCCCTGTGAAATCCGAAGGAAGCGGCTCCGGATCGGTTTTGGCCTTTCGGATTTTCTTGGCGATGGTATCGGCGTCATCGGTCAGATTGATGCGCGACATGTCGGACGGGTCGGACTTCGACATCTTCTTGGTGCCGTCCCGCAGGCTCATCACGCGCGTGGCGGCGCCTTCTATCACCGGCTCGGTCACCGGGAAGAAATCCACGCCAAAGTCATTGTTGAACTTGATGGCGATATCGCGGGTCAGTTCCAGATGCTGTTTCTGATCCTCACCCACCGGCACATGGGTTGTGTGGTAAAGCAATATGTCCGCGGCCATCAGTGCGGGATAACCGAACAGCCCCAGAGAAGCGTTTTCCGCATTCTTGCCCGCTTTGTCCTTGAACTGCGTCATGCGTTTCATCCAACCCATCCGCGCCACGCAATTGAAAATCCAACCAAGCTGCGCATGCTCGGCGACCTGGGATTGGTTGAACAGAATGGATTTTGCAGGATCAAGCCCCGCCGCGATGAAGCCCGCGCAAAGCTCCCGCGTGGCATGGCGCAGCTTTTCGGGGTCCTGCCAGACGGTGATCGCGTGCAGATCAACCATGCAGTAGATCGTCTCGTAATCCTCTTCCTGCATATCCACAAAACGCTTCATTGCGCCCAGGTAATTGCCAAGCGTCAGCCCACCCGATGGCTGGATGCCCGAGAAAACGCGCGGTGTGAACTGTCCCTCATTCATGGCACGATGCTCCATGCTGGAAATTTCCGTCCGCCTCGCTTACGTCTGGCCGTATCCCGCGTCAAGGAGCGCCCGCCCATGTCTTTTCACGCTGATGGTCACGATGAAAGCCCAGTGAACCCTTTGCCGCCTGCGGTGATGGTGCTGGTTTTGATCATGGCGCTGGTAGAAGGCGCGTTCATGCTGGGCGCAAGGGGTATTCTGGGCGGGCCAGAGGCCGTCGGGTGGCGGCTCAACGCTATTCAGGAGTACGGCTTCAGTTCGCGCGCCGTAGCGTGGATGCTAGAAACCGGTAGCTTGCGCGGTGGATTCCTGATCCGGTTTGTGACCTATCCATTCCTGCATGTTGGTTTTACGCATTTTATCTTTGCCGCCGTCATGACACTGGCCATGGGCAAATTTGTGGGCGAACGGATGGGGCAGGTGGCGTTGCTGATCCTGTTCTTCGGGTCCTGCATTCTAGGCGCGCTGGTCTATGCGTTTGTCGTGCCTGACGGGCCTGGTCTGATCGGGGCCTATCCGGGTGTTTACGGCCTGATCGGTGGGTTCACCTGTCTGCTGTGGTTGCGGCTGGGTGAAGTTGGTGCGCAGCAAGCGCAGGCCTTTACCCTGATTGGGTTGTTGGTCGGCATTCAGCTGGTTTTTGGCCTGCTGTTTGGCGCAGGGCTCGATTGGGTAGCGGATATCGCGGGGTTTGCCGCGGGATTTGCCATGTCGTTCTTGCTGCTGCCCGGCGCGATGGTGCGGCTCAGGGATAAGATCCGGCGGGGGTGAGCCGCTCTTCGCTCCCTTACGGGCGCGTCTCGCGGTTTCGGCGCAGTGCTGTGCGAAATTCTGAAAGCTTGAACGCGCCAAGGATTTGACCTGCGGCCAGATAGGTCGCCACACCCCCCGCGATCATCGCCAGAAGGGCAAGCCAGCGCCACCCCGCCAGCCCGAAAAGAGGTGTCCCAAACGCAGAGATAAGCCACAGCACCACTCCCATCACCGCCGAGGCCGCGCAGACACGCCACATTCGACGGCGCAGTCCCGCGTCAAATCGCGCTACATCCCCCATCGGTCGCGCCCCACGCGCCAATAGCCAGACCATGGCCCAGCCCGCCGCTGTCGTAGCGATGGCAGACGCAATCCAGCCAATGGCATAGCCTAGTCCCACCGCCAGCACGGCATTGATCACCATCGCCACCACCGCATAGCGGAACGGGCTTTTGGTGTCTTCGCGCGCGAAATAGAGCGGTTGCAGGATTTTTTGCAGCACGAAGGCAGGCAGGCCGAGCCCATAGATCGTGACCGCCAACGCGGTGGCGGCGGTGTCATCGGTATCAAAGGCCCCACGCTCAAAGAGCACGGAGACGATGGGCAAGGGGATCACCATCAAAGCCACTGCGCAGGGGATGGTCAGCGCCAGAGAAATTTCTCCCGCGCGGGAAAACGCCTCTTTTGCGCCGGTGTCGTCACCCGCTTGCAATCGGCGCGAAAGATCGGGCAGCAGCACGATCCCCACAGCGATCCCCACCACGCCTAACGGCAATTGATAGAGCCTGTCAGCCGCGTAAAGCCAGCTGATCGCGCCTTCGTAATTGGAGGCCACCAACTGCCCCACCAAAAGGTTGATCTGTACCACACCGCCAGCCAGAGCGGCAGGAACGGCAATGCGCACCAGTTGTGCAATCTCAGGTGTCCAGCGCGGGCGTACAGGGCGGATATTGAGCCCGGCCTGTCGCGCCGCGCCCCAGACCAGGGCAAGCTGCGCGATGCCTGCGAATGGAATTGTCCAGACCAGCGCCTTCACCACTTCACCACCCACCCACCAGGCGGCGGTCATAGCGATGACCAACATCACGTTGAGCAGTACCGGCGCGGCGGCCGCGGCGGCAAAGCGACCCGTGGCATTCAGCACACCGGAGAAGAGCGCCGCCAGCGAGATGAAGAGAATGTAAGGAAAGACGATCCGGCCGTATTCCACCGTTAGGTCAAAACGGGGATCACCCCAGAACCCTTCGGCCGTCACATAGACCAGCGCGGGCATGAAGATCATCGACAGCCCGGTCAGAAAGAGAAGCACGAGGGCAAGACCACTCATCGCGAGAGAGGCGAAGGCCTCTGGGTTATCTTCTGCCTCGATGCGCTTGGAAAACATCGGGACAAAAGCTGAGTTGAACGCCCCTTCGGCAAAGAAACGGCGGAACATGTTGGGCAGGCGGAAGGCCGCGACAAAAGCGTCCATCAACACGCCCGGGCCGATGAGACCCGCAATTAGCACGTCGCGCGCAAAGCCGAGGATCCGGCTGAGCAACGTCCAGGCCCCAACGGTCAGGATGCCGGAGAGTAGGCGGACAGGTCTCATGATTATCCTTCGAACGTGCGTTCCCGAATGAGTAACGGATCGAACTGACCTGCGAAAGGGTTCACAAACCAAGCGACGCGCGGTAGCGAGGAGCGTCTGACCAAAGGTGCGTGCCGATGCCCAATCTCCCCGATTTCCGACTGGAAACTCATTTCGCTAAATGGGAATTCTCCGCCCGATACCACATGACGGCGTCCGACGCCGAAAGCATGTCTTTGCCGGAACTGTTGGCGATGGCCTCTCCGGAGGATCGCCACGCGTTCGAGAACATGTGGCTGGGCTATACCGAAACCTACGGTGCGCCAGATGTCCGGGACGCGATTGCCGGCACATATACCGCGCAGAGCGCTGACAACATTCTGTGCTTTGCAGGGGCCAGTGAGGGGATTTTTGCGGCCAATCGCGTTCTGCTTCAGGCGGACAGCCATGCCATCGTGGTCACACCCAACTACCAATCTCATGAAAGCCTGCCTTTGGCGATCTGTGAAGCCACGGGCGTGCCGCTCGACCCCGATGATGGCTGGTCGCTTGATATTGATCGCGTGAAAGCGGCGATCCGGTCCAACACGCGGCTTCTGACCATCAATTTTCCGCACAACCCCACGGGCACCATACTGCCGCGGGATCGCTACAACGCGTTGATCGACCTTTGTCGTCAGCACGGTATCTGGATTTTGCACGATGAGATTTTCAATGGTCTGGGGCCGAGTGATGCCCAGCACCTTCCCTTCATTGCAGATGTCTATGAACGGGGCCTGTCGCTGGGCGTGATGTCCAAAAGCTATGGCTTGCCGGGGCTGCGAGTGGGGTGGATTGCCTGTCATGACCGCGATGTTCTGTCGAAAATGGAGCGTCTGAAGCACTACCTGTCGATCTGCAATTCCGGCCCGAGTGAGCGGCTGGCGCTAATCGGCCTCAAAGCACGCGATCAGATCCTCGAGCGCAACAACGCCATCGTCGATGAAAACCTGCCCAAGTGGGAGGCGTTCTTTGCACGCTTCCCGGACCTGTTTGACTGGCAGCGGCCAGACGGATCCTGCATGGCCTTCCCGCGCTATCTGGGCGCGGACGGCGTTGAGGCGTTTTGTCAAAGGCTGGTGGAAGAGGCAAGGGTGCTGCTTTTGCCCAGCACGATCTATTCGTCCGAGTTGAGCGACACACCGACAGACCGGTTCCGGTTGGGATTTGGTCGCACGGGGCTGGATGAGGGGTTGGCAGCCATGGGAGCCCACCTTTTGAAGAACCGTTGAAATCCTGGGCGGCATTGTCTTTTAAAGGGTCATATGTGTTTCAAGTCATGAGCACACGCGTGAGTACAAGAAGAGTGGTAACGAGAATTATTGCGGCGGCCACGATGAAAAACACAACAAAGAACCGCTTAAATTCTCCCCACATTTCGGGTCTGTAACCAGTGATTTTCAGAAGACGATGAAAATACTTCAAAAGGGTGCTTTCTGTCTAAATGTCATGCCAACACCACCGTCGGGATGCCGCAACCGCAATTCCTCGGAATGCAACATCAGCCGCTCAAAGTCGCGCGCCTTGCCTTCCGCGTAAAACGGATCTCCCAAAATAGGATGTCCCAACGCCTGCATATGCACACGCAATTGATGACTGCGCCCCGTCTTTGGCATCAGGCGCACCCGGCTTTCCGTATCGCTTGCTTTCAAAACCCGCCATGCCGTCTGTGCGGGCCTGCCTGTCTCATGACACACCATCTGTCGCGGCCTGTTGGGCCAATCAACGACCAGCGGTAAATCCACCTCACCTGTCTTCGGCTCAAGCCGTCCCCAGATACGGGCCACATAGGTTTTCTTCACCTGCCGCTTTTCAAATTGCAGCCCCAGATGCCTCTGCGCATGGGGTGTCAGCGCAAAGACCATCACGCCGGAGGTGTCCCGATCCAGCCGATGCACCAGAAGGGCGGTGGGAAAGACATCCTGCACGCGCGTAAGCAAACAATCCGCCAAATGCGCGCCTTTGCCCGGAACGGACAAAAGACCGGCCGGTTTGGCCATGACCAAAATCTCATGATCATCATGAAGAACCTCCAAAGGGTCCTCTGGCGGATTATAGGCGTCAGACATGCGCGCCCCTGTGTCACGAAACGGAGGCGTTGACCACCCGGTCAGCCTGCGTCGGGCTGCAACATCAGGCAGGTCACCTGCTTGGCCTGCAGCCTCTGACAAGCGAGCTCTGCGGTTTCCCGCGTCAGCCCCATGAAGTTGGCGTCAAATCCGGTTGGACGACGCAGGACCTTGCGCAGGCTGCCATCCAGCGTCGTCATCTCATTGAGCGCCACTTTCAACAGCGCTTGCCGCGCTTCAAATTCACTGCCGTAGCGGCCCACCGTGATGCCCCAATGGCGCCCGCCCGACGTAGAGACACGCTCCACCACCGTTTGCACGGGGTCACTGGCCGGATCACCGGCCTGAGGTTTGCGCGCAGCATAGGTCTCTACCAGAGAGGCCGGGCGCAGTTGTGGAGTGACTTTGCGGTTCGTGCGTGCGCGGATGTCGCTCAGCTGCGCTTCGGCCAGCACCACCGGCTTGGGCGCAGGATCTGGCAGGGTAACTGGGTCAGGCTCCACATTATCGGCAATGGCGGCGGCAATCTTGGCTGCCAGATCTTCAGGTTCCTGGGCATCAGCAATCTGAAAGTCTTCCGGTGGTGCCGCGACTCGGCGCGCCTTGGGGCGCAGGCTGCGCTTCACGGCAGCCGCGCCGACCAAGCGGATCTTCTTGCCAAATCCGCCGGGCACACCGCCCTCATCAGCACGACCCAGATAGGGCGGCTTGGAAGGGCGCGACAGGGCCACGCGGTTCGGCGCGCGGCGGAAACCCAGATCAAGAAGCTCGGCCACCTTGGCGTTGCGTGAAGAGGTCGACCGGCCGCCATAGACGGTCACGATGATCCGCTCGCCTCCGCGTTCCGCGCTTGCCGTCAGGTTGAAGCCAGCGGCGCGGGTGTAGCCCGTCTTAATTCCGTCCGCGCCGCGATAAGACTGCAGCAGCTTGCGGTTGGTATGCCGGACCGTGCTGATGCCGGCATCTGCGGTGATGCGGGAGAAAAGATTGTAGTACTGAGGGTAGTCATAGAAAAGGTGCCGCCCCATGATTGTCATATCCCGGGCAGTGGACAGATGGCCGCTTTCGGTGAGGCCATGGGCGTTCTTGAAATGCGTCCGCGTCATACCGAGCGCCTTGGCTGTACGGTTCATCCGACGGGCGAAGCGGGCCTCGGACCCCTCGATTGCCTCGGCCAGCGCCGTGGAGGCATCATTGGCGGATTTCACGGCCGCCGCACGGATGAGATAGCGCAGCTTGATCGTCTGACCGGCGCGCAGCCCCAGTTTCGAAGGCGGTTCACTGGCTGCGAATTTGGAAATCTTGACGGGGGTATCCAAGCCAATCTCTCCGTTCTCCACGGCTTCAAACACTACGTAGAGCGTCATCATTTTGGTCAGGGATGCGGGATGCAGCCGCGTGTCAGCATTGCGTGAATGCAAAACCTCACCGGTTCGCGCATCCATTACAAGCGCCGCGTATGGCGCGGCCGTTGCCGATAAAGGTACAATCACGACCATCCATATGATCGCAAACGCAACTATGGCCCGGCGGGCCAGCTGTCCTGTCCTGGTTCTCATGAACCTGCTCGTTTTCTGCCTCAGGCCACCGATTTTTCGATTGGCTTTTTATTATCCGTTAATGGTAGCACAGGCGATAGCGCAGATAAAGCATTGATTTTGCACACGTAGCGAGAGGATCAAGACGTCTGAAGCCTCTGGCGGAGAAATTTTAGGCCAGACAAAACATGACCTCATTTTGTTGTGATTTTCACCGTATCGAACACAGCATGTAGTAGCACATCATCTTCTACCCGGTCTTCGGCCCAGGCGTGATCAAGCATCCCCGAAAAAACGCCAGAGGCCAGCATGGCGGGCGCGTAGCGCGAGACCTTGCGCGTCTTCATCGGTCAGGATTTGATGAGTATTGCCACCCGCGATATCAGCGATCAGTATTGATTTTGGGATTGGCGGCAAGAGAGGACAAGTTACAAATCCTGGGAGTCTCGAACGTGCAAGTTGCCTTAACCATGTTCTGGAACGGTACGCTGCATGCAAGTGGTGCAACGACAAACAAGTCCGGATTTTTGGGTGGAAAAGTTTTTTTCAGCTCGCGCTGTGCGAAATGGTGCCGTGGTACGCAGATCCATACATTGGTTGATCGCGAGATCGGCCGCGTTCGTTTCGAGCAAGAAGTCTGAAGTCGAGGGTTTCATCTCATTCAGACCGCTGACCAGTTCATCATCGTTTGCCACGACGGACCGATTACGATGCTATTCTAGAAAATTCGCAGAATTTTCGTTTACGATTTTTCTGCGAAAAATCTGTGTCTAGCGTGACTGTTCGTGTTCCAGCCGCTGTTTTGCTACCGTTTCGTTGTGGTCGGCTCTTTGCTGATCCTCAAGGCAGGAGGTGACGAAATCCAGGTGCGCCACCACCGCGGCTTTCGCAGCATCCGGGTTACGCGCCTGTAGGGCGTCGTTTATCGCGCGGTGTTGACCCAGAAGCGCGTCGCGCGTGGTGCGTTGCTTGAACATGATCTGGCGGTTGTAGAACACGCCTTCGCGCAGCAGTTGGAACATCGAGCGCATCATGTGGAGCATGATCACATTATGGCTGGCTTCCAGAATTGCCATGTGGAATTCCGCATCGAGCTGCGCTTCTTCCCCGGGATTGGATTTGGCGTGGGCGGCCTTCATCTTGCCAAACACCTCGGCCACAACGGCCAGATCGGTGTCGGAAGCGAAACGCGCCGCTCGCTCTGCGGCCAGGCCTTCGAGATCACGTCGGAAAGACAGGTAGTCAAAAACCGCCTCTTCGTGGCCCGCGAAAAGCTGCACGAGTGCGTCGGAAAACGCATTGCCCAGAACCTCTGCCACGAAAATACCAGAGCCGGCGCGAGAGGTCAGCAGGCCTTTTTCCTGCAGTTCCGCCACGGCCTCACGCAGGGATGGGCGCGACACGCCCAGGCGGTCGGCCAATTCACGCTCTGACGGCAGGCGTTCCCCTGGGCGCAAAATGCCCCGCAGGACCAGTTTTTCAATCTGGCGCGTGACCGCGGAGGAGAGTTTTTCAGGTGTGACTTTCTGAAATGGCATGACGCAGACATTAAGGCGGTCACTAAAAATGACCAATTCTTTTAACCACCTGCGACGATGTATCAATCTGCCGGTTCGAATGTTCCTGTTTGACTTGGCAAAAATGCCTCCACCGCGGCGGTGGCGATAACCAGGGTTTCGCCTGTATCCGGGTTGGTCACGTTCTGCCCGCCTTTGACAGCAGTTATGCTGACGCGCCCACGGGGCAGGCCCTTTGCCAGCGCATCGATATCGAGCGCGTCCGGCTCTTGCACCCCGATGGTGACGGCCACGCGCATCTCGGTATGGCTGATACCGGTGGCGTCAAAAATCGGCAGGGTGGAGCGGCGCAGTGCGCTTTCGATCGCGCGGGTTGCTGCTTTTTGGTAATCCATGCCGTGCAGGTCGTTACCCATGCCCATCTCCAGGATAAAGCGTTGATCAGACATCACGTTTCTCCAAATCAAGACTGACGGAAATGGACGCGTTGGCGATGACGGTGGGTGGTCCCACCGGGCGCGGCACATTGAGGCCGCCATGGGTCGCAGTGACGGTGATCTGGCCATAGGGGAAGACGGATTTCAGGTTGTCGCAATCGACTTTGTCGGGCTGCTGCACGGCGATCTCTGCCTCGATGATCATCGCCTCTTTTGGGCAGCCGAACAGTTCCGCGATGTTGATGGAGTTGCGCCATAGCGCGTCTTTCAAAGCTCGATGCGCGGCCTCTGTGTAGTCTTCGCGGCGCAGCGACGTGCCGATGCCGAATTCTGTGAGCAGGCGGTGTTTGGGCATGGGGCGTCCTTTAGCGGTAATGGTGCGCCATGAGTATTTTTAGCAAAGTGAAGATGCAAGGTCAGTGCAGTGTGAAGAGGGATAATACACCCACGAGGATCAGGCTCAGCGCCCAAACCAAATCAAGATTGAACCAGCTGCGTTGCAGGAACTTAAGGCCGAACCAGTGATAGACCCCCACCGCGATCGCACCGCCAGAGGCCATCATCGCAAGCGTATGGGCTGCTGCCACACCGAAGGCTACGGAGGTGTTGGCGCCCATCAGTTCAAAAGCCGCCTGGTGCCCGGTATCCAGCCCGGCGTAGTTACAAATACCCAGATAAATCGGAACCAGCATCAGCCCCGCCCCGTGTGCCATCGCCGCAAGGAAGGACCAAAGCGCCAGACGATGCGGTTTTACGCGCGCCAACATGCGCGGGTGGCGGCGGTTGATCAAAAGATAACACCCCATCCCGATCACCAGCATGGCGGCACCGGTCTGGATTTGGCGCTGATACTCAACCAGTGTAAACATCAACGTGAAGGGCAGCAGGATCGCCGTCATGGCCAGCAAATGCCCACCACCCAGCAATCCCAGCGCCCGGTAGAGGCTGGTCTGCGACCGCTCCATCAGGGCGGCAGACACCCCCAAAGGCCAACCCATGCCGGGGTTGATCCCATGGTAGATGCCTGACGCGATGACGGCCCACCAAAGGGCCGTCAAGCTAGCCTCATCCATCGGCGTCTACACGTTAGGGTAGCAGAAACTGTCGGTCGAACAGTCGCCGCCTTCCAGCCGGATCTGGTGGCTGCGGTAGCCCTTGGGGAACTCCACATAGAAGTCGGGATCCAGTTCCAGCCCGCCATTTTCGCCCACATTGGCCATGACCATCTGCCCGCCTTCATCATCGGGGTAGAACTGATCATCCCACGTGGAATACAGCGAGTTGGTCCAGTAGACGCGCTTGCCGTCGCGGCTGATCTCCACCATCTGGGGGCCGTAAACGAACGGCTTGCCATTGGGGTGATTGGCCCCGCGTGCAATGCCGCCCAGTTCCACCTTACCGGCCAGTTTCGGGTTGAACGGGTCGGACACATCGTACTGATGCATCTCCCCCAAACCCCAACACGCGACGTAGAGATATTTATCATCAAGGCTCAGGTCGATATCGGTGACCAACGGCGGCACGGCTTCAAACCCTTGCAGAAGTGGCGGCAGGTTTTCTGCCTTCTCGGGACGTGGGTCGATGGTGATGGTTTTCTTGGCTTCAAACGTGCCGTCTTCCTTCTGCCACCAGGTGAAGATCGACCCTTGCAGGTTGGTCGTATCGACAACCACCCCCACAAACCCATGGTTCTTGGCCGGATCATGCGCAGGCCGGATTTCCAGCGCCATCTGATGGTTTTCGCCCAGATCAATCGTCTGCACGTTCTTGCGTTCCCGCAGGTTCCAGAAATGGATCACGTGGCCGTATTTGTTGGAAAGAAGATCTTCCGCCACGATCCCGCCTTCGAACTGCGGCGGCAGCGCCCATTCGGAGCTCACCATGTAATCGCGCGGCAGGTTCCACCAGAAATCATAGTGCTTTTCCTGCTTGCCGCGATCCATCTCATAGCGACCCAGAATGTCAAACGTCTCACAATCCATGATGAAGATACCGGGAGGGCCGTCAGTGCCATCCTCGCCACCGCCACCGAGAGTGGAGACATAGATGCCTTCGGGCCCGCAATGGATGGTGTGCGGGCGCGAATAGCCCGTCTTCTCGAACACCTCTTCAGGCTCAATGATCTTGTGGATCTTTGCCTTGAGCGGCTCTTTGACATCAATCACATAGATCCGCGAAGACCGGATGCCCGGAATGATCAGATAGCGGCGTTCAAGGAATGCATGGCCGGAGAGCGGCGACAGGGATGCAGAGCACGCGTTCCAGCCGAAATGGTGAAACTCATCGCCTTTGTTTGGCATGATCACCTGATGGACAATTTCTCCATAGGTTTTTGACTTGGGATCAACATCCACAACCGCCAAACCATCGGGCTGCGACCCGTCAGGGCTCAGCATTAAAGTGAAGGCCAGCGTCTCTGCCGGCGCTTCCATCGCCATGGTGGCGGTGGGGTAAAATGTTGGATCAGGTCTTAAATTCATTTGGTTTTCCTCCCTCGCGTGGCGCGATAATGGCCAATTTTTTGGGCCGTTATGGCGTGATGGTCTCACGACTTTAAATGTCTGACAATTGATTCTTTGACCTGAAGCGCTTCAGGCGGCAGATGGCATACCCGGAAGGGTCTCTTGGATGGCCTCCGCCATCGCTTGCGCGACATGTTTATCTGTGTGATCGGATATCAGGATCGTGCGGTGAATATCGGGCAGTCGTGGCAGGCCATGGTTGGCATCCAGGACCTGCAATTCATCATCCACGCAAGAGGCGGGCAAGACACCGATGGCCAAACCGGACCGCAAGGCTGACATAAGGCTGCCGAAGCTTTCGGTCCGGAACGCCACACGATAGTCCCGCCCAGCGCAGCGAAGCGCATCTGTGGGAATGGATTTCCACCAACAGCGTCGATCCAACATGGCCAGCGGGATAGGGCCGTCCATGGGCACGGTGATCGATCGGGCGTTGGCCCAAACTGCCGCTTCGCAGGAAACCGGAACACCGTCGCGCGGCTCTGCGCCTGAACACACGGCCATATCAAGCTGTCCTTCACGCACATCTTTTGCGTAAGCGACGGTGCATCCTGAATGCGCTGTGACCTCTACGCCCGGATGCATCCGCGCAAACCGGGCCAGGGCGCCTACCAGAATGCGGCCTTCGTAATCATCCGGAATCCCGATTCGAAGCCTGCCCGTGAGTGGCGCATCAAACAACCGGCGCATGTCCTGCAGCTGCGCCACGGTGGCCTCCGCTTTGGGCAAAAGCCGTTCGCCGGCTTCGGTCAGTGTCATGCCTTTGACAGATCGGTTGAACAGGGTCGCGCCCAGGGTTTGCTCAAGATTGCGCAGCTGCACCGAGATGGCCGATTGCGTGCGCCCCAGGCGGTCGGCGGCATGGGTCAGGTTACCGGTCGCCGCGATCACCAAAAAGCTGCGCAGAAGATCGCCGCTGATTGGAATTTGTTCGTAATTTCTCATCATAAAGATCAATTATATTCGTTTTTATGAATGCTAAAGGCTTCCTAGCTTGACCGCAAGCAAGGAGGTGCAAAGATGGAACTCTTCGACATTTTCATACTGGTCGGGATCGGTCTTCTTGGCGGCGTGTGGAATGCCGTCGCGGGTGGCGCGACGCTGTTTACCTTCCCTGCATTGATGTGGGTGGGGTTGCCGCCTCTGGTTGCAAACGCCACGAATTTCCTGGCCCTTCTGCCCTCCAACGCTGCTGCGCTGCCTGCTTATATGAAAGAGCTAAAAACGGTGGGTCGTGCCCTTGTGCCTCTGACGATCGTCTCGGGCCTTGGCGCAGCGCTTGGTTCTATTCTTTTGATCATTTCCGACCCAGGCCTGTTCGAACGCCTGATCCCAGTGCTTATCCTGACGGCCACGTTGCTCTTTGCTTTTGGCGATGCAGTGCGGGCCAGACTGCTGGCTTTGGCTGGGGGCACCCGCGCCGGGATGGTCGTCTATGCGGGCCTCTTCGTGGCTTCGATCTATGGCGGTTACTTTGGTGCGGGGCTGGGGATCATCCTTCTCGCGGTGGCGCAGATCATGGGCTACAGCGATTTTCACGTGGCCAACGTGATCAAGAACTGGCTCGCCACCAGCTTTTCCATCCTGTCCATCGTGGTGTTCGGGCTGGGCGGCCTGATCGCCTGGCCGCAGGCAATCGCCATGATGGCAGGCAGCACGGTGGGGGGGTATCTTGGTGGACGTCTGGCCAAATACGTCAACCCGCGGCTTCTCCGCGGGGCGGTGATCTTATTTGGTTTGGTGCTGAGCGGCGTCTATGCCTTGCGGGTTTACCCCTAGAATTCCACGCCGATCTGCGCCTTTATCCCTTCGCGGAACGGGTGCTTGATCATCTCCATCTCCGTCACCAGATCGGCGATCTCAATGAGTTCATCCTTGGCATTGCGGCCTGTCAGAACCACGTGGGTCATCTCCGGCTTCTCAGCCTGCAGAAACGCCACCACCTCATTCACATCGATGTAATCATAGCGCAGCGCGATGTTGATCTCATCCAGAAGCACCATGTGGTGGCTGTCATCGCGAATGAGTTCCTTTGCCTTGGCCCAGGCGGCCTGCGCCATCTCGATGTCGCGCTCTTTGTCCTGGGTTTCCCAGGTGAAGCCTTCGCCCATCGTATGAAATGCGCAAACGTCTGAAAACGTGCCGGTGATCAGATCCCGCTCTCCGGTGGACATGCCGCCCTTGATGAACTGCACAACGGCGCATTTCATGTCATGGGCGATGCAGCGAAAGATCATGCCAAAAGCGGCCGAGGATTTTCCCTTTCCCTTGCCGGTGTTGATGATGATCAAGCCCTTCTTGTCGGTCTTGGTCGCCATGATCTTGTCCCGAGCGGCCTTTTTCTTGGCCATCCTGAGGGCGTGTTTTTCCGGCGTATCATTCATCGTCTTTCTCCTCTTTCGCGGTTCACCATAAGGCGCGGGGCTTTCCAATCAAAGCACATCCCCATGCTTCATCTTGCCAAAAACACTCAAATCCTTACCGCGCCTCGTGTGCTTGTTCTGCATCATCGCACCAATGCCTCAATCCGCGCCCGGGCAGAGTTGGACCGTGGCACCCAAAGCTCACGATCGATGGCCTCCTGCAGACGCTCCGCGATCTCCTTCAAGGCGGGCGCGTTGTGGTCTTCAATGAACTGGCGCGTGTCGTCATCTTCCAGAAATGCGGCCTCCACCATGTCGAAATGATGGTCGCGCACCGCGCCCGTGGTGGCGGCAAACGCAAAAAGATAGTCGACGGTTGCAGCCATCTCAAAGGCGCCCTTGTAGCCATGACGTTTGACGCCTTCGATCCACTTTGGGTTCACTGCGCGGGATCGGACGACACGAGCAATTTCATCATCTAACGTGCGGATCATTGGGCGTTCGGGGCGGGAATGGTCATTGTGATAGATTGGTCGATCTTGCCCTTGAAGGGTGGCCACGGCTGCCGCTGCGCCGCCTTCGAACTGGTAGTAGTCATCGCTATCGAGGATATCGTGTTCGCGGTTGTCCTGATTTTGTACGATGGCCTCGGTTTGGCTGAGCCGCGCCTCAAAGCCTGCGCGGTCCGCGGTGCCGGTATCGCGCGCGCCATAGGCATAGCTGCCCCAGGTCAGATAGGCTTCTGCCAGGTCCGCTTTGGTCTTCCAAAGCCGTTCATCAATCATTGCCTGCAACCCCGCGCCATAGGCGCCCGGCTTTGAGCCGTAGATACGTGGGCCTGCGCCTTCCACGCGGGCGCGGGCGGCAGCGGGGTTGAGGTCATCTGGTTCATTCAGGCCCATGACGGCCTGCGCGGCACTGTCAAAAAGAGCGATCAGTTGCGGGAATGCATCGCGGAAGAACCCGGAGATGCGCAGCGTGACATCGACGCGCGGGCGGCCCAGCACCCCTTGTGGGAGGATGTCGAACCCGGTCACCCGGCGGTTGGCACTGTCCCATTTCGGTTTCACACCCATCAGCGCCAGCGCCTGGGCGATATCATCGCCGCCTGTGCGCATATTGGCCGTGCCCCACGCAGTGAGCAGCATGGTGCGTGGCCAATCGCCATGGGTTTGAAGGTGTTTTTCAATCAGCAGATTGGCCGATTTCCAGCCCAAGGCCCAGGCGGTGGGTGTGGGCACCGCGCGGCTGTCGACAGAAAAGAAGTTGCGGCCAGTGGGGAGTACGTCGAGCCGCCCTCGGGTGGGTGCGCCTGAAGGGCCGGGGGGGACGAAATGGCCGTCTAGCGCGGTAAGCAGCCCCGTCATTTCGTCCGGCCCGCAGGACGTGATGGCAGGCTTTATTGTGTTTTGGATAGTTTGGATGACGGACGACGCTCGCGGGCCAAGGCCCGCATCGCCCCGCCCGCCATCCCAAAGGCTTATGGCCAAGAGTTCGAGCCGTTCGACGGTGTCGCCGGTGCTGCGCCAGGGATCGTCTGTCAGGACGTCCAATTGGGCGGGTTTGGGCCCAGTCCAAGGCGCCGCCATGTCGCAATCAAGAGGGTCGAAATCCAGCTCCAGGTCTCCCGCCAGTGCTCGGATGAACGACCCATCACCCTCTTTGCCCTCTCCCCGCGGAACGCGGGCCACGGCGATGGTGAGATCGCGCAATTGGTCGCCGTCTGGCGAGACGCCGAAAATATGCAGACCGTCCCGGATCTGAGCTTCTTTGAGTTCGCATAAGTAAGCGTCGAGCTTGGCCAGATCGCCGTCTTCGTCTTCGCCCGACAGGCCAATATCCACGTCGAGACCGGTTGTGGAGGTGAGCGACAGGATCTCCCGGCGCAGGTGGTCGATGCGGCGGGGGTCAACGCCGGCGGCCTCATAGTATTCATCGACCAAGGCCTCCAGATCGCGCAATGGCCCGTAGGTTTCCGCGCGGGTGAGAGGCGGGGTCAAGTGATCGATAATGACCGCCTGGGCGCGACGTTTGGCTTGTGTGCCTTCACCGGGGTCGTTGACGATGAAAGGATAGATATGGGGCATCGGTCCTAGGATTGCCTCGGGCCAGCATTCGGCACTTAAGGCCAAAGCCTTACCCGGCAGCCACTCCAGATTGCCATGTTTGCCCATGTGAACGATCGCGTTGGCCTCGAAGTCTTTCCGCAGCCAAGCGTAGAAAGCCAGATAATTATGTGGCGGGACGAGATCGGGGGAATGATAGCTCTCGGTCGGGTCAATGTTGTAGCCACGCGCGGGCTGCACGCCCACGACGACGTTGCCATATCGCAGGATGGACAGTTTAAAGCCGTCCGAGGTGAAAAAGGGATCGTCCTCGGGCTGACCCCAGCGGGTGGTGATCTGATTTTTGAGCACCCAGGGCAGGTTGTTGAACATCGCCTCATAGTCGGCCAGTGGCAGCACTTCACCGCCAATCTTGTCCGCGCGGTCGGTCAGCCAATTGGTGGGGCCTTGGAGGATCGATTGCATCAGCGCCTCGCCGCTTTCAGGCGCGCCGTCCACGCGGTATCCAGCTGACAACATTTGCTTTAGGGCTTGGGCCGTGCCCGCAGGTGTGTCGAGCCCCACGCCATTGGCAAGACGTCCGTCCTTGTTGGGATAGTTTGCAAGGATCAGGGCAACTTTGCGTGTCTCTGTGGGTGTTGCGCGCAGTCGGGCCCAGTTGGCAGCGAGCTCTGCTACAAATGCCACGCGGTCGCCCTGGGCGCGATAGGTGGCGATGGGGCATTGGGTGGCTTCGTCAAAAAATGCCTCCCCCTTGAAACTTATCGCGCGGGAAAGGACGCGGCCGTCGACCTCTGGCAGGGCCACGTTCATGGCGATGTCACGCGCCGAAAGCCCGGTGAGGCCGTCTGCCCAAGCCTCCTCTGCGCTGCTGGCGAGGACCGTCTGGAAAATGGGCGCACCGTTGGCCTCAGCCATTGTGAGCGGATTTTCCGGGCTGGCATCATCGGTGTGGGGGGATCCGACCGCGAATGAGGTGGCGTTGAGGATGACCGCAGGAGGTGCTGCGGTGAAAAGTTGTGTGAGGGTGGCGACGGAGACGGGATCTTTGAGGGAGGCTACGAAAACGGGCATCGGATTGAGCCCGTTTTGCATGCACGCCCGGACCAGCCGGTTGATAGGGTTGAGACCGGCCCCCTGCACGAGCGCGCGGTAAAAGATGATGGGAACCACAGGGTGCCCATCGGTCCATGCGTCTCGCGCAGCCCTCAGATCCGCGATGCCCGCGCCGGGCCAGTAGACACCGGCGCGCAGGAGCGGGCTGGCGGCGGCAGGTTTCGCGTCGCCCGAGAGCATCGCCGCCCCATAGCGCAGAAAATTCGCAGAATTTTCGGGGCCTCCTTCGACGAGATAAGCCCAGAGCGCGTCGTAATCTTCATCCGCCACGGTGGAAAGCGCACGCAAGTCCGCATCGGGTTTGTCATCGCCGGGCAGAAGCACCAATGGCACGCCCGATTCATGGCATCGCGCGGCGTATTGTTCGCAGCCGTATTTCCAATACCCGGTGCCGCCCAAAACACGGGCGATCACAAGCCGACTGTTGGTGGCGCAGGTGTCGAGATGCAAATCGACCGACATGGGGTGACCCAACTGGGTGATGTTGGCCAGCCGCAAGGTGGGGGCGTGTTCCATCTCTGCACGGGCCTCGGACAGGGCCGCGAGTTCTGTGTCGGCGGCAGAGAGGACGACGATATCGGCGGGCGTCTGGCCCAGATCGACCGGTTCCTTGCCGTCATCGACGCGGCCGGGAGTAGCAGCGAGGAGGTGCATTACGTCAAAAGCCTGTGCAGGTGGCTAGGCCGGATGCCTTCGGCGAGAGTATTTTTGGAAAGGTGAAATATGGGGTTGCGCGTCAATTGAGGGGTTTTTCCATGTAGACTGATGAGCTGTTGGGTGCGTAATCGCCAAAGATGGCGCAGCGGGTGAAGCCTGCGCGTTCATAGAGGCGGACAGCGGCATCCAGAGGATCGCCAGTTTCGAGTTTGAGCATTGCGATGTTCCGAGCCCGGGCAGTGTCTTCTAGGGCGCGCAGGATAGCGGCGGCGACACCTTTTCCGCGGGCTTCGGGGGACGTAAACATGGATTTCACTTCGGCGTATTTTCCTTTCATCGCCAGCGCACCGGTGCCCAGCGTTTTGTCGCCTCGGCGGGCCGCAAAGAACGCCACGTCGGGATCGCAAAGTTCCTCTATGTCGAGGAAGTAGTTTTCCTCTGGCGGGAACATCTCTTTCATCAGGGCGTGGCTGGCTTCCAGCAGGGCGCGGGGGCCTGGTGAACGCGGGTCAGCCTCTTCCACGATGATCATTTCGTCAGCGCGGCCTCGATCTCGGATCGGTTTAGACCGGCCTGACCGATAACCACGAGACGGGTTTCTCGGGGGTCAGAACCGAAGGGGCGATCATAGTACGTGTCGACGCGGGGGCCGACGGCCTGAAGGGTCATGCGCATGGGGCGGCCTTCCACGGCGGCAAAGCCCTTGAGGCGCAAGATATCATGGGCACGGATCACATCGGCCACTTTTTCGGCGAATGCGCCCGCGTCATTGATTTCACCCATACTGACAACAAAACTCTCGAAAGCGTCGTGATCGTGATCATGGTGGTGATGGTCGTGATCATGATCGTGGTGACCGTGTTCCTCTGCGTGGTGATGATGGTCGTGGTCGTGGTGATCATGCTCCTCGTCGTGGTGATGATGGTGATGCACCTCGTGGCGGGACTCCATATCAGCTTCTGAGCCGATGCCCTGACCCAGCAAAACGTCCAGGGGCAGCGCGCCCATGGTGGATCGAACAACCTGCACCCCGTCGCGGCTTTCATCCTTGAGGCGACTCACGAGCGCGCCGGTTTCGGCATCTCCCAGCAGATCGGCCTTGTTCACCACGATCATATCGGCGCAGGCCACCTGATCTTCGAAAAGCTCCGACAGTGGCGTGTCGTGGTCTAGGTTTTCGTCTTGGGCGCGCTGGGCGTCGACGGCGGCCACATCATGGGCAAAGCGGCCCTCTGAGACAGCCTTGCCATCCACTACAGTCACCACGCCGTCCACGGTCACACGGGTAGAAATTTCAGGCCAGTTGAAGGCACGCACCAAAGGTTGCGGTAGGGCGAGGCCAGAGGTTTCAATGACAATATGATCGGGCGCGTCTGGGCGATCCAGCAGCTTTTCCATCGTGGGAACGAAATCTTCGGCCACGGTGCAGCAGATGCATCCATTGGACAGCTCCATCACGTCCTCTTCGGCGCAGCCTTCGATGCCGCACCCCTTCAGGATGCCGCCATCCACACCCAGATCGCCAAACTCATTGATGATGAGTGCGATGCGTTTTCCGTTCGCATTTTCCAGCATGTGACGGATCAGAGTGGTTTTGCCGGCGCCCAGAAAGCCGGTGACAACGGTGGCGGGGATCTTTGCAGGCATCACAGGCCCTCCTTATTCGATGACAAGCGTGGCGGTCGCCTCAACGGGCGTGCCCGCCACGGCGAGTTGTGAGTGATCATTTGAATTCAGCGTCACGCGCACCTCATGGGTGCCGATGGGCAGGGCCTCCAGATGCATCCAGGGGCCATAGGCGCGGGCGATCTTGATGTCGTTGATATAGACATGGGCGTGGCCGCGCCCCTCAACGTGGTCGGCATTCACGGCCAAAGGGTCAAAGGCGAAATTCTCCACCTGCATTTCCAGATTGCGGCTTTGCGGCCCATCCGGGTGGAACACCAGCGCGATGGTGGGCGCAAGGCCGGTTACGTCGGTCAGCTCGCTGTGATCGTGGTCCATGGCGCCATGATCATGGGCTGTATGGTCATGAACAGAAGGATCGGTGGAACCTGCACCGTGATGTTGCATGTCACTCGTCGCAGCAAAGAGAAACCCCAGCCCTGTCCCAAAGAACAGACCGATGATGAGGAAGACCAATGTCTTCGGCATGCGTCACCTCCTCATGCGCCTCTCACCCGAGGCGGTTTCATAGGTGCAGGGCTGGTCTCCTGGCTTGCGGGTCCGGGCCTTTTCCGTCGCCTTCCCGGGACGCATCCCAGTGGCATCTGACAGAGGCTCACCGCTTACAGTCGCGGGGGCGGCTGACGCTTTGAACGCCATTCCCATTTCATCCCCTGTACGTTGCCGCGTCCAGAGGAACCTTGCACGGGTCTGTATGGGGTTGGGTCTCTGAGCCGTCAAGTTGGATTCCGACCTCCCATGTGGTTCGAGCGTCGCTTGCAGCCTGAGGAAGGATGCGCCACGCTGCACAGGACAGGCCTTGGAAAGGACCCGACAATGCTAACCCGCGTAGGTGAGATTGAGATCTGGCGCATTCTGGATTGGCAGGGGCTGTTTTTTCGGCCAGAACGGCTCTTCCCCAATGCGCCTGAGGACGTGACCAAAATCGTTGAGGCGCTGGCACCCGGCAGTGTTGACCCCGAAACCGGGCGGCTGATCCTGCCGGTTCTGGCCTATCTGTTGAAGACGCCTGAACATACGATACTTGTCGACACCGGGGTTGGGGACGACAAAACGACCAACAAGTTGCCCTTCTGGGACCACATAACTGGCACTGGGTTACCGGCCGCGCTGGTAGAGGCTGGCGTTCACCCGGATGACATCGATTACGTGCTCTTTACCCATTTGCACATTGACCATGTGGGTTGGAACACCCGGCTGCGTGATGGGCAGTATGTTCCGACGTTTGCAAACGCGACATACCTCTTCCCTGCTGGCGATCAGGAAGAATGCATGAATGGGGACCCGGATAAGCTGGAAGAGAGCATCGCCCCCATTATTGCCGCAGGTATGGCCAAATGGATGGCCAATGATGATACGATTGGTGACAATATCACCCTCTTGCCAACCCCGGGTCACACGCTGGGGCATGTCTCGATCCTGCTGCGGTCAGGTGGGCAAGAAGCTGTGATCACGGGGGATGCCATCCATTCTACGGCCCAGTGCCAGAACCCTGAGTGGCAGTTTGCCTTTGATACTAATGCAACCATGGCCGTGACGTCCCGGCTCAGGCTGCTTGAGACATGTGCAGAACGTGGGTTAACGGTGATCGGGTGTCATTTTACTCTGCCATCCATTGGCAGGATTGAGCCCGACGGCGACGTTTTTCGCTGGGTTGAAAGCTGAGCCAACAGGCGAAATTGCCCAATATCTTGTGGATAACCCCACCTCGCTGGCCATATCATGGGGTTTGGCATTGACTCCCTAAGGATGCCCCACTCTAGATACACAACCAAGATCGGAATCACCGACCACCTTAGAGACGGCCCGAGGGAAACGTGCAGTTTTCAAAGCTCAGACTGACCGGCTTCAAAAGCTTCGTCGACCCGACTGACCTGTTCATTCAGAACGGTCTGACTGGCGTCGTCGGTCCCAATGGGTGCGGTAAATCCAACCTTTTGGAAGCGCTACGCTGGGTCATGGGCGAAAACCGCCCAACCTCGATGCGCGGCTCGGGGATGGAGGATGTGATCTTCGCAGGTGCGGCAACCCGGCCCGCGCGCGGGTTTGCCGAAGTGGCAGTGCATATCGACAATTCCGACCGTTTGGCGCCCGCCGCCTTCAATGATGCCGACCATCTGGAAATCATCCGCCGCATTACCCGCGATGTGGGCTCGGCCTATAAAGTGAATGGCAAGGATGTGCGCGCTCGCGATGTGCAGATGCTCTTTGCGGATGCCTCCACCGGGGCGCATTCCCCCGCGCTGGTACGGCAGGGGCAAATCTCTGAGCTGATCAACGCTAAACCCAAGGCCCGCCGCCGGATCCTCGAAGAGGCGGCCGGGATTTCTGGTCTTTACCAGCGCCGCCATGAAGCTGAATTGAAACTCAATGGTGCCGAAACCAACCTGACACGCGTCGATGACGTGATCGAACAACTGGCCGCGCAATTGGCCCAACTGGCGCGACAGGCCAAGCAGGCGACGCGATATCGCCAGATCGGGGAGGAATTGCGCCAGGCCGAAGGGTTGCTTCTGTATCGTCGCTGGAAAGAAGCCGAAGAGGCGCGGGCGCGGGCCGAAGATGACCTTCGCGAACGCACCACCACCGCCGCACAGGCCGAAGGGGCCGCGCGTGAGGCCGCGAAACTGCGCGCCGCAGCAGAGGTCGCCTTGCCACCGCTGCGTGAAGAAGACGCCATTGCGGCCGCATTGCTGCAACGCCTTCAGGTCGCTTTGGACGCGCTGAACGAACAGGAAGAAAGCGCCGTTGCCCGCATTGGCACGCTGGAGGCCCGTATCGAACAACTGGGCCTTGATATCGATCGGGAAGCCAATCTCAACCAAGATGCAGGTGAAACCATTGCCCGGCTTGAGACCGAAGGCGAAGAGCTGTCCGCCGCCGAAGACGGGCATGGTGAGGCTCTGACAAGCGCCAATGCCGAGGCAAAGGATGCCGCCGCCATTCTGCAACAGCGCGAAACCGAACTCAGTCAGTTGACGGAAGATGTGGCACGGTTGGCCGCCCGCCACCAATCGGCACAGCGCCTCGTGGATGATAGCCGCAAGACGCTCGAAAAAAGCGAAGCGGAGGCCATGCGCGCCCGCAATTCTGCCGCAGCTGCCGAGGCCGCCGTGGCAGAGGCAAGTGAAGCGTTCGAAGCTGCAGGCGCGGCTGAAACGACAGCCCTTAAAACCGCCGCCACAGCCGAAGAAACACTCGCCATGGCGGATGAAGCCCGCGCCAGCGCACAGGCGCGAGAAGCTGATGCCCGTGCGGAACGCTCCTCTGCCGAAGGTGAGGTCAGCGCGCTGTCGGCCGAAGTCACGGCCCTGGCCCGCCTGGTGGAGCGCGACACGGCGGAAGGCGGGCAAATTCTCGATGCGCTGACGGTTGCTTCGGGTTACGAGAAGGCGCTGGGCGCAGCACTGGCCGACGATCTGCGTGCCCCTGAAGTGGACGCCGATGGTCCGTCCGGTTGGACAGCGCTTCCCGATTACACAGCGCCTCAACCTTTGCCCGCAGGTGTCACGTCTCTTTCTGACTTCGTAAAGGCACCCGATGTCCTCGCCCGTCGCCTTGCACAGATCGGGGTCGTGGAAACAGAAGCGGGCGTGAACCTGCAATCAAGCCTCCAGCCTGGCCAACGATTGGTCAGCTTCGAAGGTGATCTTTGGCGTTGGGATGGCTATCGGGCTTGGTCCGAAGATGCCCCATCAGCGGCGGCACTGCGCCTGCAACAACTCAATCGACTTGAAGAACTGAAACAACAGCTCAGCCACGCCAACGCCCGCGCTGAAGGGGCGGCACAGGCCCATGAAAAACTGCGCGCACGTCTTGCCGAACTGGTAGCCGCTGACGCGGCGGCCCGCGATGCCCGCCGAGCAGCGGACACCGCGCTCAACGATGCCAACCGCGCGCTGTCTCGGGCTGAGGCCGACCGAAACCTAGCCCAATCCCGCCTTGAGGCGCTTGGTCTCGCGGTCGCTCGCCACGAAGAAGAGGCGATGGCCACCCGTCAAAGCCTCGCAGAGGCAGAGCATGGTCTGGAAAGTCTCGAAGATTTGGATGAGGCCCGCACGCGCGTCGAAGATGTCAAAATGACAGTTGAGGCCGCGCGCCTCACCATGATGACGAAACGCTCCACCCATGATGAACTACGCCGCGAAGGTGAGGCGCGTCAGCGCCGAGCCGCTGAGATCATCAAGGAAGTCAAAAACTGGCGCGAACGCCTCGCCACTGCGGAGGCACGCAGTGCCGAATTGCAAGACCGCAAAGTCCAGTCTGAGGACGAGCTGCAATCAGCACGGGCGAAGCCTGGCGAAATCGCCGATCAACGCATAGAGCTCAGCGAGCAGATCAAAACCGCTGAGGCCCGCCGGGCTGAGGCCACCGATACCCTGACCAAAGCCGAAGGTGCCCTACGCGAAGCGATCACCACCGAACGCGACGCGGAGCGTGCCGCCTCCGAGGCCCGGGAACAGCGCGCCGCCTCCGAGGCGCGCGCCGAGGCGGCCCGCGAAACGCAGACACTCGCCCGTGATCGCATATCTGAGGAACAGGACACCACGCCAGAGGCTCTTCTTGAACGCCTCGATGCCGATCCCGAAAATATGCCCCGCGCAGATGCCATTGAAGCCGACGTAAACCGCCTCAAGCGTCAACGCGACGCGCTGGGGGCTGTCAACCTGCGCGCCGAAGAAGACGCCCGCGATGTTCAGGAAGAACATGACGCGTTAGTGGCCGAAAAAGAAGATCTCGAAGAGGCGATCCGCACCCTGCGCAACGGCATAGCCTCTCTCAACCGCGAAGGCCGCGAACGGCTGCTTACAGCGTTTGAACAGGTGAATTCCAACTTCAACCTGCTCTTCAAGCACCTCTTCGGCGGGGGTGACGCCAATCTCGTGATGGTCGAAAGCGACGACCCGCTAGAGGCCGGCCTTGAGATCATGTGCCAGCCGCCGGGCAAGAAACTCGCCACGTTGTCGCTGCTGTCTGGTGGTGAACAAACCCTCACTGCGCTGGCACTCATCTTCGCGGTCTTTCTTGCAAATCCAGCGCCCATCTGCGTGCTGGATGAGGTCGACGCGCCGCTTGATGACGCCAATGTGGGCCGCTTCTGCGATCTTCTCGATGAAATGTGCCGCCGAACGGAAACGAGATTTCTTATCATCACGCACCATGCCGTCACCATGAGCCGGATGGATCGGCTTTTTGGCGTGACCATGGGTGAACAGGGCGTCAGTCAACTGGTCTCGGTTGACCTAAAGAAAGCTGAGGCGATGGTCGCGTAACGGTAACGGTCACAGACGCGTTGCGATCAAACAGCCCGTGCGCCCAGGCGATGGACGCCAAAATTAAAGCAGCCCCAGGCAACAGGCCCGGTCCCGGGTCTTCGCCCAGAAACACCATAGCGATCAGTACAGCCGCCAAAGGCGCGAAAGAGGCGGCCAGCGAAATTGTACCCGCTTTAGCGGTTTTCAGCGCCATGGCCCAAACCAACTGACCCAGCACCAAAACGATGCCCGCATAGATCCAAACCCACTGCCACAGGATCGGCTCAAACAGATCCCGAAACACACCCGGCCCGAAGATCATGGTCGCGCCCGCAAAATACATCGCCGCCCCGGTGACAGCCCGGTACACGGTGAAAAGCCCAAGGGGCACGCGCTTCAAACCGGTCCGCGCCACCAGCGTGGAGGCCACATAGGACAATGTACCTGCCACGGCTGCGGCCTCACCCAGTCCGAAACCGGCCCAGCTTCCACGATCCTGTGCCGCAATGATCCAGATCGCACCGGTCAAAGCCATCAACGCAGCGATCATTGTGCGCTTGTCAAACCGCTCACCCAGGACCAGAAGGGCCCCCAACAAAAACAGCGGCGGCTCAATCCGGCTGATCAGAGCCACATTGGACACGCTGGTTTCCGCCAACGCAAAAAAGAACAAAGCAGGTGTCAGCGCGGAGGACAAAAAAGCCGACAGGGTCAGAATACCCCAATCCTTGCCAGTCAGCCGCCCCGCCCGCGCAGGTTTCAGATCCCGGCGAAAGAGGTAGGCCAGTGGCACAACAGAGATCAGCGTGCCCAGAAAGTAGAGGTTGGAATAGGTCAACGCATTGCGCCCATCGGCCACGGGTCGGCTCGCGCCCATCTCAACAAGGCTCACGACAATCGGATTGGCAGCTGCATAAATCAGCACCGCCGCCCAAGCCGCCACGACGCCCCACAGCGCGTTTTGCGCTGCTGAAGGGGTTTGATAGGCGGTGGATTTTCCCAAAGCTGTGGCTTGCCGCATGGTTTATGTCCTGTTCGCGCGCGTCCGTTTGGGACGCCAGTTATGCCTCATTAAGCACGGCAAACAGGGAGGCGGGGGTCAAACCGAATAAATCCGTTGTGAGCGGTCGCGATCCAAGACAAGTTTGAGAGAAAGGCCCAATTCGCTTCAAATTGTCTACACCTATAAAATGCTAGTATTTCAATAGTTTAACGATGATCCATGGGATGGATCACCCCCTTTACGGCTTTGTGAGGGTGTTGTGAAAGCTTCCCTACGGTCTGGCCTGGTAAAGCCGGATTTTCACCCCGCCATGATCCACAAACGGCCCCGGCGGTGCAAAATTCAATCCCGTCGCACGCGCCAGACCCGCCTCCGACGTGACCATTCCGATGCGCCACCCGCCAAAGCGTTGCCGCACCGTGTCGCCCAGAGCCGCGTAAAGTCCGTAGAGCAGTTTCTTGTTGCCAATCCGCGCCCCATAGGGCGGGTTTACGATCAATAGACCGGGTTTGCCATCGGGCGGCGCGGCTGCACTCACAGCGGACGTGTGAAAGCGGCACAGTCTATCAATCCCGGCCCTTTCGGCATTGGCATTGGCCCGTTGCACCGCGCCCTGATCGCGGTCACTGCCAAAACCCATCGGTTCGCCATCGACGGGGTCAAACCGTTTCATCTGTGCCCAGGCCTCTGCGTCAAAGCTCGCCAGTTTTTCAAAGGCAAATGCCCGAACCCGCCCCGGCAAAAGTCCGGCTGTGTGTTCTGCGGCCTCCAACACGAATGTCCCTGATCCGCACATCGGATCCATGACCGGCTCTCCGGGCTCATACCTGCATTGCCGCAAAAACAGCGCAGCCAGCGTTTCCCGCATCGGCGCTTTGCTGACGGCCTGCTTCAACCCCCGCTGATGCAAAGGCGCGCCTGACGTATCAAGACTGATCGTGCACAGATCATCCTCGATCCGAACCATCACGCGCAGCCCGCCCTTGTCCTCAATGGGCGCCCCCAGGCCTTCCGAAATCGCCCGCGCCACCCGCTGCGCCGCAGCCTTGTTGTGATAAATTCGAGAGGCGCGACAGGTCGCCTCTACCCGCACGGGCACATCGCTGCGCAAAACAGCGCCCCAGTCTACCTTTCGCGATCGCTTGTCCAGTTGTGCCAGATGCATCGCCCGAAATTCGGCCACCCGGATCAATACGCGCCCGGCACCCCGCAAACTCAGATTGGCGCGCCATACCTCCGGCCAACGGCCTTGAACCATAACACCACCTGATACCGAACCGGAAACCTCAAACCCGCTTTCGCGCGCTTCTTCGGCTAGAACCTCTTCCAGCCCCGGTTGTACCGTCAGAAAAATCTCAAACGGAGGCTCAATCACGCCGGTGTTTCTTCTGGCCTGAAAATATCCCGGGGGTTTGGGGGCTGGCCCCCAAGTAACAGCGCGTTTGGGGGCTGGCCCCCATCAAAGCCGGTTCAAAAGCGCTGCCGTCGGCCACGCATCCGCAGGCATCCCAAGCTGCTTTTGCACATCCTGTACAGCCGCCCGCGTGCCTGCGCCCAGGATCCCGTCGATCTTGCCCACGTTGTAGCCGCGCGCCGCCAGTTTTTGCTGCAACGCCTTCATCTGACCACTGCCCAAGCCCGGCTCCGGATTGCGCGCATCAAAGACCGGGGCGCCCTGCAAACGGTTGGCGAAATAGGCGGCTGTCAGCACATAGGTGAACGATTGGTTCCACTCAAAATAGACGCGGAAATTGGGATAGGCGATGAAAGCCGGCCCTTTGCGTCCTTGCGGAATGATGATGCTGGCTGGCAGGTTGGTCAGTTGGCCATTGCGCGCCCGCACCCCCATCGCGGCCCATTCTGACCCCGAAAGCTGCGTGCGTAAGCCCGTCTTTGACCAATCTAGACCCTCCGGCAGCACGACCTCCTGCAGCCATGGCTCGCCCGCCCGCCAGCCCAGATGCTGCAACATCTTGCCGCCGGAAAGCAACGCATCAGGCGCAGATCTTTTCAAATCAACCTTGCCGTCGCCATCGCCATCCACGCCATTATCCAGAATATCTTGCGGCAACATCTGTACCATGCCGATCTCACCAGCCCAGGCACCCGTCGTACGCTGAGGATCAAATTCGCCCTTCTCATACAGCTTCAGCGCCGCAAAAACCTGTGGGCGGAAAAGCTGCGGGCGGCGGCAATCATGGCTCAGTGTGACCAGTGCATTGAGCGTGTTGAAGTCCCCCTGGAACCCGCCGAAATCTGTCTCAAATGCCCAGAACGCCAGAAGCACACCGCGGCTCACGCCATACTGGCCCTCCACCCGATCAAAGACGGACGAAAACTGCCGTCCCTTGGCGATCCCGGTGTTCAGGCGGTTCGCGGAAATCAGTTGCCGGGCGAAATCAGAGAACGGCTTTTGGAAAAATCCCTGCCCCCGGTCTGCGCGAAGCACCGCGCCGTCCTGGCGCGCGGAAGCGAAGAAATTGTTCACCGTCTGCTGGTTGTGACCGCGAGAAATGGCTTCAGCCTTCATGTCATTCACAAAACCCGAAAACGTCCCGCCGCATTGCTGCGCGATCACACCGGAGGCCGACAGAATGAGGGCGGCGAATGTCGTGGAAAATAGCTTCATAAGTGCCTCTTGAACCTGTTGTTTAAGGCGGAGTGTAGTCGGCAAATCTGGGTGATGGAACCGGGTTTTAGGACAATAGCAACCCGACCACCGCGACCAGGATCAGTCCCGCCCCCCAAACCCGCCAAAGCAGGCTGACTGAGGCATCGATTTCATCCGCGCCGATCTCTCGCGCGCCCTCGGGGTTCACATAGGGAAAATCGCGCATCTCCCCTTCGTATGACCGTGGACCGGAGAGCGCGACATCCAGCACCTCCGCCACCGCCGCCTCAGGCCAGCCTGCATTGGGGGATCGGTGCTGACGTGCCGCCTGCGCAATGCGCTTCATCTGCCCCAGCTTGCCGTAGAGTGCGGCGATACCAAGCGCCGTCAGCCGGGCTGGGATCACATTCAGCACGTCGTCAAACCGCGCGGCCGCCCAGCCGAATTCTTCATGCCGCGGCGTCCGGTAGCCCACCATGCTGTCGGCGGTGTTGGTGATTTTGTAAATGAAAATTCCAGGCAATCCGCCCACCAGAAACCAGAAGGCAGGCGCGATCACACCGTCCGAGAAATTCTCTGCCGCCGATTCAATGGCCGCCCGCGCCACCGCAGGGCGGTCCATAGCGCTGGTGTCGCGTCCCACAATCTGTGCAACCGCGATGCGCCCGTCATGGTCGGAAATGCGCAAGGCATCGGCCACCGCGCGGACATGCTCTGCCAGGGATTTTTGAGCCAGCAGAATGGCGGCTATGATCACCTCTATCACCCAACCAAACTGCGCCAGGATGAGCCCGAACAACGCCGCGCCAAGCACCAGCAGGACCATGGTCAAAACGCCCTTGGCGCGTCGTCCCTGGCCGTCATTCAAACGGTTGTCCAGATACCCTACGGCGCGTCCCATAAGGACGGCAGGGTGTGGCAGGCGGTCCCATAACCATTTGGGTTCACCCAAAGCGCCGTCCAGCGCCATCGCGGCGGCTAGAACCAGTCCGGTGCTCATGCCACGGCCTTATTGTTTCGAAAATTCAGCACGGCCCACGCCCACATGTTGCGAGGCGTGTAAAAGCGGATTTCGAGCGCGCTTACAAGTCAGACCAACTGAGTTTTTATGATGGCACTGCTTTCCAGCGTCCTGTGCACTGGGCAACGGTCCGCGATCTCCAGCAGCTTCTGACGCTGATCTTCGCTCAGATCACCCTCGAGCCGGATCATGCGGCGGAACGTGTCGGCCTTGGCCTCCACCTGTCCGTTGGCATCCTGGGCGTGCACCTTGTCATGGCTTACATCCACCTGCACATGAGCCAGTTTCCAACCCTTGCGCCGCGCATACATCCGGATGGTCATCGAGGTGCAGGAGCCCAATCCGGCAGACAGAAAACCATAGGGCGTCAGGCCCCGGTCCGTGCCGCCATAGGCCACAGGTTCATCGGCGACCACATGATGTTTCGGCCCAACATTCACATCCTGCAGAAACCCGTTCGGATCGGCCTCCCGCACGCGCACGATGCCTTCGGGCGCGCCGGGGGGTGGGGCAGGGGGGCGCAGATCCAGATACCGCGTGGCCCAGGCCGCGATCAGTTCTGCGGCATATTCGGCATCACAGGGATCGGTCACAAGATGGTCAGCATTGTCCAAAGTGACGAAGGATTTGGGATGTTTGGCGGTGCGGAAAATAGCAGCTGCATTCTCAACGCCCACGGTCGCATCCAGCGGGGCGTGCAACACCAGCAATGCGCGTTTGAGACCGGCAATCTCGTCTTCCAGACGCTCCGCCTTCACGTTCTCGACGAAATTCTTGCCGATCCGAATGGGTCGCCCACCCAACATGACCTCAGACACACCATCGGCCTCGATCTTGTCCAAAGCGCCGTCGAAGTTATGCGTCACATGGCCGGGATCAAAGGGCGCACCAATGGTCACCACGGCGCGCACGCTGTCCATCTGTCGCGCAGCCCCCAGAACGGCCGCGCCGCCCAGGGAATGCCCAATCAGCATGTGCGGGCCCATACCGCGTTCGCCCAGGGCCTTCGCGGCCTCAAGCAGATCGGCGATATTGGTACGGAAGGTCGTGTTTTCGAACTCGCCCCCAGAATGACCAAGCCCGGTGAAATCAAAGCGCAACACGGCAATGCCCGCGCCTGCCAGTCGCGCCGAGATGCGTCGCGCCGCCGGGATATCCTTGGAACAGGTGAAACAATGCGCAAAAAGCGCTGTGGCAAGAACCGGCCCATCAGGAAGATCAAGCCGCGCCGCCAATTCATCGCCATTGTGGCCGATGAAGGTGATGCGTTCTGTGGGCATTGGGGGTCCTTTCCGATTCTGCTTTTCGAACCTAAGGAGCAAGCCGGGTCGGGACCAGCCTTGTAACGTCAAGGTCACAGCAAGGTGAGAGATGTGACATGCCTTTGCCATGGGCGCTGGTCGGTTTGATCGGCGTCGTGCCGGGCCTATGGTACACCACCGCCGTCGATCTTATCGGCGTTCTGGCTGCCCTTCGCCAGATGGGCTCGGGACATGAACAATCCAATTCGAATTCGATGTTTTTCGGCGTGAGCTGCTTGCATTTCGTTAATCGCACGGCGTGTAGACGTCACGCGGGGCAGAAGGAGTGGTTGGGATGAACTTGAATATTCGCACCATTTGGGATGTGCGGGTTTTCACCGTCACGCTGACGGGTCTGGTGATCCTCGCGAGTGTTTTACTGCAGGCTCTGATGCTTCCGCCTGATCTGGTGGCACAGGTGCGTTGGCCGGGCGTGGTGATCACCTTTATCCTGGCCACACCCATCGTCTATTCCATTGGCCTTCGCATGTATGACATTTACCTGCTGAACCGGGACCGGCTTGATAACTCCAAACTTGATGCGCTGACCGGGCTTTTGAACAGACGAAGTTTTCTTGAGAAAATTCAGTATTTTGCGTCTTTTCCGGGCGCGATCATCATGGCCGATATCGACCACTTCAAAAGCTACAATGATCAGCACGGCCACGCCATGGGCGATGCGGCCATCAAGCGGGTCGCCCAGACGTTCATGCGTCACTGCCGGGCGGAGGATCTGGTGGCGCGGTACGGGGGTGAGGAATTCATGATTTTTCTCTCAGATGCGGGTCACGAAGAGGGCGTCGAAGTGGCCGAACGCTTGCGGCGGACCCTCGCGGCGGAATTGATTGAGCATGACGGTCACTCCCTCGGCATCACGGCCAGTTTCGGGGTGGCCACTCTTGACCATGAAGAGGATGTCGAACGGGCTATCGCCCGCGCCGATTCCGCGCTTTATCAGTCAAAACATCAGGGTAGAAACCGGGTAACCGCAGCAAGCTGACGGTGGTCAGCTTTCTCCCATCAGGGCTGGGTCAAAGGGGTATTTTGTCAGGTTTTCGTATCCGTCTTCCGTGATCAGCACCTGATCTTCCAGCTTGATGGAAAAATCCCCACCCTCCGGACTGACCAGTGCTTCGACGCACAGCACCATGCCCGGCACCAACGGGTAATCATAAGCGCCCGGCACCGCATGATCGGGATAAGCCACCAGAGGCCATTCATCGCAAAGCCCCACACCGTGCATCAGACAGCCGTATTTTTGCTTCTGAAACTGCGCGTCCAAAACATGGGTGTTCGCGGACAGCTCCGGGATCATCACGCCGGGCTTTAGCATCTCCATATTGGTCATGATATGTTCGACCCCGTGCTGCATGGCATAGATCATATCTGCGCGCGGCTTTTCATCGCCAATCCACCAACTGCGAGAGATGTCCACACAGATACCGTAACTGCCAACCAGATCGGTATCAAAGCTGACCATTTCGTTGTTCTGCACAATGCGTGGGCCGCATTCCTGAAACCATGGATTGGTGCGCGGGCCGCTGGCCAGAAGGCGGGTTTCAATCCACTCCCCGCCGCGCCGGATGTTTTCGGCATGGAGCACGGCCCAGATATCGTCCTCGCTCGTCTGTCCTTGCGGAACAGCCTCGCGGGCGAAGCGCTCCATCTCCGCCACCGCCGTCTCACACGCGTGGCTGGCGCAGCGCATGGCCAGGATCTCATCCGGCCCCTTCACCGCACGGCATTTCTCAGTCAGCTCTTCGCCTTCCATCACCTCAAAGCCCTGCGCCTCCAACGCGCGCAGCCCGTGCAGCATGATCTTATCCACGGCAAGGCGTTTGTTCCCGCCCGCGTGGTTTTCCAACAGCACGCGCACCTCGTTGGCAAAGACATCTGCGGCCACGTCTACCTTGTCGCCCCGATCAAAGTAAAACAGATCGGCACCAGAGCGTTGCTCACGCACCAACGGGTTGAATTCGCTCAGGAATGGCGAATTCTTGTAGTCCCACATCACCATGTAGCCATCCGCACAAACCAGCAGCGCGCGGAACGGGTTGTGGGTGTTCCAAAGCTGCATATTCGTGCTGTCCGTAGCGTAACGGATGTTGAGAGGATCAAAAACCAACAAACCCGCGTAATCGCGATCCTGAATGAACCGTGTCAGTCTTTCCCACCGAAACCGCCGCATCGCCTGCAAGTCGGGCAATTGCAATCCGACGGCTTCCCATTCCCGAAAGGCCAGTTGTGTCGGTCCGATTTCCACCCGGTCGGCATCATTGGGGGTGTTATCGCCAATCACGGCGCCCTTTGTGGGGTCAATTTTGCGCGTATCGCGGAAATGGGTGTTCATCGCAGGCCTCCCTGATCTTACCACATTGGTAACACAGGACGCTGTTCTCGCGTCAATTCGCGACAATTCAGGGTCGGACCCCGAAGTCTTTAAAAGACTTCGATCGCATTCTTTAAAGAATGCGTGTGTTACCCAGCGCGCACCGCCTCAATCATCCGATGCACATTCTCCGGGTCTGCCTCTGGCGTAATCCCGTGCCCCAGATTGAAAATATGCGGGCCGTTCCGCAGTGCCTCCACGATCCGACGCGTCTCCCACACCAGATCGTCACCGCCCGTGACCATATGCGAGGAGGCCAGATTGCCCTGCACACACCCTCCCGGCTGCACATTCTCGGCAGCCCATTCCGGCGTGACGGAGTTATCGAGCGCCACGCAATCCGCACCGGTCTTTTCGTGAAACCCGATATAGCCATCGCCCGCCTCGCGCGGAAAAGCGATGATTGGAGTCCCCGGATGCCGCGCTTTCAACTCCGTAATGATGCGCTTGGCCGGTTCCATGGCATAGCGATCAAAATCCTCGCCCTGGAGCGACCCCGCCCAGCTGTCAAAAAGCTTCACACAGTCGGCCCCGGCTTCAATCTGCATCGACAGGTAGTCAATCGTGCCTTCCGTCAACCGTTCCATCACCTGTTCAAAAAGCGCGCGGTTCTCGGCCTTCAGTGCGTGCGCCGGCCCCTGATCCGGCGTGCCGCGCCCTGCGATCATGTAGGTGGCCACCGTCCATGGCGCACCAGCAAAGCCAATCAACGTCGTCTCGTCCGGCAGGTCCTGCGCCAGATTGCGCACCGTTTGATAGATGGGGGCCAACGTTTCGTGAATGTCTGAGGCCGGTTTCAGCTTGTCGAAGTCTTTCTGCTGCGTGATCGTCGACAAGCGCGGGCCTTCGCCGGTCACAAACCACAGATCTGCCCCAAGGGCCTGCGGCAAAAGCAGAATGTCTGCAAAAAGGATCGCGGCATCAAACCCATAGCGGCGAATGGGCTGCAATGTCACTTCGGTTGCCAGATCGCTGTTGTAGCACAGTGACAGAAAATCCCCGGCCTCCGCCCGTGTCGCGCGGTACTCGGGCAGATACCGCCCCGCCTGCCGCATCATCCAGATCGGCGGCACGTCTTGAGTTTCTCCGGCCAGCGCCCTGAGGATCGTCTTCTTTTCAGTCATTTGGGTCTCCGTTCCCCTCAGTGGTCCCAAGCGGACGTAAATTTGTCAAGTACTCCAAGCTTGTCAAGAAAAGTTTACACCGCTAAAGCTTGGTTTATGAATAAGACGTTACCCGATCCTTCGCGCCCGTTGCGGATTGGCACGCGTGGCTCTCCCCTGGCTTTGGCCCAGGCCCATGAGACCCGCGACCGGCTCGCCCAAGCTTTTGACTTGCCCCATGAGGCGTTTGAGATCCAAGTGATCAAAACCACCGGCGACCGCGTACTTGACCGACCATTGAAAGAAATCGGCGGCAAAGGCCTTTTTACGCGAGAGATCGAGGATGCGATGCTGTCTGGCGGCATCGACATCGCCGTCCATTCCATGAAGGACATGCCGGTGGATCAGCCCAAGGGGTTGGTGCTTGATACGTATTTGCCGCGCGAAGATGTGCGCGACGCGTTTGTGTCGCCCTCTGTCGGGGGGTTGTCTGACCTGCCAGAAGGCGCCGAAGTGGGCACCTCATCGCTGCGCCGCAAGGCTCAGGTGTTGGTGGCCTACCCTCATCTCAAGGTGGTTGAATTCCGCGGCAATGTGCAAACACGGCTCAAGAAACTCGACGATGGTGTGGCCGCCTGCACCTTCCTGGCTATGGCGGGTCTGAACCGGCTGGGTCAGTCTCAGGTCGCCCGCGCCGCCATTGAACCCGAAGAGATGCTCCCCGCCGTCGCCCAAGGTGCTATCGGCATTGAACGGCGCGAAGGAGATGGCCGCGTGGCCGACATGCTGGCCGCCATTCATGACCATCCTACGGGCGAACGCCTGGCTGCAGAGCGCGCGTTTCTTGCGACGCTGGATGGCTCGTGCGAAACCCCAATCGCCGGGCTGGCAGAGGTCACAGACGGCACGCTGCGCTTGCGTGGTGAAATCCTGCGGCCCGATGGCAGTGAAAGCCTCAAAGACGATGCCAGCGCCCCGGTGGAAGACGGCGCAAAACTCGGTGCAGACATCGCGCGCAAGCTGCTCGACCAAGCGGGTCCCGGATTTTTCGACTGGCGCGCGTAACGCCATTGCCCTCATTTAAACGTCCGGCAACACCTTGCCCGGGTTCATGATGTTGTTGGGGTCAAGGGCGACCTTGATCTGACGCATCATCGCCATCGCTACCGGATCTTTGTGGCGCGCCATCGTCGCTGTCTTTGACAATCCCACGCCATGTTCCGCCGAGAAAGAGCCGCCCAAGGCCACCGTCTCTTCCTCCACTGCTAGCCCGATCTGACGATGCACCTCTGCGTCATTCGTCGACGGCCACGCCGCGAAATGCAGGTTGCCATCGCCCAGATGCCCCACGTTCAAAATGCCCGCGTCAGGATCCAACGCCTTGGTCCTCGCATGCAGCCGTTCCACCAGTGTTTGAACACTGTCCGTCGGCACTGCGATGTCGTTGTCTACGATCGGGGAATGCAACCGCGACACCTCCGCTGCTGCCTCCCGCCGGGCCCACATCTCCGCACGCTGGGCATCGGACTTAGCCACGATGGCATCCAGCACCGCACCGTTTTCAAACAGCCCCGCCAAAACGCCTTCCAGGTGCGCAATGATCGGCACCTCCCCATCCTCATCCGCCAGCGCATCACGATCCGCCAGCGCGCCTACTTCGACCAGAATATTCACGTCGTAGCGGTCTTCAAATGGCGGACGCGCGTCGGGAAATCGTTCCAGATGGGCGTCGATATATGCCCCCGGCATGTATTCAAACGCCTCTACCGCGCCACCTGTCTCGGCCTGCAACTGATAGAGCAAATCCAGAGCGGCATTCACCGAAGGCGCCGCCACCATCGCAGTCGCATAGGCGCGCGGCTTTGGAAAAAGCTTCACCACTGCGGCTGTGATCACGCCCAAAGTGCCCTCTGCCCCGATCAATAAATCGCGCAGATCATACCCTGAATTGTCCTTATGCAGCGCACTCATCAGGTTCATCACATCACCAGTGGGCGTCACGGCCTCGATCCCAAGACACAAGCCCCGTGTGCTGCCATAACGCACCACGTTGGACCCGCCCGCGTTGGTCGACAACGCCCCGCCGATCATGGCCGACCCGCGTGCCCCGAAGGTCAGCGGGAAGATCAGATCGTGGGCATCGGCCGCATCATGCAACGCGGTCAGGATCACGCCCGCTTCCACCGTCGCCGTGCGGCGGCCGGGGTTCACGTCGTGTATGGTGTTCATTCGATCTAGCGAGAGCATCAATGCCCCTTCGGCGGATGTCCCCTTGGCCAGCCCGGTGTTGCCAGAGACCGGCACGATGGGCGTCTTGGTTTCATTGGCCAGTTTTACGATGTCTGCCACCTGCGCAGTGTCTGACGGCCGTAGTATTGCGATCGGTGTCCATTGCACCTGTCCAGACCAATCCTGCGAAAACGGGGCCGCATCGTTGCCGGTCAGAACATAATCCGCGCCAAGCATCCTGCGCAGTGTCTCAAGAAGCATATCTGTCATGGGCGGCAATCTGCGACAGGTCACAGGTTGGGGCAAGGCCAGTCTGGTCAAATCACGCACCGTGCCTATCTCAATCATAACGGGAACGTCAAGAGGCTGAAATGACGTTCATGCACCGCCGCTGTTTTGTGACTGCACTGATGGCCATGCTGTTTGGGGGCGCTGGCACCCGATCAGAGGCCGCCCCTGACAACTGGACCTTTCCTTCCATCGACGGGGGCACCCTGTCTTTCGAGGAATGGAAGGGGCGACCTGTGCTGGTCGTGAACACCGCCTCGCGCTGTGGTTTCACCAATCAATATGACGGGCTGCAGGATCTCTACGATACCTACCGAGACCAGGGCCTCATCGTGCTGGCAGTGCCGTCAGGTGATTTCCGGCAAGAACTGTCAAGCAATGAGGATGTGAAGGAATTCTGCGAAGTGAATTTCGACCTCACGATCCCGATGTCCACGATCACACCGGTCCTCGGCGCGAACGCGCATCCATTCTATGACTGGCTCAAGCAAACCGCTGGCTGGGCACCTAACTGGAATTTCAACAAGGTTCTGATTTCGCCGGGTGGAGAGGTGGCGGGCACATGGCGGTCCACGACCAGCCCCAATTCCCGCGATATCCGCACGTCCATTGAGGCCTTTCTGTAAAGAAAAGGCGCTTGACGCATCGCGCGCCCCCCAGTATCCAGCGCCACGGTTTGGCGGAGTAGCTCAGTTGGTTAGAGCAGCGGAATCATAATCCGCGTGTCGGGGGTTCAAGTCCCTCCTCCGCTACCAAATCCCTACAATTCTTTACCCAGCGCTCAGCTCCAATGCGTAGTCG
Source organism: Pseudomonadota bacterium (assembly GCA_039026055.1). GTDB lineage: Bacteria > Pseudomonadota > Alphaproteobacteria > Rhodobacterales > Rhodobacteraceae > Roseovarius. The sequence continues at coordinate 58,636 of JBCCNB010000005.1, read as the reverse complement.
ATCTGTTTCATGGTTTGTCCGAACGCATTTAGGGGCGTGGTTCTAAGAAGCGTAAAACCGAAGCGTTCGTACAATCTGCACGCCTCTGGATGCCGATCAAAGGTCGAAACGCGCAGGCATCCATAGCCATACTCCTCTGAAGCAGTCACGACATCCCTCAAAAGTCGCCCGCCAATGCCTTGACCACGATAAGGCGCGTCTACGTAAAAGAGACGGATGCGTCCAATGTCAGGGTTGTCAGCGCTCAGAAAAATACAGCCGATAGGCTGCTTTTCTGCCTCGGCCACCAGGTAGCAAACACCGGGATGGGATACCTGCTTCTCCAGCGTGTTCAGAACGTCTTTTACAGTTTTGCAAAAGCTGCCATCAAACCCGTGAGCAGTCTGGTAGAAGCGCAGATTGGTCTCTTCCACCCAAGAGCGATCCCGCGTGTGATACTGGCGAATTGCAATCATGGTCTGCCGATGGTTTCAGTCCTTCATCTTTCTAGAAATACTCAAAACCGGACTGATCCGCGCAACGAGGTCTAACTATCGTAAGTGATCAGTTTGGCCGCCTCGGGAGAACCCGGCGCAATGGCCATGGGACAGCGATAGCCTGAAATCGTGGTCAGATCATAAAGCTCTGCGACCGCGCCGTCGATGCGCAGCCAATCCACGCAACTTCCCTTTTCGAGATCTATCACCTGTACCCCACACCAGGGTTCGCTATCGGCGTCCTTCAGCTTTTGATCCAGTGCCAGCCCTTCAAAACGCTTGTAGCGAGGTTTTGAGAGGCCCACGAAAGCAAACTTGCCTAAAATGGCCAGACCACGGACAAATCCAGGGCAAAAGGCGCGGACGTCAAAACGACCGTCCACAACCTCGCCCATTTCCCCTGTGCCAGAATTGAGCACCCAGAGCCTACCATCCACCAAACGCGGGGAATGGGGCATGGACAAGCCTTCACAGACCACCTCCCCGCTCTCTACATCCATCACGATCCCGCCATCCGCGCGCCTGTCGCGCCAGCCGTCTATTGTGTCTGATCTGCTGACGGCGGTGACGTATCTTGGTTTGCCATCCTCCATCGCCATTCCGTTCAGATGGCAGCGATCCTCGTCCACCAATGCGCTTACGAAAGGCGGGCGCCAGACCTCCTCAAAGCTGTGGCGCGGATGCGGACGGGCGAGGCAGTTGAAGCGCGTATTCACGAAGATCGGGCGTTCATCTGTATCGATACCCAAATCATGGGCATCCAGCGCGCCGGTGAAATGCGCCCGACGTGGAGTGAAGCCCGCGTCGAATTGATTGTTGATTTGCTCCTCTGGCTTTAGCACGTTCTGGAATTCAATGATCTGTGGTCCAGCCACGAGGGTCAGCCCGTGCCCTCCGTCATGCACAACACCCATTGGGCGGGGGATGGCTGTTTGGTGGATGTTGATGCCGCCTTTCGGTTTGACGCCCACCATATATAGGAGGTTTGATTGGTAAGAGGTGAAGGCCAGCGACACGCCCATCTGCATCAGCCGTGCCGCCATGCCGTTTGAAACAGAGTATTCTACTTTCGCGTCATCTGACGTCATGGTCAGGCGCGTCCGGCGTCGGCCGATAAAGTCAGCGCGCTGACACCCAGCCGGGCCAAGGCCGCATCCCATTTGTTCTTGTCACCAGTTCGAAAGACCAGCTCGGGATCGGCATCGCAAACAAGCCAGGCGTTCTGCGCAATCTCGGATTCCAACTGCCCCGGCCCCCAGCCCGCGTAACCCAGCATAATGATCGCATGTTCCGGCCCGCGCCCATTGGCGAGGTCTTCGAGGATATCGAGCGTCGCTGTCATCGCAAAATCATCGTTCACATCCAGCGTTGAAAGCGAGGAATGATAGCCATAGCTGTGCAACACGAAGCCTCGCCCATGTTCCACCGGCCCGCCAAAATGGACGGCCATGTCCCGGGCCTCCTTCGTTGGCGTGATCTCCAATTGATCGAGCAGGTTGGTCAGGCGCAACTCTTCGGTGGGTTTATTGATAATGAGCCCCATCGCGCCTTCCGGTGAATAGGCGCACATGAAAATCACCGAACTGGAAAAGCGCGGATCCCCCATTTCGGGCATGGCGATCAAAACCTTGCCGGTGAGATCCATTTCCTGCACGTCCGTGCCCTTTCCTTGCGATTACACCGATGATGGGGGCAGTTCGGGTCTTGTGCAAGGCGCAGGTCGCGTGACGCCCGCGATTTCTCGCGCGGAGGTCGAGGGAAAGTGAGTTGGCATCGGACCTCAAATCACCCAAATAGGGAGGATGTTGCGATCTTTGATCATATTTCTTGCCTGCATGTTGAGCTTGTCGTCACCTGCCTCGGCCCAAAACCTGCGCGATATCGTGCAGGTGGAGGTGTTGCCTGGGTGGCGTGCGGCCGATGGCACCCACACGGCCGCACTGCGCGTGACCATGGCCGACGGATGGAAGACCTATTGGCGCTCCCCTGGGGAGGCAGGTATCCCGCCGCGCTTTGACTGGCGCGGATCGCGCAACCTGCTGGGGGTGGAGATGATCTGGCCCACGCCGCGCATTACCGTCGATCATGGTATGCTCACCATCGGCTATGCCCGCGAATTGGTGTTGCCGATGCAGCTTATCCCGCAGCGGGCAGGGCAGGATGTGCGGCTCAAAGGCCTGATCGAAATCGGCGTGTGCCGAGAGGTCTGCATCCCGGCCGAACTTCGTGTGAATGCCACGCTGAACCCGGGCGCAGCGCAACGAGACCCTCGGATTGCCGCGTCACTGGCCAATCAACCTTATTCGGCGTCCGAGGCCGGGGTAGGCCGTGTGGCCTGTCGCGTGTCCCCCATGCAGGATGGCCTTGGCCTGCGGGCCGAAATTGACATGCCGCGCCTTGGCGGTCAGGAAACCGCGATCATCGAAGTGGGCGATCCTCAGGTCTGGGTTGCCAAGCCCAAGACCACACGGCAAGGCGGGCGCCTTGTGGCGCAAACCAGCCTGCACCATGTGGAAGGGCGGTCTTTCGCGCTGGATCGCAAGAGTATACGCGTGACCGTTCTGTCGGGTGGTGAGGCTGTGGATATTCAGGGCTGCCCGGCGGGTTGAGCCCGGCTTTGAGCGATGAGCCCGGCCGCCGCGCTGGCCATCACGATCAAAATCGCACCAATCACGTAAAGCACCAGGGATGCGCCCATGGGCGACCAATCCGCCATTGGGCCTGCAAATGCGTTTAGCCAAGACGGCAGCCCACCAATGATCGCCGTTGCGCCCAATGTCGCGCCAAGCCATCCGACGATGCCCGCCAAACCCAGCGTCACCGGCCATTTCACCGACGCTTTTCGCGCCCGCAATGCCCGGCGTAGGGCAGTCCGCCTGCGGCTCAGATCGTGCTGGATTGCCACCAGTGCGGGCACCAGAAACAGCACCAGAACCATGCCGAAGCCCAAGCCATAGACCAGTGTGATCACCGATGGCTTCAGAAACTCCGCCGCTTGCGAATTCTCAAACAACAACGGTGTGAGCCCCAGAACCGTCGTCAGCGTTGTCAGGATCACGGGTCTCAAGCGATCCGCGGCACCTTCCTGAATGGCCTGATGTATCCCTCGCGTTTCGGCATGCTCATCTATGGTGGAGACGAGCACGATGGAGTCGTTGATGATGATCCCAGTCACCCCGAGCAGACCAATAATCGTGAACATCGACATCGGCACATCCCAGATGTAGTGGCCGTAAATTGCGCCGGTCAGTCCGAAGGGGATCACCGCCATCACCACCACCGGCCGCGTCCAGCTGGCAAAGACCCAGGCGAGCACGGCATAAATCCCGATCATCGTCATGATCCACGCAAACCGCGCATCGTCCAGAAAATCGCGTTCCTGAAGGACGAGGCCGGTGACGCGGCCCTCAACCTGATAAGCGGCGCTGATCTGCGGCAGTATCTCGTCTTCGATGGTTTCAATGATTTCAATGGCGCGGTCAGCATCGCCACGATCCATCTCTCCGGCGATATCCACCACACGTGCACCGTTCTCCCGCCGGACCGTTGCAAATCCGCTGCGGCGGTCCACCTCTACAATGTCCGCGAGCGGCACATACACCCCGTTTGGCGCGCGTAGCTGAGTGCGTTCAATGAAATCGGCGGTGGCTTCTTCGGGCGGCAGTTCCACCCGAATTGCGGCACTGCGCCGACCTTCAGGATAGGTGACAGCCTCGATCCCCGACAGACGGTGACGCACGGTGCGCCCAAGATCATCCAAGCTGAACCCAAGCGCCTCACCCTGCGGCGTCAGCGATAAAACCAACTCATCCTTGTCATAGCTCAGATTGTCCTCGACGCCGGTGACATCCGCAAAGCGCGTAAGTTCCTCCTGCACCGCCTCTGACGCGCGTTTGAGCACTTCCGAGCTTGCGCCATAAAGCTCAATCTCCAGGCTTTCTTCGCCCGGGCCGCCAAAAACACTGCGGAAGCCTAAGGACTCGACCTGGGCCAGCCGGTTCACTTCCTCCTCCAGATCACGGGCAAAGGCCGTGCTGGAATAGGGGCGCAGATCTGCGTCGATCAATTCGATCGCAATCCCACCCAGCAGATCGGCAGGTTTCACATTCACGCCTTGCGGGCGGGTGTTGCCGCCTGCCTCTGCCACAACCCGTACAAGGGGGCTGCGGCCGTATTTTTCTTCATACTGGGCCGCCACGACATTGGTGGCGCGCTGCAATTCGCGCATCATGGCGACGGTGTCTTGGCGGCTTGCGCCGGTCACCATGTCAAAACGGCCATTCACCTGACTGGATTCTGGCGGATCGAAAAACAGCCAGGACACATCGCGCGACACCAGCATGGTGATCTGCCCGACGAACAGCGCGATCACCAAAGCTACGACCGGGTAGCGGAAAGCGATCACCCACGCCATGAAGGGACGAAAGCCCGTGTCCCGCAGCCATACGAAACCCCGGTTCACATAATGCGATGGTAGGTCATACCACCGTTCTTTGGTCGATTGGGCAATGGCGTGGGCCATATGGTGCGGCAGGATCAGGAAACACTCGATCAGCGATGCGATCAGCACTGCCACCACGGTCCATGGAACATCCGAGATGAACGTGCCGAATTCACCACCGATGAACACAAGCCCGAAAAATGCGATCATTGTTGTAAGGGCAGCGCAAAACACCGGCAGCGCCATGCGATGGGCGGCGCGCTCTGCGGCCTCATGGGGAAACTCGCGCAGCTTGCGGGCGCGGGCATCAGCATGTTCGCCGACCACGATGGCATCATCGACGATGATCCCTAACGTGATGATGAGCGCAAAAAGGGAGATCATGTTGATCGTCATCCCAAGCACGTACATCGCCCCGATGGCCCCCATGATCGCCACGGGGATACCGGCCGCCACCCAGAAGGCTGTGCGCGCGTTGAGGAACAAAAAAAGCAAAAGCAGCACCAGGCCGAGACCCAGAAGACCGTTATCCAACAGCAGGGCCAACCGGTCTGAAATCAAAGATGCGGCTGCCTGCGACAGCTCCAGGCGGATCCCCTCCGGTACGGTAGAGACCATGTCGGCCACAACCTCATCCACAATCGCCTGAAGTTCCAGTGAATCGCCCGCAGCGGAGCGCTGAACACGCACGGTGACCGCAGGATCATCCCCCAGAAAAAGCTGCCGATCCCGCGCCACGCTTTCGACGTTGACGAAACCCACATCACCGATTGTTAGGTTCGTGCCATCCTGGTTGGACCGCAGCACAATCGCCTCGATGGTCGCTGCATCGCGATCCCGCGTGTCCGTGCGGATGCGCAGGTTTGACCCTTCCAGATCTCCTGCTGGACTGTTTTCCACCTGTGCATTCACGGCCCGGGCGATATCGGCCATGGTGATGTCATGGGCGATCAGGCTCACCGACGGCACCTCCACCACGGTAAGTGGTGCGGCGACACCCTCGATACTCGTCCGCGTCGCGCCCTCATCAAACAGACGTAACACGAGCTCATCGGCGACATTGGCCAGTTGCTCGGCGCTGACAGGCCCTGTTATCACCACACTCGTCACAGGGTCGCGCCAGGCCTCACGTGTCACTACGGGTTCGTCGGCGTCTTCCGGTAGATCGTCAATGGCATTCACGGTGGCCAGCACATCCTCGCTGGCGCGGCTCAGATCCCAATCCGGTTCGAAATTCATCCAGACGTAAGACCGACCCTCAACACTGAGCGAGAAGGATTTTTTCACCCCATCGACCGCCAGCAAGGCAGGATTGAGTATTTCAACAATACCGCGATCGATATCTTCCGCACTTGCCCCTTCCCAAGTCGTGCTGACGGTGATCGTATTCACGACGACCTGCGGCAGGAACTTGGCTTGCAGATTGGGGATAGATACGGCCCCGAAGAGCACCATCACCAACAGCAGAAGATTGGCCGCCGTGCGGTGCCGTGTGAAATATGAAATGAGCCGAGAGGCAGTGATGGGCGTTTCACGGCGCATCGCTTATCCGCCAATCCGTCGTTCAAGTTGTTCAACAAGGTCTGCAGGTACTTGCGCTTCCTGCAGCTGGCCCAGAAGCTGCGTCTTAATCTCTTCGCTGGCCTCAAGCCCGGTTTTGACAAAGGCAATCAACCGTGCCCGCTGACCTTCGGACAAGTAGAGAAGGGTGGCGTCGCCCGACTGAGGCTCCAAAAGACGAGGCTGAACCTTTACGCCCGCACCCAAAAGCGGCGTGCGATCGGTCAGAACACTTGCGCCATCTAACGCCTCTGCCCGCACCAGCACATCATCGCCTTGCCGTCGCAACAAGGTGACGGGCACGGCCTGCAACCGGCTGTCCGCGCCGAGGATCATCACATTGCCATCGCTGCCGAAAGCGGCAGATGGCAAACGCACCACCGCATCCAGTGCGGGTTCTTCAATTTCAACCGTTACGAAGTCCCCGGGCTTTAGTGTCGGGGCCTCCTGCAGCCGGGCAAAAACCAACCGCCCGATCTGTCCTTCGCCCACGGCGGCGCTGTCACGACTGATCCGGCCTTTATATTCAAAATCCACCCCGAAGCTCGATAGGATCACCCGAACTGGTGCTTGGGTCAGCTTGCCCTCCGCATCCGTCAATCGGCCATATTGCGCAGTCGACACCCGAAATGACACTTCCAGCGCGCTGCCATCTACCACCACGCCCAACCGCTCATTCACGGAGACAAGCCCCCCTTCGACAATCGTCACATCGCTGAGCGTGCCGCCGAATTTCGCGTAAATTTTCGTGTCAGCCAGGTTTTGCCTGGCCTCATCAAACGCGATCTGCGCCCGTGCGATCCGCGTTTCGGCTTGATCAAGACGCGCCTCTGCCGCCGCCTCGGCCTTTCGCGCAACGATCACCACTTGCCGCGCCTGACTGGCAGCGAGTTCAGCTACCTCAACGGCCGCTGCGGTGCCCACACCGCGCGTTTCAAGATCGGCCTGTCGCTGAAACGCCTTTTCGCGTAGCGCCGCCTGATCCACCGCAGCGGCCGTTTCATCGCGTGCTAATGTAAGCGCGCGTTCTGCTTCCCGCTCTTCTGCCTTGGCGTCAGTCAATTCACTTTCCGCACGGCTCAGCGCAAATTCGGCGTCGGTCGGGTCGATTACTGCCAGCAAATCGCCCGCCGCAACCACACCGCCATTTTCAAAATTTTCCGAAAGCTCTACCAAAGTGCCGGCGGATTTCGCCCTGATCTCCAGCGTCCTGCGGCTTTGCACCTCGCCGTAGGCTGTCAGGATGGGCGTGACTGTCGCGGATTGAGTGGTGACCATCGCCACAACAAATTCCCGCTCCCGCCGCTCTGGCACCTCGCGCTCCGAAGAAACGCGTTCCTGGATGGCAGTCACCATGCCGTAGCCTGCATAGGCCAAAAGGCCTAAAGTCAGGGCCAACATGAATAATCCGCCAAGGCTTTGCCTAAGAAATCGCATCCTGGGGTATGACCTTTATGTTCACATCGCGTGTGCTAAGAGAAATGGAGCGGAACGCCCGACACTTCAACTCATCAGAACATAAACGCCCGAAACAGAATGTTCCGTCGCGACTTTCTAAAAAAATTCGGCATCCATCTTGGCCGCGATGACATCAGTAGCGAATAAACCCGCGATGCCCGAACCCTTTGTGGCGCAACCCGTGATGTTTGAACCCATGATGCCGGAAGCCGCGCGAATGAAAGCCCCGTTTGCGGAAACCACCGAAACGATGCGCACGCGGGTGATGAAAGCGGTGAAACCCGTGCGACCGGAATTTTTTCCCGTGGACCCGCTTCTTTTTGATCTTGAAGTCGGCCTGATGCAGCTCTGCGTCCAAGACACCTGACTGCACGGCAGCGATGGGCGCGACAGGTGCTGTGTACACCGCCTGGTTGATCTGCGCCGCGCCAGCGGTTGTTGCAATGCTGGCAAGGCTTATGACGGCAATGGCAAGTTTTCTCATTTGTCAGTCCTCACATGTTCATGTTCTTTGTGCTGACTAGGGTATGGTCATGCTCACTCCGCTCAAACCACAGCTGCGCGAGGTATATGTCAGTCTTGCCGCGTCCCTGACCGGTCGTGTCGCGGCAGAGGTTGCTGCAATGGTCAGAAAGTGATTGCAATCCAAATAGATGACCCGCTTCACGCTGATGTCACGGAGCTGTTTTTGATTATGTTCTGACGAAAAAATGACGTCAGGTAAAAAAGGGCGCGCCCTCTACTTCCGCTGCAAATGCTCATCCAAGCGCGGCATGATCTCCACGAAGTTGCAGGGCTTGTGACGAAAATCCAACTGCCGGACCAGAATCTCATCCCAGGCGTCCTTGCATGCCCCGGGGCTTCCAGGCAGCGCGAAAAGATACGTCCCCCCGGCTACCCCGGCCGTCGCCCGCGACTGCACCGCACTGGTTCCGATTTTCTGCATCGACACGATGGTGAAGACCGTGCCGAATGCATCGATTTCCTTTTCATAGACATCCCGATGCGCCTCCACGGTCACATCCCGCCCCGTCAGCCCGGTGCCCCCGGTTGAGATGACGACATCCACAGCGTCATCCGCGATCCACTTGGCCAACTGGCCCGCGATCGCATCCCGCTCATCCGGCAGGATCATGCGCGCGGCCAGTTGATGCCCGGCCTTTTCCAGCCGCTCCACCAGCACAGTGCCAGAGCGGTCCTCCTCCTGACTGCGCGTGTCACTCACCGTTAAAACGGCGATCCGCACGGGGATAAAATCGATATTTTCGTTTATTTTGGACATTAAACCGGCCTTTTCCGATGCCTATGGCGCAATATCAAACCAATTGACCGTTGGCCCAAGATTGACAACCTCTGTGGTGCCAATCCGCCCGCGCTCCCCCCAGGCATCATGGATATGCCCGCAAACTGCCAGCGCCGGCTGCACACGCGCAATCGCATCCCGTATCGCCGTGGACCCGACCGAAACCCCGGTCGAGGTCACATCCGCAATCCCCTTGGGTGGTGAATGAAACACCATGATGTCGGCACGTTCACAGGTTGCCAACATCTCCTCAGCCTGCGGTTCCGCCAGATCACAACTCCACGCCCCAAACGGCGTTTCAGGCACGCCGTAGCCCAACCCAAAGATGCGCAAGCCTCCGATCTCGGCGGCATCCCCGTGCAGCACAATCATGCCCTCATTCGCAGCGGCGCGCAGTTCATCGGCGCTTTCGCAATTGCCGGGCACCACGACACAGGTCGCGGCCAGCCCCTTGATCAAGGCCATCGCGTCGGCAAGCCCCTCTCTTTGGTTGCAGAAATCGCCCGCCCCGATCACCAAATCGGCCTCTTGGCTCGCCTCCACCAAAGCCGCCGCCCGGCCCCGAGACAGATGCAAATCTGAAAACGCGAGAACCTTCATCCGTCAAGCCTTTCACGCAGCGTCAGCAAATCCGCCCAGGCCTCCCGCTTTGCCTGCGGGTTGCGCAGCAGATAGGCAGGGTGAAACATCGGCAGCGCAGGCTTGCCATAGGCCTCTGCCCAGGTACCGCGCAACCGCGTGATCCCACGCTTACCCAGCCCTGCCTGACAACTGATATTGCCCATTAGCACTACGATGTCGGGGTTCACCAGTTCCACATGGCGTTGCATGAAAGGCAGCATCATCGCAATCTCATCTGGTTTGGGATCGCGGTTCTGCGGCGGTCGCCATGGCAATACATTGGTGATGTAGACAGCATCCGGCATGGGCCGTTCCCGCCCGAGCCCGATCGCGTCAAGCATAAGGTTCAAAAGCTGGCCCGCACGCCCCACAAACGGCTTGCCCACCCGGTCCTCATCGCGTCCGGGCGCCTCGCCAATGATCATAACCCGTGTCTCCGGCTGGCCATCGGAAAACACCAGATTGCGCGCCCCGCGCTTCAGCTCACAATGCTCAAACGCCCCCAACGCCGCCTGCAACGCCGCCAAATTCGGTGCACCTTTTGCGGCGTCTTTTGCCACCGCGACCGGATCTACAAACGCCGCAGGATCAGGTCTTGCATCTAGGGCAGGGACGGCCGCCACTTTCACAGGCTCAGGCTTGGTCGCCAAATCGTACCGATTGACTGGCGTATCCCCGATCGCCTCATCCGCGCCCAGTTCCATCTGCCATTCCAGCAAAGCCAACGCAGTGGCGTGATCCATCTCCGATTCCATAAATCTCAATCTAGAACGCCCGCCGCCCCGGTAAAAGTTTGCATTTTACGTCTCGACCGGCCTTGCTTCTTGCCAAAAAAATTCTTGGGAGGGCGGCAAGGCCGCTCGGTGCAGCGTCCCATCCGCCCTTGCCCCCACACTCAACCCTTTCTATAAGCGCAAAAACCGGCGATCGGAGAGACGGATGAGCTTTTCACAATCCCATCTTCTGGGGATCGAGCCCCTCTCTGCTTCCGATATTACCACCATTCTGGATCTCGCTGACCAATACGTGACTCTCAACCGCTCTGCCATGAAGCATGGTGAGGCGTTGGTTGGCCTCACGCAGATCAACATGTTCTTCGAAAATTCCACTCGGACGCAATCCAGTTTTGAGCTCGCGGGTAAACGCCTTGGCGCGGATGTCATGAACATGGCGATGCAGGCCAGTTCCATCCGCAAAGGCGAGACGCTCATTGACACTTCGCTCACCCTAAACGCGATGCAACCTGACATCCTTGTTGTGCGCCACCCGCATTCCGGCGCGGTCGATCTGCTGTCTCAAAAGGTGAATTGTGCAGTCCTCAACGCCGGTGATGGCCGTCACGAACACCCCACGCAGGCATTGCTTGATGCGCTCACCATCCGCCGCGTCAAAGGCCGGATTGACGGGCTGACCGTGGCCATTTGCGGCGACATCGCCCATTCCCGTGTGGCGCGTTCCAACCTCCACTTGCTCGCCAAAATGGGCAACCGCATCCGCCTCATCGGCCCTGCCACGCTGATGCCCTCGGGGTTGGAAAGTCTCGGCGCGGAGGTGTTCGAAAACATGGAAGCAGGCCTCAGGGACGCCGATGTCGTGATGATGCTGAGGCTTCAGAAAGAGCGCATGGATGGCGGTTTCATCCCGTCTGAACGCGAATACTACCACCGCTTTGGCCTCGACGCCGACAAACTCTCGCACGCCAACCCCGATGCCATTGTCATGCATCCCGGCCCGATGAACCGCGGGGTGGAAATCGACGGTGAACTGGCCGATGACATCAACCGTTCCGTCATTCAGGATCAGGTCGAAATGGGTGTGGCCGTCCGCATGGCCGCGATGGACCTTCTTGTGCGCGTGCGCCGTGAAACCCCCAAAGAGGTGATGGCGTGAACCTCGAGGTCAAGCCAGGCGAACACGGGTTGGTCCGTATTTTTGTCCTCGGCTACCGCGTCTCGATGGAACTGCAGCATTTCGAGGCGACAGACCGTCTCGCCGCCGCGCTGGGTGTGGAAAGCCTTAGGGCCGAAGACGTCCAGATCATTGATCTCAGCGCCCTGCACGACATGGGCCTCACCAGCTTCCTCATGGAAGGCTACGGTGTGGCAGAGGGTGACATCGCCCCGCACGCGGAAACCCTCAATGCCCTCAAAGGGCACATCGCCATCCTCCGCTCGGGCGCGTTCGCGGGTGCGGCCCTAACCCTGCCGGACACCGATGAGGCCCGCCTCATCGCCACGCTGAGTGAACCCCGCATGTCAGCCCCCACACCCATGCCCAGCTACGACAGCGCCAGCGGCACCTCGGGCGCCAAGAAACGCAAACCTGTCTCCGACAAAGCCATGTCCGGTCGTATCGCAATGTACGCGCTTTTGGCCGTCTTCGCCTTCACCTTCCTCTTTGTGTGGCTCGCATCATGACGGATTTAAGCGGCTGGGAGGGCATTCTCGACAAAGACGAAAAAGTCCTCTGGCAGGGCCGCCCGGATGCCAAGGTGCGCCTGCGGGCCAGCAAATTGGTGGGCGTCGTCTTCGGCCTCTTCTTCGCGGGCTTTGCGCTTTTCTGGATGATCGCGGCTTCAATGGCGGGTGGTTTTTTCTGGATGTTCGGGTTGCTGCATTTCTTCGTTGGCCTTGGCGTTGCTGCGGGGTCGCTTTACGGCAGTTCCTGGCGTCGCAAACACAGCTGGTACACACTGACCGACCGCCGTGCCTTTATCGCGACCGATATGCCCCTCAGCGGTCGCAGCCTCAAAAGCTACCCGATCACGCAGCAAACCATTCTCGATTACGACGGCAACGATCCGGCAACCATCCATTTCAACCACGAAATGCGTCGCCGCAAAAACGGACAGGTCAAAGTCGCCGTGGGTTTCGAACGCATCCAAAACGGCGCAGAGGTCTATCGCCTGATGCGCGGCATTCAGGAGAGATTGGCATAATGAAAACCCTGCTCGAAAATGCCCGCTTGATTGACCCCGAGGCTGGAACTGACACCCCCGGTTGGCTCCTTATTGAGGACGGTCAGATCGCTGCTAACGGGAGAGACACCGCGCCGGACGGCGCGGATGGGCGGCGCGATTGCGGTGGCCTCTGTCTGGCCCCCGGCATCGTGGATATCGGCGTCAAAGTCTGCGAACCGGGTGAACGTCACAAGGAAAGCTACGGCTCCGCAGGCCTCGCCGCTGCCGCAGGGGGCGTGACCACCATGGTCACCCGCCCCGATACCGACCCTGCCATCGACACGCCCGAGGTCCTGGAATTCGCGGCCCGTCGCGCCAACGAAGCTGCACCCGTCAATGTCCTCCCCATGGCCGCCCTCACCAAAGGCCGCGCGGGCCGCGAAATGACCGAATTGGGCTTTCTCATGGATGCGGGCGCGGTGGCCTTCACCGATTGCGACCATGTCGTCACCGACACCAAAGTCTTCTCCCGCGCGCTCACCTATGCCCGCTCTTTGGGCGCCCTCGTGATCGCCCACCCGCAGGAACCCATCCTGTCTTCCGGTGCCGCCGCCACATCCGGCCCCCGTGCGGCACTCAAGGGCCTTCCCGCCGTTTCCCCCATGGCCGAACGCATGGGCCTCGACCGTGACATGGCGCTTATCGAGATGACCGGCGCGCGTTACCACGCCGACCAGATCACCACCTCCCGCGCTCTGCCTAGCCTCACCCGCGCCAAGGCCAACGGGTTGGATGTCACCGCTGGCACCTCCATCCATCACCTGACGCTGACCGACGCGGATGCCGACGACTACCGCACCTTCTTCAAGGTCAAACCACCCCTGCGGTCCGAAGAAGACCGCCAAGCCATCCTTGCCGCCCTCCGCGATGGCACCATTGACATCATCAGCTCCATGCACACCCCCCAGGACGAAGAAAGCAAACGCCTGCCGTTTGAGGAAGCCGCCAGCGGCGCCGTCGCGCTGGAAACGCTGCTACCCGCCGCCATGTCCCTCATCCACGCAGGCGATCTGACCCTGCCGCAGCTTTTCGCGGCGCTTTCCCTCAACCCCGCCAAGCGGCTGGGACTAAACGCAGGTCGCCTTGCACAAGGCGCTCCCGCCGATCTCATCCTCTTCGACCCGGACACCACCTTCGCTCTCGACCGCACCACGCTGCACTCGAAATCCAAAAATACCCCCTTTGACGGTCGTCAGATGCGCGGCAAGGTACAGGCGACCTATGTCAAAGGTCAGATTGTGCATGAGGCTGGCTGATGCCCCCTTTTGAATCGAGCGCTTTGATCCTGATCCTCTGGGCCTTTGTCGGCTATGGGCTGGGTTCCATCCCTTTCGGCCTGATCCTGTCGCAGCGCTTGGGCCTCGGTAATCTGCGTGAAATCGGCTCCGGCAATATCGGTGCCACCAACGTCCTTCGGACCGGCAACAAGGGCGCCGCCGCCGCCACGCTGCTGCTGGATGCTGCAAAAGGCGCCGTGGCGGTCCTCCTCGCCCGCGCACTCTCCGGCGAAGACGCCGCGCAACTCGCCGCACTGACCGCCTTCCTCGGCCACTGCTTCCCGGTCTGGCTGGGCTTCAAAGGCGGCAAAGGCGTCGCCACCTTCTTCGGCATCGTCTTTGCGCTCGCCTGGCCTGTTGGCCTTGCCTGTGGTGCCACATGGCTCTTTGCCGTGGCTGTCACGCGCCAGTCGTCCATGGGGGCGCTGATGGCTGCCTCGCTCTCCGTCGTCTGGACCACATTTCTGGGCGAAACCCGCATGATCATCCTGATCTTCATCCTGACCCTACTCATCTTCTGGCGCCACTGGCCCAACGTCCAACGCCTGCGCGCAGGCACCGAACCCCGCATCGGCCAGAAGTAATTTCACGAAAACCCCTTGCAGAATCATCCAATCCTGGTATTTCTGTAATTACAGAAATGTTAGGAGCCGCCGACATGCACCTCTCGCAAGCCTCTCAAGACTTCATCCTCCACTGGGGGGAGATGGGCGCGAAATGGGGTGTGAACCGGTCTGTGGCCCAGATCCACGCCCTGTTGCATATCGCGCCCGATCCCATGACGGCGGATGAGATCTGCGAGGCACTGAACCTTGCACGTTCCAACGTCTCCACCGGTCTTAAAGAGCTACAGGCTCAACGGCTGGTAAAATCCAGCCGCGCCCTGGGTGAACGCAAAGACCGCTTCACTTCTGTCCGCGACATGTTCGACCTTGTGAAAATCATCGTGCAAACCCGCCGCGAACAGGAATTCACCCCAACATTGGAGGCGTTACGCACCGTCGCCGAAGAGGCACGGGGCGATGATACCCCCGACCGCATTAAGGCCCGTATCGATGAGACGTTGCAAACGATGGAAATGTTCGACCTCTGGTATCGCGAAATGATCGATCTGCCACGGCCCGTGCAGATGGGTCTGATGAAAATGGGCGGCCGCATTGCGCGGCTTCTGCCCAAGTCGAAATCCTGACGGAAAAAATTTTGGAAGGAGTTTTCTGAAATGACAGAAATAACTGCAAAGAATAGCCGGCTTAAAAGGAAGCACCCTGGCCCACGCTACCTGATCGACCCACGCGCCTTTATCTTCGCGCTCATCGGCGCGCCGTTGATCATTGGGTTCCTGTTCTTTTGGCTCCTGATCCCGCTCGTCGCGGTGGTCATGGGGGGGCCGTTTTACCTGCTCACCGCAACGCCCGTGATGCTCTGGTGGCTCGGTCGCTATCAGCCCCATTTTGGAGCAGCCGCTCTGTTGGGCTTTGTGTCCAATCTGGCCGTGGTCGGCGTGATCTACCTGCTTCACCTGACCCACCCCAGCCTGCGCTATGACAACGTCGCGGAAATGTATTTCACCTTCGGCTCGATCTTCGCGCCGATTTGGGCCGGGGCCTTTGCCCTTCTCTACCAGAGCTGGCGTCGCGATGCCTTCAGCCAACCCATTGCAGCATAAAGGAGAACCCCATGCTTATCACCCTTGCCACCTTCCTCGGCCTCAGCGTTCTGGCGCTGATTATCATGGTCCTGATGATCCTCAAGATCGCTGACATGATCGGGCCATGCCCAGTCACCGCCGCCTCCCCTCGGGTTGTCGCGGCCCCCATCGCGGCCAGCTACGGCGCCATCGGTCTGGGCGGCATCCTGATCCTCGCCGCCATGTTGCCGGTCGCAGATGAACTGATCCAACTAGCTGCTATTGCCGCCTTGGGTTTGGTCGCTGTTTGCCTAGGGCTTGGCTTCACTCAGGCCGTCACTGCCCTCAAGGCGATCCTGCAAGAACAACGCAGCGCTATGGCAGAAGTGGCCAACTAACCCGGCGCGGAATCAAGGGCGTAGCCCGCCGCGCCTTCGTCAGGCCCCCACCAGGGCCTGGCGAATGTGTGAGGTAAGCCCGTCGCTCGAAAATACGGCGAGGATCAACGATAAAGGTTTGCTGGATCAATGTCAGGATCGCCAGACCGGGGCCTGCCAAAGCCGCTCTCTCAGCGCTTAATAGGAATACTCGGCGTAAATCCGGCTCAGATCCCCGCTCCAGTCCCCATGGTACTTCTCCAGCAATTCATCCGCCGGAACCTGCCCACTCTCAACACTCTCCATCAACGCATTCAGAAAATGCGTCTCATCCGGGATCAAACCCCCAGCACCCGGCCTCGCGCGGGCCGTCAACCCAGCCTCGGAAATCGCCAACACCTCGCGCGCCAGATCATGCATGTGAATGTCGCCCACACGCGCCTCCAACGCCGATTCACTAGCCCCAACGCGCAAAGCCTCCCGCGTCTCGGCATCCCAGCCCTTCACCAAATCCCATGCCGCATCCAGCGCGCTTTGGTCATACATCAAACCAACCCAGAAGGCCGGCAACGCACAGAGCCTTCGCCAAGGGCCGCCATCCGCCCCGCGCATCTCCATGAATTTCTTGATCCGTGCCTCGGGGAAGGCCGTGGTCAAATGATCTGCCCAATCCGACAGCGTTGGCGTCTCCCCCGGCAGCGCGGGCAGTTTACCATCCAGAAAATCGCGGAACGACTGCCCCAGCGCATCAATGTAGACGCCATCGCGATAGACAAAATACATCGGCACATCGAGCGCATAGTCCACCCAACGCTCAAACCCGAACCCGTCCTCAAATACGAACGGCAACATCCCCGTCCGATCCGCATCCAGATCCCGCCACACACGGGAGCGCCACGATTTATGGCCATTGGGCTTGCCTTCAAAGAAAGGTGAATTAGCAAAAAGCGCAGTCGCCACAGGCTGCAACGCAATCGCCACGCGCAGCTTTTTCACCATGTCGGCCTCGGACGAAAAGTCGAGGTTCACCTGAACCGTGCAGGTCCGGTACATCATGGATTTTCCCATGGTGCCGACCCGGTCCATGTAATCCGTCATCAACTTGTAACGCCCCTTGGGCATCATCGGCATCTGATCATGGGTCCATTCGGGTGCTGCCCCCAGGCCGATGAACCCCACACCCACCTCGTCAGAGATCGCCTTCACATCGGCCAGATGCGCATTCACCTCGTCGCAGGTCTCGTGGATCGTCTCCAGTGGCGCGCCCGACAGCTCAAACTGCCCGCCGGGTTCCAGGCTCACATTCGCCCCGTCCTTTTCAAGACCTATCAGATTTCCCGCTTCCTCCAGCGGTGCCCAACCCTGTCCATCGCGCAGCCCCTCCAGCAGAGCCTTGATCGACCGCGGACCATCATAGGGCAGGGGGTTCAGCGTATCCTTGCAATAGCCGAATTTCTCATGCTCCGTCCCGATCCGCCAATCATCTTTGGGCTTGCATCCGGCCTCAAGATACTCCGCCAATTGATCGCGCGAAGAAATGGGGCCGCCGCCGGACTGAGGTATGGACATATTGATGGGTTCCTTTTGAGAGGCGCGCCTATCAGGGCAGTGATTGCGCCAAAGCCCGGCAGTGTCAATGCAACCCATGCCCTCAAGACTGTCACGACCTTATCGCGCGAACGTGTGAAAAGCTGAATTCAAAGGCGCGTCTTGCCGTCTATCTTCATGTCATGTCCCACGCCAATGATAGGAGGCGAACATGACCAACCAACAAAAAATAAGCCGCCGCGCTGCATTCACCACCGCCCTCGGCCTGACCTTGGCACCCGTTCTTCTCCCCACATCTGCATCTGCTCGGGGCGGCCGCGATCCCTGGAAGCCGAAGCGCAGGAAATCCCTGTCAGATATCCCCGAAGAGGCATTAGCCCGCAGCCCGAAACTGGGCGGCCCGCGCATGCGCTAAGACTTGGTCTGACTTGTTAGCGCGGCCCCACGATCGCGCTGCCACAAAACAGTTTGTGTCTGCGCGGTCGTGCGCATCACGCTGAGCAACCGCTCGGTTTTCAATCCCGGCAGCCGTACGAAGATGTCAAACAACGCATCGGCCCCTTCCGCATTCACGGGAATGTACAAATCCGGCTGACCAGGCTGCGCCAACACCCAATGCTCTGGCTTGCCCGTCGCGTCATAGCGCAGCTGGCTCATTTCACTTAGCGCCACGACACCGCCGGTCAGCGGCTCGAAATAAGCCACTTGCCCTTCATCAGCCCGCACTACACCAAGCCCGCCTGACTGGCCGCGAAAACGCCCGCGCTGAACACCTGCGACCAAAAGCGCGAGCGCGGCAAGCGCCACCGCGCCGCCAACCCATTGCGTTAGCGTCGCTCCGCTCAAAAGCCACCAAAGGCCAAATACCAGCCCGCTCGCGCCAGCGAGCACCTCCCGCCATCGCCAAAGGGCTGCACGCGCTTCTGGTCGGATAAAGCTCACTGCCAATCTCCATGCGCAAGCTGCCACATGGTCATCGCCGCGACAGCGGCAGTGTCCGCGCGCAGAATGCGCGGGCCAAGGCTGACGGCGTGAGCCTCCCCGAGCGCAGCGAGGCGCGCCCGTTCCCGATCAGAAAACCCACCCTCAGGCCCGACAAGAATCGCCCATTTTTCCATTCCTCGCTCAGCGAGACTGGCCGCCATGCCGGACGAGCGGCCCGCCAACCCTTCATCACAAAACATCAGGTTCCGACCCTCTGGCCAGCTGTCCAAAACTGCATCCAGCTTTTGCAGACCTATCACCTCGGGCACAAACGTCCCACCACATTGCTCTGCCGCTTCCACTGCATGGGCCTGCAACCTATCCTGCCTCACGCGCTCGGAATTTGTGAACTCGGTCTGCATCGGCATGATCTTTGCCGCGCCCATCTCGGCAGCCTTTTCCACGATGAAATCCGTGCGCGCCTTCTTGATCGGGGCAAACATCAGCCACAGGTCCGGCGGATCCCGCTGCCGGACAGTTTGCTCGATCGCTTTCAAAACCCCGCCGCGCTTGCCGGCTTCCACGACATCGGCCCGCCATTCCCCATGCTTTCCGTCAAAGACCAGAATGCTATTTCCTACGCCCAACCGCATCACCCCAAACAGGTAATGCGCCTGATCACGGCTGAGCGGGAGTGATTGCCCTTCCCCCAAAGCCTGCTCTACATACAATCTGACACGCGGATGTTTCATGGGGCACAGATATATGACCGTGACAAATCAGACGCCAGAGCCACAAGACGGATCCGTGGCCGACGCCGTCAAAGGCAACTGGGTCGATCGCTATGCGCCCCCTGTCACGCGACCCTATCTGCGCCTGTCCCGTGCCGACCGTCCAATTGGCACGTGGTTGTTACTTCTGCCGTGCTGGTGGGGGTTGGCGCTCGCCATGGTCCATGACGGGCAGATGCGGTGGCATGATCTGTGGATTTTCACCGGCTGCGCCATCGGCGCCTTCCTGATGCGTGGCGCGGGCTGCACGTGGAATGATATCACTGACCGCCATATCGACGGCTCCGTTTCCCGCACGGCGTCCCGGCCGATCCCGTCGGGTCAGGTCACCGTGAAAGGCGCTTTGGTCTGGCTCGTGGCGCAGGCACTGGTGGCCTTTGGAATTTTGCTCACCTTCAATACGGCCGCCATCATGCTGGGCGTCCTCTCGCTCGTGCCCGTCTGCATCTACCCCTTCGCCAAACGCTTTACCTGGTGGCCACAGGTGTTTCTGGGCGTCGCGTTCAATTGGGGCGCATTGCTGGCCTGGACGGCCCATACCGGCTCACTCGGCTGGCCCGCTGTCATCCTCTACCTTTCCGGTATTGCCTGGACGCTCTTTTATGACACGATCTACGCCCAGCAGGACGCCGAAGACGACGCCCTGATCGGCGTGAAATCCACCGCCCGGCTCTTTGGCGCGATGATTCCCACCTGGCTGCGCCGGTTCCTCGTGATCGCGGTGTCTTTGCAGGGGTTTGCCGTGATCCTCGCCGTGCTGGGCGCGGCGGTTAGCGCGTCACCCTATAGCGTGCTCTTGGCGCTTTGCGGCACATGGGCCTTTGGATGGCATCTGCAATGGCAGCTCGCGCAATACGATCCCGATGATGGGGGCACACTCATCACGCTCTTTAGATCCAACCGAGATGCGGGTCTCCTGCCTTTGCCATTTTTCGCCGCAGCTTTGTACCTTTGATTGCACTCCGCCCCGCCCGGCCATAAAACGAACGTCGCGGACAAATGACATACGTGGATCGCGCATGCGTCTATCATCTTTATTGGCCATAGTTGGCGTCTTCGTGGCTGCGGCCCTGATTTCTCTGGTCAGTGCGCGATTTGCCGTGGCGGTGATTGAAGGCACATCGAAATCGTCCGTTCTGAACGCGCTCGATGACACTGGCCTTGTCTGGAGCGAAGTGGATACCGATGGGTTGCAGGTCTACCTGTCCGGCACCGCACCCTCCGAAGCCGCGCGGTTCCGCGCCATGTCTGTCGCCGGTTCGGTGGTGGAGGCGACGCGCGTGATCGACCAGATGCTGGTGGAGAGAAGCGAAATCATCGGCACACCGCGCTTTTCCATGGAAATCCTGCGCAATGAAAGCGGTATTTCCCTCATTGGCCTGGTGCCTGCCAGCATGGATCGGGCGGGTTTTCTGGAAAGCATTCAGAATGTCAGCCGGGACGAAGATGTCTCTGACTTTCTGGAGGCCGCCGATTACCCCGCGCCCGACAGCTGGGATGACACCATAACCTACGCCGTTCGTGCGCTGGGCGTGCTCGACCGCACCAAAATATCGCTGCGGGCTGATCGCATTGCCGTGAAGGCCATCACCGGCTCTCAGGATGAGAAAAACTCAATCGAAGCACAGCTCGAACGGCTTGCGCCCAGCAATCTGTCGCTGTCTCTGGATATTGCCGCGCCGCGGCCCGTGATCACCCCCTATACCCTGCGCTTTATTATTGACGGAAATGGGCCGCATTTTGATGCCTGTTCGGCGGATACGGAATTTGCCCGCAACCGCATCCTGTCGGCTGCCCGCGCAGCCGGCATGACGGAGGACGGGAGCTGCCTTGTCGGTCTCGGTGTGCCAACCCCGCGCTGGTCCGAGGCCGTTGTACAATCCGTCGCCGCGCTGGCAGAGCTGGGGCAGGGCAGCGTGACTTTCACCGATGCTGACATTTCACTCCGGGCGGGTGAAGGCGTGACACAGGCCCAATTCGACAATGTGATCGGGGCTTTGGAAAACAACCTGCCGCAGCTCTTTTCGTTGAAGGCAGATTTGCCCGCAACGTCCGAGGGCGAACAAGCGGAAGAGTTGGAATTCACCGCCACGCTGTCTCCCGAAGGTCTTTTGCAACTGAGCGGCCGTGTGGCCACTGAAACGGATCGCACTATGGTCGACAGTTTCGCCATGGCGCGATTTTCCTCGGGCGGCGTCGACATGCGTGCACGCGTCGATGATGCCGTCCCCGATGACTGGACCTTTCGCGTGATCACCGGGATTGATGCCCTGTCGCATTTGTCCAATGGCATCGTGTCCGTCACACCCGACGCGCTGACAGTGCGCGGCGCCACGGGGGAGGCCGATGCCAGTACCACTATCTCCTCCCTTTTGTCTGGTAAATTGGGCGAGGGCGCAGTCTACGACATTAACGTCCGCTATGAAGAAGAGCTTGACCCTGTAGCCTCCATGCCCACACCGCAGGAATGCGAGGCCGATATCAATGCCATCAAAGATGCCCGCAAGATCCAGTTTGAACCGGGCTCTGCGCGGCTTGGCGTGACAGGCAAACAGATCATGGATGACATCGCCGAGGTGCTGCGCGACTGCGGCGCGCTCAATATGGAAATCGCGGGTCATACCGACAGTCAGGGGCGCGAGTCCATGAACCAGCAGCTCAGCCAGTCGCGCGCGCAGACCATCCTGAATGAGCTACGCTTGCGCCGCGTGCTGACCGGGTCGATCACCGCCGTGGGCTACGGCGAAAGCAACCCCATCGCCGACAACGACACCGAAGAGGGCCGCGAGGCCAACCGCCGCATCGAATTCATCGTCCTGCACGAGGGTGAAACCGCAGCGGAAGGATCGGAAGACGCCGAGACGGCAGAATCAGAGGTTGAAACTGCCGCAGAAGAGGCAGAAGATTCCGCCGCAGATGGGGCGAACGAGAGCGCGGATGAACAGAACTGAATTTATAATCGCTACGGCCGTGATCCTGTTCGTGGCTTTCTGCCTGGGGTGGTTTGCCAACTGGTTGGTGCATCGTTTCATTCGCGTGTCGGGGTCCGACGTCGGCGAACTGGAACGTCTGGCCCAGGAATTGCATGAGGCCGAAGAAACCCGTGATCAGGCGATCACCTATTTGCAGCAACGCGAAGCGGAGCTGACCAATCAGCTGAACCAGACCGAAGCGGAACTGTCCGCCACGATGGACGGCCTGCGCGAGGCTCGCCATGAGGCCGAGGTTTTGCGCAACGAGCTTGAACGCCAGCGCACGGTATAGACGTCACAAGATTAAAACTTGAGAAGTTTGGGCTCAACCTGCCCGCTGAACAGCGCTGATCAGTTTGTCGATATCGCCATTGTTGGCGTCCAGCAGGGCACCGATCTCACTGCGTTCTGAAATGCGCATGCTGACCCCTTCGATCATCAAATCGAAAAAGAGGTCTTTGCCCGATCTGTCTGACACCAGAAATGCCACCTTGAACGGGGACCGGCCGCTCAACCGAACGGTCGCGTCAACCTCGTGCCAGGTTTTGACCCGCCGCACGCCCTTCACTTCAATCTGGCTGCCGATGAAATCGCGGAACTGCTTGCCGTATTTGCGCGCGACGTATCCTTGGAACGCTTTGGTGAAGGATCGAAGCTGCGCATTTGACGCGCGCCGACTGTCCGCCCCAAGCGCCGACCGCGCAATGATAGAGACATCCGCATATCGACCAAAGATACGCTCGAAATCCCGGATCATCGCCGATTCCGACTTGCCCGACGCAATGACCCTGTTGATGTCATTCACCACCCGGTCAACAAGCGCCATGGATCTGGCTTCGTCCAGCGCCCAGACTTTTGTGGGGACAAACCCCAACAAACCCACGCCAGTAAGACCGCCCAGAAAACCACGGCGGCTGGTTTTGTCTGCATCAAACATCATATCGCTCACTCAAGTACGAGGTTCGGGTCATCATAAGGATCAAGATAAACCTCAGAGCCTGAGTCGCCCACCTCGAACCTGCGATTTTGAAGATAAAGTGACCGTGACTGCGCGTAGCTGTCTGTGGATTCGTACAAAACCCCGTCGATTGTTTGTCCCAGACGCTCCCGGGTTGTGAGGGTCGAGGACACGCCGGTGCCAAAGACATAGTATTCTTCAGGATCCCGGATCCAATAATCCAGCGGGTTGAGGAACAGGTCCACAACCATACCCACCGTGTCACGTTCGGTCGACGGGCCAAAGACGGGCAGTTCGACATAAGCGCCTTCACGGACACCCCAAACGGCCAGTGTTTCGCCAAAATCAGCATCCGTCGCAGCAGGCATATTCAGATCTGTCGCAACATCAAACAGGCCGAAAAATCCGACGGTGGAGTTTACCACGAACCGATAGGTGTCTTCGGTTGCGCCCTTCATATTGCCTTGCAGGACGTTGTTGATGATGGCGCGGGGCATGGAGATGTTGCTGGCAAACCGGCTGATCGAATCCTCAACTTCATCGCCTACAATGCCGCTATAGGTATAAGCGACAGGCCGAACAACTGCGCGATCCAATCCTTTGTTGAAGGAATGGAACCCGCGATTGGTTTTCTCATAGGGATCAAACGGTTCCCCCGGTGGGTGATCCGCTGGCGGTGCGGAGCAGGCGGCGATCATAGCCACAAGGCACAACGCCAAAAGCCCGCGCAAAACGCGGGCAGGTGCCGTTCTGGTCAAAGATGTCAAAATTTCCAAATCACGACTCACCGACAAGGCTTACCATGGACATAAACAATCAAACAGACTTGGCCAGTGGCGCTGCACGAAAAACATGTATTGCACGTCACCGACCGCCTGACGCTTAGGCTATTTTTCGCCAGCTTTGCAAGCCTTTGGCCTGTGTCGTGGCAAGTTTTGATGCAATTTTGACATTCCTGCCGATCGCGCCCGGCCGTTTTACGATTTCGCCCCGGGCGCAAAGCAGATAGCGTGCGCCCGACACGCCATGATTATTTCCAATTCCGGAGGCCCCGATGGGACAATTTGAAACCAAGCTCGCTGATATGGGCGTCACACTGCCCGAGGCCCCGATGCCGGCGGCCAATTACGTGCCTTATGTGCAAGTGGGCAGCACGCTTTTCGTCTCCGGCCAACTGCCGAAATTGGGCGATACCCTGATGTTGGGCAAGTTGGGTGCGGATATGGAAACCCCTGCGGGTGCCGAGGCCGCAAAGGCCTGCGCGATCAACCTTCTGGCGCAAGTCAAAGCTGCTTGTGGTGGTGATCTGGACCGGCTGGTGCGGGTGGTGAAACTGACTGGTTTTGTCAACTCCACCGCCGATTATGGCGAACAGCCCGCCGTTGTGAATGGCGCCTCTGATTTTCTGGGCGAAGCGCTGGGGGATGCCGGAAAACACAGCCGCTCGGCGGTGTCTGCCGCCTCGCTCCCCTTCGGTGTGGCCGTCGAAATTGAAGGTATCTTTGAGATCAAATGATCCCGCTCCCTCAGGCGTTTCTGACCCGGCCCATCGCCCATCGGGCATTTCATGATGTGGCGCAGGGCCGCCCCGAAAATTCCCGCGCCGCCATCGAGGCCGCCATCGCGGAGGGCTACGGCATTGAGATGGATCTCCAACTCAGCCGCGACCATCACGCGATGGTTTTCCACGACTATGATCTCGACCGTCTGACAGGTGAGACCGGTGAAGTGCGAGATCGAGATGCCGCCGAGCTTGAAAAGATCACGCTCACCGGGGGCACTGACGGCGTGCCCACCTTCGCGAAAGTCCTCGACATCGTCTCAGGCCGCGTGCCCTTGCTTATTGAACTCAAGGATCAGCACGGCGAGATGGGCGTCACGGACTGCGCGCTGGAACGGGCTGTGGCACACACGCTGCAGGGGTATGAGGGCCCCGCCGCCGTCATGTCTTTCAATCCCAACATGGTGGCGCATCTGGCTGAATTGCTGCCTGATCACCCGCGTGGCCTTGTCACCAGCGGGTATGAGGCGCAGGACTGGCCACATCTGATCGGTGCAATCCGTGACCGCCTTCGAGACATCCCCGACTATGAACGCGCCGGGTGCAGCTTCATCTCTCACCACGCCACCGATCTCGCCCGCCCTCGGGTTCAAGCCCTGCGCGCAGCGGGCACGCCCGTGCTCTGTTGGACTATTCGCAGTGAGGCCGAAGAACAGGCCGCACGAAAGCTCTCTGACAACATCACATTCGAACGCTATGCAGCGGCCATTCCTGCTTGAACTCCCGCGCCTAAAGCACAGATACATCCCTATCTACAATGAGCAGGTTCCATGGACGGCCAGTCAGTTACCCTGACCGCATATCATTCCCTTGGCAACATCGCCGAGGCAACCTGGGATGCCTGCGCCTGTCCCGAGGCCGCGGATGGCCGCCCGATCGACCCGTTTACAACCTACCGCTTCCTCAAAGCGCTTGAAGACAGCGGTTCGGTGGGCACCGGCACCGGCTGGCAGCCGCAATACATAGTCGCCGAAATCGCAGGAGAGGTCGTCGCCTGCGCGCCACTTTATGCGAAGTCTCACAGCCAGGGCGAATACATCTTCGATCACAACTGGGCGCATGCCTATGAGCGGGCAGGGGGGCGATACTATCCCAAACTGCAAATGGCCGTGCCCTTTACCCCCGCCACCGGACGTCGCTTTCTTGTTCGCCCCGGTTTTGAAGAAACGGGCATGTCGGCGCTGGCCCAAGGCGCGGTAGAAATTGCCGCCCGCAACAAGATGTCATCGCTCCATGTGACCTTCTGTACAGAGGCCGAGGCGCAAGCGGGCGAAGACATCGGCCTCATGCCCCGCGCCTCAACGCAATATCATTGGGTCAACGATAACTACGCCGATTTTGATGCCTTCCTCGCCTCCCTCAGCTCCCGCAAACGCAAATCCATCCGCCGCGAACGCCGCGATGCGAATGCATTCGGTGGCGACATCCAAATGCTCACTGGCGATCAAATCGAGCCGCAGCATTGGGATTATATCTGGCAATTCTACCAGGACACTGGCGCGCGCAAATGGGGCATGCCCTATCTGACACGCCGGTTCTTCGACATCGCGCATGAGCGTCTGCGCGATGACATCCTCCTCGCGCTGGCCATGCGCGAGGGCCGTCCCGTCGCCGGTGCCATGAACCTCATCGGCCGCGACACGCTTTTTGGCCGCTACTGGGGTTGCTCCGAACACCACCCGTTCCTGCACTTTGAGCTCTGCTACTACCGCGCCATGGATTACGCCATCGAACATGGTCTGGCCCGGGTCGAGGCCGGCGCCCAAGGCGAACACAAACTCGCCCGCGGCTACATGCCCACGGAAACCCACTCCCTCCACTGGGTCGGCGATCCCGGGTTCGCCGACGCCATCGCGCAGTTTCTAAAGGCCGAACGCGAAGCCGTGGAAAACGACATCGAAATACTCACCGCATACGGCCCTTTCCGCCGTGAAGTCAGAGAGGAACAGGAATGAGCGAAAAACTTACAGGCGACGCGCGCACCACCGCCCTGGCGGAACTAAATGCCAATGGGTGGAAGATGGTCGAAGGCCGCGACGCCATCCACAAATCCTTTGTCTTCAAAAATTTCATCGAGGCCTGGGGCTTCATGTCTCGTGCCGCCATCTGGGCCGAAAAGCTGAACCACCACCCCGAATGGTCCAATGTCTACAAAACCGTTGAGGTGACGCTGACCACGCATGACGTGGACGGCCTCAGCGATCTGGATGTGAAGCTCGCGGGCAAGATGGACGGGGTAGCCTGATCTAGGCTGCCAGTCAGAGCACAAAAGCGGCCCAATCCTCGCGGGTCACACCGACAGGGGACCGAAGAACTCCTACAACAAAATGCAAACCCGTTTTTCGAAACGTATGGTGAGATGCATTATTCTGATTGGGTTCAATCCAACCGTTCTGTGTCGGGGTCAAACTCCAAATCGAAATCGTCCAAAAACGCCGGTGGGAACATACCTTCAATGTGCCGGTCCATTTTTTCCAGGATTGAAGGTATGATCTCTGGGCAGTGATCAAGCTGATGGCGAAAGACCGCGTCTTTCAACCGTTTGCCGTTCGTCACACGCGTGGGAAGCTGCAGGGACAAGGCGATGCGCACCGAGCTCGGCTTTTCCGGATTTCCCTCTTCATGAACGACAGCGTGGTTGTTTTGTGCAAACTCACCAAATTCGCCTCCTTCAATCCGCGCAAGCATGTTTTCAAGCTTCGATCGTCTTTCGCGAATTTCAGTTTCGGTCAGGCGCGATCGTGTAAACCATGTCACTCTCAGTTCGAAAAGCTCGGCGTTTAGCGCTTCTAGTTCTTCTCGAATATGCCTTTCTGTAAACCAAGTGACTGTCGAGCGCGAAGAATACCTACCACCATCACCACTGGCCAAAGGCGGAACAGTGAGGAAGTATGACAGGTCAATCTTTGTATGTGTCACGGAACGGGGCGATTTGCGGTTTGGGGAATAGTGTGTGAGGTCAAAGCGGCACTCGTCGATGGCTAAGTCGTACTCTCCGGATAGCCTGTCATCTTCATGTATCGGTGCCGATTGAAAGAACCGCAAAATGTCTGCGTTTGCCCCATGAGGTTGCAGAACACCGCAAACCAACGCAATCACGCCAAACCACGATGGTTTCGAACCGCGCAAAGCCGGGAAGTTCAAGAGATTCCCAGTCACATCAAAACCTGTATCTGAGGTGGCGTTCAAATCGTTTGATCGTACTCACCCACCTCAGGCTCTGTCCGAATAACCGCGTCGATATCTGCAAAAATAGCCCGCATCTCCGCGTCACTCTCGGAGCTTTCACACACCACCACAAGGTTCGGCGTATTGGAACTCGCGCGTACCAGCCCCCAGCTGCCATTGTCCAAAATCACCCGCGCGCCGTTCACCGTCACCACCTCCTTGATGGCCCGGCCCCCCAACGGTTTACCCGCCTCGTGATGCGCGACCAGCTTGGCCACCAGCCGCTCCAAGACCTCATACTTGGTCGTATCCGCGCAATAAGGGCTCATCGTCGGTGTCGCATAGGTCGTGGGCAGGGCGCGGCGCAGGTCGGACATGGATTTGTCCGGGTTGCGATCCATCAGCTTGCAGATTTCTACCGCCACGCGCATCCCGCAATCATAACCACGGCCCACGGGTTCCGCGAGGAAGTAATGCCCCGATTTCTCAAATCCGGCCAGCGCGCCGATCTCTTTGACGCGCCGCTTCATGTGGCTGTGCCCCGTCTTCCAGTAATCTGCCTTCACGCCATTGCCCTGCAACACCGGGTCAGAGGCAAAAAGTCCGGTCGATTTCACATCCGCCACGAAAGTGGAGCCGGGATAAATCCCCGACAAATCGCGCGCCATGATCACGCCCACCTTGTCGGCAAAAATCTCTTCGCCCTCGTCATCGACAACACCGCAGCGATCCCCGTCACCGTCAAACCCAAGCGCCATATCCGCGCCGGAGGCCTTCACGCTTGCCGCCATATCATGCAGCATCTCCATCGCCTCGGGGTTCGGGTTGTAATTGGGGAAGGTGTAATCCAGCTCCGTGTGCGAATGCACGACCTCCACACCCATCCGCTCAAAGAGCATCGGTGCGAAATGCGCCGCTGTACCGTTGCCAGTCGCACAGACCACTTTCAGCGGGCGGGACATCTTGAAATCCCCCACGAGATCATCGAGATAAGCCTCTCGCACCCCATCCACGAATTCATACGCCCCACCCGGCCGCGCCTCCCCGCGGCCCTCAAGCACGATGTCGCGCAACTCGCCCATCTCATCAGGCCCATGGGTGAGAGGCCGATCAAAGCCCATTTTCACGCCCGTCCAGCCATTGGGATTGTGGCTCGCCGTCACCATCGCCACTGCGGGCACATCCAGATGAAACTGCGAAAAATACGCCATCGGCGACAGGGCAGGGCCGATATCCTTTACCCGGATACCTGCCTGCATCAAGCCCAGGATCAGCGCATTTTTGATGCTCAACGAATAGTCGCGATAATCATTGCCCACTGCGATCACCGGTTCAATCCCACGGGCGTGCATCTGCGTGCCCAGCCCCATGCCCAACGCTGTCATCCCAGGCAGATTGATCTCGTCAGGGTATTTCCACCGCGCGTCATACTCGCGAAATCCCGTGGGCTTGATCATAGCATCGCGCAGGAAAGACCAGGTATTCGGGGTCACCTCAGACAAGGGTTTTGTCACGGAGCGTCTCCTATTTTACAGCGAAATAGGCCGTGCCTTGGCCAGCCTGTCAAATTCCATCAGCGTGTCGATCAACTCTGGCATATGCTCCAGCCGGATCATGTTGGGTCCGTCGCAGGGGGCATTGTCCGGGTCCTGATGCGTCTCAGTAAAGACACCCGCAACCCCCGTCGCCACCGCAGCGCGCGCCAGCACCGGAGCAAATTCCCGCTGCCCGCCCGATGCACCGCCAAGACCACCCGGCTGCGCCACAGCATGGGTCGCATCCATCACCACCGGAAAGCCCGTCTTGGCCATCTCGGGCAGGGCCTGCATGTCCACAACCAGCCGGTTATAGCCAAAGCTCGCCCCGCGTTCGGTCAGGAAAATCTTGTCATTCCCGGTGCTCTCAATTTTCGCCGCCACGTTGGGCATATCCCATGGCGCCAGAAACTGCCCTTTCTTGACGTTCACCACCGCGCCCGTCTTCCCGGCGGCCAGCAAAAGCGCTGTCTGACGCGACAGGAACGCCGGAATTTGCAACACGTCGCAAACCTCCGCCACCGGCGCGCATTGCTCTTTTTCATGGACATCCGTCAGCACCGGCACGCCCAAGGCGTCTTTCACAGATTGCAACACCTTCAACCCCTTATCCAACCCCAACGCAGGCTTGGCATTGATCGAGGTGCGGTTGGCCTTGTCGAAGGATCCCTTGAACACATACTGTGCGCCCGCCGCCGCGCAGGCCTCTTTCATCACGCCTGCAATCATCTGCGCATGATCTGCGCTTTCCAATTGGCACGGGCCCGCGATCAGCATGAGCGGTTGGTCATTGCCAACGCTCAGCCCGGAAAACGAAACAGTCTTCATGATTGGGCCTTCATGATCAGGAGGACACCTGTTCCCTAAGAATGGACGCCGTCAGCGAGATCATCAGGTAAATACCCGCGAAGATCAAAAACGCAAGCAACGTGTTTTCGAACTTGCGCGGATAAGACGGATCTTCTGACGCAATCGGGTTGACGCTCACCGTCAGATACCGGACCTGCTTGTTGGCCTCAATTTCCGTCTGGCGCTTGGTCTCCAACGCCGATTGCAGCACCAGATCGGCGGTCATCAAATCGGCCTGAGCCATCTGAATTTCCGCCGTTTGGGCCGCAAGGGATTCCGTGCCTTCGGTGGCTTCCGTCAAGCGTGCCTTTTGCCGTGTCAGTTCTGTGGCAAGCACATCCACCTCACTGCGCAACGCGGTCACACGTGCTGTATTGGGCCGGGCATTGTTCAGCTGCGTATTCAGCGCCAATTCCTTTTCCTGCAACTGCAATTCCACATTCTGAATGAGCGCGCGAATGTTGGCGATTTCTCCTTCGGGGTCCAGAATTGACCCTTCCTGCAATTGCACCAACCGCTGCTGCGCCGCGCGGCGTTCGTTCTTGGCATCCTCAAGACTGTCTTCCGCCGTGCGCAGCCCATCGAACCGCTTTTCCTGGCTCAACTGGTCAACGCGTTCCTCGGCATATTCGATAAGCGTCTCAGAAAACGCCCGGCTCACCTCCGGATCGGAGGTGGACAATTCCATCCGGATCACGCCCTCCGTCGGATCATAGCCCAGCTTCACGTATTTGCGGTACACCTTGTAGGCTTCTTCATTCGTGGCATTGGGATCAAGCCGCTGGATCGGGTCGATATTGGGCTCGCTGAAATGATTCATGAAGCCCACATCGTCATTAAGCCGCAGCATCGCATCCTTGCTTTGCAAATAGCTTTGCGTCGCGATGGAATCCTGGCCGGTGGCGAAAGCAGTGCCACTGAACAGCCCCGCCGACGGGCTGGTGCCCAGACCATCGGCCGTCAGGATCAGAAATTCCGACTTGGTCGTGAACATCGGCGTGGCCACAAAATAGAAATAGTACCCCACCACCAGTGTTGGAAGCATGACAAAGGCGGCCAGCCGAGACAGAAGCAGCATCAGCTTGCGGCGACGGCGGCGACCAATATCGCGCTGGATCTCGGTGATTTCCTGTGCGCGTCGCTCTGCCGGGGTCATTCCATCCACGGCCGGAAGCTGCATCTGCTGCACTGGCACGGTTTGCGGCAGCTGCACTCTTTCGCCGCTGTCAGCGCCGGGTTGGCCCGGCTGCACCAGTTCGAGGAAGTTGGACCGCTGGAACGGGTCAACACCTTTGGCGCGCAAGAGTCGAACCGCATCAAAGTCTGATGTCGGTGCCAGCCCGTGTTTTTGCGCCAGACGCCGCGCCATGCGCAACTGACGCCCGGTCAGGCCCTCTTTGCGAATTTCGTCGATATCTGTCGACGCGCTGACCTCAGCGGCGCTTTGCACCTCGCCCATGCGAGCAGCCGGTTCAACATGTTCGGAAGATTGCCCGGACTGCACGGTTGAACCTTCCAGTTCTACGGGTTTGGGCCCTTTTGCAGGCGGCTGCTTTGATGGCGGTCGTACAGACGCGGGCCGTGCCGGTCGCGCTGGTTGATCGGGTTTCTGCGGCTCACCGCCTGCGTTGGCCGCAGCCTCCGCACGTCGCTGTGCCGTCTTCTGTTCGATCTCCGCATCAACGCGCGCCGCAACCTCCGACGGGGTCGGCGTCGTCCGCTTGATGCGGAATTTTCTAGCCTTGGGTTTCGTAGTCATAAAGCTGCTTTGCCTCTTCCAAGGTATCGAACATATAAAACTTGCCGCCCATCAATACACCTGCCGAGCTTGCAAATTTCTCCAGCGTCTCCGGCTGATGCGACACGATCACGATGGTGGTGCTGGTCAGCCGTTCTTTCAGGATGTCACCTGCCTTGCGGTTGAACTCCACATCCGTCGAACCGGGCATCCCTTCGTCGATCAGATACATATCAAAATCCAGCGCCAGCATCAGCGCAAAACTGAACCGCGCCCGCATGCCCGAAGAATAAGTGCCCAAGGGTTGGTCAAAATACTCCCCAAGGCCACACAGCCACCGGCAAAAGCTTTCCACATAATCCGGGTCCAAGCCGTAAAGCTTCGCAATGTAGCGTGAATTCTCCATCGCAGAGACGCGGCTGATCACGCCGCCCATGAAACCAAGTGGAAAGCTGACCTTACAGGACCGCCGAATTTCCCCTTCATCGGGCTTTTCCAATCCCGCCATCATCTTGATCAGCGTGGTTTTGCCCGTGCCATTGGGCGCCAAAATGCCAAGCGACCGGCCAAGCTCCACCCGAAAGGACACCCGATCTAGGATGACCTTGCGATGAGAGCCCGTCCAAAAGGACTTGCTGACATTTTCGAACTCGAGCATTCAACAGCTCCGGATCTGCTCATTCGCCCTGTTTTTTAACGCTCAGGGCTTTATGAAGGCTTTCCGCCCTACGATTTCACGTCACTATGACGCGTTTGACCCATATTTTCCAACAAATCATGGCATTTTTATGCCGGTTAGCCTGAGATTTCCTTGAATTTGGCGTCAGGCCACCACTTGCCATGCCATCCCGGCCAGAACCGCCCCCGTGATCGCCAGCCCCAGATAGGCCCCAAACACCCGCGGTTTCACCAGCGCCCAGACGGCAATTGCCGCGGGAATCGAACTTACGCCCCCTGCAATCATGAAACTCATGGCAGCACCATTGCTCATCCCTTGGGCCAAAAGCGCATCCACCAGCGGTACAGCCGCATAGCCATTGAGATACGCCGGCGCACCAACCAATGCGCCCAGGATGATCGTACCCACACCATCACCGCCCAACACGGTCGCGATCAGCTCGGCGGGGATATAGGCCAACATCAGCGCCTCAATCACATAGGCCAGAGCCAGCCACTTGAGCAAAAACACCGCATTCTCCAGCGTCGTCGCGCCAAACACCTCGCGCCGCTCCGCCTCACGCCAAAACGCCCAGACCGGCGTGCCCTCAAAGGGCTTTTTCACCCCACAGCACCCGCCAATCTGTGGCTTTTCCCGCAAGGGGTCAGCAAAAACAGCCGTCCGCGCCGCCACCAGCGTGACGAACCCACCAAAGAGGCCCAGCCCCACCGCCGCCACGGTTTTCCCAATGGCAAACTCCCAGCCCAGATTGCCAGACGTGATCAAAAACATCGCCGGATCCATCAACGGCGAGGCCAGCCAAAACGCCATCACAGCCGCCAAAGGCGCCCCAAGCGCCAACATCGCGGCGATGAACGGGATCACTTCGCAACTGCAAAATGGTGAAAGCCCACCCAGCAACGCGGCCATAAAGATCATCTTCACCTGCTGCCCTTCAAAGGCCCGCGCCAACAAAGTCTCCGCCCCCGTGGCCTTCATGTAAGCCACTGCCAGCACGGCGAACGCAATAAACGGCGCCGTCCCCGCCATCGCCTTGGCCGCAAACTCAATCGTCGGCCAAAACTGCGGCGGATCGAGCAGCGCCACCAGTGCCGGTATCACCAGAACCGCCAGCCAAACCTTGTCAATCTTGCGCCAAATCTGTTGGGGGGAGGGGAGGGAGGCGTCAGTCATGTTGATGTCCTTCATCGCTATCCGCACAGCATTCCTTCAGCAAAAATGCTGAAAGCGCGCGCAATTCGTCATAGGCCACAGCCGCGCAAATGATGCTGCGGCCGTGCTTTTCTTGCCGAACGAGCCCGGCTTGGGTCAAAATCTTCATGTGATGGGTCAGCGTCGATCCGGTCACACCCGACCGCTCCCCCAACTCGCCAATGCTCAGGCCATCAGTGCCCGCCCGTACCAGAATGCGCAGCACAGCCAAGCGCTGCTCACTGCCCAAAGCCGCAAAGGTGGACGCCGCCACCACAAGATCAATATCGGGAATCGCTGTCTGTTTCATATTTCGAGAAATATAGAAATATTTCATCGCCGCAAGCATTATTTCGACAATCATTGAAATATCTCCGCCAGGGCCCGCATTTTCTTCGAAGAAAATGCTCCAGAAATTTCCAATTTTCTGAAGCAGAAATTTCGAAATTTCTGCTACCCTAAAACCGTCACTAGCCAAAAGGCCCAACCATGCCTCGCCCTCTCAACGTCGCCTGCCTCCAAACCCGCCCGCAGCCCACCATGGAAACCGCGCTGGCTGAAACCTTGCCACTGGCGGAAAGCGCTGTCTCAAACGGCGCCCAAATGCTCTTCCTACCCGAATATTGCGGCGGCCTCGTCACCGATGGCCCCGCAGTCCGTCCACCCTTCGCGGATGAACAGGACCACGCTTTCCTGCTCGCCATGCAGGGCTTCGCCCGCGACAACCGCGTCTGGATCAACCTTGGCTCTATCGCCGTCACCGGCCCCGGCGAGAAGGTGATCAACCGTGGCCTAATGCTCGATGACCAAGGCCAGATCCGTGGCCGCTACGACAAGATCAACATGTTCGACATCCAGCTGAGCGAAGACGAGGTTTATCGCGAAAGCGCCTTTGTCGAGCCCGGCAACCGCGCCGTCATCCACAACACACCCCACGCCCGCATCGGCCACATGATCTGCTACGATCTCCGCTTCCCCGATCTCTTCCGCACCCTCGCCCAACACGGCGCCGAAATCCTCATCTGCCCCGCCGCCTTCACCCGCAAAACGGGTCAGGCCCATTGGCACGTCCTCAACCGCGCCCGCGCCATTGAGACGACCCGCTTCGTCATCTCCGCCTGTGCCACGGGCGACGTGCCGGGCGGCGGCGAATGCTATGGCCATTCCCTCATCGTGAACCCTTGGGGCGAGGTGTTGGGTGACGGCGGCACCGAGCCGGGCGTTGTTCAGGCCGAAATCGACCTCGACCAAGTCGCCCAAACTGCTGCACGCATACCCAGCCTGATGAATGAACAGCCCTTCACGCTGGAGACGACCAAGCGCAGTGTTGCGTGATGTCTTAAGCATTTCCTAACCCGCCGCACGCTCCGCAAATTCGCACGACGCAACACCCCACTGTGCGTTTCTGAAAATGTACAAAACGGGTTTCGGTCTCCCAAAAGTGACCCCAAAATGTACAAAACCCGTTTCCGCGGCCGCTCAATTTCCGTTTTGCGAAACTGAATACAAGATGTATACATCATGTATTCAACCTGAGTCGCCCACCGAGTATCCTTGTGCCCACCCCTCGCAAAACCGAATGTCTCGAAAACCTCCGCATGCGCATCCTCCGCCAGGACATCGCGCCCGGCAGCGATTTGGATGAGGCCTCTCTCTGCACCCACTACGCCCTCTCCCGCACCCCCATGCGAGAGATCTTTCAGCGCCTCGCAGGCGAGGGATACGTGCAGCTCTCCGACAATAAAGGTCCCAAGGTTGCCTCCATGGACCTTGCCGTCATGCGCATGTTTTTCCAAACAGCACCAATGGTTTACGCGAACACGGCCCGCTTGGCGGCTGAGAACCGTCGCGTGGAAGAGATCGAAACCCTGCGCCAAATTCAAGCCAAATTCCGCGCCGCGTCTGAGGCCGGGGACGCCGAAAATGCCGCCCTTCTCAACCACCGCTTCCACCACCAAATCGGCATCATGGCGCACAATCCCTACCTCTTGCCCAGCCTCAATCGCATGCTGATTGACCACACTCGCCTCAGCCAGACCTTTTACCGCCCAACATCCGAGGATGACGCCGCCCGCATCCGCACGGCCTGCGACCACCACGAATTGATGATTGAGGCGATTGAAACACAAGATGTAGACAGGATCGTCGCCCTCACCATTGAACACTGGACGCTATCAAAGGACCGGTTGGAACAGTTCGTCTCCCCCGATCCGCTCCCCATAACACCCCTCATGAAAGACCAAACCCATGCGTTTTGAAGGGATCTGGACCCCGATCGTCACCCCCACACACGACGATCATTCCATCAACGAAAAGGCCTTGGCCCAGATCGTTGAGCACCTGATCA
Source organism: Pseudomonadota bacterium (assembly GCA_039026055.1). Classification (GTDB taxonomy): domain Bacteria; phylum Pseudomonadota; class Alphaproteobacteria; order Rhodobacterales; family Rhodobacteraceae; genus Roseovarius. Next base: position 22,276 of record JBCCNB010000005.1, on the reverse strand, counting down.
AGGGCGGTGTTCATGGCATCATATCGGCTGGAACGACGGGCGAATACTATGCCCAAAGCCATGAAGAACGCATCCATTTAGCCAAAGAAATCAAGAAGATGATTGATGGCCGCGTGCCAATGGTCATGGGCACCGGCGCGCTGCGGACCGAAGAAAGCATAGATTTCGCCAAGGCCGCCAAAGACATCGGTGCCGACGCCCTCCTTGTCGCCACGCCCCCCTATTCCGTGCCAACTGGGCGCGAGATTGCTCTCCACGCCCTCGCCATCGACCGCGCCGCAAACATGCCCGTCATGCTCTACAACTACCCCGGCCGAATGGGCGTCAACATGGACGAAGAGACGTTGGATCGCCTCGGCCGCTCCCCCAATTTCTGCGGTATCAAAGAAAGCTCCGGCGATATCAATCGCTTACATCTCATTGCCCGCGACTATCCGCATCTCGGATTGCTTTGCGGAATGGACGACCAAGCCCTCGAATTCTTCGCTTGGGGCGCACGCGGGTGGGTCTGTGCCGGCTCCAATTTCGCGCCTGAAGCCCACGTGGCGCTTTACAAGATCTGCGTGCTGGAAGGCGATTTCACCAAGGGCCGCGCGATCATGTCCGCCATGATGCCTTTGATGCGCGTTCTCGAACAGGGCGGCAAGTTCATCCAATGCATCAAACACGGGCTGACCATGCGCGGCATCCCTGCCGGGCCACCGCGTAAACCATTGCAACCGCTCAACAAAGACGACAAGCGCGCGTTGGAGGAAGTGATCCGCACGCTGGATACATCCATCGCCAAAATCATGGGAGAGGGCTGATGACAGAGCTTCTGACACGCGAGGAATATGGCGCGATTGCCGCTGAAATTGACCTGCCCGCGACCCCATTTGTGGATGGCAAATTCTGCAAGGGCTCTGGCCCGATGATGGACACAATCAACCCCGCTACGGGCGAGGTGCTGACCTCGATCAGCACCGCCAACGTCGAAGACGTTGATTTCGCAGTCCAAAAGGCCCGTGAGGCCTTCGACCGTGGCGAGTGGTCCCGCGCGCATCCCTCTGAACGCAAAGACGTCCTAATCCGGCTGTGCAAACTCATAACCCGCAGGCGCCACGAACTGGCCGTGATGGAAAGCCTCGATAGCGGCAAGCCCATCAAGGACTGTGAAGAAATCGACATTCCCGAGACGATCCACACAATCAAATGGCACGGCGAACTGGTCGACAAACTCTACGGTCAAACCACGCCTTCTGGCGATGACACAGTGTCGATGATCATACGTGAACCGATCGGTGTCGTGGCGACTGTCCTGCCTTGGAACTTCCCAATGCTCATGCTCGCCTGGAAGATCGGCCCGGCGCTCGCCGCGGGAAACTCCGTCATCGTGAAACCTGCTGAGCAAACCAGCCTTACCGCGCTGCGCATCGCGGAAATCGCGCATATGGCCGGGATTCCGCGTGGCGTTCTGCAGGTCCTGCCCGGCGATGGCCCGTCCGTTGGTGAGCCCCTCGGCCTGCACCCGGGCGTTGATATGGTCAGCTTCACGGGGTCCACGGAAACCGGCAAGCGCTTCCTGCGCTACTCCGCGGATTCCAATTTGAAAAAGGTCACGCTGGAATGCGGCGGCAAGAACCCGATTGTCGTTTTGGAGGATTCCGAAAACCTCGATCACGTCGCCGAACATGTCGTCAACGCAGCGTTCTGGAACATGGGCGAAAACTGTTCCGCCGGCAGCAGGTTGATCGTGCATAAGGACGTCAAAGCTCCGCTGCTCGAACGCGTCATTGCGCGCATGAGAGACTGGAAAACCGGCGATCCGCTTGATCCGCAATTCCACCTCGGCGCGCTGATCGATGCGGAGCACACAGCTAAAGTCACGGGCTTCATCAAAGGCAAGGCACTGACTGGCGGCAAGATCGACGGCAACTTCGTGGAGCCGACGCTTTATGAAGTGAGCAAGGATGACCCCCGCGCCCGTGAAGAGATCTTCGGCCCTGTCCTCAGTGTGATCGAGGTGGCCAGCATGGATGAGGCGATCGAGGTCGCCAATGACACGGATTACGGGCTTGCGGCGTCGGTCTTCACCGCTAACTTCCGTCGCGCGATGCGATCCGCGCGGGACATACGGGCCGGTACGGTCACGGTGAATTGCTACGGCGAAGGCGACATCACCACGCCCTTTGGCGGCTACAAACAATCTGGCTTCGGGGGCCGCGACAATTCCGTCTACGCCCATGACCAATTCACGGAAACCAAGACGATCTGGGTCGACCTGAGCGACCCCGCCGACGGGGACAATGTGGGATGAAAGCCCAGATGAAAGTGGGCTTCCTCGGCACCGGGCATATTGCCAGCCATATGGCGCGTGCCGTCGCGCGTGACGGCCATGAGGTGATCGTGTCGCGGCGCAACAAGGCGGTGTCAGCCGAACTTGTGGCCGCCGGTCTTGGCATTCGTGTGGCCGATAACCACGATTTGGTGGCCGAAGCCGATACGGTGTTCCTCTGCCTGCGCCCGGCCGTCTGGAAAGAGGTTTGCGGCGCGCTGCCTTGGCGGGATGATCTGGAGGTTGTCTCCGTCATGGCCGGTGTGCGGATGGCGGAGCTGGAGGCGATTTGTGCCCCCGCTGAAGAAATCTCTGTCACCATTCCATTTGCGTCTATGGAGCATGGAAACACACCTTTGCCAGTGCTGGGGGATGCCACCGCGCTGACCCGGTATTTTGGTGAAAAGAACCCGATCCATCGGCAGCCGGATGAAGAGACATTCCTGAAACACTACGCTGCCTGCACGATGGTCGTAGGTGCGATGGGGTTGCTTGCAGCGGGCGGCAAATGGCTCGCGGAGCAAACCGGTGAACCGGATACGTATCTTGGCCCGCTTGCTGCCGGATTTCTCAACGACTTGCACGCGACCGGCCCTGTCGATCTGGCGCAAGAGGCCGCAAAGCTCGCGTCTCCGAAGACGCTGAGCCTGATGATGATGGACGGCCTCACTGAGACAGGGGTTTTTCATCAAACACCCGAAATATTGAACAAAATCACCCGGTCTATGGAGACATGCTCATGACTGTAGAAGCCGTAGGCACAACGCGTCGCGGACGCGGCGCGCGCAAAGCCAACCGCCAAGCGCGGGATTTCACCATGCTGCCCGCGTTGAAACGCCGGATGCCTTTGACTGAGCCGATGAGCCCCGAAGAGGTGGAGCGCGTCGATGCCGCATCCATGGATATTCTGGAGAATGTCGGCGTGGTGTTCCGTGATGACATCGCGATTGAGGATTGGAAGCGCGCGGGTGCGGATATCCGTGATGGTGACCGGGTGCATCTGGATCGCGGCCTGGTTCGGGAATTGATCGCAACCATTCCGGAGACGTTCACCTATCACGCACGCAACCCGGCCAATAACCTACCGTTTGGGCGGGACCATGCGATTTTTGTGCCCATGACCGGCGCGCCCTACTTGCGTGATCTCAATGATGAACGCCGCAACCCGCTGCTGGAAGATCTCGCGAATTTCCACAAGCTCGCGCATATGCTGCCTGCGATGCACAGTTCCGCGCATCACATCGTGGAACCCTACGACCACCCGATCAGCCAAAGACATCTGCGCATCACGTATTCGTCGATGAAGCATTCTGACAAGATTTTCATGGGCATGACGACAAGCCCGAAGAATGCGGAAGATGTTCTTGATATGTGTGCGATCCTCTTTGGGGAGGATTTCCTCGAAACGCATCCTGTCGTAACGGGCAATTGCAACGGAAACTCACCACTCGTGTGGGACGAAACCATGCTGGGGGCCATGCGGGCCTTCAACAGGCGCAACCAGCCTGTGCTGTGTTCGCCTTTCGTGTTGGGTGGCGCCAACACGCCTGCGTCTGTTGCACCCACGGTGGCCCAGTTGAATGCAGAAGCGCTGAGCGCGTTGGCCTACACGCAAGTGGTGCGCAAGGGCTGTCCGGCGATCTATGGTCACTACCTTTCGACCGTTTCCATGAAGTCGGGCGCGCCCATGGCGGGCACGCCAGAGATCAGCCTGATGAACATGATGATCGGCCAGATGGCGCGGTTTTATGAAGTTCCGTGGCGGTCTTCCAACACGCTGGGCGGGGCCAAGACGCTGGATGCGCAGGCAGGCTATGAAAGTGCGACAACGCTGATGGCGCTGCAGATGGCGGGCACCAATTACATGTGGCATTCGGCGGGTTGGAACGAGGCCGGGATGCACTGTTCCATGGCCAAATTCGTGATCGATGCTGAACAATGCGCGATGGCCTATCGCATGGCCGAAGGCATCCGCTGGGATGATTTTGACGAAGCTGTCGCTGCGGTCTCTGACGTGGGGCCGGGCGGGCACTATCTGGGCCATCCGCACACTTTGGAAAACTTCCAGCGGGCGTTCTTTATGCCGGAGCTGTTTGACAATAACTCCATAGAACAATGGGTCGCGGAAGGCGCGGTAGAAGCCAATGAGCGCGCGCTGACATATGCCAAAAATCTGCTCAATTCCTATGAGGAGCCGAAGCTGGATGAGGGTGTGAATGAGGCGTTGCTGGACTACATCGCCCGCCGGGAGCGAGAGATCCCGGCGGCCGACGCGCTCAATCAGGACCACTGATAGGGATACGCGGTCATGAAGATAAAAGAAATCCACGTCTACGCCCATGATCTGCCGGTCAAGAATGGCCCCTACACGATGGCCAATGCCAAGGTTTATGCGCTGGATACCACACTGGTGCGTATGGTTTCGGACACGGGCGTTGAGGGATGGGGTGAGACTTGCCCGGTCGGGCCGACCTATGCGGAATCCCATGCAGGCGGTGCGCGGGCGGCGCTGGCGGAGATGGCCGCGGCTTTGATCGGATGTGAGGCCGCGCCCATTCCTGTGCGCCGCGCGATGGATGGGGCGCTGAACGGGCACAACTACGCCAAGGCAGCACTTGATATCGCGACCTATGATCTGATGGGAAAGGCCACCGGCTTGCGGGTGGCTGATCTGCTCGGTGGCGTGGTGACGGAGAATATTGCCTCCTATTATGCAACTGGCGTGGGCAGCGCAGACGACATCGCGCGCATTGCCAAGGAAAAGGCCGATGAAGGCTATCCGCGCTTGCAAGTCAAAGTGGGCGGGCGACCGGTCGAGGTGGATATCGAGGTGATCCGCAAAGTATGGGAAGCCATCGGTGGACGCATGCGTTTGGCGGTTGATGGCAATCGGGGCTGGACCACGCGTGATGCATTGCGGGTCAGCCGGGAATGCCTGGACATCCCCTTTATCATGGAACAGCCCTGCGACCGGGTAGAGGATCTCGAAAAGATCCGGGGGCAGGTGAACCACGCCATCTACATGGATGAAAGCAGCGTCGATTTGGCGACCGTGATCAAGGCCGTGGGCCGCGAATTGGTCGATGGTTTCGGCATGAAGGTGACGCGTATCGGGGGGCTGCTGCCGATGACGGCGTTCCGCGATATCTGCGCCGCGCGTAACCTGCCGCATACCTGCGATGACAGCTGGGGTGGAGATATCATCGCCGCCGCCTGCACCCACATCGCCGCGACAGTTGATCCGCGCCGGATGGAGGGGGCATGGCTCGCGGCACCCTACATCGACGAACACTATGACGCGGCAGGCGGGATTGAGATCAAAAGCGGTCACATCGACCTGCCAAAAGGCCCTGGGCTGGGGCTTTCCATTGATCCCGACCGTTTCGGCGCACCTATTGCGTCTTACGGGGGTTGATCCATGCGGTTCGAGGGCAAAACCGCTTTGGTGACCGGGGCTGCCGGCGGCATTGGCGCTGTGCTGCTGGACCTGTTGCGCCGGGAAGGCGCACGCGTAGCGGTCAGTGACCGTGATACCAGCAGCATGGAGGCGGAGGCGCATCTGGACGGGGATCTGCTGGATGCCGGGTTCTGCGATGCCCTGCCTGCGAGAGCGGAGGAGCAACTGGGCGGCCTTGACCTGCTTTTCAACAATGCAGGCGTCATCACGCGCGGGGATATCACGGAAGCTACGGATGCTGATTACGCGCTGACGATGGGTGTGAATGTCGAGGCCCCGTTTCGCATCTGCCGTGCTGCGATCCCGATCATGGCCGCGCGCGGCGGGGGCGCGATTGTGAACACGTCGTCGTGCTGGGGTCTGCGCCCCGGGCCAAACCATCCGCTTTACGTGATGTCGAAGGCCGCGATTGCCTCGCTCACCCAATGTCTGGGGCGCGATCATGCCCATCAGGGCATCCGGGTGAACGCGGTCTGCCCCAATGAGGTGAACACGCCCATGCTGCGCAGCGGGTTTGCAAAGCGGGGTTTTGATCCGGACCGCGCAGTGGCGGAACTGGGCGAAACCGTTCCTTTGGGACATATCGCCGAGCCCGAGGAAGTGGCGGATGTGATCGCATTTCTCGCCTCGGATGCGGCGCGATACATGTGCGGCGCGCTGGTGGAGGTGAATGGCGGGAAGCCCGTACTATGACGGATTTCGCGGGCAAAGTGGCTTTGGTAACCGGCGCGTCTTCGGGAATGGGCGAGGCAACAGCACAAATGCTGGCGGATCGAGGCGCGCGCGTCTTCGCGGCGCAGCGCGGGGCATCGCGACATGAAGACATAGAGGCGGATTTCTCGCAGCCGGATGTGCCGGAACGCGTAGTGGCACAGGTCGCGGAAAAGGCAGGGCAGTTGGATATCCTGATCAACAATGCAGGTGTCATGCGTGAAGGCACGGTCGAGGAAACAACGCTGGGTGACTGGCACTTGCAGTTGCAGGTCAACCTGACCGCGCCCTTCCTGCTGATCCGTCACGCGATGCCGCTGCTGCGCGCGGGCGGCGGGGCGATTGTGAATGTGGGCTCGATTGAGGGACTTGGATCAAACCCGCGTCATCCGGCTTATGGGGCGTCCAAGGCCGGGCTGCACGGTCTGACCCGTGCGGTGGCGGTGGACCATGGGGCAGACGGCATGCGCTGCAATGCGGTGGCGCCAGGGTGGATTGATACGGACCTCAATGAAGCGTTCATCGAGAGCATGCCGGACCCGGCCGCGTTCCAGGAACAAATCGGCGGCATTCATCCGGTGCGACGGACCGGCAAGCCGGAAGAGGTGGCGGAACTGATCTGCTGGCTGGCCAGTGACGCCGCCAGCTTCGTGACGGGGCAGGTCTATACGATCGATGGTGGCCGCATGGCCCAGTTGAGCCTGCCATGAAGGTCACGCGCCTCCCCCGCGATCCGGGCCCCGCCGCTTGGAACACCATCCTGCCTGCGGCCCAAGCGCCGCAGGTTTTGGAAGAGCGTGTCACAGCGGATTTTCTCGTGATTGGTGCGGGTTTTGCGGGGCTCGCCGCTGTGCGTCGGCTGGCGCAGTTGAACCCGGAGGCGCGGATTGTTTTGCTGGAGGCCTGCCGCGTGGGCGATGGGCCGGCGGGGCGGAATTCGGGGTTCATGATTGATCTGCCCCATGATCTGTCGTCGAGCGATTACGGCGGGGAAGCCGAAGGCGATCGCATGCAGATCGCGCTCAACCGCACGGGCATCGATTTCGCCGCCGAGATGGCGGCAGAATACGGCATGAGCGCTGAGAGCTTTACGCGCACCGGAAAGATCAACGCCGCCGCCACAGCCAAAGGCACGAAGCACAATCGCGACTACGCGGAGCATCTGGCCGCGTTGGGGGAGAAAAGCGAGATGCTCGATGCCGCCGAGATGCGGGCGATGACGGGCACGGATTACTATGAAAGCGGGCTCTATACGCCCGGCACGGCGATGATCCAACCCGCGATGTTTGTGCGGGGCGTGGCGGCGGGTGTCGCGTCGAACCGGGTGCATGTCTATGAAAATTCCCCCGTCACGTCGCTTGAGCGCAATGGCGTCTGGACGGCACAGACCCCCTCAGGTGCGGTGTCTGCCCCCAAGGTGATCTTGGGTGTGAATGGCCATGCCAACAGCTTCGGGCACTTTACGGGGCGGCTTTTGCACGTGTTCACCTATGCCTCAATGACGCGTGCATTGCGCACGGAGGAAGCGCGCCGCCTTGGCGGCGAGCCGCGTTGGGGTGCGACCTCCGCCGATCCCATGGGTACCACGGTGCGGCGGATTTCCGGCACCGGCGGGGATCGCATCATCGTGCGCAATCGCTTTACCTGCGATCCGTCTATGGAGGTGAGCAGCGCAAGGATTGATCGCGTGGCCCACGACCACGATCGCGCGTTTCAGCGCCGGTTTCCAATGTTGAAAGACGTGGAGATGGAATATCGCTGGGGCGGGCGTTTGTGCCTGAGCCGCAACGGCGTGGCCGCCTTTGGTGAGTTGGATGAGGGGCTTTATTCAGCTTGCTGCCAGAACGGGCTTGGTACGGCGAAGGGGACCACGCTTGGAATGGCGGCGGCGGAATTGGCATCAGGTGAACCATCTTGGATCGTGGAGCACTTCCTTGCTCAGGATGCGCCGCAGAAATTGCCGCCGCGACCGCTTACATTTTTGGGGGCGAATGCCGTGATGCGCTGGGGTGAGTTGACCGCTGGCCGGGAGATGTGAATCGCTCGCCGCTCCCTTTAGGGCGCGCCTCGTTTAGTTCTGGGACAGACCCGTCAGGATAGGGCAGTCAGGGCGATGATCGCCTGCGCAGGCATCGACCAGGTTGGACAGCGTTGCACGCATGTCCTCCAACTGACGGATCTTTTCTTCGATGTCAGACAAATGCCCTTGGGCCAGTGCCTTCACATCGCTGCTGGCCCGGTCCTTGTCCTCGTAAAGCGCCAGCAACTTGCGGCATTCCTCGATGGAGAACCCAAGCGCGCGGGCGCGACCCAGGAAGATCAGTTTGTGGGCGTCTGCCTGAGTGAACACGCGATAGCCATTGGCATCGCGCCCCGGCTGAATGAGGCCGATCTCTTCATAGTAGCGTAGGGTCTTTGCGGGCAGACCAGTCTCGTTTGCAATCTGACCGATATTCATGGGCCCATTCCCCGAAGCCGCAACGCGTTGGTCACCACAAAGACCGAGCTCAGCGCCATCGCCCCCGCTGCCAGCATGGGTGAGAGCAGCAGCCCGAATGCCGGATAAAGCACGCCGGCCGCCACCGGTATGAGCGCGGCGTTATAGGCGAAGGCCCAAAACAGGTTCTGCCGTATGTTGCGCATGGTGCGGGCCGATACCCGCAGCGCGGTCACAGTGCCCACAGGATCACCGCGCATCAAGGCAAGATCCGCCGCCTCAATAGCCACATCCGTGCCGGAGCCCATGGCGATGCCCACATCCGCTGCGGCCAGCGCCGGGGCGTCATTGATCCCGTCGCCCACGAAGGCCACTGGTCCATGATCGCGGCGCAGTTCTTCGATGGCGGCTTGTTTGTCACCGGGCAGCAGCTCTGCGCGCACGGTGTCGATGGCCAGCGCATCGGCGATGGCGCGACCGGTGCTTTGTGTGTCGCCGGTCAGCATGGCGATGTGCAGACCTCTGGATTTGAGGGCGCGGATCGTATCGGCAGCCGTCGATTTGACTTGATCGGTGACGGAAAGCACTGCAGCTGCCGTTCCGTCTATCGAAATGAAAATGGGCGTCTCTGCGCGGTCTGACATCTGTTGCGCTGCCCCCTCCAGGCCGTTGAGGGGGACCTTGCGATCTGCCATCAAACGCGCCGTGCCGATCAGAACGGTGCAGCCATCGACACGGGCCTCAAGACCCAAACCGCGCAGTGCCGTGACGTTCTCGGGGGTATGCAGGTCGGCGCCTTCTGCGGCTGCCAGAATGGCTTGGGCGATGGGGTGTTCCGATTGCTGTTCTGCAGAGGCCGCCAGCCGGATAACCGCATCGCGTTCCATCCCGTCTGCCACGACAATTTCGGCCACCTCCGGCCGCCCTTCCGTCAGCGTGCCGGTCTTGTCGAAGGCCGCAACGCGCACGTCTTCCAGCCGCTGCAGCGCCTCACCTTTTCGGAAAAGAACACCCAGCTCTGCCGCGCGACCTGTGCCCACCATGATCGACATGGGCGTGGCCAGCCCCATCGCACAAGGGCAGGCGATGATCAGAACCGACACCCCGGCGACCAGCGCATAGCTGAGGTCTGGCCCGAAGGTGAGCCACGCCGCTACGGTCGCGATCGCCAAAGCTATGACCACAGGCACGAAAATCCCCACCACGCGATCGGCCAGCGATTGAATTGGCAATCGCGCGCCCTGGGCCTCCTGCACCATACGGGCGATCCGGGCCAGCGTGGTGTCGCCGCCCACGCGCGTGGCCTCCATGACCAGCGCGCCCTGCCCGTTCAGGGACCCCCCCGTCAGCGCATCTTGCGCGGATTTTTCCACTGGCACGGGTTCGCCCGTGAGCATGCTTTCATCGACGAAAGACGTGCCTTCCAGAACCATGCCATCCACTGGAATACGTTCACCGGGTTTCACGAGCAGAATGTCGCCCGCCCGGATAAGGGACAACGCCACGGTTTTGACCGCGTCGCCCTGCCGGATATGCGCCTCATTTGGTTGCAGCCCCACCAGTGCCTGGATCGCAGCGCCGGCCTGCCCGCGCGCGCGCGCCTCCAGCCAGCGGCCCAGCAGGATCAGGGTCACGATGACGGCCGCGGCCTCAAAATAGACAGCCTGGGTGCCGACGGGCAGCAGACGGGGGGTAAAAAGTGCTATTGAGGAGTAGATCCATGCCGCCGATGCGCCAAGCGCCACCAACGAGTTCATATCCGGCGCGCCTTTCAAAAGTGCCGGAAATCCGCGTTCAAAAAATTCCCGCCCGGGCCAGCACAGAACCAGCGTCGTCAACAGATATTGCAGCGTCCAAAACGTGGTCTGACCGAGTGTGCCATGGATGAGGTGATGCAGCGGCGGAAAGATATGTCCACCCATTTCAGTGACGAAAACAGGCAAGGTGAATATGGCGGCGATGAAGAAGCGCTGCCGCGCCTCGCGCGCTTCGGTGTCTTCGCGGGGGGCGATCTGGTGCGTCTCTGACAGACGCGCGGGATAGCCTTCAGAGGTGAGCGCTTCCGCGATGCTTTGCGCCGTGGCGTTGCCCGCATCAACAAGGGCTGAGCGCGACGCGAAATTCACCCGCGCCTCAACCACGCCCGGCACGGCGTTCAAGGCACGCTCCGCCCGGCCCGCGCATCCGGCGCAGGACATGCCATCAATTTCAAACCGCATGGGTTGGGTTGTCATCGAGTTTGGCCCCTTTCGCTGGTGCATATAAGGGTTCCAGTCACTGGAAGGTCAAGGGCCTCGCGATCAATGCAGGGTCATCAAAGGGTTGCGGGTAAAGCCATTGGCGAAGGTCCCATGATGCGCATGAAGCCGACTGTCTGGTTGAAACAAAGCGCAGTTAAGCGCCCTGATCACGCAGGTCAGGCAGAACGTAATCGGCAAATTGCTGGCGCAGCGTGAGCTTTGAGACCTTGCCCGTTGCAGTCAGCGGCAGCGCGTCGACAAAAACAATGTCGTCAGGCAGTTGCCATTTGGCGAAGGACTGCCCCATGAAATCATGCATGTCCTGAAGGCTAGGCTGGTCATTGCCTGCTGCCACGGCCACCAGAACCGGTCGTTCGTCCCATTTGGGGTGGGGCACGGCAATCACCGCACAAGCGGCCAGTGCAGGATGTGCGGTCGCGAAGTTTTCCAGATCGATGGAACTGATCCATTCGCCCCCGGACTTCACAAGGTCTTTTGCCCGGTCCTGTACGATAAGCCGCCCGTCCGGGCCAACGGTGGCCACATCGCCCGTGCCAAACCAGCCCTGCGCATCGAAGGCCGCTTTGGTGGCGCCTTCATTCATGTAATAGGCGTTGATAACCCCATTTCCGCGCACGAACAGCTCACCCGCCGCGTGCCCGTCATGGGGCAGTGCTGCGCCACCCTCATCCACGATCTTGAAATCAACGCCGAACATGCGCCGCCCTGCGCCGAGTTTTTCATCGACCCGTTCATCCAGTGGCGCGGTTGCCAGTCTCGCTGGTAGAATGCCGCGCACGCCGATGGGGCTCATCTCCGTCATGCCCCAGGCCTGATTGACGTTGACGCCCATTTGTTCATAGCCCGCGATCTGGCTGCGTGGGGCTGCGGACCCACCGACGACCAGGTCACGAAAGCCTGCGGGTGGCTGCCCGCGCTTTTCAATCTCGGCCTGTAGACTGGCCCAAAAGGTTGGCACACCCCAGGCCGAAAAGACGCTTTCGCGGTCCATCAGATCATAAAGGCTCACCCCGTCCAGATGCCGCCCAGGCATGACAATCGACATGCCCGCCAGCGGCGCGATATAAGGCAGGCCCCAGGCATTGACGTGGAAAAGCGGCACGACCGGCAAAACCTTTCGCCCCGCAGACAGGCTTTGAGGGTGGCCAGACACCGCAAACAACGCGTGCAGAACCGTTGAGCGGTGTGAATAAAGCGCGCCCTTGGGATTGCCTGTCGTGCCGGAAGTATAGCAGAGTCCCGCCGCTGTGGTCTCGGGCAAGTCGGGCCAATCGATGTGGCCACTTTCAGCCGCAAGAAGGTCCTCATAGCAAAGCAGATCAAGTTGGCTGATCGGCATATGCGCACGATCGGTCATGACGACGATGCGGATTCCCTTGGGCAGGCAGGTGACACGGTCTTCGACGAGCGGCACGAGGCTCAGATCGACAAATAGCACGCGGTCTTGGGCATGGTCGAAGATATAGGCCATCTGGTTTTCGGGCAGGCGTGGGTTGATCGTATGGCACACGGCGCCCATTCCAGAGATGCCATAGTAGAGTTCGAAATGTCGGTGGCTGTTCCAGGCGAGCGTGGCGATGCGGTCATCGGGCTCTACGCCCATCCGATGCAAGGCTTGTGCGAGCTGCGCCACACGGGTCAGCACCTCGGGATAGGCGATCCGATGCAAATCGCCTTCGTCCCGGGCAGAGATAATGCCCTGATCGGGGAACGCTTCGGCGGCATAGGCCAGGATATCGATGATCTTCAGATCGCGGTGCATCATCAGGCCGTCCATGGCGCTCTCCTCCTCCCCTGATTGGCCGACGGTCGCACAACGTCTCAACGGGATCAATTGCTTGACTCTCCGGCACGGGGCGGCAAAGCCATGGGCGACCTATGCAGGAGGCAAACATGCCCTTTGACCGCTCCATAAAAATCGCGCCCTCTATTCTATCGGCTGACTTCGCCAACTTCGGCGCAGAGATCCGTGCGATTGAGGCGCAAGGCGCCGATTGGGTGCATGTGGATGTGATGGACGGGCATTTCGTGCCGAACCTCACCTTTGGCCCGCCTGCGTTGAAAGCCTTTCGGCCTCATGTGACGACGGTGATGGACGTGCATCTGATGATCGCGCCAGTGGACCCCTACATCGAAGCCTATGCCGAGGCGGGCGCGGACATCATCACCGCCCATCTGGAAGCCGGGCCGCACATTCACCGCACACTGCAGGCCATCCGCGCCAACGGGGCGAAGGCGGGGCTCGCGCTCAACCCTGCGACGGGGATTGAGGAGCTTGGATATCTGCTCGACATGGTGGATCTGATCTGTGTGATGACGGTCAACCCGGGCTTTGGCGGGCAGTCGTTCATCCATTCTCAGGTGGCCAAGGTGGAACGGTTGCGGACCATGATTGGCGACCGGCCGATCCACATTGAAATCGACGGCGGCATCACACCCGAAACTGCGCCGCTGATGACAGCGGCGGGGGCCGATGTGCTGGTGGCGGGCTCGGCGGTGTTCAAGGGCGGATCGGTCGACACACCGCAGGTTTATGGCGAGAACATCAAAGCCATTCGCACGGCCGCGGAAGGGGCGTTATCGGTTTGATGGTCCGGTTTTGAGCATGCGGGACGGAGTTATCTTTGTTGCAACGGGCGCGGGGTATTTGGACCTTGCCCAGCAGGCCGCGAAGTCCCTAAGGGAGACCAATCCGGGGGTTGAGGTGGATGTATTCACCGATCTGATGGACCATCCAGGCAATGGGATTTTTGATCAGGTCCACCCGGTGCCCTCCTCCCATCCGCGGGTGAAACTGGAATGCTTCGCCAAAGCGCGGTTTGAACGGGTTCTCTTTCTGGATTGCGACGTGCTTGTGTTGGCACCTTTGGGCGATCTTTTTGATCTGGCGGATCGGTTTGCATTGTCTTTGGCCCATGATGTCCGACGGCGGTCAGAGTTGATCCGGAAGGGGCACGCGGTCCAGACCCCCTACGCCTTCCCACAGATGAATTCGGGTGTGATGGTCTACCGAAATGACGCGCAGATGGCCGCGTTTTTTGCCGAATGGAAGCGCCGCTACGATGCTTCAGGTGAGGCGCGCGATCAGATCACATTGAAGGATCTTCTGTGGGAGAGTGACCTTAGGTTTTACGTCTTGCCGCCTGAATTCAACCTGCGCCGGGTCACGGAGTTAGAGGCGTGGGAGCCGCTTGATGCCGTGCCGACCATTGTGCATTCGCATCGCTTGCTGCAGCACTTGCGCGGGCAAGGGGAGCGCGTGGTTGATCTTCAGCGCTTGCGCGAGTTGGAGCGCGAGGCGTGGGCAGAAGAGTGGGCGGCCGATCAGAGTAACGCACCCTGGCGGCCGCTTTAGGTTTTTGCCTCCGGCGGGAGTATTTTTGGCAAGATGATGCCGGGGGCCTAAGCCGTCAAAGCCGCGATTTGCGAAGCTGCTTTGGCCCTTGCACCTGCCTCATCCGCAACGGTTCCATCGGCGGCGATCACACTCACATCGGTGATGCCAAGAAAGCCCAAGACGAATGTCAAATAGGGAGTGGCGAAATCCATGTCAGAGCCTTGGGGCACACCGCCTGTCGCCATTACGATGATGGCGCGTTTATTTTGCAGCAGTCCGACAGGACCATTTTCGGTGTAGTTGAAGGTGCGGCCCGCGCGGGCAACCTGATCAATCCAGGCCTTCAAGGCGGCGGGGACGGAAAAGTTATACATCGCAACGCCAATGACCAGCGTGTCGGCCGCGATCAGTTCGTCGACCAATTCATCCGATATGGCCAGCGCGTCAGCCTGGGCTTGCGTCCTGTCAGTAGCAGGGGTGAAGCCTGCGCCAATCCAGGCCTCAGAGACCTGAGGCAGCGGAGTTTGGGCGAGGTCGCGGGTTATGATCTGCGCGTTGGGGTGACGCGAGATGAGATCGGCGGTGAGATCGCGGGAGATGGAGCCGGTGTGGCGTGCGGAGCTGTTGATGTGGAGGATTGTGTTGGTCATGTGCGGTTCCTTTCTGGGTGATGAGGTGCAAGATGTTCTTGTGCCCTTGAGAACGCAACGATAGCTATTGGATATATCGTGTTTGAATATGCACAGTAAATCCGGAGCAAAGATCATGGACAGTTGGGATGAGGTGCGCACGGCGTTTCATGTGGCGCGGGTGGGCACGGTCAGTGGGGCGGCGGATGTGCTCGGGGTGCATCATGCCACCGTCATCCGTCATATTGATGCGCTGGAAGAGAGGCTTGGGGTGAAGCTTTTTCAGCGCCATGCGCGGGGGTATACGCCGACGGAAGCGGGCGATGATCTGTTGCGTGTGGCGCAGGCGACCGATGATCAATTGAGCCAGTTGGCGGGTCGGATCAAGGGGCGTGGGAATGAAGTGTCGGGCGAACTGGTCGTGACCTCACTGGGGGCGCTTAGCCATTTGCTGGTGCCGATATTGACGGATTTTCAGAAAGAAAACTCCGAAATTATCGTGCGTTTTCTGACCGGTGACCGGTTGTTCCGGTTGGAATACGGAGAGGCGCATGTGGCTCTTCGGGCGGGCAGTCCACCCGATCAACCTGACAATGTGGTGCAGCCGGTGCACCGCCAGAGGATCACGCTTTTTGCCAGCGAAGACTACGCTGAACGCCACGGTTTGCCCACGTCAGAGTCGGAGTTGGAGCGGCATTGGTTTGTCAGCAGTGACGATCCAAAATCCCGCGCGCCCTTTGCCATCTGGCTGCGGGAAAACGTGCCCGCTGAGCGGATCACTTTCCGCAGTGGGGATGTTCACGCGCAGCGCCGGGCGATCCGGGCCGGGGCTGGGATCGGGTTCATGTCCCGGATTGAGGCGGGCGAGATACCGGGCCTCATTGAGGTGCTCGAGCCACGGGAAGAATGGGCCTCGCCGTTGTGGTTGGTGACGCATATGGATCTGCATCGCACCACCAAGGTGCAGGCATTCCTGAGTTTTCTTAAAGAGCGGGCGAAGGCCTGGGAAGAGGTCTGAGGCATCCCAAAAGGGCCGATTTTCTAACGTCGGTATCGCGTCGGTATCACGTCGGTATTGTGTCGGTGCCGTCCCGATCCCTTCATGTTCAGAGAAAACCGGCGTCTGACAGGCCATCCATCAGCTTTTCGAAATCGAGTGCTGGTGCGTCCTCTTCCGCTTTGGCCATCACTTTGCGCGGCTTGAGCGGGCGGACCGATGTGACCTCTGCTTCGCAGAACGCCTCCAGTTGGGCGGGGTAGGCGTTGAAGGCGCGTGTCCAGTGACGGCGTTGATAGAGTGCCACGCGCCCGCCGGTGGGCATCGCGAAAGGCGCCAGATGAAAGGCTGACCCTTCGGCGCCAATGATGGTCTTTGCAGTCTGGTAGCGGGAAAGCTGTTCGGCGATGGAGTGTTGTTCGGGATAGAATATGTCGTAGCCTGCTTTGCGCATCACATCCTCGATGCGGGTTTCCTGATCTACGAGCTTGTCGTCTTTGTGCAGCTTGGTGCGCGAAATGTAGATCTTGTCATTGGCCCCGGCCGAAGGTCTGACCCGCGCGGCGATCCGTGCGCGGATTTCGCGGCGGAAGATGGGCGTGCCGGTGATCCAACCCAGTGGCCCGAACCCGGGCGAGGGCAGAAGTAGGGTTTCGTAACGCGTGGGATGGGTCGGCATATGCGCCCCCAGCCCGTCTGTCAGAAGAGACAGGAACGGGCCAAAGCGGCGTTCGATCGAGGCGCTAAAATCCATGCCGCGATTGGGGATGATGACGATGCCATCCAGTTCATCGCGGTAGTACCCGACGGCCCAAAGCCGGATCAGGGTTTCGACCAGGAAATGCCCGAAGTGATGGCGACCGACGCCTGCATAAAGCCACGTGCCCGGCTGGATTTCGGCGAAGGCGGTTTCATCGTAATCCGGCACCGGCGTCAGCCGCGCGCCCGATAGCAGCGAACGGGACATCTGGCGAAAGTTGCCATCGGCGCGGACCACTCCGCAAGCCATCGAAGACCCTTTGGCGATGGGCAGGACCAGCGCGTTTTGCAGCCGTTCCACATGGACCGGCGGCAGGGCCTTGGTTGTGATTTCGAGATCACCGCCCGTCATTTGGTTTCCGCGTCATGAGTGTCTTCTTTGGTCTGCCCGTCGTCTGAGAGTTCTCTTTCAAGGAATTTCTCAAATGCGTCCAGATGGATTGCCTCGAATTGGCCGAAGCTTTGCATCCAGATACTGGCATCACGCATGGCATCTGGTTCAAGCTTGCACCATTTCACGCGGCCGCGTTGTTCCTGACTGATGAGACCCGCGCGGGACAAAATGCCCAAATGCTTGGAAATAGCAGCCAAAGACATCTCAAAAGGGTCGGCCACATCCGTCACGGCCATGTCATCTTCCAGCAGCATCACGAGGATCGCGCGGCGGGTGGGATCGGCCAGGGCGGAAAAGACTGTGTCGAGCGGGTCTGACATGATCATTTTTAAGCGCGCAGGGGAGAGGGAGGTCAACCGATTTAACGCCAAATTTACGCGCGCCGTGTGATCTGTGGCCCAAGCAGTTCAGGGGTATGGCGCGTGGACGACAGACAGACAGTGCAAACATTTGAAAGCATCATGAAGGCGTCCAAGGCTTTCGTGTATCGCTGCGAGAATGATGCAGACTACACGATGCGCTACCTGTCAGGGTGTTTTCACGACATCACCGGTTATCGAATGGGTCAGATTATGGACAACCGGGAGCGAGGCTATGTGTCGCTGTGCCACCCGGACGATGTGGAAGATATGGTTGCCCGGATTGATGCGTGTATTGACCGCGGTGAAGCCTGGGACGTGGATTACCGGTTGGTGCGTCCTGACGGATCGGAAATTTCGGTCCGGGAGCGGGGCTCCGCCGTGTTTGAGGGCGGTGAGCTTTTGTATCTTCAGGGACTTGTCTGCGATGCCACCGAGGAACGCCGCCTGCGCGATAGCATCAAGGCGAGCAAGGACGCATCGCAAGAAGCCAATCGTGATATCCTGGAACTGGCCAACAAGATCGTGCTGTCGGTGCGCGCTTTGCGGATGCTGGCCATCAATTCCCAAATTGAGGCCGCACGCGCCGGGGATGCGGGACGTGGGTTCGCCGTTGTGGCCGAGGAGATTGGCAAGCTTGCCGAAGAAAATGCCGAATGCGCCGCCGAGATTGCATCGCGCATGTCAGCCACGCGAGACCGGCTTGCGCGGCCCGCTTCTGTGGCGCAGAGGGCGAAGGTCGCCTGAGCGGATTTGGAAAACTCAACTGATTGGTTGAATGACGCGAAAGGCGGGTCTGGGGCCGTTTTGCGTGGTTTTGCGGGTGTGGGCCCAAAGCTGGCGGAATAAAATATCCCATAAATTCAATATTTTGGCGGTGGCGAAGTGCCGTGCCCGGTCTGCTTGACTCACGCGGGGGTGCGCCGTAGCTAGGACGCAAGTTTTCTGACGGGGACAACGTGCCAGATCCTGACAATCAAGAGCGGCTTGCGCAGCTTGAAGACCGGATCGAAAAGCTGAAAGCCAAGGACGCGCCGAAGCCCCACATGGAAGAACATTATTCTCAGGCGCATCTGGCCTGGCGAATGGTGATCGAACTGGTGGTCGGTCTGCTGATCGGCTTTGGCATAGGATACGGGCTCGACGCGCTCTTTGGGACGATCCCGATATTCCTTGTCATATTTACATTGCTGGGGATGGCCGCAGGCATCAAGACGATGATGCGATCGGCCAAAGAGATCCAGATGAAGGATGATGCGTCCAGAGCGGGCGAAGAGTGAGGGAAAAGCATGGCGAGCGATAGCGACAGCAAAGAATTGGTGTTCCACCCGATGGATCAGTTCATTGTGAAGCCGCTCTTTAGCGACGGCGCGGTTGGCCTTTTCTCGTTCACGAATGTGACCATGTGGATGATCCTGACCATCCTGTGCATCATCGCGCTGATGGTTTTGGGTACCAACGGCAAGAAGACGGTGCCGACGCGCATGCAGTCGATTGCCGAACTGGCGTATGGGTTCATTCGCAAGATGGTCGAGGATGTGGCAGGCAAAGATGCGCTGCCGTACTTCCCCTACATCATGACGCTTTTCATGTTCATCGTGTTCTCGAACTTCCTCGGCCTTATCCCGGGATCCTTCACCACGACGAGCCATATTGCCGTGACCGCTGTGATGGCGATGGCGGTGTTCCTGGCGGTGACCATTTTGGGCTTCTGGAAGAACGGTCTGGGGTTCCTGGGCGTGTTCTGGATCAGCTCCGCGCCATTGCCGCTGCGTCCCATTCTGGCGTTGATTGAGGTGATTTCCTACTTCGTGCGCCCTGTCAGCCACTCCATTCGTTTGGCGGGCAACATGATGGCCGGTCACGCGGTGATCAAGGTCTTCGCGGCGTTTGCGCCGATGGTTCTGATTTCCACCGGCATTGGCCTTGTGGTGACCCCCCTCTCGATCCTCGCGATCACGGCGATTTACGCGCTGGAGGTGCTGGTGTCCTTCATTCAGGCCTATGTGTTCACGATTTTGACGTGTGTCTATCTGAAGGACGCGCTTCATCCGCATCACTAACAACATGCCGGGGCAACCCGGCGAACCAAGAACAACTGACATTCCATCGTAAGGAGATAAGATTATGGAAGGTGACGTCGTACAAATGGGTGCTTACATCGGCGCTGGTCTGGCCTGTACAGGTATGGGCGGCGCGGCTGTTGGTGTGGGCCACGTGGTTGGTAACTTCCTGTCGGGTGCCCTTCGCAACCCGTCCGCTGCTGGCGGCCAGACGGCCACCATGTTCATCGGTATCGCGTTCTCGGAAGCACTGGGGATCTTCTCGTTCCTCGTTGCACTTCTGCTGATGTTTGCCGTTTAATCCACGCGGAACCTGATCCTTACGCGCGGAGGATGACTATCGGTCATCCTCCGTTGTAGACAGCTTCCCCGGGGGACTTGAGACATGGCAGACGAGCCAAAAACAGAGGTTGAATTCATCAGCGCGTGCGTTGACAGCTTCGGCGGTGCCGTAGGCATGCCGCAGCTCTGCACCGAATGGTTTGGCAATCAGATTTTCTGGTTGGTGATCACGCTGGTGGTCATCTACATCGTGCTGGCCAAGATCGCCCTGCCGCGGATTGCGGCGGTGCTTGCGGAGAGGTCGGGGACGATTACCAATGATCTTGCGGCGGCCGAAGATCTGAAGGCCAAGGCGGTGGAGGCCGAGGCCGCCTATCAAAAGGCGCTGACAGATGCGCGCGCCGAGGCGCAGACGATCATTGCCAAGACCAAGGCAGAGATCAAAGCCGAGCTCGACAAGGCCACGGACAAGGCCGATGCCGAGATCGCCGCGAAAGCCGCAGAAGGTGAAGCCGCCATCGCTGAGATCAAGGCCAATGCGCTGGAAAGCGTGAAAGACGTGGCCAAGGCTGTGGCGTCCGACTTGGTGGGCGCGATGGGGTCGAAGGCGGACGCCAAGGCGATTACAAGCGCGGTGAACGCGCGGGTGAAAGGATAAGCGACATGAAGTATCTCAACCCGCTTTTCCTGACCCTGCTTGCCACGCCCGCGCTGGCGGCGGGTGACAAGCCGTTCTTCTCGCTCTTCAACACGAATTTCGCCGTCACCATCGGCTTCGTGCTGTTCTTTGCGGTGATCTTCTACCTCAAGGTGCCCGGTCTGCTGGGCGGCCTTTTGGACAAACGCGCCGAGGGCATTCAGGAAGAACTGAATGAGGCCCGCGCCGTGCGTGAAGAAGCCCAGGCCGTGCTGGCTGATTTTGAGCGAAAGCAGAAAGAAGTCCAAGACCAGGCCGATCGCATCGTGGCCCATGCCAAGGATGAGGCCGCCGAAGCCGCAGAACAGGCCAAGGCCGATCTGGAACTGTCCATCGCGCGCCGCATCAAGGCCGCCGAAGAACAGATCGCATCCGCTGAGGCGAGTGCGGTGAAGGAGGTCCGGGACCGGGCCATCAACGTCGCCGTGGACGTGGCCAAGGAAGTTGTGGCCAAGCAAATCACGGCAGCGCAAGGCAACAAGCTGATCGATGCGTCGATTGGCGATATCGAGACCAAGCTGCATTAAAGCGGGCCTGGGGCACCACCCCGGGCACGTATAAAAAGCCGATGTCTGACAGGGCATAAGATGGCCCGGGCTTCACCGCCCGGGTCATTTCATTTGCGGCGCTTTCCCGCTCTGATCTGCCCGGACAGAAACGGTTAACCAATTCTTAACCACTCTGAAACACCGTTCCGTCGCGGGCTTTGTTAACGGGCAAGCTCGTATACTGGAAATGGATGTGCTTCATGACCTCATCGGTCGATGACGATGGGACCGGTCCGCGCCGCGCTGCGGGTCTGGATGCCCTGATGATACCTGCCAAATCCTCGACGGATAGCGGGTTTGAAGCGGGCCTGTGCGTGGCTGTTGAGGCCTTTCCGATGGCGTCGATCGTGTTGGAAAGCACGGGGCGGATCGTGGCATCCAATCGCGGTGCAGGTCCGCTTTTGCAGCGCTTGAAAAGGCCGCAGGTCCGGTCAGAATTGGATGCCGCCATGGCCGCAGCCCAGCAGGCCCGTTCCCCTATCCCATTCGACCTTGCGTGGAACGAAGGCCCGGCGATCAGGTTTCATATCACACCGCTCACGGCTCAGAGTACAACCGCCGCGATGCTGTTTCTGGTTACGCGGGATGCTGACATTCAGGTTGTGGGTCAGCCGCATCAGCAGGGAACCCTGCTGTCTTATGAATGCGCGCCAAGCCCGATCCGCGTGCTGCGTGAAGAGGCGGCCCGGTTCAAACTTCTAAGTGAAATCGACCCCCTGACCGGTGCGCTGAATGTCCGGACATTTGCGGCCCAAGTCGCGCAAGCGCTGACGAATACACCGCGGATGAAAGGGGCCATGATCTGCCTCGACCTTGATAAATTCAAAATCATCAATGACAGATATGGACATGTGGCAGGCGACAAGGTGCTGATCCACGTGGCCTCCAAGCTCAGCTTTCCGGTGCATACGGGCATTCTGACCGCGCGGATGGGCGGGGATGAATTTGCTTTGTGGGTGCCGGGGGTGGTCACGGACAGTCTGACCAGCGTGATAGACTGCCTGCGCATGCGGCTGAGCGTACCGCTCGAT
>JBCCNB010000004.1:0-140295 GCA_039026055.1 Pseudomonadota bacterium | reverse complement strand
CTGGACGGCCTGAAGGGCGAGGACAGCATTGCTGAGCTGTGCCGCCGCGAAGGCATCGCTCAGAGCCTGTACTACAGTTGGTCCAAGGAATTCCTCGAGGCTGGGAAGAAGCGCCTGGCGGGCGATACGGCCCGCGCGGCGTCATCGGGCATATCCACCGGTTCGGCATCGACAATTTCGGCCTCTTCGGTGGCGTCGCTGTCACTCTTGTCCTCAATAGCGCCGACGATAAGTGGCAGCATTTCCACCCCGATAGCAGAAGTCACCGCAGCCTCAGGCGGCGATCGCCAGGACAGGCTGTCAAACGCGCCGCAGTTTTCGCAGATGGCGCGCCATTCGGCGTGGATATGCTGGCACACATCGCACACCCATTGCGGCCCACGCGGCGCCGACAACGCGCGCGCCAGCCAGCCCTTGACCACCACATCGGACGCGCCTTCGCCCCGCTCCACCGCAGCCATAATGGTCAGTGAACGCGCATCGGGCTCTTCCTCAACCAGCTTGGACACAGCTCTGCGTGCGGCTGGGAAATCCTCGGCTGCGATCTGCAACTCCGCCTCCGCCAACTTCGTCTCCCGGTGCTCAGGCTGCAGTTTGAAGAGTTTCGCAAAACGCTTGAGCCGCGCATCGGGTGTCTCATCGGGCTCAATTTCCGCGAATGCCGCGGCCAGATCGGGATGCGGGGTGGTGCCCCAGGTCTTGCGAATGATGCCGGACGCCTTGCGTTTATTGCCCTGCAAAGTAAACGCCCGGGCCGCCATCGCCGCTGCCGGGATCAGATCAGGCGACAGGCGGTTGGCCTCGATCGCGGCCTTACCCGCTTCCTCCGTGTTGCCTTCACCCAGCATCTCCATGGCTTCCGTCAACGCCAGCACGGCATCGCGTCGCTTGTGTAGATCGCGGGGCATGGAGCCGTATTTGAGCTTGTTGCGCAGCGTTTCCCGCGCGCCTTTCCAATCCTCAGATTTCGCCTGCAACTGCAAGAGCGTATCTTGTGTCTCCACATGCCGGGGCTTCAGGGCAAAGGCCGTTTCGGCCAGTTTCAGCGCGGTATCCGTATCGCCATCCGACAACTTCTGTTTCATCAGGCCGCGCACACCCACGAACCTTGTCTTTTCATTTCCCAGAAGCCGTTTGTAGACCTCCTCGGCCTTTTTGCGGTTGCCCGTCATCTCGGCCGCCTGCGCCGTCAGCAAGTTGGTCAGCGCGGGCTTGCGCAGATAGCGTTCCGCCTTGCTGGCCTTGGTCATAGCCAGATCGCCCTCCCCGGAGGCCAAAGCCATCATCCCCTCGGACAGGGCGCGATATCCCTTTTCTTGCCTTGACCGATCAAAGTAGCGCGAAATGGCGGTTTCATCGCCGTTGATGAAGCGAAGAACGGCAATGAGAAAGGACGCAAGTTTCAGAAAAACCCAAATCGCGATCACCAGCACAATGAGCGCGATCGCAGCCTTGAAGGGCGTCAGAACGAATTCCTGCCCGGCCATCTGAACAGTGACGCCGCCGTCAAGCTCCAGCAGGTACACCGCGCCGAAGCTCGCCGCGATCACAAGACCGATGAAAACGATGATTTTTGTAACGGACCAAAGCATGTGAATTCCGATCCTAATTCAGACTGTCGCTGAGCGTGTTGGCGGCCTGAAGCGCGCCCGCGCGCCCAGCAGCACGTGCCACCCAATCGGCCATTGCAGGCTGCGCGACCTCTGGCAGTGTTTCAATTTCTGAGAGCGCATCAGTGAGCCGCCCGTCGCGCAGCGCGGCTTCGGCACGGGACAGAACCGCATCTGTGCCATCCCCTTCCTGCGGGGTCAGGGACCGCGCGCCCAGTTGGGATTTGAAGAAACCGGTCAGGCCGCCCGTATCGCCACTCTCTGCCGCCGCCGCGCGATCATCGGCCAAAGCGGCGCGCGCGGCGTCCGGAAAACTATCTTGTAGGCTGGCCAGCGTCGGCACGCCTTCCGCCGCATCCGTCAGCGCGGCTGGCACCTCAACGCCCATGCCGGTCAAATCCACCAGAACGTCGCCGAACCCGGCGCCGCTGTCCAACGCGGTCTCAACCTGCGTCATGGCCGCCCGCCGCAGCGTCGCCTCCGCCGCAGATCTTGCATCCGCCTTGGCCGCTTCATTTTCGGCTTCCAGCGCGGCAATCGTGGATTTCAAATCCTCAAGACCATCGCGCAGCGCCGGATCAACGGCGCCCGACGCCACCGGTTCTCGCGCCTCTACGGCAGTCACGCGATCCTCCAGCGCGGCAATGCTGGCTGTCAGTGCTGCAATTTCTGCCGCCACACCGCTCAGATCCGCAGGGGCAGAAGGTTCTTTGATCAGCCCCGCCAATTCATCCAAACGGCCGCCCTGATCTACGATGGATTGTTCTATTCCCGACAGGTCCACGGGTTCGGGCAAAGGCGGTTCGTCGACCCCGATCCCCACAACCGCTGCAAAAAACCCGATGGCGCCCGCAACAACACCGCCAAAGATCAACGCGATCGCTCCACCGCCGGATTTGCTTTCCTCAGAATGAGCCACCACAACCGGCTTGGCGTCCGTGGTGCTTGCTTCAACTTCCGAGGGCGCGTCGTCCGACGACGCGGGTTCAGGTGCGTCTGCCGCAACGTCCTCTGCGACAACCGCCTCGACCGTGTCACCGCTATCCTCAGCAGCACCGTCCACGATCTCCGCGTCTTCCACCTCTTGGGCAGGTTTTTTCCCGCGCGAAGTGCCTTTTCGCGTCGTCGTCTTCTTTGCCACCTGAATCACCTTCTCGCAGCCGGGCGTGTCACCACCCGTTGACACTACTGCGCTCTCTGACCCTGCTCAAGTCGGTTCCCACGTCAGCTTGCGTTTCGCACGGCCTCAGCCATCGTGGCTGCATCGGGATTGGGCGAAATAGTGACGTTTCGGGTTTGGGCCTCAGGCACCATATCCGCCACCCCTTCACTCATCGCGATAACCCGCAAATCGGCACCCTCCGGACATACCTCAAAGAAACGCCGCGCCGACCGGGCAGAGAAAAGAGGCACGATGACAGGGGCAGTTTCGCTAAGAAGCGCCTTTGCCTCTTCGGAAAGCACCGTGTCCCGCTGATCATAAACCACCACGTCAGAGGCCGTCAGCCCCGCTGCCTGCAACGCGCCTACCATGTCAAACGCCACATGTTGCCCCCGCGCATAGACGATCCGGCCTTCAGGCTTATCGGCAATGACCCGCTGCGCCACCGCCTCCGCCGTCTCTCCGGCCATCACAGCATCACAGCCTGCTGCCCGGGCGGCCTCGGTGGTCGCCTGACCAACGGAGTAACAGCGCTGGCCATCCAAAGCCGGGATCGCATGGGCGGAGGTGATCACCACCACATCCGCCGCGCCAAGATCGCCGTCGACGTTCTCAATCACCATCAACGGTGAAACGACCACCCGCAAATCCTGAAGCATAGCCGCAAAGGCATCCGCACCGGGCTGCGGCCGCGTGATCAAAACCGTCAGTTGTTTGTTCATGCCCCAAGTGGTACTCGGCCCGCAGCGCAATCGCAACGGCCCGCCAACATGGATGAACTCACCGTTTTGGGACTGGAAAGCAGCTGTGATGACACGGCTGCTGCCGTGGTGCGTGTTGGGCATAAGCCCGAGATCCTATCCTCTGTCGTCTATGGCCAAAGCGCACTGCATGCGCAGTTCGGTGGCGTGGTGCCCGAGATCGCCGCGCGCGCGCATGCCGAAAAGCTGGACCTGTGCGTCGAAGAAGCGCTGGATCAGGCGCGGATCAGCTTGCGTGACATCAACCTCATCGCCGCCACCGCAGGCCCCGGCCTCATCGGCGGGGTCCTGTCCGGCGTGATGTGCGCCAAAGGTCTGGCCGCAGGCACGGGCCTGCCCCTCATAGGCGTCAACCATCTGGCCGGTCACGCGCTCACCCCGCGCCTTACCGACATGCTGCCTTACCCCTATCTCATGCTGCTGGTCTCCGGCGGCCACTGCCAATTCCTGATCGTGTGCGGCCCGGATGATTTCAAACGCCTCGGCGGTACCATCGACGACGCGCCCGGTGAGGCCTTCGACAAGGTTGCCCGTCTCCTCGCCCTGCCCCAACCCGGCGGCCCGGCGGTCGAGACCTGCGCCCGCGACGGCGACCCAAATCGTATCCCGTTGCCCCGTCCTCTGCTGGACCGCCCAGACTGCGACATGAGCTTTTCAGGCCTGAAAACCGCCCTTCTACGCGCCCGCGACAAGTTGATCGACGAACATGACGGCCTGCGCGCGCAAGACCGCGCCGACCTCTGCGCCGCTTTTCAACTGGCTGTCACAGATGTCCTCCGCACCAAAACCGAACGCGCATTGCAGATGTTCGCGGCTGATCACGATACAGCCCCTGCCATAGCTGTCGCAGGAGGCGTCGCCGCCAACATGCAGATCCGAGCCACGCTTGAAGAGGCCGCAGGCCAACACGAGGCCCGCTTTTTTGCCCCGCCGCTCGCGCTTTGCACCGACAACGCCGCGATGATCGCCCATGCGGGCGCGGAGGCGTTTCGCGCGGGCCACCGCGATGATCTCACACTATCGGCCCGGCCCCGATGGCCGCTAGATCGAACCAGCCCTGCCATGCTGGGCGGCGGAAAGAAGGGAGCCAAGGCATGATCACCGTCATGGGCGCAGGGGCGTTTGGCACGGCGCTGGCCATTTCCCTTTCCGCAGAACACGATGTCACACTCTGGGCCCGCGATGCGGATCACGCGGAAGACATGCGCACCACCCGGCAAAACGCGCGTCGCCTGCCCGGCGTCTCGCTCCCCGAACGGATCACTGTCACCAATGAACCAGTTTTCGGTGACGAGGTTCTCCTTGCCATTCCCACCCAAAAACTGCGCGCCTTTCTGTCCGACGTCCATTTGCCCGCAAATACCCCCTTCATCGCCTGCTGCAAGGGCATAGAGCTCGGCACCGGTCTGCGCCCCACCCAGATCATCGCAGAAGCCACCCCTGACGCCCCCGTCGCTGTCCTCACCGGCCCCTCTTTCGCCGCTGACATCGCCCGGGGCCTGCCCACTGCGCTTACCCTGGCCTGCGCGGATGACGCCATCGCCATCACATTGCAAACCCATCTCACCACCCCCAACATCCGCCTTTATCGCAGCACCGATATCATCGGTGCGGAACTGGGTGGCGCGCTCAAAAATGTCATCGCCATCGCCTGCGGGGCCGCCATCGGTGCGGGCCTAGGCGACAGCGCGCGCGCCGCCCTCATGACCCGCGGTTTCGCCGAAATCTCCCGCGTGGCTGAAACCCTTGGCGCCGACCGGACCACCCTGAAAGGCCTCTCTGGCTTCGGCGATCTGGTCCTCACATGTTCTTCGGAACTCTCCCGCAATTACCGCGCTGGCCTTGCCATTGGACGGGAAGACCCTCTTCCCCAGAACACCACCATCGAAGGCATCGCCACTGCCCAGGCCGTCTGTGAGATGGGCCAAACCCTCGACCTGCCCATAACCCGCGCTGTCACCGCGCTCGCCTCAGGCGAATTGAAGGTCGCAGACGCCATGGATATGCTGCTCAAACGACCATTGAAGGAAGAAACATGCTAATCGCCCTCATCGCCCGCGACAAACCCGGCGCACTCCAGACCCGCCTTGATAACCGTGATGCCCATGTGGCCTATCTCAAGGCCAACAGCATCGTCAGCCAGGCCGGCCCCCTGCTTGATGACGCTGGCGACATGTGCGGCTCCCTTGTGGTGCTTGATGTGCCTGACATGGCGGCAGCAGAGGCTTTCGTGGCAGGAGACCCTTACGGCCATGCAGGGCTTTTCGACAGCGTCGAACTGATCCCCTGGAACAAGGTCATCTGATGCAATACTGGCTCTTCAAATCCGAACCGGGCAATTGGAGATGGGACCAACAACTCGCCAAAGGTGAGGCGGGCGAAGAATGGGACGGTGTGCGCAACTACCAAGCGCGCAATTTCATGCGCCAGATGGAGATTGGCGATCACGGCTTTTTCTATCACTCCATGAAGGAAAAATCGGTCGTGGGCATCGTCGAGGTCATCGCCACCGCCCACCCCGACAGCACGACCGACGATCCCCGGTGGGAGTGCGTGGATATCAAAGCCATTGGGCCAGTCTCGCAACCTGTCACCCTGGAACAGATCAAGGCCGACCCGCGGCTGGAAAAAATGGCACTTGTGAACAATTCACGCCTGTCCGTGCAACCCGTTACAGCCGACGAATGGGCGATTGTCTGTGCGATGGCAGGCGTTGACCCCTGAGCGGCGCTTCAAACAATAATCAACCCGAGCGACAACGCCCGCGCGACCGCATGCACCGTATTGATCGCCCCCAGCTTGTGCCGCGCGCTCTCAATGTAAACCCGCAACGTATGCTCCGAGATTGCCAGCGATTGCGCCACCTGTGCCCGGCCATAGCCTAGCGCCAGAAGCGTCATAGCGTCCACCTCACGGGGGCTCAGGCTGGGCCGCACGCCAGGCACCCGCCCACGTTCAAATTCCAACGCTTTCTGATTGAAGTAATGCGCAACCAGCAGAAGATCCCGGCGATAGGTATCAATGAAATGGTCCCACGTCTCCTCGTCACAAGTGTGGTTGGCCGTAAACAGCGCGAACTGCCCGTTGGGCCCTCGCAACGGCACCGAAAACCCCTGATTGCCAACCCCGTGTTCTGCTGCATCCTCCATCAACGCTTTGGCCGGTTTGGTCGACCAATCCAAACGGCGCCAATCCACCGGATGGAACCGCTGATAAGCGCCCGTAATCACGGGATCGATGCGCTGATAATCCCGCTCCACATAGCGGGCGGCCCATTCGGGCGAATAGGTGCCCACGGCGAACTGATCGCCCGTATTGGACACCCAGTGGTATATCAGATGATCAATGCCAAGAACGTCGCGCAGATGCAGCACCGCATCCTGCAATTGGTCACGTTGCGTTGCGGCCTCAACCGACCGTAGCACGCTCTCCAATCTTTGCGGCAGCGCTACATTCATCGCCGTAACCGTCCTTCGACAGCGACGCAATCTCCGCCGAGGCCAGCAGCCACGCGGTATCCATGTGCGACGCCAAGTCCGGCAGATCGTTCTGACGGGCGAATGACCTCACATCGGCAATCACGTCGAGTATCCATTCTTGTTGCATCGTCAGACTCCTTAATGTTTCTTAACGAAACCTTAACAGAGCTTAACAGACTTCTCCTTTTACGGGTATTCGCGAATTTACCCTCCCCAGAAACAGCGAGGGCTGAGCGCAATCACTTCATCGCGCTCAGCCCCTGTTTTTTCGGTATTTTCGCTTATTTTATTGACGAAATCAACTCCGCGCGTCCAGCACTTCCTCCACTGTGCGCAAACCCGCTTTAGGCGATTGCACCAGAACCGCCATATTGCCCGGTTTATGCTCGTTGTTCATCATCATCATATGCGCATCGGGAATCTGATCCCATGGGAACACTTCCGACATGCAAGGATCAAGTCGACGCTCAATCATCAACCGGTTGGCGGATGCGGCCTGCTTGAGATGGGCAAAGTGGCTGCCCTGCAAACGCTTCTGATGCATCCACATGTACCGCACATCGAAGGTGCAATTGAACCCGGTGGTGCCCGCGCAAATCACGACCATGCCACCCTTCTTGCAGACCAGCGATGACACCGGGAACGTGCTCTCTCCGGGGTGCTCAAACACCATGTCGACATTCACACCCTTGCCGGTGATGTCCCAGATCGCCTTGCCGAACTTCCGCGCTTCCTTCAGCCATTCATTGTATTCCGGGCTGTTCACCGTGGGCAGCTGCCCCCAGCATTTGAAATCCTTGCGGTTGATCACGCCCTTGGCGCCCATCGACATGACGAAATCGCGCTTGTCTTCATCCGAAATCACACCGATTGCGTTCGCACCGACCGTATTGGCCAACTGAATGGCATAGGACCCCAGACCACCCGACGCGCCCCAAACCAGCACGTTCTGCCCGGGCTTCAATTCATGCGGGTGATGCCCAAAAAGCATTCGGTACGCGGTAGCCAGCGTCAGCGTATAACACGCCGCCTCTTCCCAGGTCAGATGCTTCGGGCGCGGCATCAATTGCTGCGCCTGCACCTTGGTGAATTGCGCGAAAGATCCATCACCTGTCTCATAACCCCAGATCCGCTGGGTCGGCGACAGCATCGGGTCGCCTCCGTTGCAGTCTTCATCATTGCCATCGTCCTGGTTGCAGTGAATGACAACCTCATCCCCCACTTTCCAGTTCTTCACATTGGCCCCAACCTGCCACACGATCCCCGAGGCATCGGACCCGGCAATGTGGTAGTCTTGATTGTGCACGTCAAACGGGCTGATCGGCTCCCCGCGACCGGCCCAAACGCCGTTATAGTTGACGCCAGCGGCCATCACGAGCACGAGCACTTCGTTGCTGTCTAGCTCCCACGTATCGACCACCTCAACCTTGAAGCTTTCCGACGGCACGCCGTGACGTTCGCGGCGAATGGCCCAGGCATACATCTGTTTCGGCACATGGCCCAGTGGCGGCATTTCGCCAATCTCGTAAAGGTCTTTTTCTGGCGCATCGTAGGGGGCGATGCTCGTTTCCGTATCGAGGGCCATGTGCGTCTCCTAAAGAAAATTGCCGCGCTGCAGAATCGCGCTGGTCGGGCGAGGGATATAAGTGCCTACGCAACAATGCAATGCCAAAACACCCTGTTTTGTAATTTTATGACTTTGCAGATGCAGAATGGTTATGGCCAGTCTGCGTCCTAACTGCTCAGAAATCATGTAAGCCCAAACCAATTCCCTCTTATGCTTCAAGAACAGCGCTGCAGCGAAGAGATCCCGCTGCATACGTCTTCTGCGGCGCGAAGCATTAAGGCTGTCCTAGCAAACTCCGAAAATCCCTCGCTTCGGTCACGCATTTACAGAGGGATCAACAGCCGTCCAAGAATCTTTTTTGCGAGGATGAAAAAAGCTCCTCTCCGTCACGCGCCTGCTTAGTCAGTCGTAAAGTTCGAATACGCGCGGGAAAGGACACCGAGTTCGGCATCGATCCTATCTGCGTCGATGGGCAGCATGATAAAGTCACTGCTGTCACTCGCAACACCGAGTGTTTTGTCGTCCAGCCAAACCATCCAAATCGCACCTTTATCGATCACGCGGTTGCTATTTTTTCTAAGAGACTGCGGAACTGGATCGACGAAAAGATGTGGTTCGGCGTCACCAGTGTTGGGATCAAACTGCCATACTCCAATACTCCCCGCGGTCGTCAGGACGGCGACATGCGCCCCGGAAG
The DNA here is from genome assembly GCA_039026055.1 of Pseudomonadota bacterium. Lineage (GTDB taxonomy): Bacteria > Pseudomonadota > Alphaproteobacteria > Rhodobacterales > Rhodobacteraceae > Roseovarius. The sequence continues at coordinate 131,019 of JBCCNB010000004.1, read as the reverse complement.
GCGAAAACGCGACCACCTTGTTATCAAGCGTGGGCAAAGAAAGCCGGACAGGTGGGTTTTGGGCCTCAAGGTCGTGGATCAAGACGGATTTGTCCGCGCGTGACGCCACCAAAAATCGACCCTGTGGGTGAATGTCGAGGCTGAGTGGCGCAAGACTATCGGCGCTGTCTTCGGGCGGAACAACAGGATCGTCTTGCCCATGGGCCATGATCGCCCCGTTGGAAAGACCATAATAAATGACGCCGTTATGGGACACCACACCACCGATACCCAAGCCTTCAGGATTTTCTTCAAGAAGCTCGACACCGCCATCAAAAGTATAGCGCTCAAGACTGCGGGCACTGGTGGCCAAAAGAGCATCGTCTTCCGCAAACGCCAGCCGATGTGGCGGATACTTGAGTTCGACAATCTTCCTTTTTGCAGACTTTGAAGAATAAACAAATACGCGTTCCGTGTTGAGATAGGACCTCGCAAACAGGTCTTCTCCCTTTGTAGCGGAGTAAGCCGGATCGAGGGTAAAGGCGACATCCGCAGAAACGGAAGGCTGAGGATTGTCTTCCTCTGGCGTCTTTGCCAACCCGTCGGGCCAAGGAATAAGCGGCTCGAAGTTACGGTCCTGCACCTTGATCAGTCGAGCGAAATCATTGTCGAAGGTCGCTATGATTGACCCGGTGTCAGGTGGGACAAAAACCTGATGCAGTTTCGCATCATTGAAGGGGATGACATCCACAGCGGCCATCTGATCTGTGGTGCTCCAGATTTTGGCACGACCATCTGCAAGGTGAACCAGAACCCTGAGGCCATCTGGGGACAGACTAAGCGTTCGTATCCCCCCAAAGGCACCGTAGAACTTTGAAGTTACGATCGCGGTTTCATCGCTAACCTGACCGACGCACACCTCTTCGTCGCCACAAGTGAATGCCAAAATCTGGCCGTCCGTAGACGAACTCACTTTCGACGGGGATTGGGTCGCGTTGGAAGTGAATAGAAGAGTAGTTCGTGACAGTTCGTGGGAGTAATACACATCTCCCTGTCGCGTTCCCCAGACCAATCCGCTCCCATCTTTGGCAAAATCCAGATCGAACAATTCTGTCAAAGATGAATGGCGAAACTGCTTCTGTGTCCCATCCAAAAAGCCAAACTGAAAGCTGTCACCCGAACTGTCCGTTCCGTCAATCATAGCTGTAACGGTGCCAGCCGAAGACGTGAAACCTAGTGTTTCGACGTCGCCGAAGTCATTCACTTGACAGCTTTGCACTGACCTTTTGGGACAGGATAGAAGAGTAAGCCCACCAAAGATATTTGTCTGGGAAACCAAGAAATGCGACGCAGTTTCCTCGAACTGCCAGGCGTTGGTACCCCAAGCACCAAGCTCCCCCAACCAAAAGCCTTCCTCATCAGGCTGGTCGTACCATACACGGCCTTGTTGGTTCACCGCCAACAGTGCGCCGTTCGACAAAACATGGCCAGCTTGATCAGCCTGTGGCGGCAAGCGAATTTCGGTATCGCCTCTGCCCACGAACACATCTGCACCATCGCGGCGCTGGTAACGCAGTTTGCCGTCATAACCAAAGCGCACTGTATCAAAGACCAGGTTTCCAAGTGGCAAATCGAAGGGTGTCCCCGCCCCCAAAACAACCGACAGTGCCAAAGACAAGCTTGCGGAATTATCCGCCAAGTCACGGGCACGACGGGCTTGCTCTATGGCGGTGGGCCAATCCTCGTATCGAAAGGCGGCATCGGACGCTTTGGAAAGCGCAGTGCCAAGCTCCGCGCGGCGCTCGGCCTCCGCAGACCTGATCTGAAAGAAAAACGCCACAACCAAGGCGGCCATAATGGCAGTTGCTGCTGTGGAAATGGCAAGGATGCGGTTTCGGGACCGTCGGTGACTGGCTTGAACAGACGCAGCAATAAAGGCGGGCAAGCCTGCGTATTCGGCAGCGACGGTTTCGCTGTCCCACGCCTTGATCAAGTCTTTTCCTTCTTCCAGCGGAAACCCTTGCAAAAGGGCCTTTTCTGCGTCCGGTTTGGAAGAGGCAAGAAGCGCATCATGGGCATTTGCCGCGATACTGAGCCGGTGGCGTACGCCCAGCAGACGTTTGTCATCCTCGACAATATCGGACACGGCGTCCCACCCACTGATGAGCACCTCATGGGCCAATCGCAGCTCTGCCCCGTCCGCGATCAACAGCCCTTCCTCTATGAGCGCCGCAGATACAGTTTCTTCAGATTGTGACAAAGAGGTACGCCTTGCAGTGCGGGAAACGAACGCGTTGGTGAGGCCGTCATTCGCGACAAGTTTCCGGATCAGACTTGGAAATGCACGGCGCTCCTCGTGCGAGATCAACCGTTTCAATGCCGCATCACCCCGACGTGCGATCACGCCAGCCACGCCGCCCAGTCGGTCATAGCAATCATGGGTCATGACATCGCCATCCCGGCCGGCGAAAAGCTCTGACAGCAGGAACTGCACGGCCGGAAGCGGCGCATCCGCTGCATCGGCCTCTATGCGATGTTCAAGAGCAGGCAAATTGTCCCGAGCGGCTTCGAACGCCACCCCGGCACCTTTGGCGGGGCCGGTAATGATGTCGCGGAGATCGCCTGGCTCCGGCGGACGCAGCATCAAAAAGGGCTCTGACCCGTCGCTGAGGCCATCCAACCCGAACAGACGGCTCAAAGGCGAACTGTCTTGCACACGCGCCAGAAACTCAGACCGCATTGCCATGATGAGGTTGATCCGCTCTTCCCCAACCAAGTGCGTCAACGCCAGAATGAAAGCATCGCGGTGATCGTCGGAGAAGGCGAACACCTCCTCAAACTGATCCATAAAGACGATCACGCCTTGTGGTGTTCCCCGATCCGCCTGCAACCGATCCAACGCGGAGGAAAAAGGAGCGACTGCGCTTTCGGGCGCTTCCGACATCAGGGCGGCCAGCGCCTCGGAATTCGCAAAGTCACCCTGTGCAAGTGCGGCGCCCAATGGTTGGGACGCCAAGAGGGCGGTCGACAAACCCTGCGCCCACCCCGCGCCCTCATCGCCGCCAAAAGATGAGGGTTTCAGCGTGATCTGACTTGATAAAACCGCTCGATCTGCGGTCAGACGCGTTTCCGTCAAACTTGGCATCAGCCCTGCGGAGACGAGTGAGGATTTGCCGGATCCAGACGGGCCAACAACAGCCAGAACATTGCGCCCGTTCAAAGCATTCGCGATCAAGCGCGCGCGGGCACGCAAAATTTCTCGATCACGCCCAAAGAAAACTGACGTGTCTTTGGGTCCGAAGGGTCTCAACCCGATATATGGCGTGACATCACGCCATGTCAGTTCAACTTCGCGCCTGCTCAGCCACTGCGCAAGGTGATCTTCAAACAGGGTTTCAAATTCGGACGTGTCTTCGAATGTGTGAAATCCGGCAACAAACTGGCCTTTTTCATTGTGAAACCAGCGCCGCCAGAATGAAAGCAACCGGTCTTGCTGAGCCTGCTCAATGGCGACCATATCCGATTTGAAATATACGTCCGCAGTCTTGCGATAAACCAACACGTCGGGTTGCCGATCTTCGGACGCGAGCGAATGGTTGAGGGCGTTCTCGAACTCGTATTCCGTGCCGGTTGGCAAACGGCCATCAGACATGCGGTAGGTTTCTGGCAAGTCGTTGCCAAGTGATTTCCAGAACAGGCAGACCACAAGATCACAATCGCCCGGCGCTTCAATTTGATCCTGGAAGGTCTTGTCAGCGGTGTAATAACTGTCTTCCCACCGCAGCAACTCTATCTGCCGTTTGCCCAACCTTTCTGCGTTGATGCGCCAGACAACACGCTTGGCAGCTTCCCGTTCAACGGAAACATCGGTGGGGGACGACAGAAAAAGCTTGTATGTCGCTTCGCCACCCATGCGTGTCTGTGCTACCCCGTGTTTATGGTTATACATGTGGCGATGAAGAAAAGCGTATTGCAAGGAATTTGCTGCGCGTTCTTCGTTTTGCTGGGGCTGACACCGGCTTTATCTCAGAATACTTTTTTGCCAGATGACAGCCAAAAAGCAGCTCTCTTGTCTGCCATCGCGGCAGAGCGCCCGACCTTCGATGTTCCCACAGGCGTCACCGGCATAACCGTACCGCATCACCTTTTGGCCGCTGATTTGATCGCCCGGGGTTTCTGGGCGGCGTCACGGGGCGACTATGATCGCATTGTCATTTTGTCGCCGGATCACTTCCGGCTGGTTCCTTCGGGCTTTGCAGTCGATGCAAGTGACCACGAAACACCTCTGGGCCCGATCCTTGGCGACAAAGACGCCGAACGCGTTCTGGAACAGGCAGGGCTTGCGTTTCATCCGTCGATCGCGTCCGAACACGGTGTTGGCGCGCTTCTTCCCTTCATCGCACATTTTCTGCCCGACACCCCCGTCGTATCAGCCGTTTTGTCAGTTCAATCCACCGCAGAGGATTGGTCGCGCCTTGAGGACATTCTGCAGGGGCTGGTTGGGCCAAAAACACTGGTCGTGCAATCAACAGACTACTCACATTTCCTGCCCATGGAGCGGGCCCTTGTGGCCGACATGCAAACACTGGCCGTCATAGCCAGCCAAGGTTCTGAGCTGATAAAAACGCTCATTCAGCCCGATCACATGGATGCGCTTGGGGCGCAGTTCATACAGATGCGCCTGCAACAAAAACGCTTCGAAGCCAGCGAGGCGGTGATCGGGCATCGCCTATCCACCGAATACGGTGCGCCAGCGGATAACGTGACCAGTTACATCGTCACGGTCTATCACCAGGATGCCCAGGACCTGTCAGGCTTCGACTACCCGGATCAGTCGCGCATCATTTTTGGCGGGGATGTTCTGACAGGGCGGTACATGGGGCCCGTCCTTGCAGATGCCAATGCGCAGGCCGCCATCTTGAACAGCCTTACAGAGCTGCGAAATGGGGCCCCTTTGGTGATCAATTTGGAGGGCGTCATTACCCAAAGTCCAGTCGGGAACGCCCCGGCGGGTGCGCATTTGATGTCATCAGTCATTGCGCCCGATTTCCTGAAATCTGCCGGGGTGGTCGCGGCGGGTCTTGCCAACAATCACGCCCATGATTTCGGCACAGAGGCCGCCCAGATGACATCTGACATACTTGAGCAGGCCGGGATCAAAAGCCTTCTCCCGGGCAAGCCCGTTGATCTTGGCCCCGTGCGGGTTGTCGCGCTCAATGCGTTGCCGGGCCGGGATCCATGGGTTGAGGACTTTACAGATCTTTGCGAATTGCGCGCAGAGGCTCCTCTGATCGTTTTCGCCCATTGGGGGCAGGAGTACGAAAATCGCGCCAGTCCGGCAGAGGCCCAGCTGGCAGATCAGGCCGCCAATTGCGGGATCAGCGCAGTGATCGGTGCACATAGCCACGTGGCTTCCACAACAATCGAGCTTTCGCCCAAAGGCGCGCCGTTTGTCTTTTCGCTGGGGAATTTGCTTTTCGACCAAACCAGCGCCCGTTCAAGCGGCGCGCTGGCCGAACTGCGCGTGTTCAAACACGGCAGCATTGCGTTGCGGCTGATACCGATCCCGAACCTCTTTGAACTGGGGCGCGAGGCTATGTCGCGATGATCACTGAATGGACCAGATATCCCTGGGTTTGAAATAAGTCAGGTCAATAAGCTGGCTTTCCACGCGGCGCCCATCCGCCAATTCCAAAACCATCTTGAAGACATGTTTTGAAGACGCATCCGCATCAACTTGAAAGTTCCAAGTTGAAAGCTGGCCAGGGGCCAGCGTTGTCTGGAACGGAAACCTGACCTGATAGTTCTGCCGGTCGACCTGCAGCACAAATGGGTTCGGGAAAACGCGAGGCGAGTCACTTCCTTCACCGCATTCATTGGGACTTGCGAACTTGCCAATCTGCCAGGGAAAGCGGATTTTCTTTGTCTTCAAAACGCGCTGGCCCAGATGATTTTTCCATTGATAGGACAGGTCCCCCAGGTAATCGACCATGATGTTGTTGGACTCCAAATACACCCCGTCCGTTAGAATACCAAATCGTCCCACCGCTTTTGCCGATTGCAAGCAGCTTGGATAATTTGACCCAGGGCACGGCAGATCAATTTGACCCAGTGCTGCAATCTCAGGCCCCATTTGCGGAAGTATCTCAGCGAACTCAACTTCTGCACGCGGCCAACCCTCTACTGTGCCAGCATCCACAATCGCCAAGAAACGTCCCTCACCCGCCGCCACCGGTCCGCCCGTCATGCGCGCGTCAAAAGGCTGTGTTGTGCCAAAGTTTCTCAGATACAACTTTGTTAATGTCCGTTGACCGCATTGTAGGTCCCGATCCGCGTAGATGAATGGCGTTAGGTCAGGCACGCTGGTACTGACTTGCAAAAAACCTCCAACAATCTGCACCGGCCAAGGATCGGTGTTTTCCAAAGACATCGTAAAATTCGCTGGCAAAAACGCTTCCATCACACCGAAAAGAGAGTGTTGCCGTGCAACCAAAACGGAACTTGTAGACTGTTGATTTTTGAAATTCGGATGATCTGGAAACACTCTCAAAGCCGCGTCTTCAAAGCGACCAATGTAGGGTTTGTAGATGCCCTTGATCCCATCATCCGGCACGGTCCTGTCTACGGCTATGCCAAAACGCAGAGAAGTCTGGTTGGCCGATTGAACCAATTCGGCCTCGTAACCCTGTGGCGGGTCATCCCACACGCGCTGCGCCAGATCCTCTACATCCTGCTCCCAATAGGACCGATAAGCGCGACCGTCATTGAAGATCACGCGGCCTGCGCCATGGCGTAGACCCTTGAGGAACTGACCTTCGAACACCTCTCCGAAGACGCTCCGCAAACGCCCCGGCCCCTCGGCCAAACCCTGCGCGAAGATACCTTCAAAACGATCGCCATTCGGGTGATGCAGAACGCCCCGCCCATGCATAAGACCTTTGGACCAGCCGCCCTGATATTCCATGCCGGACTGGTTCTGAAACCGCCCCTCCCCCGTGAAAAACCCGTCCACGATGCGGCCAGAAAAACTGGCCAGAACGGCCGTCCTGTCATAGGGACGCGCATCCGGTCTGCGCCAGATCAAACGCCCAGTTCCCCAATCCCCGCCCTCATATGCGCTCAGGTCAATCGGGCCGTCGGGTTCCCAAGAGAGATCAAAATTCTGAGCCGCAAACGGGTCATGCACGCGAAGCGGCAAGCGAACCAGGCGGTCTTCTTCAACGACCCACAGAAGCTGAACAAACTTGCGCCACTCACCCTGATCGCCGGGCAGCAGCCTTTCTGAAAGACTGTGGTCGACAGGGGTCAGATCGGGTTTTCCGACGTCCGGGTCTGCCGATACAATGACCGCTGACACAAGGGTGGCCGAGACGGCCATGATAAGCTTGCTGAAAAAACCTGAGTACCGCATGCCCATCATGTTCTTCGAAACAAAAGCGTGCATCAAGCACGAACCGACGGCCGCTATCCGTCGCCCACGGGCAGATTTACGTCGCCAAGTAATCCAACGCCTCTGGAACCGTCAGGATTTTCACGCGGCCCCAATCACAGCCCGACGTCACACGCGTCGACAGATCTTCGAGCGTTTTGAAGTAGACTTCGATCAACCGGTTTTCATATGACCGAAAGTCCTCATCACTGAGCCCACCGGGGTTTTCCTGTACGTACCGTCCAAAATCCAGATATTGGCGCGACACGGACAGGCTTGAGATCGGTGTTGGATAGTCCACCAGATGCGACCCAACATATTTCACAAAATACTTGTTGCGCGGATGGTCAGTTTCGAAAAACGTATGCTCTGGCAGTTCGAGCAGTGGCGATCCATCGGCCTTGAAAAGCGGCGTGCCATCGAAACCCGTCTTTTGAACGCCAAAAGTTTGCTGCAACGGACCGAGGGCTTGATCGACGCCTTTGATCCGTCCCGGGCGAATGAGAACCAAGTCTTCAAACTCTGGATTTTGACGGAAGATACCGCCTTCGCGAAGAACCCAGCGCGTGAAGTTGTAAAAGTTCCCCGTCGCAACACCGGTTGCGGCGGCCACATTGACCATGTGCACGCCGTTAAAGTGCTTGGTGATCGGGTTCCAGTGCGTGGCCAGGTGACTGCGCGACAGCAGGTGTTCCAACTGCCCGGTTCGCGGCGGAACATCCAGACTCTCGCCCAAAAACGCCGTCTCCAGCGTCTCGACTTGGAAATCCACGACCTCCAAACAATTGTTTTGATTGAAGTAGAAAATTTCCTGCGCATCGCGCGCCAATAGGATCACCGGGACCCCGTTGGCATGCAGCATCGCAAGCTCGTACATCACATTGGGGCTTTTGGTTGAGATATCCGCCACGGCAAAATCGCAGTGCATGATATGCGAAAACACCTCATGTGGGATATCACTGCCTGGAACATCGGGCGGCTCGAACACCTGAATATCCGGCAGGTCTTTTTCGCCTTCAGAGATAAGACGGGCATAGGCGGCCTTCAACGCTTCGGCAATGTTCGGAACGTGACGCGCAATTTCGATGCCCGTATCGTCGACCACGCCCTTGGTCATTGGCCCAATGATAAAAACGCGTTTGGGGGCAATAAACGGGCTGCGTGCCATGCAAAATTCCACTAAGTATTTTCAACTCACCGTCAATACGTTAACTATTTATTAACCTTTTGCGAGATTCAAGAGCACAGCCTGAGCATGGACAAGAATGGCCTGACAGGGTTTGAAGAGCTGACGCTTCAGCACAGAAGCGACGAGTTTTCTGACCAGTTTTCCACGCCAGCAGATCCGCGATTTTGGATCCGGATAGAGAAATCGTTTTCCGGAGGCGTCGTGATTTCAGACATGCTGTTTGGAGACCAGGATGAATATGTGGCCGCCAATGCCGTTGTGCAGGTTCTCCACGCGCTCAATACGCCAAAGCCCACAGAGATCATCTTTCGCAACTTAGGCGGGGTCGATGCCCCGGAAACCGTTCAAACCGCGCAGAAAGTTGAAAGAATGGTCGAAGCAATGGTGATGCGTCAAAGACGCTTCATTGTAGGTCGCGAATATGAAACACGGCGCGAAAAGGTCGATCTGGTGTTCCGGTTCAAGCATTTCGACTGAACAGTCGCCCGTTTACCGGATTTCACGTTCATTAACGGCTCATTAATTTTTTTGCAGCACCCTCTCCATCGTCACTCTGATCGGAGACATTTGCAAATGACATCAGATACTTCACCGGCGCATATCTCTTTAAATTGGGATGACGATGCCATTTGGGTGCAGGATCGAAGCATGTACTTGCTGGAACAAGGCCAAAACCCCGATGATGATATGCTTCGGGTTGTTGATCAGCTTGGCAAACAGGCAACCGTTGCCAGAGACACCCTCCTGGAGACGCATGTACCGATCATGCAGGCCACTGTTTTCAAATCCCGGTATCGTCCCGTCCAGGCCTTCTGCCCCAGCGCAGACAGCCTTGTCGAAGCCAGCGGTCAGAGCTTCACAGTCCAGTCTGGCGACGCTCTCGTGCGAGAGCGCGACGGAACCGTCCGCATCATGCCGCGCCACGATTTCAATTGCCGCTACCAGTTTGTCGGCGCAGCCTCTGATCAGCCCCCAGTTCTCTAGCATAGCTCTGGCCTTGCCCTGAAATCCTAGTACGTTTCCAGCGTTACAGTCTTGGATTCGATTGCATGAGTTTTTTTGAAGGCGGCAAAACGGCCCGAACCGTCTATATTTCGGCCACCACCATCGGGCTTGGCCTCAGCCTGTGGGGCTATAGCGCGGTTCATCTACCCGGCGCGTCTGCTGCGGAGCTGCCCCTGGCAATCGGCGGGGTCATTCTAAGCGCGTTGAACCTTTTCATACCCCGTCCTGAGATCATGCTGGACCCATGCCAATCGATGGCAGTTCGCATAGCGGCGTTTCTTTGCGGCGTGTCAGGTTTCATCGCCGCCGCGCTTGTCTGGATCACTGTGGCCGGACGCAGCGCCGCAGATATCTGGACACAGCTCTTTCGGCGCGGGCACGTTCTGGTGGTGGGCGATGGCGATTTCGCCACCCGTTTCGCAACGAGCCTTGTCCAAGCAAAACGCTCCGTGGTGCAGGCTGTGGATGCAAGTGCAAGCCCTTTGGCTGCGGCCGCGCATCGGCTGCGTCTTACCCTCACGCCCGAAAAACTCAGGTCGCGCGCCGCGCTGCACCGCAGTGACAAGGTGGTCATTGATACAGGGAGTGACACTGGCAACATGGCACAGGCCATGGCAATCGTCGGTGCCGCGCAGGAGGGCGATCGCAAAACCTCCATTGCGCTGCGCGTGACGGATTCCGTGCTCAGCGACCGGTTTCTGGATCACTTGCAAGGCAAGTACGCAAAGCTCCCGATGCACGTATCAGTGTTTGATGAAAACCGGATTTTGGCGCGGCATGTGCTTGCATCGCAACCGCTTTTCCAACGGGCCCGGGAACGGGGACAGAACCGGGTACACGCCCTGATTATCGGCTTTGGCGATCTGGGTGAGAAACTCATGGACCAAGTCCTGCTGACCTCTTTGGCGTATGACTTGGGGACGCCCAGGGTCACGATTGTGGACAGGGATGCAGACGCGCGCGTATCCGAATTCTGCGCCCGTCGGCCGCGTGTCTTGTCCAACTTGAAGATCGACTTCATCCCATTCGATTTTGATGGCCTGCCCTGCACGGGCGAGCCGCTTTCCAAAGCAGCCAAGGCCATCCGCATCGCCGAAAGCGAAGACCCGTTTACGATGATCTACGTGGCCTTGCCGCAATACAACGATGTCGCGCGCACGGTTCTGCAACTGTCCCGGCTGCGGGAGCAGTTCGATATGTTCAAAGCCCCCATTTCCTACCGCTGCAAACTGGCCGGGGAAGAGGCCGATGTTCTCAACGCTGACACGCCTCCGCACGTGGGTGCAGATCATGGATTTTTGCGTATGTCGCTTCCGACAGAACGGCTGATGGACGCGTTGCTTGGGCAAGAAGAGGCGGATGCCTTGGCCATTTGCATTCATGAAGCCTATCGCGCAGGCAAAGATGTCTCTAAGGAGGCGAATAAGCCGTGGGACGAATTACCCGATACCTTCAAACGCGCCAACCGTCGCGCCGGGGACCACATTCCAGCCAAACTCGCGACGGTCGGGGTAAGAGCGGCATGGAATGAACCACTTACCGAGGCGGACAGAAACAATCTGCAGCAGATCCTCGACCTATCCAATGATGACCCGTTGATCCAAAGGCTGGCCGAACTGGAACATGAACGGTGGTGTATCGACAGATTTTTGGACGGATGGACCCCCGGGGAGGCGGACGATCACAAAACACGTATTCGTCGCACGCTGGTGCCTTTTGCCAAACTCAAATCCGACAAGGTACAAATCTCAAAAGACATCGATCAGGTCCGCAAAGCGATCCGTTTTTTGATGGACACGTGACGGTGCAAGGACGTTCGATTCATTTTTGCGGGCGAATGTTTGAAACGGCGCAGGCCGAAGAAGCGCGGCTCACATCGCAGATCATGGCCTGCCTGGAGGAACACGGTATCACCGCCGGGTTTGGCGCATTGGCCTGCGGTGCAGATATTCTGGTCGCCGAAACGCTCTTGCGCCGATCGGCCGAACTCCATGTTCTTTTGCCATTTTCACCGGAGCGATTTGCCGAAACGTCAGTCACTATAGGGGGCAAAGGCTGGCTGCCAAGGTATCAGGATTGCCTGAAGCGCGCGACTTCCGTCAGGACAATACCCATGGAACCTGACACAAATCCTTACGTAGCGGCGAGCCAAAGTGCTATGGCAGCCGCCCTTGCCCAAGATCCGCAAGCTCTCCAGATTTCTTTGTTCGACGGGATGGACGCAGATTCGGATGTCGGTACGGGCTCAGACATTGCCCATTGGAAATCACTGGGCGGGCGCACCATCATCATCCCAACCGGTCCGAACCTTCGATTGCCCCAAATGTAAAAGGCCAGAACCCGTGCGAGCAACTTGCGGCCGATTATGTTCCGAAACGGGCATGTAATCGGATGCGACCGAGACCTTTTTGAGTCATCGCCTGCTCACCCCACCAAATGCGCAATCGATCGGGCGTAAAAAGCCACAAGATCGCGATTTTCCTTCACGATCTCCACGCCCTCAGATCCGCCCTTAACCAAGCCCCGTTTGCGCAAATTCCGCAGTCCCACTTCCACCAGATAGGCATCATCCTCGCGCGGCATATGAACATGGGCGTGGGCCACACCGGCCAGCAAATCCCCCACGGCAGCGGACAACGCGGCTTCCGTTATAGGGCCGTCCTGCGCGGCCAATACATGGGCCACCACGGGCACCGGCAGCACTGGTACCTCCTCGCCTATGCGCACCATAAGCCGCTCACCCAGTTCCTCCACCGCTGCGCCAGGGTTCTCCGCAACAAAGGCATTGAGAGACAAGGGTGCTCCGAAACTCACAGCCGCATAACCATGCCGGTGATAGCGTCGTGTCAGCCACAGCCAGAATTGTTTGACGATGAAACCCGCCACAACCGTGATCCGCGCCCCGAACCGGCGCTTGCCCGCCTGCCCGGCCGCCACCAGAACCTTATCTTCGAACACCCGATCATAGTTCAGCGCCACAGGCACGAACACGACATCGCGCTCCGTATCCCGGCGACCTTCCACGATGTACTTGAGCAACCCCAACTTCGGCGGAGCCAGCCCGCCATCCAGCGAAAGCCCCCCTTCTGGAAATACCGCCTGCGTCACACCCCCATCGGTCGCCATGCCCACGTAACGCGCCAGCACACGGCGATAGAGCTCTGTTCGGGATTTGCGCCGGATAAAGTACCCGCCCATCGCCCGGAAGAGCCGCGACAACGGCCAGATCCGGGCCCATTCCCCGATGGCGTAGGACAGCGCGGATCGCTCCGCGGCCAGCCATGTCACCAGCACGTAGTCCATGTTGGACCGGTGGTTCATCACGAAGACAATGGTGGCGTTCTCATCCACCTCGCGCAAGGAAACCTCATCGAAATTGCCAATCCGGACCCGGTACAGCGTCTTGGACAGCCACCGCGCGGCCCGGGTCGCAAAGCCAAAGTAGATACTCGCCGAAAACCCCGGCACAATCTCACGCGCATAGCGTTGGGCAATTTGAAACGCCACGTTCTCCGGCACGCCTGTGCGCTTGGCATGGTCAGAAACCGCCTGGCTCACCTCCGGGTCGTAAATCAGCCGTTGGATCATGTCGTACCGCCGCGCCAGCTTGAACGGTTCAATCGGCCGCTCCAGCCGTTCATTGAGCCGCCCCACCACGCGTTCCATCCGGCGGCGGAAAAACCAGCGCACAGATGGGAACAGGAAATGAGAAGCAAAGGTGACCGCCGCGAACAGAAGGATCAGCACAAACAGCCAGATCGGCAGTTCAACGGTCGCGGTCATCTACGGTCCTTGTGACGTGTTCAATGCTTGACCCTATCAGGGCACGGGTTGCGGCACCAGATATCCCGAACGCGCCGGCGCCTGACATTGGCCAAGCACCCTCTACCGCAATCAGGGCAATTCCGTTTCACCAAGAATGCCGCCGTCAAAATGGTCGGTCTGAAGGATGTTGCGCCATTCCACATCGCGCCACGGCGCATCGGACCGCGCGCCGATAAACACCGTCATCCCGTATCCCCCAATTTCGAGATGAAGTTCCTGCGTCTGTGCCGAATCTGCGTAGTTGATGACAAACATCTCATGCGAACTCGTATACTCGTCCGTCTCACGCCGTCGGTCCCAGCGACGTGTTGTTTTGTCGAGGTAATCCACCTCAGCCAAATCCAGATACCAATTCGTCGCGTCATACCGAAAGCCGGATACGATCCCGCGCGTCACCGTTCGGCCTGTTCAGACAGGAAGGGCCGGCCTACCAGATCAAGCTTGGCAAACTCTTCGACCTTCATGCTCACGAAATGTTCGAATTGTTCAGGCATCGGGTACCTTACCTCTCGCAGATGATAGCTGCCGGTGATGCAGTCCAATATGCGCCACTGGCCTCAAGACTCTGGTGCTCATTTTTCGAATTTTGCCAAAATCCAAGTGATCAACGCGCCCAAACCAAAAAGGGACATCACCGTCGCAGTGCCAAAAGCGCAGCTCAGCATGAAAAGCTTGCTGAAGCGATCCACCTCAAACCCCCAAAGCGTCGGCGCGCCAAAAAGACCGAAGCCGATCAGATAGCCCAACACGGTGAGCGGCCAAAGCCATGCAAAAACGCGATCACCATCGCCACCCGGACCAAAAAAACTGGAAAACAAGTCATGCATGATCGGGTATGTTCCGATGAAATGGTCTTGTGCGAATAACGGCTCACATGTGGCTCGGATATGCCTTTGGAATCAAGCGAAAATAGTGGGGCGGGCCCAGCAAAACAGCTTTTTCGTCATGTAATGATATCTCATGAGAATCACGGAAATGCCGCGATGCAGCGAATTGACCCCTCATATTATTCCGGGTATCACTCCGCTGGCGTAACAAAATTGCGCGAAACCGATTCACGAGGCTTGCCATGTCTGAGATAGCAAAAGACCGTCCCTGGCTGATCCGCACCTATGCCGGTCACTCCACGGCCAAAGCCTCCAACGCGCTCTACCGAACCAACCTGGCAAAGGGGCAAACCGGCCTGTCGGTGGCCTTCGATCTGCCCACGCAGACGGGCTATGACAGCGATCATGTGCTGGCGCGCGGCGAAGTGGGCAAGGTGGGCGTACCCGTTTGCCATCTGGGCGACATGCGCACACTGTTCGACGAAATCCCGCTTGAGCAGATGAACACGTCGATGACGATCAACGCCACCGCGCCTTGGCTGCTCGCGCTCTATATCGCAGTGGCCGAAGAACAGGGCGCGGATGTCACGAAACTCACCGGCACTGTGCAGAACGACCTGATCAAGGAATACCTCAGCCGCGGTACCTACATCTGCCCACCCAAGCCGTCGCTTAAGATGATCGGGGATGTGGCCGAATACTGCTACACCAACGTGCCCAAATGGAACCCGATGAACGTGTGTTCCTATCACCTGCAAGAGGCCGGGGCCACGCCCGAACAGGAACTGGCCTTCGCACTGGCCACCGCCATCGCCGTGCTGGATGAACTGAAACCCCGTGTCCCAGCGGAGGATTTCCCCGCGCTCGCCGGCCGTATCTCTTTCTTCGTCAACGCGGGCATCCGGTTCGTGACCGAGATGTGCAAAATGCGCGCCTTTGTCGACCTCTGGGATGAAATTCTGGAATCCCGCTACGGCGTCGACAACCCCAAATACCGCCGCTTCCGCTACGGCGTGCAGGTGAACTCGCTTGGCCTCACCGAACAGCAGCCCGAAAACAACGTCTACCGCATCCTGATTGAGATGCTGGCCGTGACGCTGTCCAAGAAAGCCCGCGCCCGCGCCGTTCAGCTTCCCGCGTGGAACGAAGCGCTTGGCCTGCCCCGCCCCTGGGATCAGCAATGGTCAATGCGCATGCAACAGATCCTGGCTTATGAAACCGACCTTCTGGAATTCGGCGATCTCTTCGATGGCAACCCCGCAGTGGATGCCAAGGTCGAAGAGCTGAAAGACGGCGCGCGCCAGGAACTCAAAACCCTCGAAGGCATGGGAGGCGCAATCGGCTCGATCGAGTACATGAAATCCCGCCTTGTGGATAGCAATGCCGACCGCCTTGGCCGGATTGAAAAGAACGAAACCGTCGTCGTGGGCGTCAACAAATACACCCAGGGCGAACCATCGCCGCTGCAAACCGAAGACAGCGGCATCATGGTGGTCGACCCGGCGGTGGAAGACGAACAAATCGGTCGCCTCAATCAATGGCGCATGGATCGTGACAATGAATCCGTGAAATCCGCACTCGCCGATCTGCGTGCGGCAGCGTCAGAGGGCAAAAACGTCATGCCCGCTTCCATCGCCGCCGCGAAAGCTGGCGTGACCACGGGCGAATGGGCCGCCGAAATGCGCCGTGTCCATGGCGAATATCGCGGACCAACGGGTGTGTCCGGCAGCCCGTCCAATAAAACCGAAGGGCTCGATGATATCCGCGATGCCGTTGATGCAGTGTCTGATCGCCTGGGCCGTCGCCTCAGCTTCCTCGTGGGCAAACCCGGCCTTGATGGGCATTCCAACGGTGCCGAACAAATCGCCTTCCGCGCGCGTGACTGCGGGATGTCCATTTCGTATGAAGGCATCCGCCTGACCCCCGAAGAGATCGTGACTGCCGCGCTGGAAAACAGGCCCCATGTGGTCGGCCTGTCGATCCTGTCCGGCTCTCACCTGCCGCTGGTGGAAGATCTGGTGGCTCGCATGCGAAAGGAAGGGTTGGCCGACATCCCCGTGATCGTCGGCGGCATCATCCCCGATGACGATGCCCAACGTCTGCGCGAAATGGGCGTTTCGCGCGTCTACACGCCTAAGGATTTTGAGCTGAACACGATTATGATGGATATCGTGACCTTGGCCGATCCAGAGGCGATGGCAGCAGAGTAAAGCACGGCAGAGCGCCTTCGTCAGGCCCCGGTCTGGCGATCCTGACCTTCGAACAGCCGCACCTTATTGTCGGGGTCCCGCCCGCCATCCGAGCGACATCCTGCAACTGCCATTTCGCCAGGCCCTGGCGGCGGCCTGACGAAGGAGCTGCGGCGCGGGGCGCCTTGATTCCGCGCCTCACGCCCACAACGGTCAAATCGAAATGCGCTTACTCTATCGGCTCCACACCTTCGGGCCTCTTCGCACGGCCCTCGGTCACGGTCACGGCCTGCGATCGCTTCATCTGTTCCAGCCGCCGGGTGATGCGCGCCATCAGCTCTTCATCTTCCTGCGCGGCCAGGGAAATGGCCATGTATTCCGCCGGGCTGATGCCGCGAACGCGCTCCACCTCGGCGATGCCCATTTGATCAGCCTCCGCCACCAGCGCCTGAATCTCGTCTTCCGTCTCCGCCAGTTCGATCTTGGCCAAATATTCCTGCCGCACCTTTTCGGCCGCGATCATCGCATTTACGAAACTCACGACCTGACCCACACTGACATCCTCTGCCTTGATGTCGGGCAGATCCGTGAGGGCCTCCTGAGCCTGTAACGGCGCGGAAATACCAAGCGAAAGGGCAAGAACAGCGGCGAATTTGAATAGGTGCATGGGGCCTGTCTCCAGCAATTCTTTGCCTCTACATGGGGTATCCCGGCCCAAGACGCAAATCTTCGCGCCAAAAGGCAGGCAAAATTCTGCGTGAATGCCTGACAAGACCCTGTCTTTTGTGACAAAGTCGTCCGGTCAGCACAGGAAGGCGTGCCATGCCCCAAACCGTTTCCACCCGCCCCGTCACACCCGCCGACAAAACGGCCTGGGCCGACCTGTGGCAGGCCTATCTGGCCTTCTATGAAACCGAATTGCCCGATGAGGTCTATGACACCACATTCCACCGCCTCTGCGATCCCGACCGCACCGATCAATGCGGGCTTCTGGCGGTGCAGGACGGCGTGCCCGTGGGCCTCGTCCACTACATCTATCACGCCCATAACTGGAAACGTGAACCGGTCTGCTACCTTCAGGATCTCTTTGCCACCCCTCAGACACGCGGCACCGGCGTGGGCCGCAAACTCATTGAAGCCGTCTACGATGCCGCCGACGCCGCAGGCGCCCCGACCGTCTACTGGCTGACCCAGGATTTCAACGCGACCGCCCGTCAGCTTTATGACCGGATCGGCGTGCTGACACCTTTCATCAAGTACAACCGCCCCTGACCGATGCGCCCATGACCAAGCCCCTCTCCATCATCGTCATCGGCGCAGGCATTTGCGGTCTGTCCTCTGCCATCTGGCTGCGCCGCGCAGGGCATGAGGTGACACTCATCGACCGCGACCACCCAGGCGCTGGGGCGTCCTATGGCAATGCAGGCCTGCTTGCGGGCTGGTCCATGACGCCGGTCAACACGCCGGGCCTGCACAAAACCGCGCTCAAGTATCTGATGAACCCCAAATCGCCGCTCTTCCTGCAATGGTCTGCCCTGCCCCGGATGACCCCGTGGCTTTGGCACTTCATGCGCAACGCCAACGCCACGAAGCTGCCTCACATGGTAGAGGGCATCGTCGGCATCACCCATGACAGCCTCGACCAACACCGCGCCCTGACCCGAGGCACTCGAGCTGAGCACCGGATCGCAGAAAGCGCTTTTTCCTTCGTCTATGAAACCCGCGCCGAATACGAATCCGATGCGCTGTCCTGGTCCACCCGCCGCGATCACGACCTGACGCCAGACATCATCGAAGGCCCCGCCGTGCAGGAAGAAGAACCGATGCTGTCACCCACCTGCACCCTTCTCGCGCAGCTCAAGGATTTTGGCCACATCCTCGACCCTGGCGCCTACATGACCGATCTGGCCCGCGTGCTGGAGGAAGAAGGCGGCAGATACCTCCAGGCTGACGCGCAAGACATCACGCTGGACAGGGGCCGCGTCACATCCGTTCTCACCAATGGCGGCCCGCTTTCCTGCGACCGCGTGGTTCTTGCCGCAGGCATCTGGTCCAAACCGCTTATGAAAAAACTCGGCCTACACGTGGAAATGATCGCCGAACGCGGCCACCATTTGCACCTCAAGAACCCGTCTCAGATGCCTAAAAACCCAATGATGATCGTGAGCGGCAAGTTCGGCGTAACACCCATGTCCACTGGGCTACGCTGCGCGGGGACGGTGGAACTGGGCGGTACAAAAAACACCCCCAACCGCGCCGCCCTGCGCCTCATCGGTGAGCATGTGACGAAATCCTTTCCCGATCTCCACTATAGCGAAGCCGAAGAATGGCTGGGGTTCCGCCCCTCCACCCCCGACAGCGTGCCATTAATCGGAGAGATCGGTGCAACAGGCGCTTACGCCGCCTTTGGCCACCAACATATCGGCCTCACCGCAGGCCCCAAAACCGGCCGATTGATCTCGGCACTCATCAATGGTGACACCCCAAACATGGATCTCAGCCCCTACAACGCGAACCGCTTCCACCGCGCATAAGCCACAAGAACTGCCCCCTCAGCAGACGCGACCGCGACCCAACCTGGGTCAGTACTCCCGCTGATCCTCAATCACCAAACCATCATTGGGCAGGCTCCCGGGCGTGACAACTTCCACCTCGCCCTTCAGCTTCAGCACATCCACGACCGAAGCCTCATAATCCTCCCCCGCACCCGTCCCTTCAATCTGAACGCGCATCACGTCCATCTCGCCCTCGCGGCTAGCCACCACCCGGGCGCGCACCACGTCATCATGTCGCTTTACCAGATCCGCCACCTGTTCGGGCCGCACGAACATACCCTTGATCTTCGTCGTCTGATCCGCACGCCCCATCCAGCCCTTGATCCGCATGTTCGTACGCCCGCAAGGGCTTTCGCCTTCCAGCACGGCGCTCATATCGCCAGTGGCGAACCGCACCAAAGGGTAATCAGGATTGAGCGTGGTCACCACCACCTCCCCCACCTGTCCCGGCGCGACTGGATCGCCCGTCCCCGGTGTCACGATCTCCACGATCACACCTTCGTCGACGATCATCCCCTCCATCGCCGCGCTTTCATAGGCGATGTTGCCCAGATCAGCGGTGGCATAGCACTGAAGACAAGAAATCCCCCGATCCGCGTATTCCTGCCGCAGCGAAGGAAAAAGCGCGCCACCAGACACTGCCGCCTTGGAGATCGAAAGCGACAACCCCATCTCGTCGGCCTTGTCCAGGATCACCTTCAGATAATCCGGCGTCCCGGCATAGGCGGTTACACCAATATCCGCCGCCGCCCGCGCCTGCAGTTCTGTCTGGCCTGTCCCCGCCGGCAATACGGCCGCGCCCACAGCCCGCGCGCCGCTTTCAAAAATCATCCCCGCCGGCGTCAGATGATAGCCAAAGCAATTCTGCACTATATCGCCCGCGCCTATGCCGCAAGCATGCAGAAACCGCCCCATCCGCCACCAATCCTGACCAATCCCACCGGGTTCATAAATCGGCCCCGGGCTTTGAAATACATGGGCAAACGCATGGGCAGGATGTGTTGTCAAACCACCCAAAGGCCCATCCGTCTTCTGCGCCTCCCCCAAATCTGATTTCCGCAAGACCGGCAAATGGGCCAGCGCGGCCATATCCACAACCGCCGCCGCTTCAACACCATCAAGCCGCCCTGCATACCCTGCCAAGGCTTGCGCCCGCGCAATTTGCTGCGGAAGCGCTTTGGCCAGGTCTGCGGCACGTTCCTCCGACGAACGTGTTTCCAGCCCGTCAAAAAACGTGCTCATTCCTCGACCCTCCTGTTTGGAATTTGCCTTAGCTCAACCAACGCTTCCGGCGGCGGTAACTGCGCACGTCCCGGAAGGATTTGCGCCCCTCTTCCGACATGCCCAGATAGAATTCCTTCACATCCGGGTTCTCGCGCAGATCCTTGGCAGGCCCATCCATCACCACGCGCCCGTTTTCCAGAATATACCCGTAATGGGCAAAGCGCAGCGCTACATTTGTGTTCTGCTCAGCCAGAAGGAACGTCGCCCCCTCATTTTCATTGAGCGACTTCACGATGTTGAAAATCTCTTCCACCAGTTGCGGCGCCAGTCCCATCGAAGGCTCATCCAGCAAAATCGTCTCCGGTCGGGACATCAAAGCGCGGCCAATCGCACACATCTGCTGTTCCCCGCCCGAGGTATACCCGGCTTGGCTCTTCCGCCGCTCCTTCAGACGCGGGAAGTAGGAATAGACCATCTCCAGATCCGCATCGATATCGCCCTTGCCCGACCCGCGCGTATAGCCACCGGTCAGCAAATTCTCTTCGACGGTCAAATGCTCAAAGCAATGCCGCCCTTCCATCACCTGAATAACGCCCATCTTCACCAAATCGGATGGCAGCATATCCTGCACCCTTTCCCCGCGATACTTGATGGTGCCCTTCGTCACCTCCCCCCGCTCTGACTTCAGCAGGTTCGAGATGGATTTCAGCGTCGTCGTCTTCCCCGCGCCATTGCCGCCAAGCAACGCGGTGATCCCGCCCTTGGGCACGTTGAGCGACACACCCTTCAGCACGAGGATCACGTGATTGTAGATCACCTCGATATTGTTGACCTCAAGCAGCGTCTCTTCTGTCTTGGCGGCATCAAGCATGCGTCATCCCCGGCTTCTTTTTGGCCATAAATACTCAAAATCCCGGCCGCAGCATCTCGCACTGCGGCCGGAATAGTTTGCTTAGATCAACAACCCGGCGTGATCCCGCTTTCCTCCGCAAAGGCTGCAGAATCTTCTGCCACCAGCGGTGCAATCACGTCTTGGTCGGACTGATAGTACTCCGTGATCAGCTCAAAGGAACCCGCATCCGCGTTCCACTGCGACACGGCACCAAAGCCGTTGCCACCGTGGTTCTCACAGGACACTTTGAACTCCGGCCCGAAGTTCGGCAGACCAAGAGCCGCCATCTTCGCTTCGGTGATCTCCAGCGCTTCCATACCGTCGCGCATCTGCTGGGATGTGATGTCGCTCACCCCGTGGATGCCCTGGGCCGTCTTGATGGCTTCCGCCGCCAACATCGCAGCATACATGCCACGGTTATAGAGCACCGTGCCAACCTGATCGCCAGCGCCCGCGGTCTTGCCGGTATCCACCAGGTACTTCTGGATATCGCCATAGATCGGATAGTCAGACCCGAGGTTGTGGAACGTCAAGGCCTTGTAGCCATTGGCATCAGCCCCTGCCGCTTTCACGTCATTCTCAGAGCCAGACCACCAGATGCCGATGAAGTTCTCCATCGGGAACCGGATGTTCACGGCTTCCTGGATGGCCACCTGATTCATCACGCCCCAGCCCCACATCAGCACGTAGTCAGGCTTCTCACGACGGATCTGCAGCCACTGGGATTTCTGCTCCTGCCCGGGGTGGTCCACCGCCAGCAGCGTCAGGTTGAACCCATGCTTTTCCGACAGCTTCTCCAACGTCCGGATCGGCTCCTTGCCATAAGCGGAGTTGTGATAGACAAGCGCGATCGTCTTGCCCGCGATATCACCCTGTTCCGCAATGTGGCTCACCGCCAGGCTCGCCCCGTCCCAATAGTTGGCCGGGTAGTTAAACACGTATTTGAACACTTCCCCGTTCTTGGCCGATGTCCGGCCATACCCCATGGTGTGAAGCGGGATGCCATCCGCCGTCGCTTTGGGGATCAGCTGGTAGGTGATACCAGTGGAAAGCGGCTGATACACCAACGCGCCTTCGCCCTTGGTGGCCTCATAGCATTCCACACCCTTTTCGGTGTTGTAGCCCGTCTCACATTCCACAAGGCGAATGGGCTCACCGCCGATGCCACCGTCACGCTCATTGAGCAGGCTGAAGTAATCCTGATAGCCATCCGAGAACGGGATCCCGTTCGCAGCGTAAGGTCCAGTACGGTATGATGTGTCGACGATGACAAGATCGGCCAGCGCCGGGCTTGCCGCCATCATGGTTGCCGCTGCTGCGGCCATTAGTTTGGTCTTCATCGGTAATATCCTCCCTTTGGTTTTTATCCGATGTTATCAGAGCGGGTTCTTCCCGCCGTCTTTGCGATGGCCGCTCAATGGGGGAACGGCCAAAGTCTTAATTTCTCCTTCGCCACGCGCCAAAGCTGCGCCAGGCCATGAGGCTCCATGATCAGGAATATCACGATAAGCAGCCCGATGATCATCAACTGTAGGTGCGCCACGATATCCGTGGGCCAGCCCAAGCCGCCCCCCAGCAGAGCAGAGGCAAAGAAACTGACCACCGCCACGCCACCCCAGAGGATCGCAAGGCCACCGCCTTTACCCATGATCTTTTGAATGAGCGACACAACCAGCAAGACGAAGGACGCAACTGCTATGTAGAAGAAAATCCACGATGCCACGTCAGAGGCCGTGCTGACCTCCACATTATCCGCCAGCGCCAGCTTCAACATCACGGGCAGCAACACTAGAAACGCCGCCCCCGCAAAAGACCCAAAAATCGACCCCAGCCCACCAATGATGATCATGAAGAGCACGAGGAAGGATTTCACAATCCCAAACACCTCGCCCACCTCAACCGCGCCCAGATAGACTGCAAAGAACAGAGCGCCCGAAATCCCCACAAAGAACCCCGACACCGCAAACGCGCTCAGCTTCGCACGCAGCGGGTTCACCCCGATGATCTCAGCCGCAATATCCATATCGCGAATAGCCATCCACTTGCGCCCCGCGCTGCCCCTTGTCAGGTTCCGCGCGATGATCGCGCTCGCCGCCGTGAAGGCCAGACAGAAGAGATAGGCCACCCAAGGCAGGGTCTCCGGGCCTGTAATGGCATAACCAAAAATCGTCCGTTCCGGCGCGTTGATCTGCCCCGAGGCCGAGTAGTTGTAAAACCAGCTCACCTTGTTGAAGAGCCACACAAGGAAAAACTGCGCCGCCAGCGTCGCCACAGCCAGATAAAACCCCTTGATGCGCAAGGACGGCAGCCCAAACAGCACGCAAACTGCCGCCGTGATCCCCCCCGACAGGATGATGTGGAAGAAGATGTTCACGTCCGGGAAGCCGGTCATCAGCTTGTAACAGGCATAGGCCCCCACGGCCATGAACCCGCCCGTCCCAAGGCTCACCTGCCCGCAATATCCCGTTAGAATGTTCAGCCCGATGGCAGCAATGGAATAGATTAGAAACGGCAAGAAGATCGCGTTGACCCAGTAGTCGTTCACAAGGAACGGCACGGCCAAAAACGCCACCGCCATCAGCGCGTAATACCGATACCGGTCAAACTTGATCGGAAAGGTCTGCCCATCCTGCTGATAGGTCGTCGAGAAGTCGCCAGATTCACGATAGAGCATTTTCAGTCCCCCCCGCCTGCGCAAATCGCACGCGCATAATTTTCAGGTATGCCGCCCAAGCAAGTGTAGTGATCAGAGCGGGCACAAGCACAAACAGTGCAGAACCAAGGCCCCCTTGCGTGAACATAGATAAGCTCAGCCAATAAACTGCCAGAAGAAGAGCGGCGCCAATCAACAAAACGATTCCGTGAAAGAACGTAGCAAATTGGCTGGGTGGCCCTTTATGTCGGCTAAGGTACATTAACTGGCCAGCGACGATGAAAAGTAAGGGATAGTAGCGCAACTTGGCGACTGTCCACATCGTCCACGTTACTTCAGTTTCCTGACGGGGCTCTATGGGGTTCAAAAAGTTCATCAGCCCAGCACTTGCCTCCGGAGAAGGAACGAGGAAAAGCATGAACAAGCCTGCTAGCATTCCCCCAATCCATATTGCCCAAATTGTCCAACCCAACGAAGGCACTCCATTCTGTGTCATGACAGGAAGCCTTGATTTGATGCTTTGGCCGAATGCCCCGTTGCATCACCCGTGGCTTCATCCTCCCGGCAGCTTACACGCCGCTCAAACCCTCTCAATGATCTTCTCCCCAAAGAGACCCTGCGGCCGGAACACCAACACAATCAACGCCAGCACATAAGCAAACCAGTTCTCCGTCGCTCCACCGACCATCGGCCCGATGGCAAACTCAAACAGTTTCTCGCCCACGCCAATAATCAACCCGCCAATGATCGCCCCCGGGATCGACGTGAACCCGCCGAGCATCAGCACCGGCAATGCCTTCAGCGCAATCAGCGACAGCGAAAACTGCACGCCGGATTTGGTTCCCCACATGATACCCGCGACCAGGGCCACAAACCCAGCCAGCGACCACACCATCACCCAGATAAAGTTCAGCGAAATCCCCACAGACAGCGCCGCCTGATGGTCATCCGCCACAGCCCGCATCGCGCGCCCCTGCTTGGTGTATTGCGAAAAGATCACCAATGAGGCCACCAGCGCAATCGCCACGAAGGTCGCCACGATATCCAGATTGTCGATGAAAAACCCATAGTCGAAGATATTATAGGTGACCTGATCTATCGTATCATTGATCCCCTGCGGCAGACCCACATCAAGCTTCTTGATGTCCGCCCCCCACATCAGATCGCCGAACCCTTCCATGAAATAGGCCAGCCCAATCGTGGCCATGAACAGCAAGATCGGCTCCTGATTCACCAAATGTCGGAAAATGAAATGATTCACCGCCCAGGCAAGCGCGATCATGACCAGCACCGTCACAATAATCCCCGCCAGCGCCGGCACCGTCCAACCAAAGTGATGCACCTTGGTGCCAAAAACCGCATTGACCAAATGCGCAAAGGGCACGCGGCCCTCCATGATCCCCACCAGCGTCATCGCCGCGAATAGCGCCATCACCCCTTGCGCGTAATTGAAAATCCCAGACGCCTTGAAGATCAGAACGAACCCCAAAGCCACCAGCGCATAAAGCACGCCCGCCATCAGCCCGTTCACCACCACTTCCATCCCCCAGATGAATTGCTCAGGCATGCCGCGTCTCCCTCGTGGTTTCCATCTTCATGACTCCGCCTCCCAAAATGACAGTTGGAGCATCATCACATCCCCCTCCTGCCACACATCCATCGCCAGCGGCTTGGTTGTCGCCTCTCCGCTCAGCCAGCGGCCCTTAATCTCAGCATCCGCCGCGTAACGGCCATCCGCCTCGACGGCCTCAACCCACGCTTCAAAGGCGCCCTTGGCCGCCGCAACCCCTTTGGTCATCACCAGACATTGCGTGCCCAAAGTTCCGAACGCAGGCCGCACCGCCATCTGATCCGTGCCCGGCAGATCAAAGGCCTGCCCCACCGGATCACCATCCAGCAATTCCAGCCCCACAATCGCAGGGACACCGCCTTCTTCCATCGGCGTGACACAGCGTTTGACAAAAGCCTCCCATCCATCCGCAACCGCCGGACCAGTCGTCAGCAGCGCCGCACAAAATACCGACGCAATACCGACGTGATACTTACGTGATACAGATAAGGGTTTTTCAGTCATGCGACACCCCAAGATAAGCATCAATCACCGCCTGATTGCCGCGCACCTCATCGGGGGTGCCGTCGCCAATCTTCTGACCGTAATCCATCACAACCACCCGGTCGCTGAGATCCATAACCACGCCCATGTCATGCTCAATCAGCACAATGGTCGTGCCAAACTCATCATTCACATCGAGCACAAAACGGGACATGTCTTCCTTCTCTTCCACATTCATCCCCGCCATGGGTTCATCCAGCAGCAGAATCGACGGCTCGGCGGCCAAAGCCCGCGCCAATTCCACCCGCTTCTTCAACCCATAAGGCAAACGCCCTACGGGTGTTTTCCGAATGCTCTGAATCTCCAGAAAATCGATGATTTTCTCAACAAATTCGCGGTTTTCCACTTCTTCTTGTTCGGCCTTTCCCTTCCAAATGGCCTGGGCAAAAAGCCCCGCTTCCATCTGCCTGATCCGCCCGGTCATGACGTTGTCCAGCACTGTCATCCCTTCAAAGAGGGCAATGTTCTGAAACGTCCGCGCAATCCCCTGACGCGCCACTTGATACGGCTTCATCGGCGGACGCAGAGAGCCCTGATACCAAACCTCCCCCTCCTGCGGATTGTAAAAGCCCGAGATGACATTGAGCATGGATGACTTCCCAGCCCCATTCGGCCCAATAATCGCCCGGATCTCGCCCTCACGAATGTCGAAAGAGATATCCTTGATCGCCACAACCCCGCCAAATCGCAGGGTAATATTCTTCATCTCCATCACCACACCACCGATCTTGCGACCGTCCTCCGTGGTGTAGCCTTGTGAGGCATCAAGCATCTGATATCCCTCTCTTTTCCATCTCGCTCCACCCCCAAAGGGATGGCGGGTGGGGTGTCGCCGACAGGCGCACGTCACCCACCATCTTCACCCTCTGACCCCGGTAAAATCCCATGCGGCGTGATCACCCTACCGGCCAGCGACGGCCCACCGCAATCCGGTACACCCACCGCTTCACTGACGCTGGAGCGCAAGGCAGACCCAGCCGAAAAACTTGTCACCACAGGGCACCCCCGCGGGTTCTCATCGGTCAACCGAAACGCCGTCAGCTCATCGCGAGACACGTCAATCCGTGGTGCCTCCACCTCTTTGAACGTCGCCTCAAGGGCGGCCACAGCCTCACTTCCAATCACCTGCCCCCGCGCCTGTCGCACTTCGCAGATCGCCCGAAACCCGGCCCGCGTGGGATACTCGATCAGCCAAAGCTCAAACGCGCCATCTTTTGTGCCCCACACGCCGGTCGGCACAGTCCGCCCGCCTAGGGCCGAAAACTCAACCTCCACCCGAGGCCCCAGCAGATCGCTTTCAACAACGTCAAACAGGATATCCGGCAGCCGATCATCCAGCCCCACCACGTTCAGCTTTTCGCCACCCAGCACCGCCACTTCACAGCGATCCTGTAGGTCCTGCCAGTCACCGGTCGCGGCCATTGCCGGCAGCGCAAAACCCGCTGAGATCCCTATGATGGCAAGGGCGTGCCTCATTCCGCGGCCACCTTTTGCGGGGCCGCGGCGACAACCTCCGCCTCCACAATTTTCAACGTCGCAGAAATATAGCCCTTGCGACCATCCTCATAGGTCACCTCTGTCTTCGTCGAAATCTCCTCCGACCCATCGTAAAGCGCGCCCAGCAAGTCCTCGAATTTCTCACCGATCACCCCGCGTCGCACCTTCCGCGTCCGCGTCATTTCCCCGTCATCCGCATCCAGTTCCTTGTGCAGCACGAGGAAGCGATGCACCTGGCAATGGGCCAGCATCGGGTCGGCGGCGAGTGATCGGTTCACCTCTTCCACATGGCCCTTGATCGTCTCCAGAACCTGAGAGTTACCGGCCAACTCCTGATAGGAGGCATAGCCAATATTGTTCCGCTCTGCCCAGTTCCCGACGGCGGTCAGGTCAATATTGATGAAGGCCGTGCACGTGTCCCGCTGATTGCCGAAGACCACGGCCTCCAGGATGTTGGGATAGAACTTCAGTTTGTTTTCAACATATTTGGGCGCGAACATCTGGCCGTCGGCCATCTTGCCCACATCCTTTGCCCGGTCGATGATCCGCAAGTGCCCGCTGTCGCCTTCAAAGAACCCAGCATCCCCGGTGGCGACCCAGCCTTCCGCATCCTTGGTCGACGCCGTGCTGTCGGGGTTCTTGTAGTATTCCTCGAACACACCCTCTGAGCGATAGAACACCTCACCGCTATCGGCGATCTTGATCTCCACGCCAGGCGCTGCCACACCCACCGTGTCATTGCGCACCTCGCCATCAGGCTGCAGCGTGATGAACACGCTGGCTTCCGTTTGGCCGTAAAGTTGCTTCAAGTTGATCCCGAGCGAACGGTAGAATTCAAAAATCTCCGGCCCGATTGCCTCCCCGGCAGTATAACCCACACGCACCCGGCCAAAGCCCATTGTGTCTTTCAGCGGGCCATAGACGCAGAGATTACCAAGCCGGTACTTCAACCGATCCCAGGCACTGACAGTTTGACCATCAAGGATCTTTGAGCCCACCTTGCGCGCGTGATCCATGAAGTGCTGGAAGAGCCACTGCTTGAACCGCCCCGCATCCTCCATCCGGATCATCACATTGGTCAGCTGCATCTCAAAGACGCGCGGCGGGGCAAAGTAATAGGTCGGGCCAATCTCGCGCAGGTCGGTATGCATCGTGTCGGCACTTTCAGGACAGTTCACGCAGAACCCGCACCAATAGGCCTGCCCGATGGAGAAGATAAAATCGCCGACCCAAGCCATAGGTAGATAGGCCAACACCTCATCTTCCAGGCGCAGCTTGTCGAATTCCGCCGATGATTTGGATGCTTCAATGATGTTGCGATTGCTCAGCACCACACCCTTGGGCTTTCCCGTGGTGCCGGACGTGTAGAGCATCACACAGGTGCTGGCGTAATCAAGCTTCCCGCGCCGCGCCTCCAGCTCCGCCATCAACTCGGATTTCGCCGCTCGGCCCGCATCCTGCAGGGCAGAGAACTCATGCAGCTTGGCATGGTCGTATTTGCGAAGGCCGCGAGGGTCGATGTAAATCATCTGCTCAAAGTTCTCGAGGCCATCCTGAATGTCGATGATCTTGTCGACTTGTTCCTGATCCTCCACGATCGCAAACCGCGCGCCGCAATGCTCGAGCACATAGGCCATCTCATCCGCAGCAGCATCCTGATAGACAGGCACCGGGATCGCGCCGACGCACTGAGCCGCCACCATGGACCAGTAGAAGTAAGGCCGATTTCGACCGGCGATGGAGATGAAATCCCCTTCTTTCACGCCAAGCGTAAGAAGACCCAGCGCCAGCGCCTCCACCTCAGCCGCGCAATCGGCCCAAGTCCAGCTTTGCCAGATCCCAAATTCTTTTTCCCTGTAGGCCGGACGATCTGCATAGATGCGCGCGTTACGCTGCAAAAGCGCCGGAATGGACGTCAGCCCATCCCCGTCAGATGACGAGTTTCCCACTATGTTTCCTCCCGTTTGCCCGCTTTTTTGCGGGTGATCGCCTTACGCACCCCTGTTTGATGCGACGATTCATTATTGTTACAGGGTGCGTTATTTGATCGCCACGTCAACACCCTTCCTTGCGAAGCCCGCGTGTCGTTCGAAGACATGGGTATGGAAGGAGCCGCGCTATGACAAAGAAAACCATCGAATTCTGGTTCGAATTTGCTTCCACCTATTCTTATCTCAGCGCGATGCGCCTGCCCGTTTTGGCCGAGGCGGCCGATGTGGCCGTGATCTGGCGACCCTTTCTCTTGGGCCCGATCTTTGCCGCGCAGGGCTGGGAAACTTCGCCTTTCAACATCTTTGCGGCCAAGGGCAATTACATGTGGCGCGATATGGAACGGCGCGCGGGTTCCATCGGCGTGGAATTTCACCGCCCGCACCCGTTTCCGCAGAATTCCCTGCTGGCCGCGCGCGTGGCGCTGGCGGCGCCGGATGGGGCGGCGAAGGTGGCTTTTTGTCAAAACGTCTATCTGGCTCAGCTCAGCGCGCGTCAGGATATTTCGGACCGGGATGTGATCGCCGCCTGCCTCGCTGCTGCCGAACTGCCCGCCGATCTTCTGAACCTCGCGCAAACGGATGAAAACAAACATGCCCTCAGGCTGGCCACTGAGGAGGCAAGCCGTGCAGGTATCTTTGGCGCGCCAACCTTCCGGGTGGGCGAAGAGCTTTTCTGGGGCGATGATCGTCTCGAAGATGCGCTTGCTTGGACGGGGCCGTAAACCGTTCAATCCATCCTCCCAAATTTATTGAACGCATGTTCATTATTGGGCAGGCTTGTCCCTACGTCAATTGCGAATTTGCCTCATCACCTGGGCGATGAAGATCGTCAGGGCTGAAAAGCGGCTACGCGCCGAACACCGCCTGCCAGATCGCGGCGAGCCAGATGATACCCGCCAGACAAGCCGCCAACAGAACTGCCAGCGATCCCATATCCTTGGCCTTACGCGACAAATCATGGCGCTCCGGACCGATGCGATCCACCACGCTTTCTATGGCCGAATTCAGCACCTCAACGATGACGATCAAAAGCACAGAGGCAATCAGCACGGCCGCCTGAAACAGCGTATCTGCCAAAACCCACGCGGCTGGAACAGACAGCGCAAGGGCAACGATCTCCTGACGAAACGCCTCCTCCCCCGTCCAGGCGTCTCGAAAACCAGCCTTGGAATTGCGGTAGGCCGCCGCCAGCCGCGCCCATCCTCTGAGTGGTTGATTGCCCATATAGGTTTGCCCGTCTTTGCCTTTTCAAAACCCTACAGGAGTTTGCGCGCCAAAAGAATCCTGTAATTGTGCCTGGCTTTCGGGATGTCATCCGGGCGGCGCTTTGATAGACCCGTGCCCATGCAAGAGACAGCAATTGATATCAAAGGCCTGACCAAAACCTACCGAGGCCGTGAAGGTGAGAAAAACGCTCTGAAGGGAATTGATTTGGATATCCCGGCGGGCTGTGTGTTTGGACTGTTGGGACCCAATGGCGCAGGCAAGTCCACGCTGATCAATATTCTTGCAGGGCTCGTGCGCAAGACATCAGGCGCGGTCAAGATTTGGGGGTTCGATCAGGATGTGAACCCCCGCCAATCCCGCGCGGCCATCGGAGTGATGCCACAAGAGCTGAACCTCGACCCGTTTTTTACACCGCGTGAGGCTTTGGAAATGCAGGCGGGAATGTACGGCGTGCCCAGATCGCAGCGGCGCAGTGATGACATTCTGGCACTAGTGGGTTTGCAGGATAAGGCCCATGCCTACGCCCGCACGCTCTCAGGCGGTATGCGGCGGCGGATGCTCTTGGCCAAGGCGCTGGTCCATCACCCTCATATCCTCGTGCTGGATGAACCAACGGCGGGCGTGGATATCGAACTGCGCCAGATGCTCTGGAAAAATGTTCGCATGCTGAACGAACAGGGCATGACCATCGTGTTGACCACCCATTACCTGGAAGAAGCCGAAGAGATGTGCGATGAGATCGCGATCATCAATCACGGGGATCTGGTGGTGCGCGACAAGACAAGCGCGCTTCTGGGTCAACTCGATACCCGCCGCATCGTGATCCGACCCGAGGGCACGGCCGATACGCTTCCCGACACACCGGGGCTGACGACCACCCGTCGCGATGATGGCACGTTGGAGCTGTCCTATCACGCGCGGGACATATCGGCAGATGCTGTTCTAGAACAGGTCCGTGCGGCGGGCATTACCATCGCAGATATGCGCACCGAACAAGCCGATCTGGAAGACGTGTTTCTGAAACTGACCCGCAGCCGTTAAGGCGTCTTGTCCAGATCTTTCAACTTCGATTCGATGCCTTTGAGACGGCTGAGAACCTCATCGCGGTAGTCATCTGTGCGCGCGTTGTCTTCGACCGCATGGGCATCCTGCATGGAGTTAACAACAAGACCCACGACTAGGTTCACCACGGCGAAGGTGGTGACAAGGATGAACGGCACAAAGAAAAGCCACGCATAAGGGTAGACGACCATCACCGGGCGCACGATCCCCATGGACCAGCTTTCCAGCGTCATGATCTGAAATAGCGAATAGGCAGAGCGGCCAATTGTGCCGAACCATTCATCAAAACTTGCCCCGAAAAGCTTTGTCGCCATGACGGCGCCAATGTAGAAAATCAATCCCATCAGCATGAACACCGACGCCATCCCAGGCATCGCGTTCATCAACCCCTCCACCACCCGGCGCAGCGACGGCACGACAGAGACCACACGCAATAGCCGCAGGATGCGAAGCGCCCGCAGGACAGACAGGCCTTGCGCATTGGGCACCAATGAAATGGCCACGATCGTGAAGTCGAAAATGTTCCATCCCGACCGGAAGAACCCGGCCCCGCGGGCGAAAAGCTTCAGAATGATCTCAACGATAAAAATCCCAAGGCAAATCTTATCCAGCATCAAGATCAGCGGCCCCGCCGCCGCCATCGCCGTTTTAGAGGTTTCCAGCCCGAGGATCCCTGCATTGAACAGGATCACGGCCAAGATGAAATTTTGTACCAGACGGCTATCCATGATCGCGCCCACACGGGCGCGCAAATTGGGGGATGTGGTGTGACCAGACTGATCCATGGGCATGCATATCGGGGTTTTTGTCGCCGCTCTCAAGGGGCGCGATGCCGATCAATTGATCTGTGGTGCATTTGGGCGGATTGACCCCGCTGCTCAGGCCCGGTTACCTGAGTCCACCAAGTGTTCCAGAAAGGCCCAGAATGCGTTCCTTCAAATCCAATTTCGACTACCCATTCCTGCGCAAATATCAGGACGGGGTGATGGCCTATCAGTACAAAGGCATTGAATGCCTGCGCAGCCCCATTGATGCAGCCATTCAGGCCCGCGCGATTTGGGATTTGGAACCGGCCACGATCATCGAGATTGGCAGCCATCACGGGGCTTCGGCGATCTGGATGGCCGACACGGTGAACAATTATGGGCGTCAGACGCCGATCTATTCGATTGATGTGAAGAAGCCTCAGGTGACCGATGATCGCGTGACTTACATCGAAGGCGATGTGATGGATCTGGGGGCCAGTTTTGACGCCTTTGACATCTGGTCTGCCCCCCGCCCGTGGTTCGTTCTGGAAGACAGCGCGCACACCTATGACGCATGCATGGCCGCTTTGGAATTTCTGGGCCAACATATGCAGACGGGTGAAATGCTCTGCATGGAAGACGGCATTATGACCGAATTGAAGGGCGTGGCCGAAAACTATGGCGGCGGCCCCAGCAAGGCGATTGAAGATTATGATACGGCCAATCCGGGCGTGTTCGAAGTGGACGAGTTTTACTGCGATATGTTCGGGCCCAATGCCACCTACGCGCCCAACGGCTACATGCGGAAGACCTGATGCTTTACCGGCAGGGTGACGATGTGGGGCCGCTGGAAAGCTGGCCCTTTGACAACCCGCTGAGTGACTACCGCGTTCTTTCTGGCGACCCGCAAGCTTCGGGGCGGCTTGATGCAGGCGGCGCGGGACATGTGACGCGCGCGGGCATCTGGCGCTGCACCAAAGGCGCGTTTGAATGCACCGAGCAGGGAGATGAGATGATGACCATCTTGTCCGGAGAATGCCGCATCACCGATCACGCGACCGGCGATGTTACCCATCTTAAAACCGGCGATGCCTTCATTGTCCGAGATGGCGCGCGCGTGACATGGGACATCATGGAAGACGTCACAAAGGCGTTCTTCGCCCATAAACAGTCTGGCTATTGAACACTGTAGGCATTTGGCGCAAGCTGGCCTCAAGGCGCGCTCACGCCTCCGCCCTCCATCCGGGAAACAGTTGCCCTGTAGAGCCTATTGATCTCACGCCTGTTTCATTCGAGCGCGCGCATAAGGAGGGGTTGCTGATATGTCTCGAAAGAGGAGACTGGCACATGCTGTTATCTGCACCGATTTATCACCTGAAACGAAACGCCAAGGCCTTGGCCCGCGCGGGCGGCTTGCCCTTGCATGCCGCACTGGACCGGGTGGCAATCAAGGAAGGTTTCCAAAGCTGGAGCCACCTTGCATCATCGCACGCCAAGGAAACCCCCGCGCAAAAGGTGCTATCGCAATTGGAGGCGGGCCAGCTTGTCCTGATTGGCGCGCGGCCCGGTCATGGTAAAACTCTGCTGGGCCTGGAAATGGCCTTGAAGGCAACTCAGATCGGGCGGCAAGGGTTCTTTTTCACGCTAGACTATCATGAGCGCGACATCGCAGAGGCCTTCACCTCTATCGGGACACAGCCAGAGACGGCCCAAACCCTCATGATTGACACGTCTGACGACATATCCGCAGGTTATATCATCGGCCAGATGTCAAAGGATAAACGTCCCGGCTTGATCGTCATCGACTACCTGCAACTACTGGATCAGAAGCGCAGCAATCCCGATCTTTCAGATCAGATGACGGCGCTTAAGGACCATGTGACAGACACCGGCGCGATCTGCGTTCTGATCTCCCAGATTGATCGCACCTTTGAGTTGAGCGGCAAACAGATGCCGGACATGTCTGATATTCGCCTGCCCAACCCGTTCGATCTGTCGGTGTTCGACAGATTGTTCTTTTTGCATGATGGCAGGATCAGGATGGATCAAGCGGCTTGAACCTGAAGCGTCAGCTGGGCTTTTCGATCATCCGACCAAGGACCCGCCCACCCAGCACGTGAATGTGGTAATGGGGCACATCCTGACGGCCGTGGGCCCCACAGTTGGAAATCACGCGGTAGCCTTCACCGCCTGCTTCTGGGCTCACCTCCGCCATGCGGCACACCTCGGCCGTGGCACGCATGAAGTCCAGGATTTCGGCATCAGGCGCCTGAGCCGCGAAGTGATCATGGCTGACATAAGGGCCCTTGGGGATCACCAGAACATGGACGGGTGCCTGCGGATCAATGTCCTTGAACGCCAACGTGTGATCGGTTTCGAGCACCGTCGCATTTGGAATCTCACCGCGCAGGATTTTGGCGAAAATGTTCTGGTCATCGTAGTCATAGGCCATCGCGGGGTCCTCAATCAGCAAAGAGATGCGGCGTGCTTGCGACATCTATCGCCTTGTCCGCGTGGATATCAAGGAAGCTCGCGATCTCGGCGGCGTTGTCTTCGATGGAGGCCTTCTGGTCGACCACATGAAGATGCTCAAAATCGGAATCTCGGATACGGTCGCTTTCAAACACGATGTCCCCGCGGATCGTGGGTAACAGCCGCTCCCACGTGCCGGGCGATGTTTCCTCGCCTGCAAGACCCACCCGTTTGGCATGTCCGGTCAGATATTCGTCGGTGAATTCGCAACTGATCTCCATGAACTTGGTCTTGGACCGGTCAGAGGCGAAATCGTTCATCAGGTCGATGTTAGAGGGATCAAGACAGATGATCATCCGGTCGGTTTTGAAGTAGTCAAACAGCACCCGCATCAACGCCCGGCGGTGGCGCGTGCGCTTGCCCAGCGTCGCCTGTATCCCACCCAGATCGGGCAGCGCGGTATGTTCTTCGTTAAACAGATACTCAATCGCTGGCACATTGGTGACCTTGCGTATTTGATCCAGCATGCGCTTGGCCACGTGCCATTTCTTGCAGACCACGATCATCAACTCGCGATGCCGGCCCAGTGTGCTTTCGGTTTCCCAAAAGCGACTGCCAAACCGCCGCCCAATCCGGCCGCGCCCGGACAGGAATTTGAACAGGTTCTGACCTTCGTTTGATATTCTGAACTCCGCCTCATCATCGGCGTAAAGCGCGCCAAGATTGCGTTTCAGCTCCATCGCCTCGGGACTGATCTTGCGGGCAAAGAGGCTGTCCTGACTTTTGAGCAGATCAAAATGGTCATTATAGAACGTGACCGGAATGCCGTAATCGGTGAACATCAGGAAGGTCAGCGTGCGACAGCGGATTTCATCATCGGGCACCACATGGCGGACCAGGGTTTGAAAGAAGGTTTCATCGGGGATCCAGGTGGTGCGGAAGAACCGCATGACATCACGGCGCTTCTTGGTGAAATCGAGGATCCACTCAATGGTCCGGCGCCGCAGGCACCACCATTGGCTGCCGATCTGGATTTGCAAATCACCCGGCACCTCACGGGCCAGCCCAAGCCGACGTTGCGTGCGGAAAGACGCGTAGAACAGCCCCTTGTTCTTACGTTCGTTGAAATAGTGACGATAGATCAGACGCTCTTCCTTGATGCCCGTCTTGATCCAGTCGCTTTCGAAAAAATCATAACTTTCAATGTAATCCACATCTTCAGCATCGAGAAACTCATGGGCATAGCGCGCAGATTTGATGGGCTGGCAATCACCGGACAGCATGTAGAAATGTGTCGCACGCGGGAACGCGTTCACCGCCGCCTCCACTGCATAAAGCGTGGCCTGCACCAGTGACCATTCCCCCCAGCCGCATTTGCAGCGCTTGGCCGCGAAGGTAACATTGGGGTCACCGTCGAGCGCATCCTTAATCTTGCGAAAATGATCTGGGTTGGCGCGCGCGTCGAAATGGATCGACATGTAATCGCCCACGGCCGTCAACCGCCGGGCCTGCTGAATGATCGCATCCGGGTCTTTATGGCACAGCAAAATGTAAGCAATTTTTGCCATATCGGAAACAAACTACCCTTGCCTGTGCGCTTTGTTTATAGTGATAGCGGTGAAGGGAAGCTGAATAAACTCCCTTTGCGTTGTTTTTTCAGGCCGTTAAGGTCACAAAAACGCGGGCAGGTAACGACCGGAGGCAAGGTGATGGGTTTTCCAGGCGTATGGATGACCGAAAGCGAAAGCGTGGTGTACCGCGTGGTGCCCAAATGCGCGTGTTCGACCATCGGCCAGATCATGTATTATTCTGACCACGGCGCCTTCTTTGATGGCGATATCCATGATGCCACGGACGGCATGCACAAATGGGCGCGCGAAGAAAGCCATGACGCGATCGCCGCCAATGTGACCGGGCATAGCTCCTACGCCTTTACCTGCGTGCGCAACCCCTACACCCGCATCCTGTCCAGCTTCTTTGACAAGATTTGTGGCATCCAACGCAACGGCGTGCGCTATCGCGGGAAGCTGGTGCCTCTCTTGGTGCAAA
Organism: Pseudomonadota bacterium; assembly: GCA_039026055.1. Classification (GTDB taxonomy): domain Bacteria; phylum Pseudomonadota; class Alphaproteobacteria; order Rhodobacterales; family Rhodobacteraceae; genus Roseovarius. Next base: position 94,095 of record JBCCNB010000004.1, on the reverse strand, counting down.
AATACGGCGTCGAGGTGGGCGGCGATGACGGCAAGCAGGAGTTTGACCAGATCGCCAGCTTCCGCCGTTTCCTTTTGTTTGCGCGCGACACGATCCGCTGGCGTCGCCCAATGGAGCCGGACATTCACTGGTCGGCGATGTCGGGCCATGTGTCCACCTTCATCGTGAATGGCGGGCGTTATGACAAAATCTTCTGGACCGAAAGCTTCAATGACGGGATGGCAGACGTTCTGAAAGCGATCAAGACGCCAAAGAAGGTCGATCTGAAGAAAATCCCCCGCTTCAACGAAAGTGAGGGCCACGGCCCCAAACGCGCCCACCCGGTGGAGGATTACTTCGACGATCTGTCGATGCATCTGGTCTATGAAATCTACAAACGCGACTTCGAGCTGTTTAAATACGATTTCGAAAACCCGGCCAACAAGATGCCGATCGGAGAGATAGACCTACATGAGGTGCATGCCAAACTCGGGGAGTAAGGCGTATGCTACAGGACAAACGCAAGGATCTTGATGGCGAACGCCAAAAGCGGCTTTTGCAAAAGCTGGTTTCTGATCTCAGCCACGAAGACCCCAATGTCTACTACATGCCCACAGCTGGGATCGCGACACTGCTTCACGAGACAATCAAGACGGGCGGGCGGCTATCGGCGGAGGATCGAGAATTGCTGCAGCGTCTGACCTTGCGCGATATCGAAGTGCTGCTCAGCCTGCATTAAGGCACCTCACGACATCATGGATCACTTGTGACCCGCGCGTCTGTGATCCGAGTTTATTGGTGTTTCGTCGGCCAAGGCGGCAGACCTGTCGGCGCAGTCAACGCTGCATGAACCGACCCGAAACGCGCATTAATTCCATGAGGAGCATCCCATGATCTTGAAGACCCTTCGCACCGGCGCTGCTGTCGCTGCCATCACCGTCGCCTCCATGAGCACGGCTTTTGCCGCCGATGAATTCTTTCTGAAGGACGCCGAAAAGAACATCGCCATCAGCGGCTATGACGCTGTCGCTTACCACACCGTGGGTGAGCCCACTAAAGGCTCTGCCGACTTCAAATACGAACATGATGGCGTGACATGGAAATTCGCCTCCGCCGAGAACATGGCGAAGTTCAAGGCTGACCCTGCCAAGTTCGCACCGGCCTATGGCGGGTGGTGTGCTGTTGGCACCGGCAAAGCCAAGAAAATCCCAACCCAGCCGCATCTTTTCAAGATCGTTGACGGTCAGCTTTACCTGAACTCGTCTGATGGTGCCCAAAAACTCTTCCTGGAGAATGAGGCAGAGCGCATCAACCTGGCCGAAGGCAACTGGCCGACGATCAAAAGCAAACCGGCATCCGATCTCTGATCAGATTTGCAAATGCACCGGAAAGGGCGCGGGAGAACCTGCGCCCTTTTTGCTTGAGCGCACCGGCCGATCTTTCCATAGTCTTCACACCTGTTGCGGAGGCGGAAAATGGCATTCACGGCCCACGTGGAATACCTCTACCACATCACATGCAAGACCTGCGGGTTCTACTGGACCTACGCCTCGATGGAGAAGAACTTCGAAATCGGAAAGCGGGAATACAGCTGTCCTGCTTGCGCCGAGAAGGGCAAGATTGAGCTGCAGGATGAGGTAGGGCTTTAAATCAGTATGCGTGCTCTCAGCGACCTTGGCCCCCGCATCGTTGTTGTCGGCCCGTCAAATGCGGGCAAGTCCACTCTAGCTGTTTCAATTTCCCAGAAAACTGAGACGCCTGTCGTGCATCTCGATCAACTCCACCACCTCCCCAATACGAACTGGCAAAAGCGCCCAGACGAAGAGTTCACTCAGCTCCATGATGAAGCAATTGCTCGGGACAGCTGGGTGATTGAGGGAAACTATTCCAAGCTACTCCCGCAGCGATTGGATCGGGCCAACGGTTTCGTTTTGATCACAAGTAGCATGTGGTTGCGGTATTTTCGGTATGTCAAACGCACGTTGAAAAACAACTCCGCACGCGCGGGACACTTGGAAGGTGGGCAGGATAACCTATCGTTAGTTACCGTTCGCTGGATTTTCATCACCGGACGCAAAGCTTCGGTTTACCTGGACATGCTGCGTTGCACTGGCAAACCGATGGTGGCCTGTACCACTGCCGCGGAACTTAAACAGCTATACGAAGACTGGGATTTGCTGCGTCTTTGGTGATCATTCTTGGCCTTTGCTGATGCTCGCCGCGCTTCTTCAGGCCCCGGTCTGGCGATCTTGCCCTCTGATCAGCAGAACTTAATCGTCGGATCCCGCCGTGTATTGGAGCAACGCGCCTACCTCACAAATTCGCCAGGCTCCGGGTGGGGCCTGACGAAGCGCGGCGGGCTAAAGCCCTTGATTCCGCGCCGTGTCTGTTGGAATTCGGTCAGCGCTTATCAAACGCAATCGGCAGATAAGTCGGCCCGGTATTGGCGCTGTCCGGCAGGTGCACGGCTTTACCATTCGGACGCACATCCTTGATCTTCTCAGATAGCAGGCGGTAGGCCACGGCCATGTCATTCTTGGCTACGATCTGCCCCAGACACACATGCATCCCTGCGCCAAAGCCGTAGTTGCGGTTACGCTTGGCCGTGATGTCGAAAGGCGCTTCTTCGTAGGCATCGGGGTCCGTGCCCGCGCTTTCAGAGAAGAGATGCAGCGTGGTGCCGTTGGCGATCTCCAGCCCCTGAAATTCGAAATCCTCAACCGCTTCGCGAGTCACCCATGTGATCGTCGGGCGCAGGCGCATGCATTCGGTGGCAGCGGCCATATCCATTTTCGGATTTTCCGCCAGAATTTCCCATTGATCCGGATGATCCAGGAAGAGCGACATCCCCAACCCCAACTGATTGCGCGTCGTATCCACGCCTGCAAACACCAGCATCACGCCTGTGTTCATCAGTTCATCATGGGTCATCTTGTCGTCGCCCTCACCGGCATTGATCAGCATCGACAGGATGTCATCGCCGGGCTTTTTCTTGCGCTCTTCCAGAACACCCTCGACCAGCTTGTACATCTTCTCCGTCGCCGCCTCGATCACCGGCAGGCTTTGTTTGTAAGTTACGCCCAGCGCTAACCCCATGTCAGAGGACAGCTCAAGGATTTCCCAGGCCGTATCCTCGGAGATCCCCAGCAGGTAGCACAGCACCTTCCCGGCATAGGGATCGGCGAAATCCTTCATGAAATCGCATTCGCCCTTGTCGATGAAGTCGGCCATCAGATCGTTGGTGAGCCGCTCAAAGAAAGGCAGCATCCCCCGCACAGCTTTGGGCGAAAAGGCGGGGTTCAAGAAACGGCGCAGGCGGGTGTGATCCTGACCTTCTGTCACAAGGATCGTGTTGCACCACCATTCGGCAAATAGCCCCTCATTCACGCCATTATGCTTGGGCCAGGAATGGCTGCCCTGACGCAGACGGCGATCGACCAGCAACTGGCCCATCTCATCATGGCGCAGGATCGCCAGACCGTAAGGGGTGCGCGCGTACCAAGATGCGTCGCGCGCAGCCCGCACTTCGGGGGACCGGACGGAATATTCCGGGTTGGCAATGTCCAAAAACGGTGCCTCATCGAATGGAAGCGTACGTTGCATCAACATGTGCTGCGTCCTTTCCTGTTCCGGTCCCGATTGCGGAATACCTGTTAAGGCAGGCACTCCATGTATGTTTCGTTATCCCACTCCGTCACGGTGGACATGAAGCGGGCGAATTCATCGCGCTTGTACTCTTCAAAGAGGCGATACATCTCACCGGGCATGCCGCGCTTGACGACCTCATTGCCGGCCAGATGATCAAGCGCTTCACCCAATGACATGGGCAGCTTCTTGACCTGCTTACCGGCCTCGATGGCCTCGTAGATGTTGCGCTCTTCGGGTTCGCCCGGATCAAGGCTGTTTTCCAACCCGTCGTCCATCGCCGCCAGCAGGGTGGAGCCCATGAGGTAGGGGTTCACCATCGAGTCGACGGACCGGTATTCGAACCGCCCCGGAGCGGAAACGCGCAGACCTGTCGTACGGTTCTGGAAACCCCAGTCGGCGAAGACCGGCGCCCAGAAGCCCGTATCCCAAAGACGGCGGTAAGAGTTCACGGTGGACGCCCCAATCGCGGTCAGCGCCTGCAAGTGATGCACCACACCGCCGATGGCCTTGAGACCTTCCGCACCCGGCATCTGCGGGTCGTCATCATCGGGCATGAAGGTGTTTTCGCCACCCTTCACATACATGTAGTTCTCTTTCATGCCGGGCAGGTTGTCAGGGTCGTTGCCGACCTTCACAAACTCATCCTCACCGCCACGCCACAGCGACATGTTGTGGTGGCAGCCCGAGGCCGACACGCCCATGAACGGCTTAGTCATGAAGCAGGCGAAGATGCCATGCTCCCGCGCCACTTGCGCGCAGATTTGGCGATAGGTGGTCAGACGGTCGGCGTTGCGCAGAACATCGTCGAACATCCAGTTCAATTCGAGCTGCCCCGGCGCGTCCTCATGATCCCCCTGGATCATGTCGAGACCCATCTTGCGGGCGTAGCGGATCACCTGCATCGAGACAGGCCGCAGGCTTTCGAACTGGTCGATGTGGTAGCAATAGGGCTTGGAGAAGCCATCGCGCGGCTTGCCGTTTTCGTCGAATTTGAGCCACATCATTTCGGGTTCTGTCCCGATGCGGAGCTTGGTGCCATGCTTGGCCGTGAACTCGTCATGCAGGCGGCGCAGGTTCCCACGGCAGTCAGACGTCAGGTAAGCACCGGGATCGACCTTCTCTTCGCGGTTGCGGAAAAGCGTACAGAAGAAACGACCGATCGTTGGCGCCCAGGGCAGCTGCATAAAGGTTTCCGGTTCAGGGATACCCACCAGTTCGGCCGCTTCCGGCCCGTAGCCCAGATAGTTGCCCGCCCGGTCGGTGAAGAGGTTTACCGTGGCGCCATAAACCAGCTGAAAGCCCTTCTTGGCCACCGATTCCCAATGGTCGGCCGGGATACCCTTGCCCATGATCTTGCCGGTGACAGAAACAAATTGCAGATAGAGATATTCAATCCCCATCTCATCAATCATCTCGCGCACTTGCTTGATCTTTTCGTCCCGTCCCGGGGCCTCCACAAATTTTTCAATGTCCATGGCCATGTCGTTCTCCCTGATGTCCCTAAACGGGCTCTTTGATTTCGGTGGTTTGAGTTAACCTTACTTCCCCAGCCCCGGTCAAACGGGCTGTCGCTTTGGGCTGTAGGATTTCAGCGATTGCATTTTTGGCAATCGATCGGCCGCTGGCGGCCATGGTGACATCTGTGGTTTCAGTCCAGATCATCCGTCGCCTAAGAGGTCTTGGTCAGCAATGGAATCGCCTTATAAACTGGGCAAACTGACCGGCCTTTTTTTCCTAAAGTGAATTTTTCTTTCGTTCAAGTGAATTTTTGGTTGATAGGCCGGGGCAGGGATGGGACACATATTTACGCTGAAAGAAGGGGCGTTTTGATGGATTATGAGATCTTTGAGGCCGGTCGAGTGACGCTGCAATGCGGGATCAGCCTGCCCGATTGTAAGGTGGCTTACAAAACCCATGGTACGCTGAATGACGCGGGTGACAACGTGGTGGTATTCCCCTCGCGCTATGCCGGGACGCATGCGGATCAGACCTATCTGATCGGTCCGGGGCTTTCGCTTGATCCAGAGAAATACTTCGTGATCTGCATCAACATGCTGAACTCGGGGCTGTCGTCTTCGCCCTCGAACACCGCCAAACCCCTCTCCGGCCCGGATTTCCCGCTGGTGACGCAATACGACAATGTCGTCTTGCAAGAACGTTTGGTGCGCGAAGTCTTCGGGATCGAGAAGGTCAAACTGGTCTGCGGCTGGTCCATGGGCGGGCAGCAGGCATTTCAATGGGCCTCCCTCTTCCCCGACAAGGTCGAGGCGATGTCCTGCTTCTGCGGCCAAGGCACCACCGCACCGCACACCTATGTTTTCCTCGAAGGCGTGAAGCAGGGTATCATCGGCGATCCGGCGTGGGAGAACGGATACTACAAGGAACAGCCTTGGCGTGGCCTCACCGCGAAAGGGCGCATCTGGGCGGGCTGGGCGTTGAGCCAGGAATGGTACCGCGAGAAGATGTGGGAAACGCAGGGGTTTGCCTCGCTCGAGGATTACCTGAAAGGCAATTGGGATGGCATTTACTATGGCCGCGATGCAAATGACATGCTGGCCTTGATCGCCACATGGCAGGCCTGCGATCTGGCGAACAACCCGGTGTATAATGGCGATCGCGAAGCGGCCTATGGTGCGGTAACGGCCCGCTCGATCATCCTGCCCGGGCGCACCGATTTCTACTTCCCCCCTGCGGATAATGAGGCCGAAGTCGCCATGATGCCCAACGCGGAATGTCGCGTGATTGACAGCATGTGGGGCCATTACGCAGGCGGCGGGCGTGTGCCGGAAGACACCAAGGTGATCGACGACGCCTTGAAGGAATTGCTCGCGTGAGTTCGCCTGACGTCATCATCGTCGGCGCGGGCAGTGCGGGCTGTGCCATGGCCGAGCGCCTCACCCGCGACGGCACCCGCAACGTGACGATCATTGAAGCGGGTCCCACCGACAACCACCTCTTCATCCGCATGCCGGCGGCGGTGGCCAAGGCCATCGGGTCGGAGCGGTTCAACTGGCACTTCGAGACCACGCCGCAAAAACACATGAACAACCGCCGACTGACCACACCGCGCGGCAAAACGCTGGGCGGGTCATCCTCGATCAACGCGCTGGTCTACATTCGCGGCAACGCGTGGGATTATGACAACTGGGCCGCCATGGGCTGCCCCGGCTGGTCCTATGAGGACGTACTGCCCTACTTCAAAGAGGTGGAAGACAACGAATTGGGCGCAGGCCCCTATCACGGCGTTGGCGGTCCGCTTCACGTCTCCAACCCCGAATCCGGCAGCCCTGCGTATGAGGCCTTCATTCAGGCCGGTGTCGAACTGGGCTATCCCCGGAATGACGACCTAAACGGTGCTGATCAAACTGGCTTTGGCCCGTTCCAGCTCAACATCAAGAACGGCCGCCGGTGGAGCGCGGCAGATGCCTTCCTCAAACCCGCCTACGGGCGCAAGAACCTGACGGTGCGCACCGATCTTCAGGTGCTGAGTGTGGAGTTTGACGGCACCCGTGCCAGCGGCGTGCGCGTGTCCGGGCCTCGTGGCGTTGAGGTGATGAATGCCGGTGCCGTGGTGCTCTGCGCCGGTGCCATCGGCACGCCGCACCTTCTTATGCTGTCAGGCGTCGGGCCTGCCGCGCATCTGGCAGAACACGGGATCAACGTGGTCGCCGACCGCGCACAGGTTGGAAAAAACCTCCACGACCATCTGGAGGTGAAGGTAAAGCACCGCATGACCAAGCCGCTCTCGCTCTGGTCCCACGCGAAGTTCCCTAACCGCTATCTGACGGGTGCGAAATACATCTTCTCCGGTCAGGGTGCAGGCCGTCAACAGGGCCTAGAAGCAGGCGCGTTCCTCACCCTTGATCCTTCCGAGCCCGCCTGCGACACGCAACTCCATTTCATCAATGCGCTGGCCTTTGACGGCGCGACGGCAGACGACCGAGGTCATGGCTTTGCCATCGACACCACCCAGACACGTCCCACCAGCCGTGGGGCGCTGACCTTGGCGAGCGCCGACCCGAAAGATCACCCCCTGATCGACCCCAATTACTTGGCTGAAGAAAAGGACAGGGTGGCGATGCGCGAAGGTCTCAAGATGCTGCGCGAGCTCTGCAAACAACCTTCCCTCGCCGCGATCACGGGCATCGAGTTGATCCCCGGACCGGGCAAAGAAACGGATGCCGATCTGGATGCCCATGTGCGGGCGACGGCGGAAAGCATCTATCACCCTGTCGGCACAGCGCGCATGGGCACCGATGACGACGCGGTGGTCCATGCGGAGACCATGGCGGTGAACGGCGTCGACCGGCTCTTCGTCGCCGATGCCTCAGTCATGCCTCAACTGGTGAGCGGGAACACCAATGCGCCATCGGTGATGATCGGCTGCAAGGGGGCCGATCTGATTGCGCGGGTTATGAATTAAAGGTGGTGGGGTAAAACCCCACCCTACGGGCCGCAGGGTGGGGTTTGGTCTTTAGCCGAAAACGCGGGTCAGGGCGCCGTCGAGGGCGGTCAGGATTTCGTCGATGTCATCCTTCGTGGCGATCAAAGCAGGCGAGAAGCACAGCGTGTTGTTGAAGCCCGGGATTGACCTGTTGGTCACGCCGATCACAACGCCTTGCGCCATGCAATCACCCACAACGGCCTGCGCCAGCTTTTCGTCCACCGGATCCTTCGTGGCGCGGTCCGCCACTAGTTCCGCGCCGAGGAACAGGCCCTTGCCGCGCACATGGCCAATGACCTCGTGCTTGTCCTGCAGCTCACCCAGTTGGCCCAGCATGTACTCACCCATCTTGATCGTGTTGTCGAGCAAGCCCTCTTCTTCGATGATCGCCATGTTTTCCAGCGCCGCAGCAGGCCCCGCCGTGCAGCCGCCAAAGGTGGAGATATCGCGGAAATAGTTCAGCGGGTCGCTGTCATCGTCCTTGAACATGTCAAAGACTTTCTCATTCGTCACGCAGCAGGCAATCGCTGCGTAGCCCGAGGCCACACCCTTCGCCATGGTCACGAAATCAGGCTCAATGCCGTAGTGCTGATAGCCGAACCATGTGCCCGTCCGACCAATGCCACAGACGACCTCATCAATGTGCAGCAGGATGTCGTACTTCTTGCAGATCTCCTGCACGCGTGGCCAGTAACCTTCGGGCGGAGTGATCACACCACCACCAGCGGTCACGGGTTCGAGGCAGAGCGCACCCACTGTGTCGGGGCCTTCCGCCAGGATCACCTCTTCGATCGCGTTGGCCGCGGCGATGCCGTATTCTTCGCCCGACAGGTCCCACTGGGCGCGGTACTCAAGGCAGTGCGGCACACGCACGAAACCGGGCGTGAAGGGTCCATACTGCGCGTTGCGCTGGTCCTGACCACCGGCCGACATCGTGGCGATGGTGGAGCCGTGGTAATCGCGATCCCGGTAGAGGATCTTGTGCTTCTTGCCGCCGTAGCGCTTGTGCGCGATCTGGCGGACCATCTTGAAAGCCTTCTCATTCGCCTCGGAGCCTGAGTTGGTATAGTACACCCGGCTCATCCCCGGCATTTTCGAGATCAGCTTTTCAGAGAATTTGGCGCCCGGGATGGACCCGGCAGAACCCGCGAAATAGGGCAGCTGGATCAACTGGTCGCGGATCGCGTTGGCGATACGTTCACGGCCATAGCCAACGTTCACTGTCCATACACCACCAGAAACGGCATCGATATGCTCTTTGCCTTTCTGATCCCAGACACGCATGCCTTTGCCTTCGACAATGATGCGCGGCTCGCCCGTTTCAAAGGGCTTGTGCTGCATCAAGTGGTGCCAGACATGGGCGCGATCGGCCTCAACCACGCTGCTCAGGTCGTTTTCCATAATTTTGCCGTCCATGGGATGCTCCATCTGTTGCTACGGATTGTCTGTGGTTCGGCCCAGAGAAATTGCGTTGGGCAGGCAACACAGAGAATCCACCAAAGGTCCAATCTTCTCTGGTTCCAAACATCCCGAATCTGGTCTGAGCGATAGGGCCAGTTCGGGGCTTTGTTTAATTCCAAAACTCCGCAGGCCGTCTCAGAAACGCCCGGTTTGGCGGCAACACACCAAGATTCATGCGGGAATCCGCGACATAGATTTCAGTTCTGCTGATGATGAGACGAACCGGCTCATAAATTTGTTGCGCAGCGCCGCAAATTCGGATCGGATGGCGCGGCACCCGGGGTGGACCACCAGATCAAACGATCCTCCGCGCCGGGACACCAAAAACAAAAAACCTTTAGGGAGATACTGACAATGACACTCAAGTCCAAAATGATGGGCGCCGTGGCAGGCCTTGCGATGGCCGCAGGTGCGCAATCGGCCTCCGCGGAAATCACCGTGGGCTACTTCCTGGAATGGCCGATGCCTTTCCAGTTTGCCAAAGTTGAAGGCATGTATGAAGAGGCACTGGGCACAACCGTAAACTGGGTCAGCTTCGACACCGGTACAGCCATGAGCGCCGCAATGGCCTCAGGCGACGTGCAAATGAGCGTGTCTCAGGGTGTGCCGCCCTTCGTGGTCGCAACCTCAGCCGGTCAGGACCTGCAGATCGTCGATGTGGCCGTGAGCTATTCTGAGAACGACAACTGCGTTGTTTCCTCCGCTCTGGAAATCGACAAGGAAAGCGCTGCTGAACTGGCTGGCAAGAAAGTTGCTGTGCCGCTCGGCACTGCCGCGCATTACGGGTTCCTCAAGCAGATGGACCACTTCGGCGTGGCGCTGGACAGCCTGACGGTGGTTGATATGGCCCCCGCAGAAGGTCAGGCCGCGCTGGCACAGGGCGCCGTTGACATGGCCTGCGGCTGGGGCGGCGCGCTGCGTCGCATGAAGGAAAGCGGGAACATCCTGCTGACCGGTGCTGAGAAAGAAGAGCTGGGCATTCTGGTGTTCGACGTGACATCCGCACCGACAGACTTCGTCGCAGAAAACGAAGACACGGTTGCGAAGTTCCTCGCCGTGACGGCAGAAGCCAACGCAATGTGGGCCGATGAGGCCAACCACGCGAAAATGGCACCTGTCATCGCCAAAGACGCTGGTATGTCCGAAGAGGACATGATGGCCACAATCTCTACGTTCTCCTTCCCATCCGTGGATGAGCAGACCGGCGAAAAGTGGCTCGGCGGCGGTGCTCAGGAATTCATGAAGGGCGTTGCTGACGTCTTCGTAGGTGCCGGTTCCATCGACGCGGCCAAGGCGTCTTACGCTGAGAACGTGAACGCGGCTCCGCTCAGCGCGGCCAAGTAAACATCTATAATGCCCCGTGGGCCCTTTTATGGGGCCCACGGGTCTTTTTTTGCCATTACACAACAAACGGGGTGCGGCATGTCAGAGCTTCTCATAGACAATCTATCCATGCGGTTCGACCTGCCAAATGGTGGCCACGTGCAGGCGTTGAAAGACGTCTCACTGACGCTGAAGACAGGCGAATTGATGAGCGTGCTGGGCCCGTCGGGCTGTGGCAAGACCACGCTTCTCAACATCGTGGCGGGCTTTCTGGCGCCGACCGAAGGCAATATCGTACTGAACGGCCACAACGTGGAAGGGCCGGATGCCGAACGCGGTATGGTCTTCCAGCAAGGCGCGCTGTTCGAATGGATGTCCGTGCGCGACAATGTCAGCTTCGGGCCGCGCATGAAGGGCGAAAGCAAGTCGCAATACATGCCCAATGTCGATCACCTGTTGGAGATCGTGGGCCTGCAGGACTTCAAAGAAAAAGCCATCTATGAGTTGTCAGGCGGCATGCAGCAGCGTGTGGCACTGGCCCGCTGCCTTGCCAATGACCCCGATGTCATTTTGATGGACGAACCGTTGGGCGCTTTGGACGCCCTGACGCGGGAGAAGATGCAAGGGCTTGTCCTGAAGCTTTGGAAAGAAACGGGCAAGACGATCATCCTGATCACGCACTCTGTAGAAGAAGCGCTGCTTCTGGGAGAGCGCCTTCTGGTCATGGCCCCGCGCCCCGGCCGCATCCACAAAGAATATCGCCTGCCCTTTGCCGATCTGGGCGTGGGGAAGGACCTGCGGGAGGTCAAGAAGCACCCCGAATTCAACACCCGCAGGGAAGAGATCCTTGAGATGATCTGGAACATGGAAGAAGAAATTATGGGCCGCATGGAGGAAAGCGCATGACCGGTTTTCTCGTACTTGCCCTTTATGTTGGCGCGTTCCTGGGCGCATTCTTTGCCTTTTCGATGGTGTACAAAGCGGCGTTTTCGAAGGTGGATTTCACCTCTCTGAAGACCGTGACCTTCGGCGACGAAAGCGCGGTGAAAGCCAACCGCGTGGCCTCTGTCCTGTCGGTTCTCACGATCTTTCTGCTCTGGGTCGCGTTCACCAACTCTACATTGCCTTTGCCGAAAGCGCCTTCTCCTTTCCTGGGCGATGTGACTTTCACCTACACCTCCACCACCGCAGACGGACAGCAAGACGACGCGGACGTCACCGTACGCGTCTATCGCGAAGACATCAGCCAGACCTTGGATGAAGAAGGCAACCCGGGCAAAATCCCCGACGCGCCTGAGGTGGAATCGGGCGATGGCTTTGCCAAGAACGACAGCATCGTCGTGCCACGTTACGGGTTCAAAGTGATCCAGGTGCGCAGCAATGATGAAATTTCCAAAGCCGACGGCGCGGTGATCACAGCCTTTAACGGCACAGCCGTGCAGCCCGGCCAGTCCATCCTGATCCCGGAAGGGGAGATTGGGTTAACCGACAAGGGCACGCCGTCTTTCTCACCCGCCACAGGTCAACGGATGCAGCGGCTTTACCTGCCAGCGCCAGAGGTAACGGTGGATCGCCTCGTTGATCTAAACGCCGAAGGCTATCGGAACTTCACGCTCTGGCAGCACACGTGGATTTCGCTGCAGCGTGTTCTGTTGGGTTTCCTGTTTGGCGCGCTTCTAGGCATTCCCCTGGGATACGCCATGGGCCTGACCAACTGGGCGCGCGGATGGTTTGACCCCATCGTGGAATTCATGCGCCCAGTGCCTCCACTCGCACTTATTCCACTAATGATCATCTGGTTCGGGATAGGGGAGCAATCCAAAGTCATCTTGCTCTTCCTCGCAGCCCTGTGGATCATGGCCATCGCGGCACGCGCGGGTGTGTCCGGCGTAGCTATATCAAAGGTCCACGCAGCCTATTCTCTGGGCGCGAGCAAGTGGCAGATCCTGACCAGGGTCATCATCCCGAACTCCCTGCCGGAGATATTCACCGGTGCGAGGGTGGCGATGGGCGTCTGCTGGGGCACGGTTGTGGCGGCTGAACTTGTCGCGGCTGAACGAGGCCTTGGCATGATGATCATGGTGGCGTCCAAGTTCCAGCTGACGGACATCGTGATCGTTGGGATCATCCTCATCGGGATCATCGGTTTCCTGATCGATGTGGGCATCCGCGCGCTGGAAACATGGCTGGTCCCATGGAAGGGCCGCGTCTGACGCTGTCTGAGAAATCGATCTCAATTTAAGCATTTTTCATCGCCCCCTCGGGGGCGATTTAAATGTCGGTTAGACACTCTGCGCTATCGCCTCCCCCAATGCGGGAGCGTTCAGAGTGATCAACCGGTTTATCCTTGCGACATTGATCGTCATCGGCCTGGGGTCTGCGGGCCTGTTCTGGCTCTTGCGTCAGCATACGGATCGCATTGTTCTGACCCATGCTGGCGTGCTCTCCGATCACCTGTTCAAGGCGGCCCTGTCATCGCGGCATTTTGACAGTGTCTTCTCTGGCGAACCTGTCAATTATCTCACGTTCGGGCCGTTTGCCGAACCGGAGTTTGCACCTCTTCTGGTGAAGTATATTTTCCTCGATGCCGAAGGCCGGTTCATCATCGCCAGAGACAACCAAAGCCAGGAAACCCTCTATACACCGCGCGGCACGCACACGTCGGATCGCCTTAAGGAGTACTTCGATCAGGCCATTGTCGGGCAAGTCGCCCCCAATCTGGTGCAATACACCCCAATCAATGGAACCGTCGGGACCTATGCCCAATCCGTTCACGTGCTGGAAAATCCGTCTGGCGATCGGGTGGGCGGCATGCTTCTGCTGCTGGATGTGGGGGAGTTGAACAGCGCCTACAAAAGCGGTCTCACCATGTTCGCAGGTCTTTTGACCTTGCTGGGGTGCGCATTGTTCGGCGTGCCGGCCGCGGCCTTTGCCGCCCAGCGCGCCTACACGTCCCAGTCTCAGAAAGATGCGCGTTATCTGGCGCAACACGACAGCCTGACCGGCCTTCTGAATCGTGGGGCCTTCATGAAACAGGCCACCGCGCAATCCGAGGCAGGCAGCCTGTTCGGCATCGCCTATATAGACGTGGATCGCTTTAAATCGGTCAACGACACTCAAGGCCACGCCGCCGGTGATCTGGTCCTTGCCACCCTGGCGCAAACCATGCGGCAGATCTTTGCAAAAGACGCGCTTCTGGCCCGATTTGGCGGGGATGAATTCGTCATCGGGATCCTGTCACCACCAGACATCAGATCACCTGAGGCCGCGCAGGACAATCTTCATCGGCTACGGGAAAGCTTCACGCGCGCCTCAGTGGACGCGCGCATTGGCGTTCCTGTCTCGGTCAGCGCGGGCTACACCGCCAAGACGCAATCCATGACTGTGGAAGACGCCATGGCCCGGGCGGATCTTGCGCTCTATACCGCGAAAACCGGCGGCCGCGATGGAGTGGCGGTCTATTCAGACGATATGGGTGATGCACTCCGTCGGCGTCAGTTTGTTGAGCATCTGCTGCAGACGGGAATGCAGGAAAACCGCTTCAAACTGTACTACCAGCCGCTGGTTGAGGCAGATCAGAAAAAGGTCGTCGGGTATGAGGCCCTTCTGCGCCTCACCGGGCCGGATGGGGAATTTGTCTCTCCCGACGAATTCATCCCGGTTGCCGAAAACATGGGGCTGATCAATACCTTGGGCGAATGGGTCCTGCGCACCGCCACGCAAACCATTGCTGATCTGGACGGGGAACACTTTATCGCAATCAACCTTTCGGTTGAACAGTTCAAGACAGGGGACATCGTGGCGACCGTCAGGGATGCGTTATCAGACTCCGGCCTGCCGCCACACCGGCTTGAGCTGGAGATCACTGAATCTCTTTTGATTGAAGATCAGAACGGCGTCGCCATGAGCATCGACGCCTTGAAAGATCTTGGTGTCTCCGTGGCGATGGATGATTTCGGCACAGGATTCAGCAGCCTCAGCTATCTTTGGAAATACGGGTTCGACCGCATCAAAATTGATCGGTCCTTCGTTCAGGGATTGGAGGTCAATCATGACCGGTCCATCGAATTGATTGAATCCATCGTTCTACTGGGTGCGCGGCTGGGTATGAAAGTGACCGCCGAAGGCATCGAAAGTGAACAGCAGGCAAAATTGTTGTCCGATCTGGGATGTGATCATTTGCAAGGTTTCCTCTTCGGCCGTCCCGCCCCATTGGATGAGGGAAAAGCGCAGATCGCCCAATCCGCGAGGGCCTAGGCCCGCACATCCTTGGGTGATCCCATCACCACATAGGAGGTGATCGAATTCACCTGCGGCAATGTCCCGATGACATCGGTATGAAAGGCTTTGTAGGCGGGCAGATCTGCCACCTCAATGCGCAACAAGTACTCCACCGCGCCAGTGATATTGTGGCATTCCACCACCTCCGGCGCGATCTCCATCGCCCGCTCGAACGCTTGCTGGCTGGCCTTGGTGTGGGAATTCAACCCCACCGTTGCGTAAGCCACAAACCCGATCCCGAGCGATGCTTTGTCCAGCAAAGCCCGGTAGCCCCGTATCACGCCCCGACGTTCAAGATCCTGCACGCGACGCAGACAGGCAGAGGGCGAGAGCCCAACGCGTTCGGCAAGATCCAGGTTGCTGATCCGCCCATTTCGCGTCAATTCGTGCACTATATGGTCGTTTATGACATCCATGGCCGTATTTTATTGCAAAATTGCTTTCTGATCGCAAAAGAAAACAATTCCATGCGGCGTATCACGGCATAAGGTTGCGCCATGACAATAGAATTCTTCACCGTAATTCTTACCTTCGCACTCGTGACCGCTGGCACGCCGGGGCCCAACAACCTGATGCTCATGGCGTCAGGGGCCAATTTCGGGTTTCGCCGCACGGTGCCCCATATGCTGGGCATCGGGCTTGGCTTTCCAGCTATGGTCCTGCTGGTGGGCGCGGGGGTCATGAAGGTTTTTGATCTATGGCCACCCAGCTACACGATTTTGAAAGTCTTCAGCGTGGCTTACCTTCTCTATCTGGCATGGAAAATCGCCAACGCCGCCCCGCCGGATGGCGGCAAAACGGAGGGCAAACCGCTCACATTCCTGCAGGCCGCCGCCTTCCAATGGGTCAACCCCAAAGCGTGGAGCATGGCCCTTTCTGCCATCACCCTTTACGCTACGGCCCGCGATTTGCCTGCCGTCCTTTGGGTCGCGGCGGCCTATGTGCTGGCCTCTTGCGTCTCTACCACCAGTTGGACCACGCTTGGTCAGCAAATGCGGAGATGGCTCAATGTTCCGGGCCGTCTGCGCACATTCAATCTGGTGATGGCCGCCCTTTTGGTGGCGACATTGATCCCCGTTCTGTGGCCCGTTTGATTGCAAATCTTGCGTCAAATCTGCATATAGCACGCAACACATCATCGGAGCGCGGCTATGACCAACTATCTGGATTTCGAAAAACCCCTGGCGGAGATCGAAGGCAAGGCCGAAGAACTGCGCGCCATGGCTCGTGCCAATGAGGAAATGGATGTGGAGGCCGAGGCCGGTGCGCTTGACAAAAAAGCGGCCGAGATGCTGGCAGACCTTTACAAGTCCCTCACGCCTTGGCGCAAATGCCAGGTCGCACGCCACGCCGACAGGCCCCATTGCCGCGACTATATCGAGGCGCTTTTTTCCGAATACACGCCACTTTCCGGCGATCGTAACTTCGCCGATGATCAGGCCGTCATGGGCGGTTTGGCCCGGCTGAATGACCGCCCTGTTGTGGTGATTGGCCATGAAAAAGGCAACGACACCAAAAGCCGGATCGAACGCAATTTCGGCATGGCCCGGCCCGAAGGCTATCGCAAAGCGATACGCTTGATGCAGATGGCTGACAAATTCAACCTGCCCGTCGTGACCCTGATCGACACACCCGGCGCATACCCGGGAAAAGGCGCCGAAGAGCGCGGCCAGTCCGAGGCGATCGCACGCTCAACAGAGACATGCCTGCAAATCGGCGTACCGTTGGTGAGCGTGGTCATCGGCGAGGGCGGGTCCGGCGGGGCCGTGGCCTTTGCCAGCGCCAACCGCGTGGCGATGCTGGAACATTCCGTCTACTCGGTGATCTCCCCAGAAGGCTGCGCCTCTATCCTCTGGAAAGACGCCGAGATGATGCGCGAGGCGGCAGAAGCACTGCGCCTGACAGCCCAAGACCTCGTGAAACTCGGCGTCGCCGACCGCATCGTCGCGGAACCGATGGGCGGCGCGCATCGCGACAAACCAAAAACCATCTCCTCCGTCGGGATTGCCATTGAAGGGCTTCTAGGCGAACTCGACGGCCTATCCCGCGAAGAATTGATTCAGGCCCGTCGCAAAAAGTTTCTGGAAATGGGCAGTCAGGGATTGGCGGCTTAATTGAGGTTTTTTTTGTTGTTCCACGACACCGCGCCGCAATTGCCGACGCTAGAGTTCTGGTTACAACTTAAAGACCTCGTCTTTGAACTTATCCGGGTACCCTCTCGTTGCCAACAACGGCTCAACGATTTGTTTATTCTTTTGCAAAATCTTGAAGTGGTCATTAAGCATTTTTTCGGCGAAATCGCCTAAGATAATTTTTTGCTGCTTCGCGACCCAAACCGAATAGATGATGTTCAAATAAGAGAACACAATAGCATTCAAGTTTGCGGCTTCATGTGCCGCAGTTTTCTGACCTTGTACGAACGTCTCGAACAATGCTGATGATCCCGAGTTTACCAAAGAGAAATTGAACTGATTCCAACTGTCGTTTGCTTTGGTGACCCACTCGATTTTTCTAATTCTTTTTACTTCAACGTAGATCACGATAGCCAAGGCCGCCGTTATTGCCGACCCTAATGCAATGACCGTACTCGCCCAGAAACGAGGACCAAGTTGCATTTGGTCTTCAAAACCCATGCAGGAAAGGCATTCTGACTCCAGCGACATCTTTTAAAAGCTCCACTAAGGTTATGATACAACTTAGTAGCTAAGGTTACGCCAGCAGCATCTTCAAGCCCTGGGTCACGTCCGACCGCACCGCGAGCCTTAGACCCGGCTCATCCCCCGCCTTCAAAGCAGCGATGATCAGCCGGTGATAATGCGGTGCTTCGGTGCGGTTCAAACGCCCATAAAGCGCGCGCATACTAGGCCCCATTTGCAACCAGACCGTCTCTGCCATGGCCAGCATCGCAGGCGCCTGTGCACGCAAATAAAGCGTGCGGTGGAATTCCAGATTGCGGCGGATGTAGTCGACGGAATTGTGGTGATCGATCGCCTCGGAAATTCGCGCATTGATCGCCTGCAAGCGGTCAATCAGCGCCATATGTGCCCGCGGCAGAGCGCGGGAGGCAAGCTCCACCTCCACCAAGGCGCGCAGGGCGGCAAGCTCCTCGATCCGGTCATTGGCAAGCTCTGGCGTCGTCACCCGGCCAGAGCTTGACACGGTGAGCGCACCTTCGGCGGAGAGCCGTCTTATGGCCTCCCTCGCCGGGGTCATGGACACATCATAACTGCCTGCCACGCCGCGCACGGTCAGGGCCTGACCGGGGGGCAATTCGCCGTGCATGATGGATCCGCGCAGGCCACGATAGACCCTTTCATGGGCAGACGTTGGCGTGGTCTCTGCTTTGGTTGTGATCAGCATGCGTTGTTTGTGATCACAAAATGCGCGTTCGTCAATTGCCGAAGCGATACCGGTGCAAAGCATTGCCTTCTTCCCGCAGCCAACGGCGGTGGCGGTCATATTCGGGGCAAAGCCGTTCCACCACAGACCAGAACGCTGGCGAATGGTTCATTTCCTGCAAATGCGCAACCTCATGCGCGGCAACGTAATCAAGCGCCTCAGGCGGTGCCAAAATCAACCGCCATGAATACATAAGCCGCCCCTGATGCGAACACGACCCCCAGCGCGACCGGGTATCCCGCAGGCTGATGCGATTGTAGCCGCGCCCGATCTGGGCCGCATAAACATCCGAGGCCGCCACCAGCCTGTCCCGCGCCATCTGCTTCAGCCACGCGGCCAGCCGCTTGCCCACACGCTCTGGCGCGCCGGGCACCTCTAAGCGATCCTCGGTCAGCCGCACTGCGCGCCCCTGCCCTGGAACCACCTCGCGCAGGGCCCCTTCCACCGGCAGGACTGCGCCAAAACCCACATCCACATCCTCAACGCGTCGGGCCAGATGTTTGCGCAGCCACGGCTCTTTTTCGCGGGCAAAATTCAATGCCTCAGCATCGGCAACCCAACGCGGCAACGTCAACGTCACCCGCCCGTCCAAGGATGACACGCGCAACGAAATCCGCCTTGCCCGCGCTGATCTGCGCAGGGTCAATTCCACCGGGGGGTTGCCTGGAAGAAAATGCTGCCCCATATGCCCCTCTCAAACTGGCGACTGACCGGCCCTTTAGCCTTTGACACCTCTGCTCAGTTATGGCAGTTGGCGCGGATCGTCTGCAAGACTAAGAGATTCAAAAGGGATATCCCATGCCCAAGGAAGAATGGGGCGTAAAGCGCCTCTGCCCCACAACCGGAAAACGGTTCTACGACCTCAACAAGGACCCGATCGTCAGCCCCTACACGGGCGAGGTGGTGAACCTTGATACCGGCAAGACACGTTCGATCACCGCAGATGCGGAAGATGCCGAAACCAAGAAGATGAAGGGATCGGATGTCGAAGCAGAGGTGCTCGATGATGAAGATGACATCGATGTGGATCTGGGCGATGACGTGCTGGACGACGACGATGATGAGGACAACGTGTCCCTCGACGAGATCGCCGACGTGTCCGATGAGGACAACGAGGGCTAACGCCAACAACACATTGGAGGCGGGACTTTTCACTTGATCCCGCCCGGTGCTTTGCCTACACACCCGCAACATTCGGGGCCTTAGCTCAGCTGGGAGAGCGCTTGCATGGCATGCAAGAGGTCAGGGGTTCGATCCCCCTAGGCTCCACCAAATCCCACAATCAGTATTTTATTTTTGCGGCCGGGCTTTTTTGCCAGGGATTGGCCCGGGACGCCTATCAACGGATACACATGCACAGGGACGCGGTTGTTTCGTCAGTTTGAGGTCAAATTCCGTGTGACGGCTTTTTCACCATCCAGCTTGAGCGCGTAAAACGGGAAATTCTTTTGCCCACTTGGGCAGGAACTAACATCTCCCGAATACTCAAATTGTTCTTTTGGGTGGGCACAAAAATTGACGTCCCCGTCCCATTGTGCCGTTTCGTCCTCAGAGATGGCATAGTAATAGGCCGTCTTATTTGTGATTTCATTCTGAAAAACCGAACACTTACCGCGGTCTATGCGCCGCCATCCTTTGGTGACCCAGTCACCATTCGCAAAATAGGAATAGGCCACAAACACGACCGCGTGCCGACTTTCGTTGCACAGCCGCCAACCGCTGGTGAAATTGTCCGATGAGTGGTTAGAACCTGACTGAGCCAGCGCCGGAAGAGACAGACAAATTGCCATACTGGCGATCAACAAGGCTTTTAGTTTGGCGTTCATGCTGAGCAAACCTTTCTTACTTTCAGTTTGGCAAGCCTATTCGATTTGTACCGTGAGCGAAATGCGACCTTCATATGCGCCGGGCGGCCAGGCATTCAAAAAAGATCAATCCATCTGGGGGCTTGTCCTTAGGTGATTATATTTGGTGTCTTCACTTGCAGCAGATTAAATCCGAGTGCGGAACAATCCTATCGCGGCAGACTTACTTGCCGGAGGCGTCAACGGCGTCCCGGCGCTCGCAACAACTTGCCTGTCTTCAACAGTAAGCCTGGTGGATGTTTGCCGTCGAATATCGGCCGGGCAGACAAAGCGGCTTTACGATTTCCCCGCTTGAGGGTCCGCTTTGAGCTCTTTGAGACAGCAGCGCAAATAGCCAACGGCTTTCCGAAGGCGGCGCAGGGTTCTGCGATCCCATACGAACCTGGTGGTGCCGGAGACGGTAAATTGACAAAACCTGCGACCCGATCGAAATCGGTGCGCAGGATGAGAACGTTTTAGAACCTGGCGGAGGCTACGAAACCAATCGTACGCGGCTTGCCGGGGACAACCAGTGGGTCGCCTGCGAACTGTGCCGGTGCTGTCCCAAGACCTGCGAACTCAAGGTTGTAGCGTTCATCGAAGAGATTTTCGACGAACACAGTGAAATCAAACTGATCCCCTCGCAGACCCGTACGCAGATTGAAAAGGTTGTAATCACCAACTTCCATGGTATCGCCCGCCAATGACGTAAAGCTCGACGTGCCCGAAAATTCACCACGCACGAATGGCGTGAAGCCGTTGAAATCATTCTGGAACTCGTAATCTGCGGTCAGATTGAATGTGCGCCTCGGCGCGTTGGGCAAGCGCGTTCCGGTCAGAGACCGGCCCACAGCAGCATTGGGGAAATCCGTGAAACGCGAGTCGGTAAAAGCGATGCCCCCACTGATCGTCAGGCCAGAAATAGGATTGGCCAGAAATGACAACTCAATGCCGTCGCTCTGTGCACCCGCCGCGTTGTCAATGCCGCCACCAGCAGAGGCAGGGATGGGAACCTGAATGTCATCGTAGTCCACCGTGAACACGCTGGCGTTAACCTCCAAAGCACCGTCGAACAGATCAGCTCTCAGACCGATTTCAAAGTTCTCGGAGCGTTCTTCATCAAAGGGTAAGAACTGACCAGCGAGGGTTCCGGCAAAGCCACCGGGCTTGTACCCCGTTGAATAGGTCGCGTAGGTCGAAAAACTGTCCGTCCAGTCATACAGCACAGAAATGTTCGGCGTGAACTCCGAGAAACTGGCGCTGTCCACGACCGTATCGCTGGGCAGCAGTGTCGCGATGGAACCCGATGTCAGGAATGACGAATTAACATCCACCCTGTCGTGAGAGTATCGGCCACCCACGGTGATTTCGAGCGGCTCAACCGGCCTCCACCGGACATCGCCGAAGATGCCGTAATTCTCGACATCAAGAAGCACAACGGAATTAGAACTGCCCGGACCAAGGGGGAAACCCATGAAATTGAAGTTTGCGACTTGAAAATCAGCAACCGTTCGGCTGTCAGTTTGACTGTAGTTCGCGCCTAAGTTGAAAGACAGCGTGCCCGCCCCGGCCAGATCAAAGTCACGGCTTTCCAGCCTGATTTCCTGACTGAACGTGTCCTGGATATTGTCGCGCTCAATCAGATCTGCATCTACCGGCGAGAAATCAAAGTCTTCGATGCTGTCTAGATCACTTTCCAGATACCCTGTCGTGGATTTGATCGTACCGATGCCGGTCTCATAGGCCACCTCGAGAAACACGTTTGTGCGCCGAACTTCGCCACCCGGAATAGCATTGTTACCTACAAGGGGATTGCCCGCTGCATTGGAGCTTTCAAACACAAAGAGCGGCGCGTCGTAGCTTGCCTCATCATATTGGACAGACGCGTCGACAGTAAGCCGGTCATTGGGTTGGAAGCGCAGGCTGACCCGCGTGCCCAGATCATCGGTTCCAAGCGAACTAGTATCGGGTGAAAACGGGGAATCCACAAACCCGTCCGCGTAAGCCCCATAGGCCACAAGGCGCAGGGCGACAGTTTCGCTCAGCGGCGTATTATAGACAATTTCTGCGGTGCCTTCGTCCAAATCATTGTAGCTCAGACGAACGGACCCTTCGGTTTCAAACTTGGGTTTCGCCGTGACATAGTTGATTGCCCCGCCAATTGTTCCGCGACCAAACGCCGTGCCTTGAGGGCCAAAGAGAACCTCGACCCGCTCAAGGTCAATTAGCCTCGGGTTGATATTGTGGCGCAGACCGGTAGAGTTCTGCAGAACACCATTCTGGAACACACCGATAGTGGGCGCAGTGGACAGGATATTCTGACTGCTGATCCCCCGGATCGAAATGATGCCGCGGAATGGGTCACTGTTGCTGGCAATGTTGACGTTTGGCAATTGCTGGATGGCATCCGCGAAATTGCCGATATTGGAGCGTTCGAGCCGTTCACCGTTAAAAACCTGCACGCTGCCGGGAACATCCTTGACGTCTTCTTCCGTCCGCCGCGCCGTAGTGATCACGAGCGTCCCAAGGTCGAGGGGTTCGTCATCAGCGTTTTGGGTGACCACCTCATCAAAAGGCCGGCTTCTTTGCACCACCACGCTGTCATCGCCAAAGGCTGAGAAGGTCAGATCGGTTTTTTCCAGAAGTTGCGCCAGCGCCTGCCGGGGGGTCATGGTTCCGGTGATTGCGTCGCTATCGATTCCGTCGACAAGATCCGTCGGCGCGCCGATAGAGAGCCCGGTTTCTCGCGACAGTTCCGTCAAAGCGCCTCGGAGGGTTTGTGCTGCGATGTCAATATCCGACGTTTCATCGGCAATCGCCACGCCCGCCCCCAAACCAAGTGCAGTGCTAAAGATGACGCTCAGAGCGTTCTTCGAATGTGTCATGGTTTCCCCGGTCCCTTCGCCTGAGACTTGTCCTTTTTCTCTGGTGGAACGCACGCCGAGACCGTTTGTTAACCGTTTCAGGTCGTTTCTTTACGCTGACTGAATGTTGAAGGACGTGCCATGCGGCTTACTCGCGGATGACATAGCCAAGCGGGCCAATACTGGTGATGCGCGCACCGGCCGTCTCTGCCAACACCTGCAAGACGGCTTCGGGATCCGACAAGTCAAACCCCCCAGTCACACGCAAGTCACCGATCGCACCAAAGACAGCAACCGAACCTTGCACACGGCGACCCACAATCGCGACGGCATCGCGCAGTGTCATACCATCGACGGTCAAAGTGTCGTTGCGCCAAGCGGCGACGTGGTCAGTGGGCAGGCGCGCCGTTTCCACCGCCCCGTCCTTACGAACATAAAGTGCCTGGCCCGGGTCCAGGCGCCAGACGCGATCTCTTTGCGACACCTCAACAGCGCCCTCTTCGACCGAAACCAACACACTGTCATCAAGCAGAGCTGTTTCAAAGGCGGTGCCAAGCGTGCGGACCCGGACATCCCTGATTGCTACAATGAAGGGGCGTTCTTGTTTCTCAACATCGAAAAACGCAGTACCGCGCAGCACTTCGAACTGGCGGACCGCATCATCGGATTGATCATCAATGGCCGAACGCGCATCGAGTGCCGCGTCATCATCGCTGGCAAGCGTAACACTGCGCGGTTCATCGGATGATTGGATATCTGCAAGTAACTGCACACGGACCGGTTCATAAACAACGAACCCGGTGCCAAGAAGCAGTGCAAGGAACGCAATCAGAGGCACTGGTTTCGTATTGCGCTTGCTTTGACGCACCCCAACGAAAACCTTTTCCACCTTGCGATAGGCGTCTTGGGCCTCTCGTCCGCTCGCTAAAAACATCGCCCGCTTTCGGCACAAATCTTCATCGTCTGGCGTATCTTGCAACAGCATAAACAGTTCTGCCGCCTCGTCATAAAGGCTGTTGTCTTCTTCGTTGCCTTGCATGCTTTCCCTCAAGAGCTGGCGGTCGTGCTTACATAAACGAAACGCGTCTCGGGGCCATGTGTTAACCGGGTTCAGGTCTCAAGTGCTGCTGCGGCGCAGGCCAGTGCTTTGGCGACCATTTTGAACGCGCTCACATGCGACACGCCCAGTTTTGCGCCAATGTCGCGATAGGTCAGCCCGTCGATACAATAAAGACGCAAAGCCAGGATGTTTTTCTTGGGTTGCTTTGAAAGTGTGCGGACGACCAGACGCAGTTCTTGCCGCGCCATCACCACGCGTTCAGTCGCTGGCGCGTGATCATTTGCCGAAGCGCGCAAGAACTCTGTATCTCGCTTACGCTCTCTCGCTTGACGACGGTGCCAATCAATACACAAATTGGCCACGATTTTCTTGAGGATAGGCCCCGACCGATCCAGCGGGTAGCTTGCTCCGATCCAACGAAACCACGATTCTTGCACCAAATCTTCCGCAACCGCGTGATCATTCACGATGCTACGGGCTATGGCCACAAGGTTTTCACGCTCTGACAGGTATTTATCGGTCGCTAAGTCAGACATCTGCGCATCCATGGTCGAAATCGAATACATTCTGCCTGGCGCATATCGATAGCTGAGCTGCAGCGGAAAATAGCATAAAAACCGAAGATGTGTAGTGCGCGGCGCGTACGTTCCTATTCATCGTTCAGAAAACCGTACGCATCGGCATTTAAACCCCGTCCGACTGTGGCCAAACCGAGGGTTGCCAGCCCAAGATTTGAACGGCTTGGGATCGGACGCAGACTATGCGAACAAAGCAAGCAATGCTGCATTCTCAAGCCGATGCTGCGCCTTATGCCGTATCCTGCTTAGGGTCGTCACCACTTTGACGCATTACAGAGTTTTTGACCTGCGCGTGAAACGACGGCAAACTCATCAAATGGCGTCGCTAACCCAGATCGAGCTTTTGCTGCCAGAACTTCGAGCCTATGCCCTCACCATCTGTCTGGGGCATCAACAGGATGCCGAGGATCTGGTTCAAGATGCGATTGAACGGGCTTTGCGGGCGCAGAACCGACCAGTGAAACTGGTTGAGTTGCGCCGCTGGATCATCCGGGTGATCCGCAACCTTCATTACGATGAACTCAGAAAACGCAGGGTGCGGAGGGAATATTCTGCGGCTGAGAAACGTCTTATGGGAGAAGCCAGTCTTAAGACCAATGTCGACCGAGACATATTGATCCGGCTAGCCTTTGAAAAGCTCCCCGCGGAGAAGCGGGAAATTTTGTACCTTGTTGATATCTTGGAGTTTAAGTATGCCGATGCTGGCTGGATTCTGGATATTCCGAGAGGCACTGTCATGAGCCGCGTCAGCCGTGCGAGGGCAGCATTACTGGCGCTGGTCGACGGCAACGAAGAAGAGTCTGGCACTGAGGAGTTTGGTACGCGTGGGCAGCATCAGCGAAAGTGAATGGGAAGCGGTGAACGCATTCCATGATGGCGAGCTTCCGGTTGAAGAACGTGCCGCTTTTGAAACGCGTCTACAGCAGGAGCCCGCGCTGGCAAAGGCGTTGAAACAGATCGAAGGTGCCTCGCAAAGCTTGCGGGTGCTCCGCCCCCAGAATGTCGAACTCGAAACACCCGTAACCAAGCCCGCCAAGCAGCACATTGTTTTTGCAGCCTTGGCAGCGGCGGTTGCCTTGATGGCCTTTGCGCTTTGGACGTCTCAGACGCGCGGCCCCACCCTGCTTGAGCTGCACCAGTCGCTTGAGGCACAAAGCTACACCGTTGCTCCGGAGGATATACGTAATGTTGCTATGTTCCGTGAGCTTGGTGTGCATGATCTGAGCGGCGCCAATCTTGTACCGGTCGCAGCCCAAGCCATCGGTAATGGACGTTTGGCGCATTACGCGGGGGTCAATGGGTGCAGGTTGTCCTATTTCACAGTGGCAACGGCCTTCAAACTGCCGCCCGCTCTGGATGCACAGGCAATTGCTTGGACGACCGCCGATGGCGTCCATCACGCCATTGTGGCCACGGGCATGGACCTGCAGAAATTTGATGCGATCGCCACATATCTGCAGCATTTGACCCATGATCTGGCGAAAGCACAGGTCTACGCCTCCATGACGCAAGCCACGCAAGACGCTGCACCCTGCGTGGGCTAAATCTCAATTCGGAAAGTTGGGGCGATCCTCACCGTAATGCGCCGCAAGGTAGTCGACGATCTCGGTGTAGTCAGGATCCTCAATCTCCCCCATGCCTTGCTCTTCCACCATCCATTCGATCAACTCTTCCCAGCCGTCCCGTGTCAGACCTTGCTGGGCGACGATGCGTTCCGAGTGACACCCTGCACAATAGGCAAAGGTGATATCGGCCCCGGGTTCATTGACGAGAATGCCATTGTAATCCTCTTCCTCCTCTTCGGCATCAGAGGTCGATGCCATCGCTGAGCTGCTGAAATTCAGCATGGATAAAGACAGAAAGCCGATAAGTGTGATGAGTGAGGCCGCTGTAAAGACTGTTGTGGCGCGCAATGATATTCCTCCCTGAATTTGGCGTGCGGACGGGCCCATTAAGGAACCGCCCGCTTGGCTGAACTTGGGTTTTTCGGTCAGCTGACGCGCAGGCCGACGCGGTGCATGGTGTTATTGAGGTAACCCTTGGGGTTCCAGTCAATGGCAAAGGGCTGCATTTCGCCCGCACTGTCCGTGGCCCGGGCCCACACCTCATAGTATCCCGCCTGCGGGAAGGTGATGTTGGTGCGCCAGTTCTGCCAGGCTCCGGAATTGACCGGCGCGTCGAGCTCCGCTTTTTGCCAGGTCGCGCCAAAATCGAATGACACATCAAGGCTAGTAATGTCGCGATCGCCCGACCAGGCATGCCCGCGCACTTCCGTCTGCATGCCGATGCTTGCGCCATTGGCCGGGAAGGTGACCAGCGATTTCACCGGCATCCGCTCAATGATCACGAAGTCCTCATTCTCAACCTTCTCGCCTGGCTCAACTTTGCGGTTGGGCACGCGATAAGCCTTGCCCGTCATTTTTGGGCCATCATGGACGATGTCGCGCAGTTCTATGCGCTTGAGCCACTTATGCGCGGTCGAGGCAGGCCAGCCCGGCACCACAAGGCGCAGTGGCGCGCCATTCATCGGATGCAGCGCGTCACCATTCATTTCAAAGGCGATGAGCACGTTATCCGTCAGCGCCTTGGCAATCGGCACACCGCGGGAAATCGGCAGTTTTTCCGGATCGCCCGAGAGATGCTCATCGGCGCCATAATGCGCGGTGTAGACCACATTGTCCTGCACGCCCGCGGCCTCCAGCACGTCCTTCAGGCGCACGCCGGTCCATTCCGAACAGGCCACCGCGCCATATGTCCACTGATTGCCCTTGGCGGGCGGATTGAAGAAGCTGCGCCCGTTGCCGCCGCATTCCAGCGTCAGCGCCATGGTCACAACTTCAAAGTTCGCTTTCATGTCGGCGATGGTCATCTCCATCGGCGTGTCGACAAAGCCATCGATCGTCAGCGTCCAGGTGGTCGGATCCACATCCTCTGGCGGAATACCATTGTTGCGAATGAAGTGCCGAGACGTGGGCGTGATGGCGTCATCAAGAAGTTCTGGCGGCGTTTCAGCATTGACGGGTCTGTCATTGAGAAGCGTCAGCCCGTCCTTGCCCACCAAAACGTCTTCGTTGGCCAAAGCGGCCGGTACGAACCCCATGGGCATGTTGGGATGGAACGGGATTGACGTGCCCACCATCGCCGCCATGGTGGCAAGCCCTGTATTTCTGAGAAACCCACGACGGTCCGGGTTGGACACGCGGCCAAAAAATTCCTTGTCCGCCTTTTCAGGGTCGGTTGCAAAAAATTCGCGCACTGATTGATATGGATTGTCTTTCATTTGATTTTCCTCCCTTTTGAGCACGCGACAACGGCGCTGTTGCACGTGTTCTGAGAGAAAGACGCATGGGAAGCTGGTTTTATTCCCTGATCTTCACAGAATGGAGTTGAATGGCGTTAAACTGTACGAGTTTCATGCAAACTCTGATCAATAATCTTGACCTTACCCCTCACATCCAAGCAGGTAAAAACGACCTGTCCGGCACGAAGCACTCGTTCGTCACAATTGGAAAAGACCCGAAACAACGACACGCTCAGAGCTCCAACCTGCCGTCATAGCTGAAAGTGAATATGATCGTCATGCCGCGCTGCCCTGCAACCTTGAAACCGAACACGCGGATGGGCAACCTGCAGTGATTGAACGAGATGCGGTTCAATAAAAGTTTTCCCCACGCGCTCGTCGTTAGCGAGGATTCTCATAACTGCGGCCATACGTTCCTTGTCCAACTCGTATTCGCGCCAAAGCGGCTGAATAGCATCAAAGTCCCATCTGAGAGTTGGCCATCGCGGTGTACAATCCGTTGGACCGGGCTCGAAAGCGAAATACCCTATCGGTGATCGTGTCGCACCGGCCAAATAGCCCGTCTCATCACGATAGAAAAATGCGAGATCCACCTTCTCACCATCATTGTGGGAAAGATGCGGCAGCAAAGGAAAACCGTCAAAAAACGGGAAGTTCGCGTCCAGTACAAGGGTTTCGGTGCCGGGATATTGGCGATCCATCTCTTCAGCTGTGTCAACGAGTACTTCTCGTAGCTCCGGTGTCACGTAGTGCCGGTTAAGAGCGCAGTACATCCAGCTTTGAACCTGCAGCGGACCCGCAGTTCAACGCTACGCGACCAAAGCTCGGTGCAATCCAGACCGCCGCCGCCGTCAACGCTGCATATGCGACTAGGAACACGATTGCTTTTTGCCGGAAGAAAAGCGCTAGAAACCACGCAATCCCGCCAATCTGGGTCAAAATGGTCAGAAACAAAATGACGCTAGAATTGGCAATGAAACGTCGCATGTAACGACCATGCCATCTTGCTCAAGAAGCAACAACCGTTCTGCGTTGTTCGCGCTCGCGCTTAAGGCAACACACCTAAAAAGCAGAGGTTTTGGCTCGTTCAAAAAGCCACGCTTTTCATTACGTCACAGTTTAGAATTCACGGACTAAACTTGCCTTATTCGAAACGTGCGAGTGAGTACGGGGCAAGGTCGCTGTTAGGGCTTTTTTTCATGACAAGATCGGCAATGAGTTCACCCGACTTGGGCGCCATCATCAAACCGTAATGCGAATGGCCAAAATTAAGAAACAAACCCGGCTCCGACGCTAATTCCTGCAACACGGGCAGGCTATCCGGCAGCGACGGCCTGTGCCCCATCCAGAGCTTTGGACCCCCATCATTCAGCCCCGGAAAAGCAGCTTTCGCAAGTGTGTTCAGATGCAACATCCTACGCTCATCGCGCGGGGCGTCGATAGGCGCGAATTCCGCCTGACCAGCAAATCGGAACCCGTCCTGCATGCTGCTGCCGACGCATTTGGCGTCGACATCCATCACAGAATTCACAATCTCAATGCCTGGGTCGGGATACTCTAAATGGTAACCTCGCTCGGCCATCACCGGGACCGGATAGCCAAGCTTCTTGAGGATATCCGCGCTCCAAACGCCCAAGGCGAGAACCAGTTTTCTGACTGAAAGGGCCTCACCTTCCCCATGAACATCCCAGCCGTTTTCGCCGCGTCTCACGGAGTGCACGCGCATTTCCTTGAACGTCACACCCAGGGATCGGGCTTTCACAGCCAGCACGTCACAAAGCCGTCCGGGTGAAGTTGCCCGCGCTTGTCCCTTTATCAAAATAGCGGCTTTGAAATCACGGCTGATGGCGGGTTCGAGCTGTTGCAACGCATCTTGGCCGATCAGTTCCATGTCGGCGCCTTTCTGACGCCTGATGTCGTAATCCAAACTGGAAAGCGACGCGCGAGAGCCATCTCGAAAGGCGTGGACATACATCGCATCAGCGACGAGGTGTTCGGCCTTGGTGCCCTGAAGGTGACGGCGGTAAAGCTCAATGGACGGGCTGCACAGCAATTCCATCGCGTCGGAGGTTTCGCGAACCTTGTGCTCCGTGCCGTTGCGCAGAAACTGCATGCCCCATGGAAGCATTTGGGGCCAGACGGAAAGCTTAATGGAGAGCGGTCTGTGCTTGCCGAACATCAGTCTGGGGATCTGCCGCCACGTGCCCGGCAAAGCCTGTGGGATGACCGACCACGGCGAAATAATTCCTGCATTGCCGTAGCTTGTCTCACGCCCCGGAGTGTTGCGATCAATGACCTGCACGGTAACGCCGCGCTCCGCCAGTGACAGGGCCGTGCAGATGCCCACGATCCCGGCACCCAGAACTGTGACAGTTTCCTGCATCAGATCATGCTGGCATAGGTTGTCCACGTCGGGCGATGACCTGACTGATGACCGCCGGGGCAGCGATGATCAAAGCCGCCAGATCGGCCTGCAACGAGGGCGCGATGAACACGATACCCGCGATGGCCATGAGCCAGCGATAGATCACGCCCATAGGTGCCAGCCAGTATCCAACGACGGCCGCCGACAGAGCGATCACGCCGGCTATGCAGCTTGCGGCGGTGTAGGAGAATTCCCACAGATCGAACCCGGTGGAGGACACGAAAAGCAACACTGGCGCGTAGACAAAAGCCATGGGGGCGATCACCTTGCCAAGACCGAGCGTGAAGGCGGAAATGCCAGTTCGAAACGGATTGGAATTTGCAATGGCGGCAGCCGCGTAGGCCGATGTGCACACCGGCGGCGTAATCTCTGCGACCACCCCGTAATAGAGCACGAACATGTGGCTGGCGATAGGCGGGATACCCAGCTGCGCCAATGCAGGCTGCGCCACGGAGACCAACATGATGTAGAGCGCCGTTGTCGGCACGCCCGCGCCCATCAAGATGCAAGCCAGTGCGATGAAAACGAGGCTGATAAAGAGCGTCAGGTCCTCTACACTGAAGAGTGTGTAGCTACCAAATTGGAAGAGCCAGGCCAGATCGGTGCCGAGGTTGGATGCCGCTTGCGTTACCATGAAGCCAATGCGGAAGCCGACGCCGGTGGTATTGATCACGCCAATCACGATGCCGACTGCCGCCGATGCCGCACCGACGGCAAGGGCATATTTCACGCCTGTCTCGAACGTGTCACCCATCTCAGGGATCGAAATGCGCCTTTGTGGGTTGAGCGTTGCGATGACTGCGCCAGCAATAAGGATGCCCGACATGGTCAAATCAAATCCACCGCCCGCGTATTTCCAAAGCACGAAGGCAATGAAGGCGGCTGCATAGATGAGCGTGATCGGTTCTTTGATCCGGCTCATACCCGCGACAAGGGCCAGAGAGATACCGCAGAACGCGGACATGTAAGGCGTGTAGCCGGAAAACAGCACGACGAGCAGACCGACCAGCGGCACGATGTTAGCCCAACCATCGCGCCAGACAGCCCCCAGTTGCGGCAGCGCCTCCTTGGCCAACCCTTTAAGCCCCAGCTTGCGCGCCATCAGATGCACAACAGCAAAAACGCCCACATAGTGCAAAAGTGCAGGGAAGATCGCAGCAATGACGATGGTGGTGTAGGGCAGCTCCAGAAACTCAGCCATGATGAAGGCCGCAGCGCCCATGATGGGAGGCGTGATCTGACCGCCTGCGGAGGCCGCTGCCTCCACCCCGCCCGCGAAGTGGCCCGGATACCCGAGACGCTTCATGTTCGGGATCGTGAGTGCGCCGGTGGACACGGTATTGGCCACCGAGGAGCCTGAGATCGTGCCGAAGAACGCCGATGAAACGACCGACACTTTCGCAGGCCCGCCCGTGTAGCGCCCGGCAAGGATCGTTGCGTTGTCGATGAAAAGCTGCCCCAGCCCTGTGCGCTGCGCAATAACGCCGAACAGGACGAAGTGGAACACGATGGTGGACACGACCCAGAGCGTGACGCCGAAAATACCTTCCTGCGGAAAATACATGGACGACACGAACGTGTTGAACTTCACACCCGGGTGCTGAAGCAGACCGGGAAAATAGGGACCAAAGAGCGCGTAGGAGATGAAGACCGAAATAATCAGCGGCAGGATCCACCCCAAAGTGCGCCGCGCAATGTCGAGCACGAGAACGATCAGGATCACCCCAAAAAGCATGTCCCACCCATTGGGATTGCCCATGCGGAAGGTCATTTCCTCCACACCCAAAAACGCGATTCCGCGCCAGGCCAGCCCGAGATAGAGCGCGGATGCCACGCCCAGAACCATCAGGATAATGTCGAGAAACGGCACGCCGCCGAGGCGCAGCGCGCCGGTGTTGAGGTCAAAGGACGTCTCTGTTTTCACCAGCGGGTATAGCGAATAGGTCAGGATGAAGAGCCCGCTCAGGTGCCAGCCCATGTGCCAGTAGTCTGGCGGCAGTGCAAACCCAGCGGTCAGGTAGTGATAAATGGCAAAGGTCAGCGCGATGTATCGCAGGAACTTCCCAAACCCGGGGGTGACAGAGCGCGTCGCGGCACCTTCGTCGTATTTCTCTTCGATGGCAGCAAGCTCTTCTTCAGTAAGCTCACGCACCTCTTCTGAGTGCTGGTCAGCCATAATGCGCCCCCCGGGCTATGATTGGATGGGATGGTACGCACGGGCGGCTGGCAGAATTGCGCCTGCCGCCCGTCGTTGTCGTAGGGCGGGAAGAAGCGCCTTACTTCAAAAGACCGGCTTCTTTGTAAAACTTCTCAGCCCCAGCATGAAGAGGCACGCCAAGTGCTGCGATGCCGTCAAGCGCCGTGTCAGGCGTGATCTGCTTGCCCTTTGCGTGCCCGTTGTCGAGCAGCTTGCGGGTATTGTCGTTCCACATCGCCTTGGTGATGCCATAGACAAGTTCCTCTGACAGATCAGAAGACACAACCAGCAGCGCTGACACCGCCGGTGTCTTCACCTCATAGTCCACACCTTCATAAACACCCGCCGGAATGCTGGAGGGAATGTAGGCAGGGATGATGTCGTTGATCTTCTTTAGGTCTTCTTCGGTGAAGCTGTGCAGCTCCATGCCCTTGGTGGTCGAAAGCTGGACCATCGCAGAGACCGGCCAACCCGCAGCATAAAAATACGCATCCAGTTGACCGTCCGCCAAGCGCTCCGCCGACTGGCTGTTGTTGAGTTCAGCCTCGTCATAGTTGTCACGGGTGAGGCCCCATTCGCTCAACATCATCTCAACGGCAACCTGCGTACCGGAACCCGCCTGCGCAATGCCCACGCGTTTGCCTTCAAGATCGCTCAGGCTGTCGATGGAGGCGCCTTGGGGCATCACCAAATGCAGATCTTCGGGGTACAGGTTCGCCACAACGCGCAGCTTCTCGTGTGGTTTGCCGTCAAACTTTCCTTCGCCCAAGAACATTGAACGTGTCACGTCAGCGGCAGCAAGGCCCGCCTCCAACTCACCGTTTTGCACGGCTGTGTTGTTAAACACGGATGCGGTCGTGGATTGCGCGATGGCGATTAGACCGGGCACACCGCACTGGCCACCTTGGTCGCATGGGCGCGAGCCCGGAGGCGCAGAAATGCCGTTAGCGATGGTGCCGCCGATGGGGAAGTACGTGCCGCCGGCGCTCCCGGTGCCGATGCGGAAAAATGTCGGGTCTTGGGCGACCGCCGTGCCCGCCGTCAACGTGGCGGCAATGGCTACGCCCGCTAATTTCGAGAATATTTTCATGTGTTTCTCCCAGTGTCAGACTTCCAAACGAGTAATTTTCCAAGCGTGATCGATGAATTGAATAAATACAAATTTTATTATTTTTTGTTTTAATAGATTTTGGTTATGTATAGGCATGAACATTTCTCAAATGTCAGCATTTCAAGCGGTCATGACTTCGGCATCGTTGTCGGACGCCGCCAAAAAACTTGGCCGGACCCAGCCTGCGGTGAGCGCGGCCATCAAAACTCTGGAAGAGCAGCTGGGCCTGCAGCTTTTCCAGCGAGAGGGGCGCAAGCTTATCCCAGTGCCAGAGGCGCACTATCTTTTGACGGAAACCTCCGCAATTCTGGGCCAGATGACGCGTGTTCGGCAGACCATGAAAAGCCTCGCCGACGGTCAAAGCGGCGCGCTCCAATTCGCTGCTATGCCAGGGCCGGTTTCCATGCTCTTTCCCCGCTTCATCGCCAGTCAGATCGCGGCCGCGTCAGATACATCGGTGTCGATTCTGGCGAGAAGCTCCAACCAGATCGCCGAGCTGGCCCGCGCACAGAATATTGACTTTGGCTTTGCGGATGCCCCCGGCAACCACGACGGCGAAAACCTGTACAAGGCCCAGATCATCAGCGCCAAGTGCTTTGTTGCATTGCCAAGCGATCATCCTCTGACGCAAAATAACGAAGTGGCAATTTGCGATTTGGACGCCGTACCGATGGGGTCGCTTCAAGCAACGCATGCCCATCAGAAAAACATTGAAAACATCTACCAAGAGCAAGGCTGTGACTTTGCCTTGATGGTCGAAAGCCAGACGTTCCTGCCGATTTTACAGTTTGTCGGCGCTGGACAATGTTGTTCCATTGTCGATCCGCTGACGGCTGTTCATGTTAACTCGGTCTCTGATCTGTCTCAGGTCGTGACCATCCTGCCTCTCAAAGAAGAGCTTCGCTACAGATACGCGATCTTTGAGCCTCGGTATCGACCGCTTTCCGTGCTCGCCGAAAAAATAAAACAAGCCTGGCGGGCAGAGGTTTTGGACGTGCTCGAGAAGGTGCAATCGTCCCCTCAAATTGAGAGCGGCGAACCCAGCATGTCGGTGAGGATGTCGCTGTAGCCAAACAGACCGGCCAGCCCACCCGTGTGAACGAAACAAACACTCGCGCCTTTGGGAATCTTGCCGTCTGCCACCAGCGCCGGTATCCCGGCAAATGACTTCGCCGTATACACAGGATCAAGAAATATCCCTTCCGATTGCGCCATCAATTTCATTGCATCCAAAGCCGACGCACCAATTTGCCCGTAACCGGGTGCCAATGCACCATCCCACAAGTCGATGTCATCGGCAGCAACCCTGTGGGCTCCTTCATACAGCTCTCCCAATCTATCAACGATCCTTTTGATGCGTGACGTCTGAAGCTGCGCAGGGCGTCGCACGCAACTTCCGATAACTTTCGCACTGCATCCTTGTCCGCGCAGTCCCGAAAGCAGTCCGGAGTGTGTTGCGCCGCTTCCCGAGGCCACGACGAAGACGTCGAAGTCGTGCTTGGCCGCAAGAATTTCCTTCGCCGCATTCACGTAGCCTAAAGCCCCGAGAGGCGGGTGGTTTTCCGACAGTGGTATAACATATGGCCGCCGCCCTTCCGCCCGCAGCTCTGCGGCGCGCGCATACAGCGCTTGATCAGCTCCGGCTTCATCTTCTCCTTCTGGATATTCGAGTATTTCTGCTCCTAGCAAAGCGTCCAAAAGCACGTTGCCAGACCTTTTGTAGGTCACATCATCAGTCTTAACGCGGTGTTCCAACTGCGCTACCGCATGCATCCCGAGTGATTTCGCAATCGCCGCTGCCAGTCTCACAAAATTGGACTGAACGGCCCCGGTGATGAGAATTGTATCCGCGTTTTCGGCGATTGCCGCGCCGAAATAGTATTCCAGTTGCCTTGATTTGTTTCCTCCAAAGGAAGGTTCTGTCAGGTCATCTCTTTTGAGCCAGAGACTGATGCCCAATTTCTCAGACAGTGCTTTCGCAGGCCGCAGGGGCGAAGGCTCCAAAAGAATGTCAAATCGTGGGTGGTTCATGGTTCTAGATTTAGCAGATAGAAAGCACCGCATAAATCCTCTGCCTGACATGTCGTAGAATTGGCTGCGATGCTGACAAAAAGCTTCGGCAACTTTAATTCTTAGAAACAAATGTGAATGTCGTGTCTTTGTTCTTTTCGGTTATGTGTCCGCCGGACAGCATTTTGTGATTTGGGCGCAAAGCAGTCTTTCACCGCACTTTGGCGAGGCTAACGGAACTAAGGAAAAACCTTTCGTTCAGCGGGTCAGATATAGCTTGATTGATCGCGCAGCCGGGGCCGCTTGGGCTCCATCAAACTCCAGTCTTCTTGATCTGACAGCACCCGACAGGACGCCCCGAAAGCTATGCAAAAACTGGCAGGATAAGACCCAGACCCATCAACGTCAGCATCCCAAGAACGGCATTTCGGAACCTCTGCTCAGACAGCCTATGGCGCACGGCTTCACCCATGCGAACCCCAAAAAAGACAAGACAAGCCCCAAGCGCAGAGATCAAAATGTCGCTCCATGCAAACAGCCCAAGATGGCTCAGGCCAATGGCCATGACGAAACTCGACAAGGTGAAAGAGCAGTTGATGGCCTGAATGAACAGGTCCCGTTCCATCTTGAGCATCATCAGAAATGGGACCGCAGGCATCACCTGAGATCCTGTAAGGCCATTTACGAAACCGGTCAAAATTCCCGAAACCGGGGCCAACGGGCGTTCCAGATGCGGTGGCAGGCTGAGGTTTGGCGTGGTCACAGAAAACGCACACCACATAAGAAGGATCACCCCAAGAACCGCACCCGCCTGCACGCCGTCCACGCCCGACAGGACCCACAGGCCGAGGCAAAGACCCGGCAGCAGTGCCAGCAACATGGGCCAGAAACGCGCCACAGTTTCACCAAAACGACCGGCCTGCCGCATCACAATCAGGTTCGACCAGATCGACGGGATGATCACCAACGGCAGAGCGTCTTTCAGCCCGACGACCAGCGCCAGAATGGGCAGGCATGTGGTCGAAAACCCCAGACCCGTGATCCCTTTCGCCGTCGCCGCAAAGACATAGGTGGCAAAGATCGCCACCACCTGCAGAAGCGACAGGTCAGCCAACATGAGCCGCCAAATACTCCATCGCCGCCTGTGCACCACCCTTCTGATGCGCAACGCCGGCCCGCATCAGGCCCATTTCCACCCCGCAAAGCGTGCCCATCAGCATCAGATCGTTGAAGTCCCCGAGATGGCCGATCCGAAACACCCGATCCGCCACCTTATTGAGGCCCGTGCCCAGCGACATATCAAACTTATCCAGAATCTCCGCCCGTAGCGCATCCGCGCCCGTGTCATCCGGCATCAACACCGCCGTCAGGCTGTTGGAACGTTCATGCGCATTCACAGCGAGGATTTCGAGGCCCCAAGCTTCGACCGCAAGACGGGTCGCGTTCGCATGCCGGGTATGGCGGTCAAACACGTTCTCCAGCCCCTCTTCCGCCAGCATATCAAGCGCCTCGCGCAAGCCGTAAAGCAGCGTCGTGGCAGGGGTATAGGGGAAAAAGCCCTTCTCATTTGGCGCCGCCATATCCCGCCAATCCCAGTAAGATCGCCGATCCCCGCCCGCCTCGCAAGCGGCCCATGCCTTGTCCGAGATCGCATTGAACGACAGCCCTGGCGGCAGCATCAGACCCTTCTGCGACCCCGCCACCACCACATCCACACCCCAGGCATCCGTCTGAAAATCAATCGAGCCCAGCGATGAAATCGTATCCACCATCAAAAGCGCCGGGTGGTGTGCCGCATCCATCGCCGCGCGCACTGCCGCAATGTCAGAGGTGATCCCCGTGGCTGTATCATTATGCACCACGCAGATTGCCTTGATCTTGTGCGCACTATCAGCCTCCAACTGCGCGCCAATGGCCTCCGCATTGGCCCCCGTCCGCCAATCGCCCTGCATGAAAACGGGATCAAACCCCAGCTTGGCCGCCATGTTTTTCCACAGCGTCGCAAATTGCCCAGTCTCATACATCAGCACCTGATCACCCGATGCCAGGACGTTCACCAGTGCGGCCTCCCAAGCGCCGGTCCCGGAGGCCGGGTAGATCACAACGCGCCCTTCCGTTTTGAAAACCGGCTTTAGGTCTCGCAGAATACTCTGCCCCAGTTCCCCAAATTCCGGCCCGCGATGATCCATCACCGCCCGATGCATCGCCCGCAGCACCCGGTCTGGTGTGTTGGTCGGACCCGGAATTTGAAGAAAATGACGCCCTGACCGCATATGACTTGCCTAATAAAGTTGCAGTTACAAATCACTATGGTGAGGGTGAGAGGGGGAAGGTCAAGCTCGAATGATAGACGCCAGCCGATTACGCAAGCGCATCGAAGGGGAGGTTCTCAACTCCGATTTCGACCGGGGGCGATATGCCACCGACGCATCGATCTATCAGATCATGCCGCGCGCCGTGCTGGTGCCCAAATCATGGGCCGATGTGGAGGCCGCTTTGGACTTCGCGCGTGAGGAAGGCATAGCGCTTTTGCCCCGCGGCGGCGGCACCTCTCAGTCCGGTCAAACGGTCAACGACGCGCTGGTGATCGACTTCTCCCGCCATCTGAACAAGGTGCTGGATTACGACGCAGAGGAAGGCCGAGTGACCGTGCAACCCGGTCTCGTCCTCGACACCCTCAACCGCCAACTGAAGGCTGATGGCTGGTGGTATCCCGTCGATGTCTCCACCGCGTCGCGTGCGACTTTGGGCGGGATGGCCGCCAACAACTCCTGCGGCTCGCGCTCCATCCGTTACGGCAAGATGCAGGACAACGTTTTGGCGCTGGAGGCGATGCTGGCCGATGGCACCCAGCGCCGGTTCGAGACCGCGCAACTGCATGAACCGCTCGACGCCGATATGCTGGCCCTCGCGGACCGCGAACGCGATGAAATCGCCACCCGTTTCCCCTCCGTTCAACGCCGTGTCGGCGGCTACAATATCGACGCGCTTCTCGGCAACGCGCCCGACATGGCGCAGCTTCTGGTGGGCTCTGAGGGCACACTCGCCATCACAAAATCTCTCGACTTGAAACTCTCGCCGGTGCTCAGCACAAAAACTCTGGGCGTCTGCCATTTCCCCACCTTCCACGCGGCCATGGACGCCGCCCAACACATCGTCAAACTGGGCCCCGTCGCGGTGGAACTGGTCGATCACAACATGATCCGCTTGGGCCGCGACATCGACCAATTCCGCCCAATCGTGAACAGCTTCGTGCGCGGCGACCCCGAGGCGCTGCTGTTGGTTGAATTTGCCGAAGGCCCGAAGGAAAACCGCCGCCGCCTCACCGCCTTGGGCGATCTGATGGCCGATCTGGGTTTCCGCTGGGGCGACCCCGGCAAGCAGGACGGCGGCGTGATCGAGGCCGAAGACCCCGCCTTCCAGGCCCGAATCTGGGGCGTGCGCACTCAAGGGCTCAACATCATGATGTCCATGCGGACGGAAAGAAAGCCTGTCTCCTTCGTCGAAGACTGCGCCGTCCCCCTCGAACACCTCGCCGAATTCACCGCGAACCTCACCGATGTCTTCCGCAAGCACGGCACCGACGGCACCTGGTACGCCCACGCCTCCGTCGGCCTCTTGCATGTGCGCCCCGTTTTGAACCTGCGCCAGGACCTGGGCCTCAAACAACTCCGCGCCATCGCCGAAGAGGCCTTCGATCTGGTGGCCCGCTTCAAGGGTTCCCATTCCGGCGAACATGGCGACGGCATCGTGCGCTCTGAATTCCACGAACACATGTATGGGCCCCGCATGGTCCGCACATTCGAGCAGATCAAAGACCGCTTCGACCCGACCGGCCTCCTCAACCCAGGCAAGATCGTCCGCGCCCCCAAGATGGATGATCGCCGCCTGATGCGCTGGCCCGAGGCCTACAAACCCAAAGACCCAACCACCGTCTTCGACTGGACAGCCTGGCCCGGCGGCCTCAGCGGCGCCACCGAGATGTGCAACAACAACGGCGCCTGCCGCAAGGCGCAAGGCGGCGTCATGTGCCCGTCCTTCCGCGTCACGGGCCTGGAACGCGACCTGACCCGAGGCCGCGCCAACGTGCTGCGTCTCGCCCTCACCGGTCAACTAGGCGAAAACGCCTTCGCCTCCGATGATATGGCCGATGCCATGTCCCTCTGCGTTGGCTGCAAAGCCTGCAAAAGCGAATGCCCCATGTCCATCGACATGGCTAAAATGAAAGCCGAAGTGCAGGCGGCGCGCGTCGCCAAACATGGCCTCAAACTGCGCGACCGGGTCATCGCGTCCCTACCCAAAACCGCGCCACTGGCCGCCAAAGCCGCGACCCTCGCCAACGCGGCGCAAAGCCTCGCCCACTTCGCAGGCTTCTCCAAATCACGTCAAATGCCGAAATTCCAGTCACCCTTCAAAGGCAACCCCGACGGCGAGGTGCTCCTCTTCGCCGACACCTTCAACTGCCATTTCGATCCCGAAACGCTGCGCGCCGCCACCCGCGTGATCGAACGCACCGGCCGCACTGTCGGCACAATCTCAACGCCCGGTCGTGCGCTTTGCTGCGGCAAAACCTACCTCTCCGCAGGCCTCCCCGAACAAGCCAAAGCCGAGCTCCGCCGCACGACAGATGCCTTCCGCAAAGCCATGAACCAAGGCAAAACCATCGTCGGCCTCGAACCCTCCTGCACGCTCATGTTTCGCGACGAGGCCCTCAACCTAATCGACAACTGGTCCGAAGAAGATGGCGCGAAAATCCTCACCTTCGCCGAGTACATTGCCCAGAATCCACCCGAAGGCCTGTCAATGCCGGACACCCAAGTGCTGGTCCACGGCCACTGCCACCAAAAAGCGATGGGCGTGGCGCAAGCCACCGTCGACGCCCTAAACGCCATCGACGGCGCAGACGCCACGATGATCGACAGCTCATGCTGCGGCATGGCCGGGCCCTTCGGCTATCAGGCGGAAACCGAGGAAGTCTCCCGCCAAATGGCCGAGCTCTCCCTCGCCCCCACCGTCCGCGCCGCCCCCGATGACACCCTAATCGTCGCAGATGGTTTCTCCTGCCGCTGCCAAATCAAAGACGTCGCGTCCCGCGAAGCAAACTCTCTAGCCGTCATCCTCGACCGGGCACTCACCAAATGATGGACGCTGTCACCCAGCTGATCGAGAACTTTGACCTCGCCCAAACGGCCATCATCGCGGTCATCTTTCTCTTCGCCGCCATTGTGAAGGGTTTCCTCGGCATCGGCCTCCCCGCCGCTTCCATGGCCTTCCTCACACTGGTCATGCCCCCAACTGAGGCGATCCCTCTCCTCTGGCTGTCGATCCTCGCCACCAATTCCCTGCAATTCGCCCATGCGCCCAACAAACTCGACATCGCCCGCGAATACTGGCTCTTTGCGTTGGCGATCATGGTGTTCATCTTCGTCACTTCGATGTTCATCGCAGACTACCCCACCGCGCTACTGACCGTCGCCATCGGTGTCGCCATGGTGCTCTTCTCACTCAACATCCTGCTCGGCATCAAGCTCCGCATCGGCCCAGGCCGCGGCTGGCACCTGGGCTTCGGCGCACTCTCCGGCACACTGGGCGGGATCAGCTCTATCTGGTCGCCCACCGTCGCGATGTATCTCGTCGCCCGCGACGTCTCCAAAGAGCGCTTCATCGGCGCGACCGGCTTCCTCTTCCTCGCTGGCGTCCTGCCCCTCGGAGCAGGCCAGGTGGTCGCGGGCATCCTCACCGTCCCGGTCCTCTTGAAATCCGCCCTCGCCCTCTGCGTGGTCCTCATCGGCTTCCGCATCGGCGAACTCCTCCGCCACCGCGTCAGTCAGGAGCTCTTCCGCAAAGCCGTCCTTATCGCCTTCCTGCTGATGGGCCTGCGCCTCATCTACATTGGTTTAACCTGAGCGCTTGCTTCTTCTGGCCTAAAAATATCCCCGGCCCGAAAAAGAACTGAGGCATAAAATCTTACGCCTTCCCATGCAGCATTTCATTCAAATAAAGCCGCTGGATCTTCCCGGATGGCCCCTTCGGAAGTTCCGGCAAGATATGCACGCAATCGGGCGATTTGAACTTGCCAACCCGCGCCTCACACAATACGCGCAAATCCTCCGCGGTCGCATCAGACGTTTCATTCAAACGCACCGCCGCCTCAACCCGTTCACCATATTGCTTGCAAGGCCGGGCAAAGGCCGCCGCCTCGACGACATCAGGATGCTCATACAGCGCCTC
This sequence comes from Pseudomonadota bacterium, assembly GCA_039026055.1. Classification (GTDB taxonomy): domain Bacteria; phylum Pseudomonadota; class Alphaproteobacteria; order Rhodobacterales; family Rhodobacteraceae; genus Roseovarius. The sequence continues at coordinate 51,939 of JBCCNB010000004.1, read as the reverse complement.
GTCAATCTCACGGGGCGCAATGTTTTCCCCGCCCTTGATGATCAACTCCTTCAGACGGCCCGTGACGAACACATAGCCTTCGTCATCCATTCGCCCCAGATCACCGGTGCGCAGCCAATCCCCGGCGAACGTGCCTTCCGTGGCCTCCCGGTTACGCAGATATTCCTTCATCACATTGGGTCCGCGGATCTGAATTTCCCCTTCTACCCCGCGCGCGCATTCAACGCCTGCATCATCGGCAATCCGCGCTTCATTGCTGATCGCCATCCCCGCCGACCCGATCTTATGCCGGGTTGGATCAAGCGGGTTCACCAAACACTGCGCCGCCGTCTCTGTCAGGCCCAGTGACTCCACAATCGCCAGGCCAAAGCGATCCTGAAACGCCCGCTGTGTTTCAATCGCCAAGGCGGATGAGGCCGAGCGCGCAAATCGCAACTGGGCCTTGAGCGCGTCACTGGGTTCCGCCGCACCGTGCAAAAGGTGGCTGATGATCGTCGGCACAACCGAAAACCACGTGATGCCGCCATCTTCTGCGTGTTGCCAAAACCGGCTCGCCGAAAACTTCGACACCATTGCCAGCGACCCGCCCGACACCAAAGCCCCCATCACCGTCACGCACAGCCCGTTGATATGGTAAAACGGCAAGACACCCATCCCGCGATCGCCGGGCGTCAATTCATGCGCCACACTGACCGTCCAACCGCCCGCGAGCAAGCTGGCTTGGGTATGCACCACACCCTTGGGCCGTCCTGTCGTGCCAGATGTGTACATCAGCAGCGCATCATTATCGGCGCTCACATCATGGAGCGGCGCGCGGGCATCTGAGGCTGCATAGAGGTGCAAGCCTTCGGGACGCACCTTCTCAAACATCTCCAACTGGTCGTCATGCACGAACGCCATGCGCGCCTGTGAATGCTCCATCGCATAGCCCAGCGCATCGGGCCCGGCAGCAAGGTTGAGCATGGTCACCCGAAACCCGCCGTAAAGGGCGGCATAAAGCGCTTTTACACCCGTTAGGCCGTTGGGGTGCATCACTGCAACGCTCTCACCTTTGGCGATCCCTTGCGCCGTCAGATCACCCGCCACCTCCATGCAATACGCGCGCAGGTCTTCCCATGTCAGCGTCTCACCGGTTTCAGGGAACACAAATCCAACACCGCCCGCCTCCGCCCGCGCATCAATCCAATCGCGCAGCGTGCCCTTGGGCGGGGTCTTGGGGTCAAACCTCACTGGCCTGCCGCGCCCCAGTAGTCGTCGAAAATCTCTTCCAGCGACGGTTCCCGCGACGGGATTTCGCGCACGATTTTCGTGGATTGCAGGAAGTGGCGGTAATTCACATTTTCATTCACGGAATTGCCGCCCCAGGTGCCACAGCCCATCGACAGCGAAAACGGCATGCCATTTGTAAACGACCCACCCGTCGCAAAGGTATGCGCCTGATTGACGATTACCCGGCTGGTCGGAATTTTTGTGGCCAGAACCATGGGCCGGTCGGGATCAGAACTATGCAGCCCCACCGAATGCCCCGCGCCCTGATAGCGTTGAATGGTGTCGGCCTTGTCGACGGCCGCTTCGAAATCCGCAGCACGGTAGAGCGCAAGAACGCGGCTCAACTTCTCGCCTGACAGCGGATGATCGTGGCCGATGCCTTCGGTTGGCACGGCAATGTATTCGGTGCCCTCGGGGACGTTTAACCCCAAAGCCGCGATCATCTTGTCCGCGTCCTGCGCAATCACAGACCGGTTCAAATGCCCATCCGGCCAAAGCTTGGCAACGATGCCCGCCTCATCCTCCACCACCGCACCGCCAGCGTCTGCCATGGCGGAAACAATTGCGTCATAAACTGCATCCACAACGACCACCGCATTCTCGGACGAACAGGACGTTGCGTTGTCAAAGCACTTGGACGCGCGGATCTTCTCCGCCGCCGCAGCCAGATCAGCCGTTTCATCCACGATCACGGTCACATTCCCCGCCCCCACAGCCACAGCGGGTGTGCCCGCCGTCTGCGCACGATGGACATTGTTCTGGCTGCCCGTGGCCACGATCATGTCGCAGCCTTCCATCAGGGCTTGGGTCTTCTCTTTGGACCCGGGCGCAGGGATCATCAGCACCAGATCCGGATCCTCGCCAATCTTGGCAAACTCCGCATGCACAAATTCCAACAACCGCTCCGCACAAGCCACGCCTTTGGGCGACGGTGCCAGCACAATCGAGTTTCCACATTTCAGCGCGTTTATGACGTTGTTGGCTGGCGTCGCCGCCGGGTTGGTCGAGGGCACAATCGCACCCACCACGCCCTTGGCGCGTGCGATCTCGGTGATGCCTGTCGCGGGGTCATCCGAGATCACCCCATAGGTCGCCGCCCCTTTGATGTCGCGCATCAGGCCCAGCGTCTTGCGATGGTTCTTGATGATCTTGTCCGGCACGTTGCCTAGCCCGGTTGTCTCCACCGCCAGCTCCGCCAATTCGCGGTTGCGCGCGGGTTCCATGATCGCCCAGGCCACGGCGGCAGCAGCGCGGTCATAGCGTTCCTGAGAACCGCCCGTCTCATAGGCCACCTGCGCAATACGCGACCGTGCGATGATACCTTCCAAGCTATCCTTGATCATGGCGCAGACCCTCCTCCGCGCGAATTACACCGGCTTGTTGCTCGTTGCAAACGCCCGGTAGATGGAAGAGATCAGCGTGATCACACCCGCAATGATCAGGACGGTGCAAATGGGGCGTGAAAAATATTCGCCCATGTCGTAATGCACCATCTGCATGCCTTGCGCGAAATTCTGTTCCCCGATCTTGCCGAGGATCAGCCCCAGCACGATGCCCGGAATAGAGAACCCAGACCGACGCAGCAGATAGCCCATGATACCCGCAAGGAACATCACCATCACATCCAGCACCAAACCCCGACTGATATAGGCCCCGACGGTGGCCAGCATCAGGATGAGCGGGGCGAGGAACTGGAATGGGATCTTCAGCAGGTTTAGGATCGTCTTCGTCTCGAGCACCCCGATGATCAGGATCGACAGGTTGGCGTAAAACATCGCGGCGAAAACGATCCAGATCAGATCAGGCGACAGCATGAACACCAATGGCCCGGGCTGCAGATCGTGCATCTGGAACACCGCCACCATCATCGCCGTCAGCGCACCACCCGGCAGGCCCAACGCCAAAAGCGGGATCATCGCAGCACCCGTCGCCGCGTTATTCGCCGTCTCGGCAGAGATCACGCCTTCCAGCTTGCCCTTGCCGAACTCTTCTTTCTTCTTCGACCAGCGCACCGCCTCGCCGTAGCTCATGAAGGCCGCCAGCGTGGCACCAATACCCGGCAGGATACCGCAAAAGAACCCCACAAGGATTGACCGGAAGACCGCCAGCTTGTGCATCCACAGCTCAAGGAAGCTGGGGAAGGTCATGGAGACTTTGGGGGCTTTGTATTTCCCGCTCGCTTTCTTCTCCGCCTGCACGAAAATCTCAGATACAGCAAAGAACCCGAGGATGGCCGGCACAAAGGCAATCCCCGCCGCCAGATCAGGCATGCCGAAGTTATAGCGATTGATCCCACCCACCGGGTCCTGCCCGATGGTGGCGATCAGCAGCCCGATGAGGACGGACATCCACCCCTTCCAGATCGTCCGCGCACCCACAGAGGCCGCCACGATCAGACCAAAGAACACCAGTGCGAAAATCTCCGGCGGGCCGATATTCTTGATCGCCCATTGGGCCAGCGGCTCGGTCGCGGCCATCATGATCAGCGCTGAGGCGATACCGCCAATGGCCGAACACAGCACCGCCGCGCCCACGGCCTTACCGGACTGCCCGTTTTGCGTCATCGGGTAGCCATCAAAGCTGGTCGGCGCGTTCTCCGGTGAGCCGGGGATGTTGAACAGGATCGCCGTGATCGCCCCACCATAGGTCCCGGTGCAGTAAATCACGGCAAAAAGCATCACACCCTGCGCCGGTTCCAAGGCGGCCGAAAAAGGCAGCAGGATCGCGGCCAGAGTCAGCATGCTGACACCCGGAATGGCACCAAACAGCATGCCGCCGATGACGCCAAAGACAAAGATGCCGATAGTCACTGGATCGCCAAACAGCGCGGCAGACCCTGCCAGAAAATTCTCAATCATGGTCCGGTCAAAGCCCTTGCAGCTTGGCGTTCAAAGTCAAAATCCACGCGCTGAAATCATAGAAAGGCGATGTGTTACCCTGCGGCAGTGGGGCATTCAAAATCACCAGGAAGAGGCCGATAAAGATCACGTAAATCACAAAGGTCATGATCGCTATGGGCTTCCAGCGATGCTCCCCGAACAGCCAGATTATGGCGGCAATAAAGAAGGGCGCGCTGAAATAGATGCCCACGGGCTTCAGCAGATAAGCAAAGATAAACGGCGTCAGCAACACCGCGACCATGCGGGGCAGGGTGCCGGGTACTGACAGATCTACGGGCTCATCATTGCTTTGGCCCATGGTGCCTTGCGAGGCGGAACCGTTTTTGTACTGAAACCACAGATTGCCCAGCGTCGCGATCAGCAAAAGCACGATCACCACGCGGGGCCAGGCCGTCGCCCCGAAAATGTAGATTTCAATCGTCTGGTTGAATTGAAACGAAAAGCCATAGAAAACGGCCACGATCAGCAGGAAAATCCCGAGTTCAATCCAAGACCCGCGCGTCAGACGTCCCAAACCTGCCCCTCCCTTGCAAAAGCTTGGTAGATGAAGGCGCGGCACCCAATGGCGCCGCGCCATACCCTCAACCGGGGTTTACTTTACGTCCAGACCCATGGCCTGATACACGTCACGATACTGATCTATCGACTTGGTGATCAGGTCTTTGGACCCGTCGGTGTCGCGATAGCTGTCGATGACGGTCATGAACTTGCTGTCGTTGAACGCCTGGTAGCTGTCTTCGCAATAGCCGCGCTGGAACGCCCATTGCAGCCACTCCACCCGGTCAGCGGGCGCATCAGCATGCACATAGAAGCCACGAAAGCGCAGCAGTGGGTCGAAATCCATACCTGCTTCGCGGTGCGTGGGCGTGTCGGAAAAGGCACCGGGACGTTCATCAAAGATCGTCAGGATCGGCTTGAACTGATCCGCATCCAGGAAGTTGCGCACGTCGCCCGGCTGTTCGAACAGCGCATCGACCTGACCACCCAGCAGCGCACCATAACGCGGCGCACCTTTGTCGAAGGAGATCTGCTGAATTTCCATGCCTGTCGCGTCGGTGATGAACTTCATCGTCACCCGCTCCATCGAGCCCTCCTTGGACACGTTGGCGATGGTGGCCTTGCCGCCCTGCGCCTTCACCCATTCCACGAAGCTGTCCCAATCGGTGTAGCGGTCTTCATCCGTGCGGATGTATATTTGACTGAAGGTCACCTGGCTGGTCACCAGCGGGATCAGATCCGCGGCTGGATTTGGCAAAGAGCTATCTAGCGCATGGGCCGATGAGGCGTCATCGATATGCTCAAGCACATTATAGCCATCCGCAGGCGCGGCCATGTAGGCTGTCATGCCCACCGTGCCCGAACCGCCGGGCTTGTGGTCACGGTTGATCGGCACGCTGGTCAACTCGGTCACAGCTTCCGCCATGGCAGCCGCCACTTGGCCAGATCCCCCTGCTGGGCCGTATGGTACGATCATTGTCAGGGCACGCTCAGGAAATCCGCCGGGCTTTTCCATCGACGCCTCAGGCCGCTTGCACTCAAACGCAATCGCGCTGCCAGCTGTCGCCATCACGGCAACCGCAGCCACCGTTCCAAAGAATTTATTCATGTATTCCTCCCAAGTCTTTTCCGCGCTTTGTTCCTCCCACGCGGATAATTTTTACGTCAGGCACCAGAGTTAGCGTTAAACGACACTGCGGCAACTTGACGTACCCGAACATTGGTATTGAACGAATTCCGATCTGTCTAGCAGGGTCTATGGTCTTGTTTACATACGGTTACGTAGGTTGCGGCGCCGCGTAAGCTCATTTCGCCGATCATCCGTATGCGGCAAATCCGTTGCGCGCTTGATAGCGAAGACCTCAACCTGCTGGCTCAGCCCGCGCACGTCGACGTGCTGGCTCTCCATCCCGTCGCCCGGATCAACGCCCGCCGCATCCATCGTCGCCCGGGAAAGGATGATCTGTACATCGAGTGACTTCGTCAGCCCTTCAAGGCGACTGGCCGTATTCACCGTCTCCCCAAGGGCAGTGATCCGCGCGGCAGCCCCGGTGCGGTCGCCCGCGCCAATACGGCCCAGAACCACCGGACCGGTGTTCATCCCGATGCCGATCTGCAAAGGCGCGGGCAGTTCATCGCGCAGGCTTTGATTGAGCGCATCCAGCACCCCACCCATGGCTCGTGAAGCGCGGATCGCATAGGTGGCGCCATCTTTGGTAGAACTTTCCATTCCGAAGATCGCCATAATCCCATCGCCCATGAATTTGTCGACAAACCCGCCCTCATCCTGAATAGCCTCCGCCATGCGGCCCAGGAATTGGTTGAGCAGGAAGACCACATCGTAAGACAGCTTGCCTTCGGACATCTTGGTAAAGCCGCGCAGATCGCAAAAGAGGATCGTCGCCTCCTGTTCCACGCCCCAGTGATAGCGATCGGTGACCGCCCCACGCACAGCCTCCACATGGCCGGGCATGAGGGTGGAAATGGTCAGGCTATCGGTGGGGCGTAACTGACAGGCCAGGCGCACGTTTTCGGGGGCGGCGATCCGTTCCAGAACGCGGGCTTCGGTGTCAGAGGGCGGGGGCAGGCTTTGATACCCATCCACCACCCGGATGCGACAGGTCGAACAGCGCGCCCGACCCCCGCAGACCGACGCGTGGGGAATTCGGTTGATGCGGCTGACATCCAGCACTGAAAGCCCTTTGGACGCCGCAACGCGCCGCCCGTCGGCATAGGTCACGACCACGCGTTTCGACAGGCGCTGCGCCGCGAGCAGCAAAAGCCACGCCGTCACCGCCACCCCAAGGATCACGTAATAGACCATGTTCGAGGTATCGAGCACCGACAGAAACGTCCTGTATTGCTCGGAAGTCAAAGGGTTTCGGGTGATCGTGGGGGCCATCGCGCTGACCCGACCCGCGGTGACATAACCCGCATAGGCCAGCGCCGGAATGACAACCGCCAGCGCGTTCCAGACCCAGAACCACCGCCGATACCAGGCCCGGGTGCTCAGCCAGTGGTGAATGCCGACACAGCCATGGACCCACACAAGCGTGATCAGAAAGACCTGATTGACCCCCTCCCCGGGCCACATGGCCCAAATCATGAATTCATAATCGGCGTCAATGCCGAACAGCTCTTGCGTGCCGCGGGTGCCGACAACGTGGCGGATCAAAAACAGCGGGATCAACAGCCCAAAGATCAGCTGCACGATATCCCGGATCCTGAGCCGCCAGGTGCGGGTGCCAATAAACTTGGCGAGCCCCAGCACGAAATGCACAACCGCGGCCAAGATCAGAAGGGCGGTTCCAACAGTGCTTTGCGTGACTGCAACCCGCATGTCCTGCCCCACCTGCATCGCGTCAATCGACACCATACCAAACGCATGGTTGATGAAATGCGTGATCGCGAAGGTGAACAGGATAAGGCCAGAGACAATCCGCAATTCTGGCACGAAGGTGCGCCTTGGTGTCACCCGCTCATAGATGGGATGGTCTGCAGTATCCAAGATTAGCTTTCTTTCCTAGCGTCATACCCCGACCACCCGGGCCCTGAAACCCGGTGACAAAGACCCGTGTAGCTTCAATCCGTACCGTAACGCACCACGAAATTGCGCAGCACCATCTCGGGCGCAAAGACATCCGCCGCGCGGCACATCTCGATCAGGCTGTCTGCATCTTCGGGTGGAAAATACCCCTTATCCCGGTAGATGCGAATGCGCGTCTCGAACCCATCCGCATCGGCCTCCGGATGAAATTGCGTGGCATAGACATTGTCGCGATATTTGAACATCTGGAACGGGCAAGCGTCAGACCGCACCAGATGGCGGCACCCGTCTGGCAGGGCTTGCAGCGCCTCCTTGTGGCCCACGAACGCCGAAAACGCAGTGGGCACACCATCCAGCAGCGGATCATCCTTACCATCTGCCGTGACCTCACAATCAGAGGTTCCCACCGGCTCCCCATAGGCGCGCTTGCTCACATCCCCGCCCAGATGCTTGCCCAGAATGCCGATCCCGTAACAGCAGCCAAGGAACGGCTTATCGGCTTCGGTGACCGCAGGCATTAACCCCAGCACTTGCCTTTCAATACGCGCCTCGACCTCGGATTTCTCTTCGGGCGCATCGCTCACACAACCGGGCCCGCCACCCACGATGACGCCGGAGTAATCGTCCAGCGGCACATCCCCCAGATCCTCCTGATCCAGCCGGACCCGGCGAACCGCGTCGCCTTCCAGCCCGCCCTTGCGCAAAATCGCGTCGAACTCGCTATCGGAGGCTTCTGTCTCCGGTCTCAGCTGCAGGATCAAAAAGGGCTTCATACCTGTGGCTTCCTTCCAATCATGCCCACTTGCCTGACCGCTTTCCCCCACATCGTCAAGCCCACCACTGCTTGACCCCGCTCCGCAATCCAATAGGCTGTGCACCGGGCCCATTTCGCATCACATTCAAGGAAAACCACCATGGTTCAGCGCCTTCACCTCGTCTTCGGTGGCGAGCTTCAGGATGTCAGCCGCAATGTCTTCAAAAGCGTCGACGACCTGCATATTGTAGGCATCTATCCCGATTACAACAGTGCGTATGCCGCCTGGAAGGGGGAGGCCCAGCGCACCGTCGACAACGCCAATATGCGCTACTTCATCGCCCATATTCACCGTCTTCGCGATGAAGAGGCGGCAAGCTCCCCAACCGAAGAACTGGGCTGAGACTGCACTGTGGCCGGTGTGGCAATAAAAGGTCTTCATACTGCACTGGACAAGCGGCCTGAGGGCGAACTTGTCTGGTGCCACGCCGCTGATGCCGCTCATATCGGAATTGCGGAACGCCTCGCCGAACGGTTGAAGCAAGACAGGCCCGACATGCATCTTCTGATCACCCTGCCCGAGGGCATTGATGCGCCTGATCGAAGCCAACCTTATATTCGCTATGCCGATCTTCCTAATGAATCGGGCGGTGCCACACGCACCTTTCTGGACACGTGGCGCCCCGATATCTGCGTCTGGACAGCGGGCGATGTCCGCACTGTTCTGCTGTCACAGGCGCACAAGGAAAACGTGCCACTCTATCTGGTCGACGCAATGGACAAGCGCCTGACAGGTCTTGGCTGGCGCTGGCTTCCCAACGGGCAGCGTGCCGCGTTCAAACTGTTCGATGCGATCATGGCGCGGGACAGGGCCACCGAACATCTGCTGCGCCACCGCATGAGCGTACCAGCCGATCGCGTCTCAGTCGGCGGCCCGCTGTGGCAGGGCTCCCGCCCGATGCGGTGCAATGAAAATGAACGTGATCAACTGGCCAGGCTGCTGCTGGGTCGCCCGGTCTGGCTCGGCGCCCATATGATGCGGGAGGAGATCGCGACCATTCTTACCGCCCATCTGGACATCATGCGCCTGTCCCACCGGATGGTTCTGGTCCTGTCTCTGGCAGACCCCTCTGATGCCAACTTTGCCAAGGAGGCTCTTGAGGAAAACGGCTTGCGCTATGTAGATTGGACGGCCGGTGACCAGCCCGATGAAACCACTCAGGTCATCCTCAGCGACGATCCAGGAGATCTTGGGCTATGGTACCGTTTAGCGCCCATTAGCTTCATGGGTTCATCGCTGAACCAAGGCACCTATGGCAGCGACCCCAATGAACCTGCAGCGCATGGATCGGCGATCCTTTATGGTCCCAATGTGCGCACCTATCTGGAAACCTATTCCCGTTTTGCCGAAGTGGGCGCGGCTCGGATCGTGCGAGATGCAAACACGCTGGCCGCCGCGGTCCAGCGGATCATCCCGCCGGATCAATCTGCGGCCATGGCCCATGCAGCCTGGGATGTGGCAACCCAAAGCGCGGCCGTGATGGACCGGATTGTCGAGATGTTGCAGGATGCGCTGGACCGGCGCAAAACCACCTGATGCGCGCCCCGCTGTTTTGGTCGACGCCTCCCGACCGCCTCGCGTGGCAGGCGCGGCTCTTGTCCCCTCTTGGCGCAATCTACGCACGCGCTACCGCGCGCCGCATGAAGGCTGCACCCGACTACAGCGCACCTGTGCCCGTCATCTGTGTCGGAAATCTGAACGCAGGCGGCACAGGCAAAACCCCCGTCGTTATCGCGCTGATGCAACGTCTGATGGATCAAGGGCGAACGCCTTTCGTGATCTCTCGCGGCTATGGCGGGCGTCTCACAGGCCCCACTCAGGTTAACCCGCGCGAACACAGTGCCGAAGATGTGGGCGACGAACCGTTGCTCCTGGCCGCTTTCGGCCCGGTCATCATTGGGCAAGACCGCGCCGCCGCCGCCCGCGCGGGCGTAGAGGCCGGTGCGGAAGTGCTGATCATGGATGACGGTTTTCAAAACCCGGCCTTGGCCAAGGATCTCTCAATCATCGTGGTGGACGCGGTCACCGGCTTCGGCAACGGCAAATGCATTCCTGCCGGCCCCCTGCGCGAACCCGTCGCTACAGGCCTGGCGCGGGCCGACATGTTGTTGTCTATCGGGGAATTCCAAGCACAGGACAGCTTCAAAGACATCTGGGGAAATGCCCTGGGCGCCTTGCCCCACATCACCGCCCGTTTCGCACCGTTAGAGACTGGTATGGACTGGTCCACAACCCGCGCGCTGGCATTCGCAGGCATTGGCCGACCCGAAAAGTTCTTCGCCACCTTGCGGGGATTGGGCGTGGACCTTGCCCGCGCCGAGGCACTCGAAGATCACCAACCCCTCACCCCCGCCTTGATGACTCGGTTAGAGGCCGAGGCGAAGCTTCTCGGTGCACAACTGGTCACCACAGAAAAAGACGCGGTGCGATTGCCCCGCGACTTTCAGCAAAAGGTGGTCACATTGCCCGTCAGGCTGGAAGTTGACGATTGGAGCGAACTCGATCAGGCGCTCTGATCAGTTCAACTTACCCTCGATGATCTCTTTCAACTGGGGATATGCCATGTTTTCATACTTGGTCCCGTTGATCACAAGCGTGGGCGTGGAATTCACGCCATCAGCTTCGCTTGTTTCCTGATAAACCGCCACCAGCGCTTGCGCTTGGTTACGATCCGTCAGGCAAGCGTCCAACTCATCTTCGGACAGGCCCGCAACCTTTCCGATCTTGCGCAGACGGTCGGCCACACCGGCATCGGTGCCATCGCCAATCCATTCGCGCTGATCGTTATAGATCATATCGGAAATGCCGAAGAATCGCTCGGGCCCACCGCATCGCGCGACCATCGACGCCCAAAGTCCGAACTTGTCGAAATACACATCCCGGTGGATGAACCGGACCTTGCCGGTGTCGATGAAATCAGCCTTCAGCTCCTTGAACTGATTGGCGTGAAAGCTTGCACAATGCGGGCAGGTGAAGGAAGCATATTCAATGAACGTCACCGGCGCATTTTCATCGCCAATGGCCATTTCCTGCACCACGGATGTATCAATCTCCGCGTCTTGCGCCCAAACGGCACTCGTGAACCCTGTGCCCATCAGCATGGCACCCCCCAGAACCTTCAGGCTGTCGCGTCTTTTCATCTGTTTCATCCTCGTTGATCTCATTTGTTGGTCTTCAGAAAGTTCTGCGCCAGCGCCTCAAGCGCGCCGCGCAATCCTTCGTCATTCACATCCTCGGCAATCACGCTCGCCTGTTTGCGGGTGAGGTCATCAATGGGCGCGTCCTCGACCGGTTTGGTCGCAAACTGCGCTTGTCCTTCGGCAAAGCCTGTCGCCGATGTCTGCGTCAATCGCACCTTCGAGACAGCGTTATACCCATAGGCCGCATTCACCTTCGCGCGCAGCTTGTCCTTTTGCATCTCCAGCATCGGGGCCTGTGCGCCGGTGGTCAAAACCGTGAGCGTCGCGCCCAGCCCCTGACGGCCATAGCTGATCTCAACCGGGCGCGCGATCGCGGCTATCTCTTCGCCCACAATCTCTGCCCAATGGGTCACAACTCGGCTGACAGCGAAACCGCGCGTCTCAGTCGCCTTGCGAATCTGGTTCGACAGCAACTTTCCGCTACGTTTGAAGCCTTTTGTGGTGCCTTGATGTACAGGCAAGGCTGACCTCCCGGGTTGTTTGCACTAACTTAATACGCGGACACATGAATAACAGCCCCTCACGAAACGGTGCAGCGATAACAGATGCGTGACGTAGAGACGCAACATTTGCTGGAATGGTATGACAGGCACCACCGCGTGCTGCCCTGGCGCGTGGGTCCTGATCAGCTGGCATCCGGTCAACGCCCCGATCCTTACCGCGTCTGGCTCTCTGAAATCATGCTGCAGCAAACCACCGTCGCTGCGGTGAAATCCTACTATGAACGCTTCACCTCGCTCTGGCCTACGGTGACTGACCTGGCAAATGCAAAGGACGCCGATGTAATGGGCGAATGGGCCGGGCTTGGCTATTACGCCCGCGCCCGCAACCTGCTCAAATGCGCCCGCGTCGTGGCCTTTGAGATGGATGGCGTCTTTCCAAACACGCGCGACGGCCTTCAGGCCTTGCCCGGCATCGGCCCTTACACGGCGGGTGCCATCTCCGCCATTGCCTTCGGCGCGCCAGAGGTGGTGGTTGACGGCAATGTTGAACGGGTCATGAGCCGTGTGTTCAACATCCACACGCCCCTGCCTGCCGCGAAACCGGAACTCACCGAAGTGGCCCGTGACCTGACTCCGCATCACCGCCCCGGCGATTACGCGCAGGCCGTGATGGATTTGGGCGCGACCATCTGCACACCCAAGAACCCCGCCTGCGGCATCTGCCCTTGGCAAACCCCTTGCGTGGCTCGCTCTGAAGGGGTGCAGGCGGATCTACCCCGCAAAGCGCCCAAGAAACCCAAGCCCACGCGCCTAGGCATCGCCTATGTCGCCCGCCGTGCCGATGGGGCCTGGCTGTTGGAACAACGGCCCGACAAAGGCCTTCTGGGCGGCATGCTCGGCTGGCCCGGCAGTGATTGGAACGATGCGCCCAAACCCGCGCCCCCAATAACCGCCAATTGGCACAACCTGGGCACTGAAGCACGCCACACCTTCACCCATTTTCATCTGATTTTGCGGATTGAGGTGGCATACTTGCCTATGGATGCCGCTCCAAACCGTGGTCATTTCGTCGCAAACGGGGATTTTAAGCCCTCCAACTTGCCTACAGTCATGCGAAAGGTCTTTGACTTGGCACGCGATCGCTTGGAAAATGCCACAAACCCACGGTAGCAGCGAAACCAGCCAATAAGAGCCAACGAATAAAGTGGGACCTTGAGGAGCAACGCTCATGATACCTGCAAATCAAGTCGCAAGGATTCAAAACGCCATCCCCTTCTGGATGTCGATCCTTCTGGTGCCCGTGGCATGGTTCAGCGCGGTCAACGGCGGCTGGGCCGTGATCCTTTTGCCGCTTTGCACATGGTATCTCTTTTCCATCCTCGATGCGCTATTGGGGCTTAACAAGGACAACGCCGACCTCAACACCACTGAGGATCAGCTAAACTGGTACAAGCTTATCACCCATATCTGGGCACCGGTGCAATTCTGCGTGCTTTTCGGCATGATCTGGTACGCCACTGGGCCTGGCGATGCCCATCTTGGCCCGCTTGAAACGATCCTTCTCTTCTTCGGCGTAGGCGTGATCACCGGCACGGTCGGCATCAACTATTCCCACGAACTGATGCACCAAAAGGACAAGCGCGAACGCTTCCTCGGCGATGTGCTGCTGTCCATGGTGCTGTATTCCCATTTCCGATCAGAACACCTGCTTGTCCATCACCGCTATGTCGGCACGCCCAAGGATCCGGTGTCGGCCCGCTTCAACGAAGGGTTCTACCGCTACTTTCCCCGCGTCCTGCGCGAATGCTTCGTCTCCGCGTTTCAGGCTGAGGCCGCAATGCTGCGCCGCAAGGACAAACCCTGGACAGACCTCTCCAACCCCTTCTTCCGATACTGGGCGCTTCAGGCTTTCATGTTGATCCTCGCCATCGCCATCGGCGGGGTAGAGGGACTGGCGCTTTTCCTCTGGCAGGCGTTTGTGGCGATCTGGCAGTTGGAGATCACTAACTACGTGGAACACTACGGCCTAACGCGTAAACATCTGGGCAACGGAAAGTATGAATACGTCCAACCGCGCCACAGCTGGAATGCCGCACAGAAAGCGTCAAACTGGCTGCTGATCAACCTGCAGCGCCACTCCGATCACCACTTCAAGCCCGACCGGCGCTTCCCCCTGCTGCAAAACTACGAAGAGGATGAGGCACCACAATTGCCCCACGGCTACCCGATCATGACCATGGCCGCCATGGCCCCACCGCTCTGGCGCAAAATCATGAACCCCCGCGTGCGCCGCTGGCGGGAGATGTACTATCCCGAAGTCACCGATTGGTTGCCCTATAACAAGGCCACAAACCCCATGCCGCGATAGTGCGGTTGTTTACTTCTTTCATTCCGAGCAGTTCATTCGCACTAAAAACACTAAGACCTGGTCGGAACATCGCAGTCTCCCAAAGGCTCGGCTTTGCGCAACGTTCGCGGACGGTTGGAGGCCGCACCTCCCTTCTCCAAAGCTATTCCAGGGCCGGACACCACAACTTTGTAGGCGCATCCAACATGCAAGGTATCAAATAAAACCTCTCGGGAATTGCCTACAAGCCGAGCCCAGCTTGTTTCTGGAAGGTCAAAGCTACCGTGATCAGACATGATCATACCGCAATAGGTGAAAGACCGTTCTGGGACGCTGGAGCGGTACTGGGGCCATACATCTTCGAATTTTCGGCTTTTGTAACTGCGGCACTCTCTTGCGGCATCGATCCAGGAAATGACGACAACTTCCGTCTGCCTAATGAACAGGTTCGGTACAACCACCACTCCCACCATGACGAGCGTCAGGCCACACGTGATAACCGTGTACCATTTGAACACGTTGGAAGATGTTCGGTCGGGGATAGCCTTGAAGTTCATGGTACCGTCAAAGATGTTTAATTTACCGGTTAGGTCTCCGAACAACGACTGAAGCCACAAAAAATGGCCTAAGTATGTCTACGTGCTTGCTCCAATGAAAAAACCCCCGCCAATGGGCAGGGGTTTGTCTTTGAATAAAAGCCCAAGGCTCACTCAGCAGGTGTCGCTAACGCCTTGTTCTTGCCCTTGATTGGTGCCCAGATCTTCTTGTTCGTCAGATACAGAAGCACCGACAGCACGCTGAGCATCAGAAACCCGACAAGGCCGGAAAATTTCCGATCGGTCATTTTGGGTTCAGACGTCCACATCAGGAACGCTGCCACGTCCTTGGAGATACTGCTGATATCGGTCGCGTGGCCGTCGTTGAATTCCACATCATCGCCCCAAAGCGGGGGCGCCATGGAAATCCAACCGCCAGGGAAGGCCTTGTTCTCATAGAGGATAACACCCGCTTCTTCCTTTTCCTCACCGGTGTAGCCAGTCAGGAGGGAGTAGATGTATTCCGGACCGCCCATGCCTTTGACAAGCTGGTTGATGCCTGTGCCATGCGGGCCGCTGAAACCCGCGCGTGCCTTCGCCATCAGGCTAAGGTCAGGTGCGTTTTCCAAAAGGCTTTCGGGGAAGTGATCCGTGGGCTTTGCCGGCCGCCAGTCGTCAAGCTCGGGATCATAGATCTCGTAGAACTCGGCATAGGCGCGCATCTGATCTTCCGGCAGGTGCGGCCCACCGGGATCAGAGAGCGTGCGGATCGGCACGAATTTCAAACCATGGCAGGAACCGCAGATTTCCGTGTAGACCTGCAAACCCCGCTGCAATTGGTTTTCATCATAGGTACCAAACGGCCCTTCGAAGGAGAACTGAATGTCCTTCACCTCTCCTGCGCCACCGGCGGCCAGCGCGGCTGTGCCAGTCAGGCACAGCGCGGCTGCTGCGGAAAGTGCGATACGTTTAAACATGTCTCGTCCTTTCCTTATTCTGCCGGTGTTTCTACGGCGCCACCGCCATCAGATACAGATTTGCCGTAGTGGGCTTTGAAATCCGCCTCGATGGTTTCGGGCTGTTCCTGAGGTTTCTCGATCACGCCGAGAAGCGGCAGGATTACCATGAAATACGCAAACCAGTAGGTCGCCCCGATCAGACAGATCGCCGGGTACCAACCTTCGGCAGGCATTGCACCCACCCATGTCAGCAGGAAGAAGTCCACCACAAGGATCCAGAAGGCGATCTTGAACATCGGACGATACCGGCCAGAGCGGACTGAAGACGTATCCAGCCAAGGCGCCAGCGCCATGATGGCAATCGCACCAAACATCGCCAGAACCCCGAAGAACTTACCGTCAACGATACCACCCGTCAGGAAGTTCGCCGCGATCACAATCCACACCGTGTCATCAAAGCCCCGCAATATCGCGTAGAAGGGCAGGAAGTACCATTCCGGAACGATATGCGCGGGCGTCGCAAGCGCGTTCGCTTCGATGTAGTTGTCCGGGTGACCCAGATAGTTCGGCATGAAGCCCACGATGGCAAAGAACACCGCCATGATGATCGCCAGCGCGAACAAATCCTTGATCACGAAATAGGGCCAGAAAGGCACCGTGTCTTTTTCGGCTTCCGCCTTGGAGCCACGACGCACTTCAACACCTGTGGGGTTGTTGTTGCCCGTCGTGTGGAACGCCCAGATATGCAGCGCCACAAGACCCGCAATCACAAACGGTAGCAGGTAATGGAGCGAGAAGAAGCGGTTCAGCGTGGCATTATCCACCGCCGGACCACCTAGCAACCATGTCTGGATCGGCTCACCAATGAAGGGGATCGCGCCGAAGAGACCGGTGATCACCGTGGCACCCCAGAAGGACATCTGACCCCAAGGCAGGACGTAGCCCATAAAGGCCGTGCCCATCATCAGCAGGTAAATCAGCATGCCGATGATCCAAGTAATCTCACGCGGGGCTTTGTAGGAACCGTAGTAGAGACCGCGGAAGATGTGCAGATAAACCGCAAAGAACATCAACGACGCGCCGTTCATATGCAGATAGCGGATCATGTGCCCACCATTCACGTTGCGCATAATGTGTTCAATGGACGCAAACGCGTAATCCACATGCGGCGTGTAGTGCATCACAAGCACGATGCCGGTGATGATCTGCAACGCCAGACAGAAGGTCAGAACGATGCCCCAGATCCACATCCAGTTCAGGTTCTTTGGCGTAGGAATCATCAACGTGTCATACAAAAGCCCGACAACGGGCAGACGCTGGTGAAGCCACTTTTCAGCCTTTGATTTCGGTTCGTAATGATCGTGAGGGATACCACCCATAGCGCGTTTCCTTATCCCAGTTTAATCGTTGTTTCGTCGACAAATTCAGCCGTTGGAATCGGCAGGTTCGACGGTGCAGGCCCTTTTCTGATACGTCCCGACGTATCGTAGTGAGAGCCGTGGCAGGGGCAGAACCAACCACCAAAATCACCCGCATCACCCAGCGGAACACAGCCCAGATGGGTGCAAACCCCCATCTGCACCAACCATTCACCGGCCTCGTCCATGGTGCGGTTTTCATCCGCCCCATCGGCACCCGGGTTGTTGGCATTGCGCGCGTCATTATCCGGCAGATCGGCAAGATCGACAGATCGCGCTGCCTCAATCTCTTCCGCACTGCGGCGACGGATAAAGACAGGCTTACCCAGCCATTTCACCGTCAACTGCGTGCCCTCTGCCACATCTGCCACATCCACCCGGATGGAGCTGAGCGCCTGAACATCCGCCGATGGATTCATCTGGTGGACAAGCGGCCACACGGCGGCCCCGGCTGTCACGGCGCCTGCACCTGCGGTGGCGTAATATAGAAAGTCTCGCCGCGTTTCCTGGTGCGAGTCTTGATTGTCATCAGTGTGTGACACTGCGTCATACTCCGTTTTGCTGGCCCTCTCCCCAGGGCTGACTTTTCCGGTTCTTCGCGCGGGAATCCTGTTCCCGGCCCGCGCATCAGACAGGTATCTAGCAGAGTTACCCAATCGGTCCAGTGCAACAAAAGCACTATTTTACAAAAGTGCGCATCTGTCGCGCTTGTGGCATCTCGCTTGCAGGTGTATTCACCACAAAAGCCTTACCCGTTGGATAATCCCATGCTTCGCAACCTGAAATCTGCCATTGCCGCCCTGATCCTCACCGCCGCCCCTGCCGCGGCAGAGCTTGAGCTGAGCTTCTACACTGGCTGGCAGGAAACCGATTCCAGTACGATCAGCGGCACATTGCCCGGCGGCACCGCGGTAAGCCAAAGCGTCAGCTGGCGGGGCGACAGCTTTGACAATCCTTATTATTACGGCGGTCGCGCCATCTGGTGGACACAGTCGAACTGGGGATTCGGCGTCGAAGGCACCCACGCAAAGGCGTATGCGCCTGCTGCCGACCGCGCCGCGCTCGGCGTGGGCCGTTTGGAGCTGTCGGATGGCCACAACATCATCACCTTCAACGCGATGCGGCGCTGGCCCGGTGCGTTCGGCGCATCGGATCGTTGGACGCCATATGTGGGTGGCGGTATCGGATTCGCTATGCCCCATGTCGACATACAGGTGCTGGGTTCCCCCGTGCGCACCTATGATTTCGAGATTACAGGCCCTGCCCTACGCGGTCTGGCGGGCTTGAAGTATAACATCACTGACAGCTGGGCAGTGTTTGGTGAATATCAGTTCACCTGGTCCGACAACGACCTCACGGTAGATCCGGCAGCAGGTCAGACGGCGGGTAGCCTCTCGACCGAGATCGTCACCCACGCCATCAATATCGGCATCAGCTACAGCTTCTAAAGCTTCATCAAATCCAGCACGGCCGCTGCAAACGCGGGCGGGTCTTCCTGTGGTGGATTATGCCCCACGCGGGGCAGCACGCGTCGTTCATAACTTGACGTAAACTTTGATCGGACTGGATCATCCATCGACGGAGGGTCCACCGCATCGTCTTCCCCTTGCAGGATAATCGTCGGCACAGTGATCTGAGGTTGCTTGGCCAGTTGTGCCTCAATATGCGCCACCGCCGGATCACCGGCCACACCCCCAAAGCGGTGGCGATAGGAATGAATAACGATATCCACGTAATCGGGGTTCTCAAAGGACGCGGCCGTTTGATCATAGGTCGCCGCGTCAAAGGCCCAATTGCAGGACCACAGCCTCCATATGAATTTGCCAAAGCCATGCGGGTCATTGGCCAATTGCACGCGCCCGCGCTCTGTATTGAAGAGGTAGATATACCAAAACCGGGTTTCTTCATCCACCGGCCCGGGGTCGTTGGCGTGGGCGATATTCTGAATGTTATACCCGACACCGCAACTCACCAGCCCGGTCACCCGTTCCGGCGCAATGGCAGCTACAATACACGCGGCACGTCCGCCCCAATCATATCCAGCCAGCGTCGCCGTCTCAATCGACAGCGCATCCATCAGCGCCAGCAAATCCGCCCCAAGCGCGGCCTGCTCACCCGACCGCATCGTATCATCTGACAGAAACCGCGTCGGACCATAGCCCCTCAAAAACGGTGCAACGGATCTGATGCCCTTCGCAGCCAGCAATTCCATCACATCGAGATAGCAATGCGCGTCGTAGGGCCAGCCATGCATCAGCATCACCACCGGTCCATCCTCCGGGCCAGCCTCGAAATACCCGATGTTCAGCAAACCTGCCTGTATGTGTTTGAGAGGTATCACTCGGGCTTGGTTGTCTGCATCGACGGGCGCGCGTCAAATTCAGCGAACCATGCGGCCAGTTCCGGCGACGCCGTCCGCCAATCCCGACCGGGTTGACGAAAATCCAGATAGCCTAGCGCACAACCCACCGCGATATGCGACATATCCATGGGCCCGTGCAGATGGCTCATCCAGCGCTCGTTGATCGCCGCCACGGCACGCTCGATCTTGCCCCACTGCGCCTCGACCCAGCCATCGAACACCTTCTCTTCCGGCCGCACGCGGTACTCATAGACCATCAGTACACCGGCATCCATGATCGCATCCGCCGTCGCCTCTAGCGTCAGCGTCTCCCACAGCCTTGCCTCGGGATACATACCCGCCTCCGCCCGCGCATCCAGATAGCGCGTGATCACCCGGCTGTCATAAAGCGACGGACCATCGTCACGCACCAGGCTCGGAATCTTCCCTGTGGGGTTCGCAGCCATAGCCTGTTCATCCGGGCTGACTGGCGTAGGCGCCATGAAGATTACCTCCACATCATCCTCCTGCCCCGTCTCATGAATGAGCACCCGAACCTTGCGCACAAATGGCGAGGGGATCGCCCCCATTAGCTTCATCATCTGGTCTCTCCCTTATTCATCCGGCCCTTATTCATCCGGGTCCCGCATCATTGCCGCCACCAGATCCACATCGCGCCCCATGCCGACCACTTCCACAGCATCCGCCGCCCGCAGACGCACATCGTCGGGTTTGTTTTGATTGAGCTTCCAAGTCCCGTCAATCTGATCCACCGCCATGCAACATGGCACGATCTGACGCATCATCGCCTCCATCACGCCGTCACTCATCTTGCCAGAGGTCCAGGGCCGCTTCGACGCAAGCCGCGTCTCGAAAAGCTCCGATTGCCGATCCAGAAGTTCTAGCATCTCCTCCTGTGGCCGCAGTTCCATCTGACCTTGCAAATGTACGGCCACGTAGTTCCAGGTGGGCACCTGATCGACCATCCCGTACCAATCGGGCGAGACGTAGGAATGCGGCCCCTGCACAGCAAGCCGCGCCCGCACCGGAGCGGAGAGCGACCGCGCAATCGGGTTCGATTTCACCAAATGAAAATCAACCTGACGGCCATCTTCTGACAACAAAAAAGGAATGTGACTGACAAGCGGCCCGTCATCCCCATTCACACACAAAAGCCCGAAACCCTGTTCTCGGGCAAACGCAATATTGCGGTCCTCCGAGGATGTACGAAACGCGCGGTTGGGATGCATGGCTGGCCTCCAGTGCTGACCCTTGATCATCTAACGGGCCACGCACCTTGGTTAGGGCCAGTTACAAATTCCAATTAGAGCCAACGTAGCGGACCTTCACGCCGCCAAAAGCTGTCCTTCCCGCGCACCCGTCACCTTCGCGGTCACGATATCCCCTTCCGGGCGGTCGCTGTCAAAGATGGCCTCAGCAAACTGTTCCGTCCGCCCCATACGCGGGCTTTCCATCAAAACGCGATGTTTACGGCCCTGCTGCTTTTCCAGATGCGCCGCAACCCGCGCCGCACCCCGTTTTCTGAGCTCTGCCGCACGGGTCTTGATGTCGGGGCCCTGCACCTGCGGCATGCGGGCAGCAGGCGTACCGGGACGCGGGCTATACGGGAAGACATGCAGCCAGGTCAGATCGCACTCCTCCACCAAGCGCAGGGAGTTTTCAAACATCTCGCGCGTCTCCGTCGGAAACCCCGCGATGATATCCGCGCCAAAGGTCATTTCCGGCCTGAGCCGCTTGGCTTCTTCACAAAACGCAATCGCATCATCGCGCAAATGCCGCCGCTTCATGCGTTTGAGGATCATGTTGTCGCCATGCTGCAGGCTCAAATGCAAATGCGGCATCAGACGCGGCTCGGTGGCGATGGCCTTCATCAGGTTCTCATCCACCTCAATGGAATCAATCGACGAAATGCGCAGCCTCGGCAGATCCGGCACCAGCTTCAGGATCCGCATCACCAGATCCCCCAGCTTCGGCGTCATCGGCAAATCCGCGCCCCAACTAGTCAGATCAACGCCGGTCAGCACGACCTCATTATAGCCCCGATCCACCAGCCGCTTGATCTGATCAATGACCACACCGGCAGGCACCGACCGCGAATTGCCCCGACCGTAAGGAATGATGCAAAAGGTGCAGCGGTGATCGCACCCATTCTGAACCTGCACATAGGCCCGGCTGCGCGAGCCGAAACCGTCGATCAAATGCCCCGCCGTTTCCGTCACCGACATGATGTCATCAACCTGACAGGCTTCCGTCTCCCCAATGAAATCCGCCGCCATCCCGCGCCACGTCTCTGGCTGCATCTTTTCGGTATTGCCGATGACCGCATCGACCTCGGCCATCGCCGTGAAGGTCTCCGGTTCCGTTTGCGCGGCACAACCCGTCACGATCAACCGCGCGTCGGGGTTCTGCCGCCGCAAACGCCGAATTTCCTGCCGCGCCTTGCGCACGGCCTCCGACGTCACCGCGCAGGTGTTCACGACCACAGCACCTTCCAAACCTGCCTCCGCAGCCAGCTCTTTCATCGCCTCGGTCTCATAGGCATTGAGGCGACAGCCCATCGTGGTGAAAACCGGCGCGCTCATCTCAGGCTCTCCAGAAAATCAGCCGTGATGACCCCGTCACAAACATGCGCCGTGGGCCCTGTCATCCAAACGCCATCCTCGCGCCAATCAATACTGATCCGCCCGCCATCCAGATCAATTTCAACCTGCCGCCCCGTCAGCCCCCGCCGTGCCGCCGCCACCGCGACCGCGCAAGAGGACGACCCAGACGCGAGCGTCACACCCGTCCCCCGCTCCCACACCCGCATGCGCAAGTGATCTGGCCCCACCACATGCACGATCTGCACATTGGTGCGTTCGGGATAAAGCGGATGATGCTCATAGCGTGCGCCGAATTCCTCTAGGGACAGCGCATCGGCGTCGTCGACAAAGAAGGTACAGTGCGGATTGCCCATGCCGGTCGCCGTGGGCTTGCCCGGAATGGGAAGTTCAAGTGTCTCCATCGCCTCTGCCAGCGGAACATCCTGCCACTCCAATTGCGGCTGACCCATATTGACTGACGTCAGCCCCCCACCCGCATCGCGGGCAAAAAGCTCCCCTCGCGCGGTGGTCACACGCACCTCTGATCGACCGGTCTCGTCCATCACCGCGCGCGCAATACACCGCGTGGCATTGCCGCAAGCGGCCGATTCCGATCCATCCGGGTTCCAGAAGGTCAAACGCACGTCCGCACCGTTCTGACCGTCATCAATCCGCGCGAACTGATCAAACCCGATCCCGCGCCGCCGATCCCCGACCGCGCGCACCAAATCGGCATCGATCGTCACATCACGACCACGGGCATCCACGACAACGAAATCATTGCCGAGCCCATGCATCTTGCGAAACGCCATACCGGTATGTGTAATCGTGCCCATCCGGCGGGATATAGCGGCAGGACTTGCGCAAATCCAGAAGCTTAAGCGCAAAGGCGCGATTCCCCCTTGACCCCCCAGCCCTGTCTTTCTAGTTAGGCCCCCTAGTGGGCCGTTAGCTCAGTTGGTAGAGCAACTGACTTTTAATCAGTGGGTCGCAGGTTCGAACCCTGCACGGCTCACCACTATCAAAGATACCTGTGCAATAGGACCGGTCGAGCATCATATCGCCCGGGCACAAAGGCACGTGAAAGTCTGTCGGCCAATTTGGCGGAGCGCGCCACGCGTTGGATTTGTTTTAGAAGGCGCTTTTTAAGGTTTGACAATACAGCGGTCGCGAACTTGTGCGAAAGAAACAGTGCACAGCACGCGTGCGCACACATGTCGCCGTTCTCAGCCGAACGCGGCAAAATCCCAGTCTCTCACCTCAAGGGCGCGACGGGCAAATTTTTCGGCAAGTGGTGCAAGATGCGATGCCTCTCCCGAGGCCGCATTTCCCGCCCGCGCCCGATCCGCGATGCCCACAAAGATCACCGCAAACCGAAACAACGCGAAAACCAGATGAAACGCCCGAAGCGGTTCCGTCGGGCGGGCATGGGCGACATATTCTGCAATGAATGCATCCATCGTTGGAATACCGCTGTCTTCCCATGGGGTACCGCGAATGCCGCCATATTCATCGGGGCTGGTCAGCCACGGCATCACGCAAAACCCCAGATCGGCCAGCGGATGCCCCAGCGTCGACAATTCCCAATCCATGATCGCCACCACGCGCGGCTCGGTGGGATGATACATCATGTTTCCAAGCCGGAAATCTCCGTGGGCGATGGCGACATGACCGTCATCTTCAGGCAGGTTTTCCGGCAACCAATTCGACAACTGATCCAACCCCTGAATGCGAGGGCCAGCCGAGTCGCGATACTGTGCCGACCACCGCGCGATCTGTCGTTCAAAGTAATTGCCGGGCTTGCCATAATCGGAAAGCCCGATGTCAGCGGGCCGCACCGCATGCAACCGCGCCAGATTACGCGCGATATCAAGATACATCTCGCGCCGTTCTGCAGGTGTTTTGCCCGGCAGGGTGCAATCGGAGAAAACACGGCCTTCCATCCGCTCCATTACATAAAACGGGGTGCCAAGGATCGCGGTGTTTTCCTCAAGATAAAGCGCGCTTGGCACGGGCACATCGGTCGCGGCCAGCGCCCGCAGAACTTTGTATTCGCGCTCAACGGCATGGGCGCCACGCAGGATGTCCCCATCAGGTTTCTTACGCAAAACCAGCCGATGTGAGCCCCAGGTGACATACCATGTCGGGTTGGATTGCCCGCCGCGGACGGGCTCTGCGGTCACCGTTTGGCCATCTGGAAACCGATCGCTCAACCATGCGCTTAGGGCAGGGACGTCAAGATCGCTCATGCGCCACCATCCTTGCGGCCAGCGCACCAAACGCTGCATTGGCCCAAAGAGGATCCCGCCACACCAAGGCCAGCTGGTAGGGCGACACCCGCAACGATCGCTCCGGAAAGCTCAGCGGCGTGAGTGGATGCCGGTTTTCTTGGCAACCAGCAAGATGAACCGGATCGGACATCGATTCTATCTTTCCCCAACCCATCATCACCGACCATCTACCGGCCAGGCCCAGAACCCGCGTTTTTCTTCGGTCAGGTGCCGATTGAGAACCATCTGATGCACCTCATCGGCCCCATCCACCAGACGCGCCTGCCGCGCATAGCGATAGATCCACTCCAAAACCGTATCGGTCGAATAGCCCCGCGCCCCGTTGATCTGAATCGCCGTGTCGGCGGCCTTGTGCAGAAGATTGGCAACATGGATTTTGGCCATGGAAATCTCTTTACGGGCAAAACTTCCCTGATCCAGCGTCCAGGCCGCTTTCATCACCAGAAGTCGGCCAACCTCAACGCCCATGGCCAGATCACCCAGCTTGATCTGAATGCTCTCCCGATCGGCTAGTTTGATCCCGAAACCTTCGCGGGTCTGTGCATAATCGGTGGCGATTTCCACCGCGCGTTTCGCCAGGCCAAGCCACCGCATGCAATGGGTCAACCGCGCCGGACCAAGCCGCATCTGCGTCAGCTTGAGCCCCAGACCTTCCCCCAGAAGCACCCGGTCTTCCGGCAGGCGCATGTTTTCATAGACAAGCTCACAATGCCCGCCATGCTCTTCAGGGCCCATGATCCCGATCCGCCGCTCAAGCCGCCAGCCCGGATCATCCTTGTGATGCAAAAACGCCGTCAGCCCGCGCCTTGGGTCGTCGGAGGTGCGCGCGATCAGGATGAAATGCGCCGCCCCTTCGGCCCCTGTTATGAACCACTTCCGCCCGTTCAGAACATATTCATCCCCCTGCCGCTGCGCGGTGGTCATCATCATACCCGGGTCCGACCCTCCACCCGGATGCGGCTCTGTCATCGCAAAGGATGATCGCACCTCGCCCGCAACCATCGGCGCCAGCCACCGGGCCTTTTGTTCAGGCGTGGCGGCCTTTTCCAACACCATCATGGTGCCATCATCCGGGGCTGCAGAATTGAAGACCACAGGGCCAAAGATGGACCGGTTCATCTCTTCGTAACAGACCGCCATCCCGACCTTATCTAGGCCCTTGCCTCCGGTTTCCGGCTGCAGCTGAAGACACCACAGCCCCTCTTGGCGGGCCTTGACCCGCAGCGCCTCCAACGGCGTGGCGGCAATATTGCCATGGTCATCCCAGTTGGATCGATCATCCTCAACCGGCATGATCTCCTCGTCGACAAACCTTGCGATGCGGCGCCGATACGCCTCCGTCCGTTCGGATAGGGTGAACTCCATCCCAAAATTCCTTTACATCGACGACACGAGGTGGCCGCCATCCACAGTGATATCCGTCCCGGTCATGGCGTGCCCAAGATCCGAAACCAGCAACAGCAACGCCCCATCCAGATCGCCTGGCTGTCCCAGCCGCCGTTGTGGAATACGCTTGATCAGCGCGCGGCCCGGGTCAGTCTGAAAAAAGTCCCGGTTGATATCCGTTTCAATATAGCCGGGACAGATCGCATTGACGCGAATACCGTAGCGCGCCCATTCCAGCGCCAGTGATCTCGTTAGGTGCAAAACACCCGCTTTTGATGCCGCATAGGCAGAGGCATGCCCGATCACCCGGTGCCCCAGAATGGACGCCACATTCAGGATGCACCCACCCCGGTCTTTCGCTTTCATGCCATCGGCGGCCACTTGCGCGACACGAAACACGCCCTTCAAATTCGTGTCTATGATGCGATCCAACGCGTCTTCATCGTGATCAAGCGCGGATTGGGACACCGTCATCCCGGCATTGTTGACGAGGATATCGATCTCCAATGACCCAAGGCCGTTCCGCACCGAGGCAGCACTGGATACATCCAGCTCCAAGGCCTCGGCACGTCCGCCTGTCGCGGTTATGCCCTGCGCCAGATCCGTAACGCGCCCGATGCGGCGCGCGGCCAATGTGACATGCGCGCCCTGATCAGCGAGCACCTTGGCAAAATGCAATCCCAGTCCCGAAGAGGCGCCGGTTACAAGAACACGCTTGCCTGCAATTCCTGGAAACATCGGCAGCGGTGATGATGCGGCACTCATAATTCATCCAAAAATAGAGCGATCGCTCTATTTTTGACAGGGCGAGCTGCCTCGGTCAATATGTTTGTCGCTGCCACAACGCGCGCGCACAGGTTACGACGGTGCGCGCCAACTGACGGCACATCGGGTCAACGGAAAATTTGAACGCCGGATAGAAACGACATGCAAAAACCCTGCGATACCGAAGCGCTATGTCGATCGATTCTGGAACATCAGGCCGATATCGTTTCCATCCGCAACCCGCGCATTGCCCTGAAGAAACTGACCGTCATCATTGATGCCGCCCTGACCCTGTCCAACACGAAGGGCTTTCAGGCGATGTCTCTGCGCGATCTTTCCAAAACCTCCGGCGTGTCGATGGGCGGCCTCTACGCCTATTTCGACAGCAAGACCTCACTCCTGAACATGATCCTGAGCGAAGTCACCCGCGCAGTGGAAGAGGTTCTGGCCAACCCGCCCCAGGAGGTGGCCGACGATCCACGCCGTCACCTGTCCTGGTTGATCGAAGAACATGTTCTGTTGACCGAAGCGATGCTCCCCTGGTTCACCTTCGCGTTCATGGAGGCCAAGAATTTCCCCCGGCATGAACGCCGCATGGCAACCGACAGCGAGGCACTGACCGAACGCTACTTTGAAGACGTGATCGCGCGTGCGGCCGAACAGGGCCTGCTCCGCCCCGGCGTGACGCCGCTGCTGGCGATGCTAATCAAACCATTGCTGCAGGACTGGTATGTGAAACGCGCCAAGTACCACCGTCGGGGGATTGCCGTGGAAACCTACATTGCCGCCGTACAAAACATGATCATGGATGCCGCTTTCGAACCGTCGGGTCACAGCCGGTTGGGCAAGGCGGATCAGGGGCGCATTTTGCCCTGATTTTCAGAACCGGTTACGCGATGCTCTCATAGCAGATCGCCACGCTACCAGCCGAACACGGGCTTGGCCACGCAGCCATCAAACCTCCGCGTCCTGCGCCGCAAGCAACCTTGCATAGGCACCGCCTTGCGCCGTCAGCTCTTCATGCGTTCCGAACTCCACAACACGCCCCTGTTCCAGAACGGCAATATGATCCGCGCGGCGAATGGTCGACAACCGATGCGCAATCATCAAGGCCGTGCGCCCTGCCAGAAGCTGATCCAGATTGTCCTGAATGGCCCTCTCTGTTTCCGTATCAACGGCACTTGTCGCTTCATCCAAAATCAGGATCGGCGCGTTCTTGAGGATCGCGCGCGCGATGGAAATCCGCTGCTTTTGCCCACCGGACAAACGGATACCGCGTTCGCCCACGAAGGTCGAGTAACCCCGCTCCAGCGACGTCACGAACTCATGGGCACCCGCCGCCTTCGCGGCCTCGATCACTTCGTCATCCGTGGCGTCGTCGCGGCCAAAGCGAATGTTCTCGTAGATTGTGCCGTTGAACAGGAACACATCCTGCAACACCATCGACATGTTGCGCCGCACATCTGCAAGCCGAAGATCGCGAATATCCGTGCCGTCCAGCGTGATCACCCCGGATTTCACGTCATAAAACCGCGCCATCAGATGGGCGATAGTCGATTTGCCCGCCCCGGTCGGCCCAACTAGCGCAAGGGTCTTGCCCTGTGCCACCTCAAAGGACACATCCTTCAGAACCGTATCCCCAGTATGATAGGCAAAGCCCACCGATTGATAGCAGATTGCCCCTTTGACCTGCTCAATGGGCTTGGCGTCGGGCTTGTCATCAACATCCGGGGGCGTGTCCAGCACCTCCACCACGCGGGCAAGGCTCGCTGTGCCGCGCCGATACGCCTCAATCGCCCCGCCTATCACGAAAAGCGGCTGATAGAGCGAAGTAATATAGATCAGGAACGCCACGATGTCGGCCACGGCAATCTTGCCCTCCAGGGCCATGCGACCGCCCACCAACACGACAATGGCAGACGCAACGCCCATCATGGTCGATATCATGGTCTGAAACGGCGAAACGAGCGTGCGCGACCGGATCTGCCGACGCGTCAGCATGCCAGAGAACTGCTCAAAAGCGCGAAGCGCGCTGCGTTCCTGATTGAACACCTGGATCTCTCGCACGCCAGACACATGATCCTGTACCAACGCGTTCAGATTGCCTTCGCGGTTGGCCTCTTTCTCGAAGGACGGCATCGCCTTGAAGGCCAACTTGCGCATCAACAGAAACGTAACGGGCAAGGGGATCAGCGCAAGAAGGGTGAGCGTGGGTGACAACACCATCAAAATGATGAACACACCAATCGCCAGAATGGAGGAAATCACGAAGCTGTAAAACGTGTCCGCGATGATCGGCTCCAGCCGCATCGAATCCTCCACCACCCGCTTGGTGGTGTCCCCCGATTTGCGCTGCGTATACCAACCCGGCGACAGCTTTTGCATGTGGCGGTAAACATCGTTGCGCAAATCCCCCACCGTCTTGAACGCCACGACATGGGAGAAATGAAAAATCGCCGCTTCCCCCACACTGCGTAAAAGGTAAACCACGATCAGGCCCACGCCGGTCAGCAAGATTTGCTGGGCTGCATCTGCGCGACCGGTTTCGATGATCAGAATGATCTCCCGGATCAACCACGGCGCCAAAAGCCCGCTCATCGTCACCACAAGTGTCAGCAACAAAACCATCAATGCGGTGCGGCGGTAAGGCCACAGATACGGCATCATCCGGCCAAGCCCGTCGCCTTTGAAGAAGTCTTTCGGTGCTTCCCCCAACAACCGACGCAACCACGCGCGTGACCCTTCATCATTGGCCTGCGCGTCCTTCCGCTTGTCGATCCGATGTTCGTCTTCGGCCCGCCCGGCGCGCCAGTAACTCGACAGATAAAGGGTCTTTTTCTGCACCCCCCGGTCCGTCCGGTAATAGGTGCGCAGCGCCCGCATCGTGTCGAACTCGCACGCGGTCCAGACAAAGGGCACACCATCCAACCAGGGCAACGCCGTGACAGCATCGAAAAGCCGGGTCTTATCCTCATGGGGCTCGGGGTTGATCACCCAATGAAGTTCCACGCCCTCGGGCACGTCAACGTCCTGCTTGTCCGCCTCGCTGGTCACCTCCAGCACGACATAGCCCTTGGCGCTCGCCGGAAGCCGCTCAACATTGCACAGCGCCGCCGGAAGCCCGGTCATATCGCTGGCGATCAGATACCACTCGGCATTTGGCGGCGCCATCTTGACCATCCCCGGACGCGTGATCGAGATCGTGTCCCCTGGCTTGGCCGCCTTGGCCCAGTCACAGGCGACACCGCCCGTGTCCGCATGAAGCGCCATGTCGATGGCGACCTCTCCGGCTGCTGCATCATGGGCACGAATGGAAAAAGTCCGCATCACGGGCTTGCCGGGCACGGCTTGCGGCTGATCAGCGAAGATCAGTTTGAAATATCCCCCCTCCTTGCCCGCTGGAAAGTCCTTCAGCTCAGGCCCACCGAATACGATACGCCGCATGTTGGGCGTGACGTCACTCACAGATTGGACAACGGCAGACGTGTTTGCGGATCCCGACATCAAAGCGGCCCTCGCTTGCATTGGACTGACACGTAAATATGCCCCGGTTTTCCCCTGAGGCCATCTATTTCATACTTCAATCCCTGATTTCAGGGGACTTCAAGGCTTGATTACTCACGGCCTCCGCAACGCGGCGGCTGACACCACCAAAAAGATCATACATGCCACTTTTGATGTCTATATCCATGAATACATCGTCAGCTGTCGGACAGTGACCACAAGGTTCTTTGTAAGGCTTGTCCTTAGCCCTCAAACCCGGTCTGGCCCCGACGCCAGTAAGAGGCCGAAATCTGCTCTCCCTTGCCAAGGCCAAGGGTGCCTTTGAACACCTTGCGCAAGGCTTGCGCATCATCAAATTCCCCCAGAAACACGGCATGTCCGGTGACACCCGGCCGCAGCACAGTCTGCACATGGGCCCGCATATCATCGGAAAAAGAAGCCGACGGTATCGCCTTCAACTCAAAACGCGTTTTGGGCAGATAGCCACGCAGAACATCATCGCTTTCGGCCTCACAGATCACATACCCTGTGGCCCCGTCCGGCACTGTCTCCAGATGTCGCGCCACGGCGGGCAACCCGGTTTGATCAGCAATCAACAGGTAATCCGAAACCTCCGGCAGCGCCTTGTCGCCCAAAGGGCCCATCGCGCCAATCTGCGCCCCGATCTTCGCGCCGCTGGCCCAACCGGAAATAAGACCCTCGCCGTGACTCACCACATCCAGATCCAGTTCGCGCATCTCTGGCCGGGCATGACGGATGGTGATGGCCCGCATGTGCAATCTGTCGTCGCCCTGCGGCCATACGGGTGAGCCATTTGCAGCCATGCTGGGCCAGACAGGCACACGTCCGATATTGCAAGGCAACATCATGCGCAGGTGAATAGCATCAGATGCAAAAACCCTGTCATCCTCTGCCGTCACTGTCGCCCGTACAAGGCCGGGCATCGGCTCCGATCTGTGCACCAATGTCAGGAGGTTGAAGCTTTCCGGCAGGGTCCCGGCGATGGCGGTCTCTCCGGTCCAGCGCAAGGATTTTGCCAAATCCTTATCAAATGAAGCCAGATGCGTCGCGACGGCTTCTTTCATGAACAGCATCATTTGCTCTTCCGGCCCGGACAGTTGAATGCGCAGCCCCATACCCGCCACCGACATGCACATTCTGTACCCATTACTTTCTACAAAACGGCCGCCATCCGCGTCTGTCTGAGGCGTGAGATCATGATCTTCTTCCACATGCGACATGAAGGCATCCATCATCTTCACGGCGTCTGGGGTGGCCACAAAGGTTTCCGTCGCAAAGGATGTCATGATAGTTTTCCGTGATGTTTGCGGGGTTGGCTGACATGCAAAATCGTCCGGCTGACGTAAAAGTAGCGCCATCCAAAGCAAGCCACAATGCCAGTTGCACCAGCCACGACAGATGCGCAAAACAGCTTTTCGTTGCTGTCCAAAGGCCTCGATATCGTGGGACTTGTGCGCGACAACGATTCAAGTATCGTGTTTGGCACGCGCCATTCTTCCTTCCACTATCCCGGTTATCGGGGGCGTATCTTTTGAAGATGGCGTAGACGTCGCCAGCCACATGCGAAGCGGCGCAAACCAAAAGCCCGGCAAAACCTGGGCATTCTGAAAATCAGGGAGAGACAGATGTTTTCCAAATTGAAACTGAGCGGCGCCGTGCTGATTGCCGGGCTGACCGCCGCCTCGATGACCACCGCGCAAGAGTTCATCTCAATCGGCACGGGCGGCGTGACGGGCGTTTACTACCCCACGGGCGGCGCGATTTGCCGTCTGGTCAACAAGTCACGCAAGGAACATGGCATTCGCTGCGCCGTGGAATCCACCGGTGGCTCCGTCTACAACATCAACACCATCAAAGCCGGTGAGCTTGAGTTCGGTGTGGCCCAGTCTGACTGGCAGTACCACGCTTATAACGGCACGTCGAAATTCGAAGGCGATGCGGCGTTCCCGGATATCCGCGCGGTGATGTCCGTGCACCCCGAACCCTTCACCCTGATCGTGCGCGGTGACAGCGGCATCACGGGTTTTGCCGATCTTGCAGGCAAGCGCGTGAATGTGGGCAACCCCGGCTCCGGTCAGCGCGCCACGATGGAAGTGGTGATGGACGCGTTCGGCATCGGCATGGATGATCTTGCACTCGCGACCGAATACAAGGGCTCCGAGATGGCCAAGCAGCTTTGCGATGGCAACATTGACGCGATGATCTACACGATTGGCCACCCGGCCGCCGCGATCAAGGAAGCCACCACGACCTGCGACGCGCAGCTTGTCTCCGTGACGGGCGATCCCATCGACAAGCTTGTGGCTGACAACCCGTTCTACCGCGTAGCGACCATTCCTGGCGGCATGTATAAAGGCACCGACAGCGACACGACCACCTTCGGTGTGGGCGCAACTTTTGTGACATCTGCTGATGTGCCTGAAGACACGGTTTACGTCGTCGCCAAGGCCGTGATGGAAAACATCGAAGATTTCAAAGGCCTGCACCCGGCCTTCGCAAATCTCGATCCGTCCCAGATGGTGGCCGACGGCCTCTCTGCGCCCCTGCATGACGGCGCAGCCAAAGCTTACAAAGAGCTCGGCCTGATCGACTAAACCAACGCCAAGAAAACCAGAGCTGGCCGGCGCAATCCGGGCAGCTCAACCCAACCAAAAAACTAGTCTCAAAAACGAGACAGGGGGACACAACATGGCACAGGACACCGATGCGCGCAGTGCAGACGATATGGTTGCAGAGGCCGATACCGGCGCACGCAACCCATCCGCCACTTGGCAGGCCAACCTGATCATCGGCACCTGCATTGTCTGGTCACTCTTCCAGCTCTACATCGCCTCCAAGGTCCCTGGCGTGCTGGCACAAGCCACCGGCATGAACATCTTCGCCAATATCGTGGCGCAAGCCCGCTTCGTACACCTCGCCTTCGCGATCATGCTGGCCACCCTGGCCTTCCCTCTCTTCAAAGGCTCCCCCAAAGATCGCATCCCCGTCTATGACTGGGCGCTGCTGATCCTCGGCGTCGCCTCCTGTCTTTATCTGGTGGTCTTCCGGTTTGAGATCGCCGACCGCCCCGGGCTCTGGAGCCCCTCTGACATCACCATGTCCTGCATCGGCATGTTCGTCCTCTTCACCGCCGTATACCGATCCCTCGGCCTGCCCTTGGTGATCATCGCGGGCGCGTTTGTCGCCTTCGCCTTCTTTGGGGGCTACTCAGAATGGGCACGAAACATCACAAACTATGGCGGCGCATCGCTCTCCAAGGCGCTCGGTCACTATTGGATGCAAACCGAAGGCGTCTTCGGCGTCGCCTTGGGCGTCTCCACAACCATGATCTTCCTCTTCGTCCTGTTCGGCGCGCTGCTCGACCGAGCAGGCGGCGGATCATGGTTCATCAAAGTCGCCGTCGCCCTTCTGGGCGCCTTGCGCGGCGGACCCGCCAAAGCCTCGGTCCTTTCGTCCATGCTCACCGGCATGATCTCCGGCAGCTCCATTTCCAACACGGTCACCACCGGCACCTTCACCATCCCGCTCATGAAGCGCATCGGTTTCCCGGCGGAGAAGGCCGGCGCGGTCGAGGTTGCCTCCTCCACCAACGGCCAGCTGACCCCACCCGTCATGGGCGCGGCAGCCTTCCTGATGGTCGAATACGTCAACATTCCCTATATCGACGTGGTCAAACACGCCTTCCTGCCGGCGGTGATCAGCTACATCGCGCTCCTTTACATCGTGCATCTCGAAGCGCTGAAAATGCAGATGCAGGGCCTCAAGAAGGCAGGCCGCCATATCGGCCCCGTCCTCATCCTGATCCTCTTCCTCTCCGGCTTCATTTTCCTCGGCCTCTGCACCTTCGCCATGATTGCCATTCGCGGCGTACTCGACGGGTTCATGACCGAAAGCGTCTACGGCGGCGTGGCCATCGTGGCGGTGCTCTACCTGGTGCTCGTCTACTACGCGTCCAAATACCCCGACGTGGCGATGGACGACCCCGATGGCCCGCTTGAGGCCCCGCGCCTCACGCCCACCCTTCTCGGCGGGGCGTACTTCGCACTCCCCATCTTCATCCTCGTTTGGAACCTGATGGTCCGCACGGACGATCTCGAACGCCTCTCGCCTTCGCTCTCGGCCTTCTGGGCGACCGTCTTCATGATCTTCGTCGCCCTCACCCACCGCCCGCTCAAGGCGTTCTTCCGCGGTGAATCCTTCAACGCCGCCACCGCCCAAGGCGGGCGTGATTTCGTTGACGGTCTGATCTTAGGGGCCCGCAACATGATCGGCATCGGCGTCGCCACAGGCGCGGCGGGCATCATCGTCGGCACGATCAGCCTCACGGGCGCGCATCAGGTCATCGGCCAGGTGGTCGAGGTCATCGCAGGCGGCAATATCTGGATCCTGCTGATCCTCGTCGCTGTCATGTCGCTGATCCTTGGCATGGGCTTGCCCACCACGGCCAACTACATCGTGGTGTCGTCCCTGATGGCCCCGGTCATCATCTCGGTTGGCGCGCAGGCGGGGTACATTTTCCCGCTGATCGCCGTGCACCTCTTCGTGTTCTACTTCGGGATCTTGGCGGATGACACGCCACCCGTGGGCCTTGCGGCCTATGCGGCGGCGGCCATATCACGCGGCGATCCAATCAAGACCGGCGTTCAGGGTTTTGCCTATGACATCCGCACCGCGCTTCTGCCCTTCCTCTTCATCTTCAACACCGATCTGCTGCTGATTGATGTGGGCTTTGCCAAGGCGATCCTGGTCTTCTTCATATCCCTCATCGCGATGCTCTTATTCGCCGCCGCCACCCAAGGCTATTTCATCGCCAAATGCCGAAAATGGGAAACGGTCGTGCTGCTCTTTGTCGCCTTCATGCTCTTCAGGCCGGATTTCTTCCTCGATCAAGTCAGCGACAAATACACCACCGCGTCCGGCCCCGCCGCGATTGAACTGATGGCCAGTGCGCAAGACGGGCAAGAACTGCGCGTGGTGGTCGACGGGCCTGACTTTGACACCGGAAACACGCGGCCCACCACCATCACCCTGCCTGCGATCGCGGGCGATGCGGAAGGCGCGCTGGATGCCCAAGGCCTTACCGTCTTCCCCGATGGCGATCTGCTGGCGATGGATGAACCCTTCCCCGGCACGCCCTTCTTCGAGTCCTTAGGCAATGAATACGACTTCTACGGTGACAGCCCGGTTCAGATCACAGCCGTGCAGATCGAAAATGAGCGTATGCCCAAAGAGCTTTTCTTCATTCCGGCGCTGATCCTGCTGATGGGCATCGTCCTGCTCCAAAGCCGCCGCGCCACGCAGCCCGCATTCTAAGGAACAAAGACATGTTCAAAACACTCCTCCTCGCGGTCGATATCAACGATCCAGACGGCGCAACACGCTGCACCGAGGCCGCTATCGCGATGGCCCAACATGAAGCCGCCATGCTGCATATCCTCAACGTTGTTCCCGATGATGGCATGTCCATCGTCAGCGCCGCACTGTCCACGGACCACGCGTCAGAGGTGCAGGCGGCGACGGAAAAGGCCCTGCAGGATTGGGCCACGGTCCACATCCCCGCCAGCATCAAAAGTGAGGTCCATGTGGTGCGCGGCACAGTCTATGACCAGATCATCAAGACCGCGGCCGAGCTGGATATCGACGGCATCTTCGTCGGCGCCCATAGCCCGGCTTTGAAGGATTACCTGATCGGCCCCAACGCCGCCCGCGTGGCGCGTCATGCCATGCAATCGGTGTTTGTGATCCGTTAAACCGTTCGGTCCGTTAAGTCGGGGGGTCAGGCGTCACCACACCGACAGGATACCGACGCAATACCGACGTGATACCGACATGGGTTTTGGCCCCGAAATCCCTGTTAACCTGAGGTTTTCGCGTCGATTCGCGACGTCAGACGCACTCGTCCTTCAGACCTCGTTAACCATCCCGGATCAGGTGTTGAACAGGAAGTGCAGCACGTCGCCGTCTTTGACCAGGTATGTCTTTCCTTCGGCCCGCATTTTACCCGCTTCCTTCGCCGCCTGCTCCCCGCCCAGCGTGACGTAATCGTCATAGGCGATGGTCTCGGCTCGGATGAAACCTTTCTCAAAATCCCCATGAATCACCCCCGCCGCCTGGGGCGCGAGCGTCCCCTGACGGATGGTCCAGGCGCGGGCTTCCTTTGGCCCCGCAGTAAAGTAAGTCTGCAAATGCAGCAGGTCATAGCCCGCGCGGATCAACCGGTCGAGCCCCGCCTCCTCCAGCCCCATTTCCTCAAAGAACATGGTGGCTTCGTCGGGCTCCAACTGGCTGATCTCTTCCTCGATCTGGGCCGAGATGACGACACTTGCACCCCCCTGCTCATCGGCCATTTTCTGAACGGCTGCGGAGTGGTCATTGCCGGTCGAAGCACTGCCCTCATCCACGTTGCACACGAACAAAATCGGTTTGGTCGTCAGCAGTTGCAGGTTTTTCCACGCGCGCGCGTCCTCGGCTGAGACCTCCACCATCCGCGCGGGTTTGCCTTCTTCCAGCATCGCCTCCGCCGCCGCCAGAAGCGCGTCCTGCTGCACCGCTTCCTTGTCATTGCCCTTCAGCTTACGCACCAGCCCCGCCCGACGCTTTTCGATGCTCTCAAGATCGGCGAGCATCAGTTCTGTCTCAATCACATCGGCATCCTCAACAGGGTTCACGCGCCCCTCCACATGGGTCACGTCCCCGTCTTCAAAACACCGCAGCACATGGGCGATCGCGTCCACTTCACGGATGTTGGCCAGGAACTGATTGCCCAGCCCTTCGCCCTTGCTCGCCCCCTTCACGAGGCCCGCAATATCGACGAAGGTCATGCGCGTCGGGATCACCTGTTTCGACTTGGCAAGCTCCGCCAATTTGTCGAGCCGGTCATCCGGCACAGCCACCTCACCCACATTGGGCTCAATGGTGCAAAATGGAAAGTTCGCGGCCTGCGCCGCGGCGGTTTTGGTCAGCGCGTTAAAGAGGGTCGACTTACCCACATTTGGCAAGCCCACAATGCCCATTTTAAAACCCATAACCGTCTCCGAAAGTTGCTTTCGCGCCTTCTATTCGGAAGCGGTGCCAGGTTCAACAGGGCTTTATTTTGCTGGGCTAATCTGTCTCGAAGTACAGCGCCGCCGGTGAATCAAATGCGGAAGAACCGCTGCATCACGCGCGGCAGCCAACGGTCGAATTTGAGAGGCGCGTCAGTCACCGTCAAACAGATGCAATCCTCACCAATATCGGCCACAGGCGTGTGGTGATGATCTTCATCTGCCACCTCAATGTCGCCCGGCCCGAAGCGGTTGTGACCGTCGCTGTAGGCTCCTTGAAACACCACCGTCATCTCCATGCCGCGGTGCCCATGATCCGGCATCGCACCACCCGCAGGGATGTAGAGGAGCCGCGCATTGGCATTGCCTTCAATCGGCAGGATCGCCTGTTTGACACCCATCCCGACCGGACGCCACTTCACAGCCTCCAGATCGCCGCCCACGTAACCTTGTACGGGGGCGGGCAACACGCCCGTCGCACGCTTCTTTTCGGTCACAGGCTTGGCGCCATCGATCAACGCAAATGTGGCATCCAAGCTGTCCGACGACATCTCTGCGGCGTCACTTCCTTCCACGAGGGTCCCACCCACTGCGTCATAGGCGTGCATTCGAGCACGACTTTCATCGCTCATCGATATATGAGCGGCCACAGCGAGACTGTAAGCTTCCGGAAGCGAGCCTGCAGAATACGCCATAAGCAGGGCGTCGGTCAGATGGTGCTGGATATTATCTTGCTTCATCATCGTCACTCTAGTGTCATCACTTCAGTTGGTGGCGCAAACGGTCCAGCGCCAATCTAATCCTTGATTTGATCGTGCCTAGCGGTAATCCCGTTTCTGCGGCAATTTCGCTATGCGATAAGTCGCCAAAGTAGGCCTTCTCGATCAACTCTCTCTGTTTTTCCGGGAGCGACGCAAGCGCCTCTCCCAAAGCTTCTGTTTCCTGTTGCAGCGCCAGGGTGTCTTCCTGGTCTGGTTCTTCTTGCGCGCCCCAGGGAAGATCCTCGGGCTCAGGTCGTCTCATCTTGCGGAACGCGTCAATCTTGCGGTTCCGCGCAATCGTAAAGATCCATGTGGCCGCGCTGGCGCGCGATGGATCAAATAGGTGCGCCTTTTGCCAAACCGTGGCCATCACCTCCTGCGCACATTCTTCAGCCAAGGTGATGTCGGCTCCCGACCGCATGAGAAACGATTTCACGCGTGGGGCGAAATGTTGAAAGAGATCCGCGAATGCCTTACGATCTTGGTGGTCACGAATACGGACAATGCAATTTGCCCATCGCAACCCCTCGTCGTTCGGGTTCGGTGTTCCCGTTTCAACCGTCACCTCAGCCAATCCCGCCTGTCTGCCGTTCTTCGAGTCACGCGTAGCACGCCCCTGATTGGGTGGCGACTCTGTCGTTGCGACAAGCGATGCGGTCTCGCTGTACATGGACGTAGTACGGTGCTCCGATCACTTTGGATCACCTGTGAACCATTTTTTTTCTTTATCATCCGATCCTTGCTGCCATCCGTATAAGCGCCAGTAAATACAAGATCGGAAACCAAAGACATGCCATTCGAAAATGCCTCTTCCGGGCGCAAAAAGATCGCGATCATTGGATCAGGCATTACGGGACTCGGCGCGGCCTATACGCTTGCCCCCTCGCATGATGTCACGTTGTTTGAAGCTAAGCCGCGATTGGGTGGCCACGCCCGCACGATCATTGCTGGCAAGAACGGGGATCAGCCGGTAGATACCGGTTTCATCGTGTTCAACTATGCCAACTACCCTAACCTCGCCCGCGTGTTTGAAGAACTGGACGTGCCTGTCACCAAAAGTTCGATGACCTTTGGGGCGTCGCTTCGAAGAGGGACGTTGGAGTACGGCTTGCAGGGGGCGGGCGCGTTTTTTGCGCAAAAGAAGAATGCATTCAATCCCCGCCATCTGATGATGCTACGCGATATTTTCCGGTTCAATGCCAACGCATTGAAGACGGTGGCAGATCATCCGGACCTGACGATTGGAGAGTTCCTCGACAAGATGGGCATGGGTCGGTGGTTTCGTGAATACTACCTGCTGCCACTGACCGGTGCGATATGGTCCACACCGACGCGCCAGGTGGCAGAGTTTCCGGCCCATGCCATGGTGCGGTTTTTGAACAATCACGGCCTTCTGTCATATGACGGTCAGCATCAGTGGTACACCGTGGTTGGTGGTTCTGTCACCTATGTAGACAAGATGGCGATAGCGCTGCGCAAAGCGGGCGTGAAGATGCGTCTTGGTTGCCCCGTGGAGGCGGTCAAGCGTGAGGCGCTGGGGGCGCAGGTCAAAGTGCGTGGCCTTGACTGGACGGGCTTTGACGATGTGGTGTTTGCGACCCATTCCGATGACAGCCTGCGTTTGCTCTTTGATCCCTCTAAAGAAGAGACGCGCCTGTTGGGCGATGTGTCATATCAACCCAATGAAGTCGTGCTGCATTGCGACCGGTCTGTTATGCCAAACCGAGAGGCGGTTTGGTCGTCATGGAATTACTGTGAAACGCCAGCGCAGCGGGACGGTCAGATTGACCTGACCTATTGGATGAACAGCCTTCAGCCGATACCGAAGGATGATCCGCATTTCGTGACGCTGAATTCCAACCGGAAGATCCGGGAGGAGCTGATTTATGACCAGGTCACTCTGCGTCATCCAGTCTACGATCTGGCGGCCCTTGCTGCACAGAAAGACATTCGCGCGATGAACGGTGCGCGGAATACGTGGTTCTGCGGGGCATGGATGAAGGACGGTTTCCATGAGGATGGGCTCAGCAGCGGGCTGGAGGTGGCCGAGGCCATTCTGGCCGGTGATGCGGTCGCTGTGGCGGCCGAATAGGCATGAAGACCATAGATCATATCGCAGGCCATACATGGCATGGGCGCAAGGGCGCGGTGGACAATGCGTTTCGCTATTCCATCGACTACCTGATGCTGGATGCCGAAGAATCGGTGGAAACACCGTTTCTATTTGGCCGCAACAGGGCGGGGTTGGCCTCGCTTTGGGATAGTGATCATGGCGGGCCGCCAAAGCAGGGCCGGGGGGCGGTCTGGGTGCGCGAAGTTCTGGAGGCGCACGGGTTTGATGCGCCCACACGGATTGAACTTTTGGCCCAGCCGCGTGTTATGGGCCACGTCTTCAACCCTGTCGCATTCTGGATTTGCCGCGACGAGGACGGACAGGTGCCGGTGGTGATTTCCGAGGTGACGAACACCTACGGCGATCGGCATTCCTATTTGTGCTACCGCGAAGACCGTCAACCCATCGGGCCGAAAGACCGTATGACGGCTAAGAAGATTTTCCACGTCTCTCCCTTCCAGAAGATTGAGGGAGGATATGAATTTCGCTTTGATCTGCGCCCTGATCGGATCGGGATTTGGATTGATTTCACGGGCGGCAATGGCGGTCTGATTGCAACGCTTGTGGGCAACCGCAAACCGCTGACGACCGCCGGGCTGGTACGCGCCTGCTTCCGCCGGCCGTTCGGATCGCGCCGAGTGCTGGCACTGATCCATTGGCAAGCGCTGAAGCTTTGGTTCAAGGGCGCGCGGTTCAGGAGCAGGCCGGAGCCGCCTGTGCAAGAGGTCAGCCGATGACCCACGCGCCAGCCCGCACGCCGACTTTGCCAGCTTTCGCCCTCTTCGCCGCCATGATCGCGGCGGCGGGGTTGCCGCTCTATATCCACGCGCCGAAGTTTTACGTGGATGAATATGGCGTGTCTCTGGCGGCCTTGGGCACGGTGCTTTTCGCGCTGCGGATGCTGGATTTCGTACAGGATCCATTGCTGGGCAAGCTAGCCTCCGTCTGGCGCGCCAAGCGTGGCTTATCCGTGGCGATTGCGGCTGTGACGATGGCCGCGGCGATGCTGGGGCTGTTTTCTGTAACACCGGCAACTGCGCCGCTTTTGTGGTTTGCGGTGATGCTGACGCTGGTGTTTTCATCCTTTTCCTACTTGACCATCTGCTTTTACGCAGAAGGCGTATCATCTGCCGGGCGGCTTGAGGGGCAGGGCCATATCAAACTGGCCCGCTGGCGCGAAACAGGTGCCCTTTTGGGCATTTGTGCGGCCTCGGTCGCGCCGATTGCCATCGGAGGCTATGGCGGGTTTGCCTTTGCTTTCGGATTGTTAACGGTCGTGGCGCTTTGGGCGATGCGTCGCGAATGGGTGGGCTCTGAGGTGCAGGCAAGCGGCGGTTTTGCAGGTGTGCTGTCTGACCCGGTGGCGCGGCGCCTTCTGATGGTGGCCCTGGTCAACGCAGCGCCCGTTGCGGTCAGTTCGACGCTGTTCCTATTCTTTGTCGAAAGCAAACTGGATGCGCCGGGTTGGGAAGGGCCGTTTCTGCTGCTCTTTTTCCTGTCCGCCGCGCTCGCCGCTCCCTTCTGGTCGCGTCTCGCAGAGCGTGTGGGGGAACGCCGCGTGCTTTTGATTGCTATGGTTTTGGCCATCGCGGCATTCGGGTTCGCGGTGACACTGGGCGCCGGTGACACTTGGGCCTTTGGTGTTATCTGCGTGGCATCAGGTGCCGCGCTTGGCGCTGACATGACGCTTCTGCCCGCACTCTTTGCGCGGCGCATGGAAGCGGTTTCCCCCGGCGCGTCCGAGGGGTTTGGGCTTTGGTCCTTTGTATCGAAATTCACGCTGGCTCTGGCTGCGGTGACTTTGTTGCCGCTGCTGGAATCCGGCGGGTTTCAAGCGGGTGAAGCAAATTCGGAAGACGCGCTCCGATTGCTCAGCCTGCTTTATGGTGCGCTGCCTTGCGTGCTGAAATTGCTGGCAATTGCATTGCTGGTTTCCATCAATCTTGAGGATAAGGAGTAATACGGGATGACTTCTTTACTATGGTTTTTCCTAGGGCTTGTGGTCGCGGTAACAGGCGTGATCGGAGCGCAGCGATATGTGGGCTTCATGTCCCAACGCGCAGAGCATTATGAGACCGGTCAACCGGTCATGGATCTGCGCCAGCACCTAAATGGCCCTATCAAATGCGAAGGCGTGATTTATGGCCCGCTTGGCCGTGTGACGTCACGCTTTGACGCAGATTTCATGGCGTCCTGGGATGGCAACAAAGGTGTGATGACGGAACACTTCCGCTATGACAGCGGCAACACCCAGGATCGCGAATGGCGGTTGGAGCTAGGCAAT
This sequence comes from Pseudomonadota bacterium, assembly GCA_039026055.1. Lineage (GTDB taxonomy): Bacteria > Pseudomonadota > Alphaproteobacteria > Rhodobacterales > Rhodobacteraceae > Roseovarius. Next base: position 9,396 of record JBCCNB010000004.1, on the reverse strand, counting down.
GATGGTTCCGTCAAAGCAGACGCCGATGATCTGGTAGGTCAGGGTGTGGGCCAGCAGAAGGGCTCGGCCCTGAAACTCACCTATAACATCCGACTGCCAGAAGAAGCCGGTGGCCATGTGCTGAATGTGACCGACTGGATGTATCTAACGCCCTGCGGCACGACCATTGTGAACCGCAGTCAATTCCGTAAATTCGGGATCAAGGTGGCGGAACTGGTCGCGACAATGCGCAAAGCCGAGGCCGCATGAGCCACTTTGCAGGCAAGACCTATTGGCTGGTCGGTGCGAGTGAGGGGTTGGGCGAAGCGCTCGCACAGCAACTCAGCGCGCTTGGGGCTGATCTGGTCCTGTCTGCAAGAAACAAGGAACGGCTAGACGCCGTGGCCGAGGCCGTGCCGGGCGAGGCCCATGTGGTGCCGATGGACATCGCCGATGATGCAAGCGTCGCAAAAGCTGCCGAGGCGGCGGGCGATGTGTATGGGTGCGTATTTCTGGCCGGCATCTATTGGCCCATGCCTGCTACCGAATGGGATTTGGATCAGGGCGTGGCCATGGCAGACGTAAACTTCACGGGTGCCTTTCGCGTGCTGGGCCATGTGGTGCCCAAGATGGTCGCCAAGGATGCCGGCCATATCGTGATCACCGGATCATTGTCCGGTTTCCGTGGGCTGCCGGGTGCCATCGGGTACGGTGCGTCCAAGGCAGGCGTCATGTCTTTGGCCGAAAGCCTTCGCGCCGATCTTTGGCGCACAGGCGTTGATGTGCAGTTGGCCAACCCCGGCTTCATCAAGACGCGGCTTACGGACAAGAACAATTTCAACATGCCCTTTCTGATGACTTCGGAAGAAGCCGCAACGCACATGGTTTCGTTGATGAAAACGCCGGGGAAGTTTCAATCGCACTTCCCCCGCGCCTTTTCCTGGCTCTTTCGCCTATCGAGGCTTTTGCCGGACTGGCTCTACTACCGAATTTTCGCCTGACCTATCAGTTGATCGTCGAATTCAGGTCCTCGGGCTGGCCCACAACGACAAATGTCAAATTGTCCGGGTTCATCCATTCCTTGGCAACGCGGTTCAAGTCTTCCAGTGTCACGGCATTCACCCGATCATTGCGTGTGGCGATATAGTCGATTTCGAATCCACCGAACTGCATGGACGCCGTGATGTTCGCGATCCGACGGTTTGAATCGAACCTCAGTGGGTAGGCACCGGTAAGATAGGTTTTCGCATCATCTAGCTGTTCCTGCGTCAGGGCCCCTTCACTGATGTCTTGCCAAATCTCACGGATGACCGTGATCGCTTCCGCGACGCGATCATTTGCCGAGGCCACGGACCCCATCCACAGATCAGATCCATCCTTGTCCACGAGGTAAGAATAAACCCCATAGGTCAAACCGCGCTTGGCGCGCACTTCATCCATCAGATAGCTCTCAAACCCGCCCCCGCCAACGATGTGGTTCAGTACGAAAACGGGGAAGTAATCGGGATGATCGCGCGGAATGCCGGGTTGCGCGAAAATGGCTGTGGATTGCGGGGTTTCGAAATTCACCACTTGCACCCCACCTGGCAAATTCAGATCGGCATCACCGGGCAGAGGCGCGCCATTTTCCGGCAGGTCGCTCAACAACTCGTCCAAAAGTGCGGTCAGTTGGTCTTCTGTGATGTCACCCACCGCGCTGATGAATACGCGATCCTGCGCCATCGTGGCTTGGTGTGCCGCGATCAGATCATCGCGGGTCAGGGCCGTCACGCTTTCGATCGTGCCCTGCTCCACACTGCCGTAGGGATGATCGCCATAGATAAGCTGCGCAAAGTTGCGGCCGGCGATCGCTTCGGGATCGGTTTCATCGCTTTTGATCCCGGACAGAACCTGCGCACGCACACGTTCAATCGCGGCCTCATCGAACCGCGGGTTGGTGATGCTAGATTTCAACAAGGGCAAAACGCTGTCCATTGTTTCGGTCAGGAACCGGGCGGAGACAGACACACTGTCGTCGGACACGTCGTACGAAAAGGAGGCGGCTTCCTCTTCCAAAGCCAGCTGAAAGGCGCGCGCGTCCAGATCGCCGCTGCCCTCTTCCAAAAGTCCGGCCATCAGATTGACCGCACCGCGCTTCCCTTCCGCATCCAACGAGGTGCCACCGCGAAACCGCAGTTCCAAAGCGACGAAAGGAATGCTGTGGTTTTCCACCAGCCAGGCGGTGTGGCCATCCGGTGATTCAACCTCTTTGATATCCACTTCGGCAGAGGCCAGCGTGGCGACAAAGATCAGGACCAGCCCGACAATCGGGGCAAGAAAGTAAGGGCGGCTCATTGGGTGACCTCCGGGGATTTGAGATAACCGGTGACGGAACGCCTAAGGTCAAAGACCTCTTGGGCAGCCGCCATCACATCTTCTTCGGTAACGGCCTGCAGAACATCAGGCCAGGCTTGCACATCTTCAACGGTCAGGCTTGTGGTCAGCGCGCGACCGTATTTGTTCGCCAAGCCACTGACGGAATCGCGGGAATAAATTTCACTCGCGCGGACCTGCTTTTTGATCCGGTCGAGCACACCTTCGGGCACGCCATTGGCCATGAAATCGGCAATCACTGCATTCATCGCGGCCTCGGCCTCTTCCAGCGTCACACCGGGGGCGGGGGCGACGTAGATGTCAAAAGAGGTGTCATCGAGCGACCCGCCGCGATAGTAAGCGCGGCTGAAGACGGCCGTTTGCGTTTCAAACTGCAGCGCCTCATCCATCAGCGCCGTGGGCCCGCCACCCAGAATTTCTGCCAGCATGGTCAGGGCTGCCGCTTTTTCCTGAGCACCACTGTCGCGTTCCGGGGCAATGTAAGAACGCGCCACATAGGGCTGACCCACGCGCGGGTCTTCCATAATGATGCGGCGTTCGGCCAGTTTGGGCGGCTCATAGGGGCGATCACGCTTTTCAATCGCAGGGTTAGCGGGGATCACACCGTAATGCTCTTCGGCTAAGGCGCGCACGTCTTCGGGGGTCACGTCACCTGCCACCACCAGCACGGCATTATTGGGGGCATAATGAGCATCATAAAAGGCCTGCGCATCTTCTAAATCCAGATCCACGATCTCATGCATCCAGCCGATGATTGGCACACCATAACGATGGTTCATGAACTGCGTGGCAGACATTTGTTCGAAAAAGAGACTACCGGGGTCATTCTCAGTGCGCTGGTTGCGTTCTTCGATGACCACGTCGCGCTCTGTCGTGACCTCATTTTCGTCAAGCACCAGATTGACCATCCGGTCGGCTTCCATCTGCATCATCAAGGGCAGTCGGTCCGCCGCGACGCGCTGAAAGTAGGCGGTGTAATCGTAGCTGGTGAAAGCATTATCGCTGCCGCCATTTTTGGCCACGGTTTGCGAAAATTCACCGCTGGACAGGTTTTCTGTCTGCTTGAACATCAGATGCTCTAGAAAGTGCGCAATGCCCGATACGCCCGCTTCTTCATCCGCGGACCCGGCGCGATACCACACCATGTGCACAACCGCAGGGGCGCGGTTGTCCTCAATCACGACAACGTCCATTCCGTTGTCGAGCGTGAACGACGTCACTTGGTCATCTGCACTGGCTGGTGCTGCCAACCCGGCCGTGATGGCCAGCGTGGCCAGAAAATTACGCATTGGGGCGTCGCTCCCATCTATTTGAACATGGGTGAAGAGATACGACGCGGCAGTCTCAATTCAAGAAGGCTGACCTGCTTGTGATGTCGCAGTTGTTTATTCGGCGTCAGGCGGCGCACTGGGCGTGATGATACCGGACCGGCGCAGACGATCCTGCTCCGATGCGGCATCGAGCCATTGCCGCTTGTAGGCGGCGGTGTAATCATCCCTCGGCCCGATACGAAGAATGTTCCGGCGACCATAGTTGCGGCGGATGTTTTCATCTTCCGCCCGCAGGGTCGTGCGGATATTGCCGTCTGTGCCATAGCGATTGGCGTGGTTCACTAGCCCACCATCCGAGGCTGCGATCCCGGCGTTGCGCGCGTTCGGATTGCCGCCAAGCGCTGCAATGCTGTCAGCGCGCGGGTCCTGATCCGTTAGATTTGCCTGACCAGGCGTTGGTGCGGGAAGTTCCGAATAACTGGTGGGTTCCTGCAACGGCAAACCCGGGGCGATCAAAAATTCGTCCGGTCCATCATTGGGGCTCTTCAGTCTAGTCAACGTGATATCCCGATCCCCGCGCGAACAGGCCGCGACGGCGAAAATCAAACCCATCAAGATGATCAAACGCGACACGCGCATCTCAAATCTCCCACAGACAACGCCGTGGTTTTAATCCATCCCGGCAGAAAGGTCACGCGGGCTTTTTGTCGTCGGTAAAAATGATCAGGCCAAGCGCGCCCAGAAAAATGGAGATATCGGCGACATTGAACGAGAATGGATTGGTGAATCCACAGCAAGACATGTTCAAAAAGTCCGCCACAGCGCCATAGAGCACCCGGTCAATCACATTTCCCAGCGCCCCGCCGATCAGCAGCCCAGCGGCAATAAATTGCCAACGCCCGCCCTCTTCCCGGCGCATCCAGAACAGGACACCGACAGAAATGGCGATGGCAAGCGCGATCAGAATCCACCGCGTGGCGGGGTTATCTCCAGAAAACAGTCCGAAATTTATACCGTAATTCCACGCCATCCGCAGGTTGAGGTAAGGCGGGAAAACATCGATCGACAGAACCCGATCGAGGTTCAGCATATGCACGACATAGTACTTGCTGATCTGATCCAGCAGGAAAACCGCTAGCCCGGTCCAGAAGATGATCCGCATGCTCTGCCTCTTGTTTTGCCTGCGTTAGTGCCGGAAATGGCGCATGCCGGTCAAGACCATGGCGAGGCCCGCCTCATCAGCGGCTTTAATCACCTCATCATCGCGCATGGATCCGCCCGGTTGTATGACGGCCTTTGCACCCGCCTCTGCGGCGGTAAGCAACCCATCTGCGAAGGGGAAAAACGCGTCAGAGGCGACCACGCTGCCTTGCGTCAAAGGCGCGCCCAGGCCAAGCGTCTCGGCCATGTCCTCGGCCTTGCGCGCGGCGATCCGGCAACTGTCCACGCGGCTCATCTGACCCGCACCGACACCCACAGTGGCACCGTCTTTGACATAGACGATAGCATTCGATTTCACGTGCTTGGCAACCCGCCAGGCGAATAGCATATCGGCCATTTCCTGATCAGTCGGCGCGCGTTTGGTGACAACCTGCAAGGCGCCATTATCTAGTCGCCCATTGTCCTTGTCCTGTACCAGATACCCGCCAGACACTTGCTTGATCATGCGCCCGGCCTCTGCAGGATCAGCAAGGCCTTCCGTGGTCAGCAAGCGCAGATTCTTCTTCGCGGCAAACACCGCCTTAGCGTTATCATCGGCGCCGGGCGCGATGACCACTTCCGTGAAAATCTTCGAAATCTCTTCCGCCGTCGGCCCATCCAGCGGCTGGTTGAGCGCGATGATCCCCCCAAATGCAGACGTACGGTCACAGTCAAAGGCGCGCGTGTATGCCTCTTGCAGGGTCGTCCCCTGTGCCACGCCACAAGGGTTGGCATGTTTGATGATGGCGCAGGCCGGGCCATCATCGGGCGCGAACTCACTGACCAATTCAAACGCCGCATCAGTGTCGTTAATGTTGTTGTAGCTCAGTTCCTTGCCCTGATGCTGCGCCGCCGTGGCCACGCCGGGCCGAGCACTGCCATCGGTGTAGAAGGCGGCGGCCTGATGGGGGTTCTCACCATACCGCAAGCTTTGCGCCAAATGCCCAGCCATCGCGCGACGGCGGGGCGTTTCCTCCCCAAGCGCACCGGCCATCCACGTCGACACCGCTGCGTCATAGGCCCCCGTACGGGCATAGGCGATCTGGGCCAGGTTCTGACGGAAGCCAAGCGTCGTTTGCCCGTCATTGGCGTCGAGTTCGGCCAACAACCGTTCATAATCCTCGACGTCCACAACCACATTCACAAAGGCATGATTTTTAGCCGCCGCCCGGATCATCGCAGGGCCGCCAATGTCGATGTTTTCAATGCAGGTGTCATAATCGGCACCTTTGGCAACCGTCTCCTCAAACGGATAAAGGTTGACGACAAGCAGGTCGATGGGCCCGATCCTATGCGTGTCCATAGCCGCTTTGTGATCGGCATTGTCGCGCAAGGCCAAAAGCCCGCCATGGACCATCGGGTGCAGCGTTTTCACACGCCCGTCCATCATCTCAGGAAAGCCCGTCACATCCGCCACATCGCGCACGGCCAGCCCCGCATCCCGCAGTGTCTTGGCACTGCCACCGGTCGACAAAAGCTCCACCCCCCGCGCGGCCAAAGCCTGACCCAATTCGACCAATCCAGTCTTGTCAGACACAGACAGCAGGGCACGGTTCAGCGGGGCTAAATCAGGATGCGACATGGCGGCAAACGTCCTTTCGGTTGGTTGCCCGCCTTCAAACATACCTGAACCGGGATTGCACGTAGGTTTGTGTCGCGAAGGTGCTCAGTATTCGACGGGATCGAGCCCGGTTTGTGCCAGATCCCGGATTCCGACTGGCGCATCCTCTGGCTTCGACATCGACCACCGCAGCGTCGTCGCATAGGACTGCGCCCGACTGGCCAGCACAACCTGCTTGGAAGCGCGCGGTTTGAGGCGTGTTTTCTCTAGATACACGCTGGGTTCCACCGTGATCTCCGCCCCTTCTGCGCGAAGCAGCCAGACTTCTCCGCTCATCAACGCGAGTGATACGGCGTTGCCGCCCATATCGATGGAAACATCCACATCCGGGTGCAGATGGAAGCGAATATCAAAAGGCAAGCCTTCCAACGCCGTTTGATCCAGACGCGCATCAAAGCGTTCTTTATCGACGCCCGACATGGCCAAAAGCATATCCTCACCCACTAAACCCCGGCCATCGAGGCTAAGTTCCAACTGCCGCACATGGGTGAGGCCGTAATCAGCCACATATCCGTCATGCCCCACATTCAGCCGATGCCCATCCGGGGCCTGGCTGACTTCCATAGGAACATTGGCAGGGCCGCCCACAAGCATCTCGTGATTATTTCCATCATCATCCAAATGCGCGCTCGATTGATCATTCAGCGTCAGCGTCGAATGGGAGGGCGTTGACCGACCGGCGCGTCGCCATTCCAACCCGAAATTCGCCCCAGACCCACAATTCACGATGATCGGACGCCGGCCCGACGTCATCTCAAACGCCAGGGTCGAGGCATGCGCATCCCCCGACGCCCGCCGCGCAGGGGGCGGCGCGGCATCGACGATGACTGAGGTACGTCCAGCGCTGAGCCGTGCAAAGCCCATGGACAGCCCATCGGGTTTACGCGTCTTCACACCGCTATTGGCCAGCGCGTGATCTAAACGGCCTTCAAGCCCACGACCACCACCATGAAAGCGGGCCAAGCCACCATCGGAATGACGCAAGGTGCGCAGCGTCGGCGCGATGCGTTTGATCGCATGCCAATGGGCGTCACTTACTTGATGCTGGGTCTGTCCGATCACCACCGAAGCCCAAGTGAGCAGTGTGAAGACCTCCAACAGCTCTTCGGGGTTGCGCGTGGTCAATCCGCCCTGTTCATCGATCTGTTCGCGACATTCGTGATCAAGCCCAGCCACGGCTGGTTCGAAAAACCGCTCCATCCCTTCAAGAGAAGTGCTGGCGTAAATCAACCCGGTCAGCGCCTCAAACCGTGGCAGACCGGGTGCTGATGCTTTCCAACGTCGCGCCAAAAAGAGCGTTTGCATGGCAAGCGAACGATGAAACGCGTGGGATTGCGTCGATTCCAGCCCGCTTAGCAAGAAAAGGGCGTGGGATATCCAACGGATAAGCCGCCGACCAGCCAGATCAGGTGTCCATCCCGGGCCCTGCCCCGCGCCAAACCTTTCGATCCAGGCCCAAAGCCAATCCTGCGCGGCGGCCCGGGCCGGGGCATCGCCCGCAGCCACGATATCATCCAGCCATCCGAATCCATGCAACGCCTCCGCAAAGGCATGATCCGGTGTAGCAAGATCCCACATGGAGGTATCGGGGCGCTGCAGAAGGTGCCCAGCAAACAGGAAGTTTCCCGCGCTCAGCTGCTTACCGCGGGCGAAACTGCCAATCGTTCGGGGTTCGGGTTGTGCCATGAATGCGGTGGACGGACGGCCCAAAGCCGCACGTTTTGCCGCAATCCGGTTCATTGTCTGCGTCCATTTCGCAGACAGGTCCTTGGAAAGTGCCATCCTGATGCCTCATCACGCTCTTTTCGGCGTTGCTGTGGGCACAGTAGCGTGGAACGCCCGACAAGTCATCAAACAACGTGAAACGTCCGCCTGCGAAGCGCAAGAGCGGCGAAAATCAGCTAACGGTGTCTAGGCGTCAGCCGTTTACGATGGCTATGAAGATCAAAAGCAAAATGGAAACAGCCGCAACGTAGCCGGAAAACTTCAAGAAGTTCTCAAACGTCTTTTCCTGCACGTCGATTTTCATCTTGCCATGCTCATGTTCAGCCATGCTGGACCTCCTAGGGTGTCTCGCTGACAAAATGGCTACGTCATCTGGCGAATGCTGTCACGCCTAGATTCTTGAATTGCCCCTAAATGTCGCGGAGTTTCAGGCGTTCGGAGTCAAATCCCGCGCCAGGCGAAACCCGATGCGATTAGGCTCCTCGCCCTGGGTCGTCTTCGGCAACGCGCGCAGCATGACGGACAATTGGCTGACATGCTGGATCAGCTGGGTTTTCGCGCCAGCACCATCCGATCCATAAAATGTGACAAGATCAGGATCGAAATACCCCATCCCTTCAATGCGGATGACACCGGAACTGTCGCCTGCGAAACCCATCGCAACCTCATGTTCATTGTCGAGCAACTTCTCAAAGTTCTGGATGTAAAGGATCAGACGCTCGTAGGCCCAGCGTGCTTCGCTCTTCTCCTCCACGGGGGCAAGCTCCACCCCGTCTGTCACATTGCGACCGTCCTGTTGGTTTTCTTCATCGGCATGCACCTCATGGCACCGGGGCATGGCCGCATTTTCCAATGCCTCGGCAGATGTATTTATCTTATCGTCCATGGCTCACCCTCCCATTTGCCACAGCCACGCGCCATCTTCTCGTTTGGTCCGCGTGACCTCGCCAAGGTGGAGCAGATGATTGAGATGCGCAACCGACTCCACAAGGGCCAAACCGTAAACCCCACCATCAATTTTCCGTTTGAAGAGCGGGGGGAAACATTCAGCAGCCGTGCGCGGCTCACTGAGATGCGCGCGCAGACGGTCAAGCGCGCCGTGGTGATTTTCAATCAGTTGCCGCATGCGGATGGGCAGGCCGGAGAAGACACGTTTATGTCCGCTGAGGACAAGATGCTCTGGTCGGGCAAGCTTCGCCAGCCGCGCACAGGCTTCCAACCAATCCG